>DATDAL010000122.1:0-5251 GCA_036525415.1 Terrimicrobiaceae bacterium | reverse complement strand
GGCGTGAACTCGGCTTGCAAACCATTCACGAGGAGGTTGCTGCGTCGCGTGCCGTATTCTTGTTACGAGTCACGCTATTTGCGGAAAGTTTATCACGATAATCGCGACGGAAACTTTTGGCCCAAAACAGGGTTTACGCGTGTTTCGTGACGGGCCTGCGCTCGAGATTGCGTAGGACCGCAGAAGTGAGGTTCGGAAAGTTGAGGCAAGAACGCCGAGTATCTCTTCGATGCCGCCGTAGAGCAGGCGGAGGTTTCTCCAAGCCTGATCAAGGGGACTCTCGACCGATCCGATTCCGAGCAAGGCTCCCAGCCTTACTCTCAGTTGCGGGAGATGGCGCCGGAAGCTTCGCACCGCATCCCTCAAGATCCTCCTTAGGTTGGGAGGCGCGGTGCGTGCCACCGACCCAGGATCGTCCAGGCATTGCTCAAGTTCGGCTGTGGTGATCTTTCGATACGGCAGCATTCCTTCCTCAAGAACCGAGACGGTGGCATGGCACCAAGGGCAGCGGTAGCGCTGCAACCCTGCTGCGAGGCCTTTTCGTGGCGACCTTCCGTGCCGATGCATCTTTCGCGTCCCCAAACAAGAACGACATCTTGGCGCCAGTCCGCAGATATCTCCATGTCGAATTTGCACGCCCAGAAGCAAAACAAATGGATGCGTCGCATTTCGAGCGAAAGTTTGTGGGGTAACCCAAAAATCGATCCGAACAAAAGCGCTCCGTTGGGAAAATGAGAGCTTCAGTGCCTCTCACGCTCCCTTTTCTGTTTCCAGGCCTGATAAATTTGCCGCTGTGCGTCACGCTTGTTACGGAAACTCTTTCACCAGTTCCGCTCTTAACGTGATCTCCGTTTCCTCGCAGAGCGTGACTCGGAACAGAAGTGTTTGCGAAAGGAAGGTGCGGAGCGGTGTAACAGGGTTCGTATTTCCTGGCGGTCAATTGGGGATCACCTTTTCGAATGCACGTGATCGCACGTGTACCTGGACCTGACTGCGACGGCCACGGGTTTATCAAACCCATCTTCTACAGTTTGAAAATTTGAGATGTTGATCATCAACAGGTTAAGTTTTGCCGAAAAATCGTTGGCACTACATTTTGCCCTGGCCTCTTATCAGGCAAGTTCCTGAAGGACCGGCGGGAGAGCCACCTCGGCGGCGCGAACTGCCTGCGAAGCATGCCCCTTGATTTCGCCGCGCAGCAGGAAGCGACTGCCTTGCAGGATGACCTCGACTTGCTGGAGGTTGTCCAGGCCCCGGATGACTTCGGCCCACTCGGCAGCGAGACCTTTTTGCCCCAGGCGCAGTTCGAGTTCCCGCTTCAGGCAGAGAGCCAGGAACGAACAGAACACGTGCCCTCGGATCGTCTCATCGCATTTGTGGTAAATCGGGCGCGTCTCCAGGATGCTCTTGGCTGTGCGGAACGTGTCCTCGACCATCCAGAGCGTTTTGTAAACATTGGCCACGGTTTCCGCATCGTGGTCGGTGTCGGTGCGCAGCACGAAGAGCCCGTCATAACGCTCGTCGAGGGCGACCAGCTTTTCATCAATGGCGAAGCGGCTGCCCTTCTCGGTTTTCAGGAACCGACGGAAGCCTTTGTTTCCCACCAGGCTCTTGTCGCCCCTTTCGAGCGCTTTGCCCAGGGACTCCAGGATGGCCGCGCGGTCATGGGCATCCTTGCGCCTCTCTTCCTCATTGAGACAGACCACGTAGCGCCGCTCCTCCACCTCGACCTCCTTGACTTTCAGCGGAGCCGGGTCCTTCGCGTGAACCCGCTCCGCAGTCACCGTCTGCCACTCCTTGCGACTCTTCAGGACGACCTCGCCGACTTCTCTGGTCCGCCGCATCCGCGCCCCGATGACATAGTGCACCGGCGGTTCCATTTTCCCCAGCGCCAAGAGCGTCGCCTCGCTCACGAAGCCCCGGTCCGCCACCACGCACATCTCCCTTACCCGGAACTTCGCCCTCATGCGCTCGACCACCGGAACCAGGCTCTTGGCGTCCGCTGTGTTGCCGGGCCACATCTCGCAGCAGATCGGACGGCCCTCCACGTCCAGCGCGATCCCAACGATCATTTGATGCAGGTCGGGACGGTGGTCCTTGCTGTGCCCGTGCCGGCCGAGGGTCTTGCCTCCGGCTCCCTCGAAGTAAATGGAGGTCGTGTCGAAAAAGACCAATCCCACTTCGCTGAAGAGATCGCGGCCCCGGTCGAAGAGGCTCTCCTCAATCAAGTCCTTCGTGCAACGCGGGCTGCCCAGCACTCCCGGCTCGATCTCCCCGCCCAGCCAGCCCATGGCCCGGTAGAGCTGGTGCAGCGAGAGTTCCTCCGCCCCCGGGATGCGATAACTTTCCTTCCACGCTTCCGCCGCACGGTCGCTGCCCGAGGCAAAGAGCCGGTGCAGCACCGTGAGGTAAACCGCCCGCTCCAGAGCGAAGGTGTGCCGGCTTTTGCCAGCCAGATCCCTCACGATTTCCTCAAACCCCATGCTTTTCCACAGCCGCCCGAACACCAGGTCCGGCCCGATCTTGGTGATGGCCACCGGTTGCGTCTCTCCGGCAGCATGCGCGTCCATGACTTTGATCTTTTCGCAGTAGCGCAGCCCGCCCCGCATCAGGCTTTCAAGCTGCCCGCTCGCCTGGAGGACGTCGAGCCGGCCCAGCGTGGCTATGATCTCCTGCCTCACTGTCTTGCCCCGCCTCACACTGTGGGCGATCTGCAAGTATCGGTATCCTTTGGCGGGCTTGACTCGGAAAAACACGGCTCGGAATAGTGGACTCCACACATCCATCCCGTTCGTAAGCCTGCAATCAACAACAAATCGCTATCAGGCAGCAGAAGTTGCACTACATTTCCGACTCGGACGCCGCCAACCGCCCGCAAACCCGCATCAATAAAGGATCCGTGCTTTTTGTGATCCTCCAAACTGTAGAAGACGGGTGTGCGCCGGGGAAACCGGAAGCCACGCGGGTGAAAGTCCCGCCGGTCGAATTAGACGGTTCACGACCGAAAGAGATGTCCGGAATGAGGCCGCGAGGCCGAAGCCGCAAGCGGGGCATCTTCTGAACCGATAGGCCATAACAGAAGTGAACTCCAAATCAATGAGCATCGAAAAGACTACAACCAGGGAGACGAGCCGATACCTGTCCGGCGAAGTCTGTCAGGGGCAGACCGGACAACCGTCGGGGTCTGCCTATCGCTCTGGCGGTGTTGGCGGAGATGGCATGTCGGAAAGGGCGACCGCAATAACCCGGGAGACCTGTGCGCGTGAGGCAAGAGCCTCAACGTGTGGCACAACCCCGAAAATGGGGGAGGCCGCAACGGCGCGGGCAGGAGTCGGAGCCCTGCATAGTAGCGAGGAAATCCCGGAAAACGGGACGGAGCGAAGGCGGGGCAGTTGTGCTGATGCGTTCCAAGCAGACAGAGAACCGGGTGATGGCCCGCAAGGGATAGAAACACCCACGGTGCCGGAGACGGCAAGGGGAGTTCGGAAATTGCAGCGAACGCTTTACCGGCAAGCCAAAAGCAAGCCGAAATGGAAAGCATGGAGCCTGTATGGAGAGGTATGCCGCCGGGAAGTCCTGGAGGCGGCGCTCTGGCAGGTGATCGCCAACGGGGGAGCTCCCGGCGTGGACGGAGTGAAGGTGCAATGGCTCAAGGAGGAGGACGGGCAGCGGGAGCGATGGCTCAGGCGGCTCGAAGAGACCCTCCGAGAGAAGGCCTATAAACCGAGTCCGGTGCGTCGGGTCTATATTCCGAAGGCCGATGGGAAGCAAAGACCGTTGGGAATACCGACGGTGAGAGACCGGGTGGTGCAAACAGCGGTGATGCTACTGCTGCTACCCATCTTTGAGGCCGACTTCCACGAGAATAGCTACGCCTACCGTCCCAAGCGACGGGCGCAGCAAGCCATCGACGCCATCAAAGCGGCGTTGTTAAGCGGGCGGCGCGAGGTAGTGGACGCCGATTTGAGCGGCTACTTTGACAGCATCCCGCACGCTGAGCTGCTGCGCCTGGTCAAAGGGCGCGTGAGCGACGGCAGCATCCTGAAATTAATCAAAGGATGGCTGCGGGCGCCCATCGTGGAAGAAGATCCGAAGACGGGAACCAAACGCAAGGTGAAGAACCGCTGCGGAACCCCGCAAGGCGGGGTGATCTCCCCGCTGCTGGCAAACCTCTATCTTGATGGTCTGGACAAGGCCGTTAACGGAGGCGGGCACATGAAGGCGGTCATGGTCCGGTTCGCTGATGACTTTGTGGTGCTCTGTCGCAAAGGACAGGGGGCGGAAATGAAGCGGCGATTGGCAAGTTGGCTGGAACGCCGGAAACTGCGACTCAACGAGAAGAAAACGCGCATCGTGGACTTCGACCGTGAGAGCTTCGAGTTCCTTGGCTTTCGGCTAAATCGCAGGAGAGCGCGAAGCGGCAACTATTATCCGCATTGCGAACCCAGCGCCAAGAGCTGCAACAAACTGCGCGAAGCCATACGCGAACAAACCGGCCGTGATACGCTGTGGAAGTCGCCCAAGGAAGTCTTCGCAGCCGTTAATCGACGGCTGCGGGGATGGATCGGCTACTTTCATTATGCCAACAGCACGCGGGTCTTCGACAAAATGCAGTGGAGCACCCGAGAGCGGCTGCGCCGCTGGTTGTGGAAGAAACACGCTAAGACCCACGCCCGATACGGGAAGACGTATAGCGATGCACACCTTCACGATCATTACGGTCTCGTACGCTTCCCCATGCATACCAACTGGCAAAGCTCCTGAAGCAACCCGGTGAACAGCCTCCGAGAGCCGGATGCGGGAAATCCGCACGTCCGGTTCGATGAGGGGGAGACACCAAACGGTCATTGGCCATGTGCCTCTCATCCCGTTCGTGTCTCCCTACTCTACTTGATGCACCGTGGGGCAGTCCCAAGGCGCATGCTCAAAATATACGGGCCGCGCTTTTCAAAGAACTCGACGTTGACGCTCAGGTCGTTGTCAAATCTGCAACTGAGTTCGCCCGTGTGGTCGCGGAGAACCCGATGCTCCAAGGTGACAAAGATCCTGCGCGCTTTCTCGTCGTCTTTACCCAGCAAAGCTCGACGTTGTCCGCGTTGGCGGCGCTTGCCGAGGCAACGTGGTTTCCTGAAGAGCTGGCAGTCGGCGAGAACGCAGCGTACATGTGGTGCCCAGGTGGCATCATCGAAAGCAAAGTGGCACAAGCGGTGAGCCGCGCGTTGGGCGAGAATGCTACAGCACGCAACTGGTC
>DATDAL010000121.1:0-118569 GCA_036525415.1 Terrimicrobiaceae bacterium | reverse complement strand
GCCGGAGCCCCGTAGGGAAACAGCTCGGGCGCTGGCGCCAAGACAGAGCTACCGGTTTGTGAACAAGCCGTCGCCTTCACGCTGGCTCGATCCAATCTCCCTAAAGCCCGGCAAAAATCCCACGGAAATCCCCGAAGGACCTTAACCCTTGAGCTGGATTATTCACACGCGCGATCAGCGCGTCTGAAACAAGGACTTTGAAACACCTTGCCTGCGCCATCGGGAGCGCAAAGGACCGTGCGATCCCTTCCGTGGGACGGAACAAGTATTGAAATGAACTCGGCCACCGTGGTGAGCGCTTCGGCAGAAAACGTCGATTCGCTTATTACATCGGAGAAATTGGCAATCCGAAGCCGGAGCTAACGTCTCCACTCTCCAGTCGTTGATGGTGCACGTAAGCCCGCAGCAGTGTGCCACCTGTACTGTGTCGCCTTCCTCGCCTCTCGCGTGAGCGCTTCCTGTTCTAAAACAATTCTCGGATCTGAATATCTGGTGTGTGCGTATTGATAACAAAGATTTCATTCAAGGGAACAAGGCTATGCTGAAGGCGGCCATACCTCGCAACTTCGCGGGGACAACTCAATCATATCAGAAAACAATGGCATCTCAGAGGATGGTGAGCCGGTGCGGACAAGATGGCCACAGGGGCACGCGCGAACCGTGCCACGACGAGGTCCGCCTTCCACCACCGTTTCGCCGGATGCCAATCAGGATGTGGCATTCTCTTTTGATTGCGTTTTTGCTCGCCGAAATTTGTTCGTATGCCGAACCCGTCGATCATCGCGATTTTGCGATCGCTATCTATTACCCGAGGCGGAACGACGTCCGTTTGGCTGAGGAACGCGCCCGGCAATACTGGGCGAAGAACGCCGGCCGGTACGGCTCACATCCAGTCTATCTCGCAGTCGAAACCTCGAAGCTCTTTGAAAGTGAGATCGTGCAGCATCTCTATGCAAAGCCCCTCAACTCCGAAACGACCGCTACGTTTTTCGCACTGTGGGCCGGGAGACACCCTGACGCAGTCGATCTCAGGGGCATCATGATTTTTGACATTCGCACCGGTCACTTCGTGAGCGCTCGAGGATATGTTTGCGTTGATACACCACGAAGAGGGCGGGTGGCCCAGTTTGGAAAGTATATTGCCCGATACGTCGGTACGGGCAAAGGGTGGTACTCCGGTCATTCTGTGTCGGGCACTCACAATTTCGGCAATCCCTCGTACGCCCCGAGTGCGAAGCAGCGGGCGATGGCGCAAAAACGAGTTCATTCTTACCTCCTTGCAGTTCGCGAAGGGCGGCGACCTGCTGCGATCCATCGGTATATTGCTGTGGAAACCCTCAAGCCGACCAAACAATGGCTCGAAGCCAACTTGAACAAGCGGGCCGCGGCCAGAAGGGCTCAGCCGTCAGCGCGCATGGCGGAACTCGAGCGACTCCACTGGCTGATGGTGTTTGATACGCAGACCCAACAGTTTGTCGGTTCGGGCGTGTACGCTGTTGAGAGCCTACCGGCAGCTGCACCTCTCATGACATTCGACACGATGAGCGTAGAATTTGTCGGTCAGGGATCGATGTAATAAGGGAGGCACTGGCAAGAAGGCGGGTTCGTCTCCAAAGCTGCCTAACCTTTGAGCTGGATCGTTCGCGCGCACGGTCAGCGCGTCTGGACGAGGGCCTTGAAGGCCTCGCTGGCGCCACCTGAAGAATAAAGGATTTCTGCACTGCGGTCTTCCACGGCGGAGGGATCATGCCTTGCGACGAACTCGGCCAACGTGTTGAACGCTGGGGCGGAAAACGTCGAGTCGCTCATTAGATCGGAGAAATTCACGTCAGCGGTCAGATCGCGCAATCCGAAGCCTGCGTAGACGTCTCGACCCTCCAGTCGTTGATGGTGCGCGTAAGCCCGCAGGGTTCCATGCGGACGCCGGAAATAGAGATTCGGACACGTATTTCCATAGTCAATGGTGAGGACACTGCCCGCTCGCCATGCGGGAAGCCATCCGCGCATCCAAACTCGAAAGCTTTCGTGCACTTCGACACGCTGGCCATCCGGCCAGGAATGCGAAAAGACCGTCGAATCGGGAAGCGGATGCGTCGCCCACTCCTCCACAGCGCGCCCTGCTTCGAGGCGCAGGGCAAGCTCGCGCCAGCCGGAGGGGTCCTTCCTGAAAACCCTGCAGGGAAACGCGTCCACCAGCTCATTCGAAAATATGAGAGCCGTACCGCCGGTGGCGGCGAGCGCTTCGGGAAGGCTGGCGTGCCAACGAGCGCTCGATCCCAAGCGTTCTTGCTGCAGCTTGCGCAGACGCGGTGAGATTTCCACGATGTGGTAGCGGGGTCGATTCCACCAGCCGATTGTCTTCATTATCGAGGCGGCAAGTTCTCCGGATCCCGCGCCAATTTCGATGAGATTCCAGCGTCCGGACGGCCTGTTCTCAAGAGCCCACCGTGCGATGGCACGGCCAAGGCTTTTGTTCATCACCGGCCATGTCGTAAAGTCCCCACGCCTTCCGAACTCTCGGATATTCGCGGTGTAGTAGCCGAACTCGCTGTGATAGAGAGCCTCGCGCATCCACCGCTCGAACGGGATGCAGCCGCCGAGGGTTTCCTGGAGTTCGAGGAGAAAATTCAGCTTTTTCGCGGCGTCGCTCACCGCAAAATCTGACCGGCGTTGCGAGTGATCCAGGCTGTCGAGTTCACGGCGTTCTGCAGCAACTCGCGTCCGAATCCCGCCAAGGTCACTTGCGACGACGCAATGATCAGCAGCATAGCGAGCAGCGCAAGGTTTAGCACGTAGATGATGGTCAGCGAAAAGAACGTCCCGCCATAGTGGAGGTCTGGCTGACCCTTCGGAATCATCCAGCAGGTGAAGGACAGGTGCATTGCCCAGGTTGCTCCGATGACCGCGTAAAGAAGTGGGCGGTAAGGCGCTACATCCAGAAACAATCCACAAACCCCGTAAACGCCGATCGCGAAAACGCTGTAGATAGGAAAGAAATACGGTGCCAGCGCGATCCACGTGTTGGTACGATCCGCGAGAACGTGCCCCCCATCACTGCCCACACGAAAGCGGTGTACTCGTCCGCCAAGCAGCATCACCCATATGGCATGCGTGAGCTCATGACCGAACACATAGAGCCATCGCGGGCGCGGCAAACCAAAAAAAGCCACCAGCCAGAGCACAACACCCAGGGAGAAGAACCAGAATTCCTCGGTGATCCAAAAACGATCCCGCACCGTTGCCCGCACAAACGCAGTGAAGAAGGTTTCTGTCAATACCCAGGCGGGTGGGAGGAGGAAAATTCCGACGAGCAGCTTGACCCATCGCTTGGGAACGTGCGTTGGAATCGCGCCGGCGGCGGAAAATTCTAAGCGACTTCGGCGGCGGTTGCGCCCCGATGCGGAGCGGCGAGCACGTTGCGGAGTCCCATTTTTCACTCGTCGCCTCTACATTTTCTAAGCCCGTCCCATGTAGGCGCCCGTACGGGTGTCGATCTTGATGGACTCGCCCTCCTTGATGAAGAGTGGCACCTGCACAATCTTGCCGGTTTCGAGGGTGGCGGGTTTCTGTACGTTGTTGGCGCTGTCGCCCCGGACACCCTCGGCGGATTCGGTAACCTTTAGCGCGACCGATGAAGGAAGCTCGACCTGAGCCGGACGACCCTCGATGTTGAGAACCTCCACCTTCAGATTCTCAACAAGGTAGTCCTTGGCATCGGCGACCAGCTCAGCCTGCAGAGTCATCGTATCATAGGTGTCCGGATCGATGAAATGGTAGCCTTGGGGATCGCTGTAGCTAAACTCGAGCTGCTTGCGACTCACATCCACGAGATCGACCTTCTCAGTGGAAGAAAATCTGACGTCGGCCGACTTTCCCGTGTTGATGTAACGGATGATTGCCTGAACAAAGGCCCGCAGATTACCGGGCGTGCGGTGTTGAACTTCAAGGACGATGGCTGGATTTCCGTTGTAACGGATGGCCATGCCTTTGCGGAGATCGTTTGCGAGAGCCATATCAGAAAGACAATACGTCGGATGGGTTTAAGAGCGTTAGGAGCTAATTTGCCAGCAGTTTGTCGGATTTGGAAGCAAAGTCCGGTGAAAAGCACGGGAATCGAACGGACGCCTCTAAAAATAGAGCTTTCGCACGCGCGCGCCGATGCCCGTGAATACGTCCCAGGAGATCGTTTCGGCCTTTTCGGCCAACTCCCGTGCGAGAATTATCTCGCTTCCCTGTTGCCCAATGAGAACGGCTTCGTCCCCGGCCGCTGCATCGGGCACCCGAGTGACGTCCGCGAGAATCTGGTCCATCGTCACTCGCCCTAGCACCGGGCAGCGGATCCCGCCGATCAAGACGTGAGCGTTCCGTCCTGAGACTTGCCGGGGAAATCCGTCCGCATAACCGACAGCCAGTGACGCGATACGCATCGGATGCGCAGTGACGAACGTTCTTCCATAGCTTACGCTGCGGTTCGGCCCCACGCTGCGCACGAGTAATACGCGAGCCTTCCACGTCAGGGCGGGGCGCAGCAGCGGCTGGAATTTCGCGGGATACGCGCTCCCGTAGAGCATGAGCCCAGGGCGAACCAGGTCGTGCGCGTGACGGGGAAACCCAAGAATGCCAGCGCTGTTGAGCACATGAATCTTTGCGGCGGGGGAGAGCGCCCGGAATTTTTCCGCCATTTCCGCGAAGCGATTAAGCTGGGCGAGCGTATAGGGCGTATCCTCATCCGGGACGGGGAGGTGAGTGGAGATGCTATGAACTTCAACATTGCCCAGGCACAGTATCGCCCGAAGTTCCTCCAGTGCGTGTTCCTCCCAGCAGCCGATGCGTCCCATTCCGGTGTCCACCTTGAAGTTGACCCGCCCTCCCGCGAAATCCGCCGCCTCCGCGGCGCTGGAAACTGTGGCTATAAAGCGCCGTGCGACGACTTCGCGGCGTTCGCCGGGCGCCGAGGGACTCAAGAGAAGGATGTCGCGCTTCAGCTCGATGAGCTCGGTCGCCTCTTCGACGCTGGCCACACCGAAAAGCTCGACCATCGCAGCGATCGTTCCTGCGACCTTTAGCGACCCGTGGCCGTAGGCGTTGGCCTTCACGATCGCGGCGATTCCCGGCTTCTCGCCGATCTTCTGCCTTACGACACCCAAGTTGTGTCGAATGGCAGACAAATCGATTTCCGCCCAGGTACGGACGTTTTCAGGGATGATCATCGTGAGGCAAGACCTGCCTGATCGCCCGAGCCGGCTTGTTCAATGACCTGATCGCACACTTTGATAAGACGTTCGCGCAAAGGTGCTGCGCAAATGGCGAATTCGCGTTGTAAGGCTTCGTATTCCGCGCGTCCTTCGGGCCTTTCGATCGGGACGGGCTGGTAACCCAGCATCGTGAAATCGTACGGGCTCGCGCGCATGTCGAGGACCCGGATGTTAAGTGCGAGCTCGAAGCAGTCCGCGACCAGTTCAGAGGCGGTGAAGGGCGCCAGCTTGAAAGCCCACTTGTAGAGATCCATGTTCGCGTGCAAGCAGCCAGGCTGCTCGAGTGCGCCGGTTGTTGCGCGCGTGGGCTGGTGCTTGTTCAGGGGTCGCGCGGCCGGTGTGAAGAAACGAAAGGCATCGTAGTGCGTACAGCGAGGGCCGATTGATTCAACAAGACGAGCGATTTCTCCAGGTGTTACGCGCAGCGGCCATGCCGCATGGCGAACGGTCTCGGCGCCATAAACCATCGCCCATTCGTGAAGTCCAAAGCAGCCGAAAGCTCCCGAACGCTCATTTGTGCGACGGAGCATTTCAAGACACCAGCGGATAGACTCGATTCGTTGCGGCGGCAGCGTGGAAGCATCCGCCGTTAGGCCCTCCGCAGTTTGTCCGTAGTTCTTGTGAGAAAGGTATTGGCGTGCGGTTTCTCCCTGCAGGGTGATGCCGATTCCGGGATGCCACCCCAGAAGCTTGGCGGGACGGTACGCATAATATTCGAACAGAAAGTCTTCCACGGGATGGGGCTCGTTCCTCGACGCGCGGGCAAGTCTCGGCTCAATCCATCGGCGGACCCTTCTCTCATGTTTTTCGCGGCAGGCGTGCCAGTCGCATTCCAACAAGACTTCCATGGCTCAAACCTACACTTGGGCCTCCGTACGAGGAAGGCAGAACGGAGAGCCGGGGCGAGCGCTGCGGAGCGAAGGGCTATTTGGCCAGTACGATGTTAACCAGCTTTCCGCGCACGATAATAACTTTGGATACAGGTTTTCCGGCAATGGCTTCCCGAGCCTTCGGCGCCCCGAGGGCAGACTCCTCCAATTCCGCATCTGATGCGTCCTTTCTTGCGCGAACACGATCGCGCACCTTTCCATTGACTTGCACCCCGTATTCCACCTCTTCGACCGCGAGAAAGCTTTCGTCGTGAAGGCGCCATTCTTGAGACGAGGCGCGACCTTCGAATCCGGGGAACCTTTCCCCGAGCCGCTCCCAGAGTTCCTCGGAAATATGCGGAGCAAACGGTGAAAGTAAGGGAAGCAAGATGCGCAGGCCGGCGACTGGGCGAGGCCTCAAATTGACGAACTCGTTGGTAAAGATCATCATCTGCGAAATTGCGGTGTTGAATGCCAGCGACTCGATGTCCTCAGTAACCTTCTTGATTGTCGCGTGAGCCACTCGCAGTTGCGAACCGGTGAGTTCGATTTCGGCAAGGTCCGGCGAAACCGCCCAGCCACCCTCCTGGGTTTCTGACATCGCGAGGCGCCAGACCCGTCCAAGAAAACGATAGACCCCCTCGACGCCCTTCATGCTCCAGGGTTTCATTTGCTCGAGAGGGCCCATGAACATTTCGTAAAGCCGAAGGGAGTCTGCGCCATACTCGACGATGACGTTTTCCGGGTTGACCACATTCCCCCGGCTCTTTGACATCTTCTGGTTGTCCGGGCCGAGAATGATCCCTTGGTTGACAAGGCGTTGGAATGGTTCGGACGTCGAAAGGTACCCGAGATCATAGAGCACCTTGTGCCAGAAGCGCGCGTAGAGAAGGTGAAGTACTGCGTGTTCGGTGCCACCAACGTAGAGGTCCACGCCGCCACGGCGCGCGTCAGATTTGGCACGGCCGGCCATCCAGTACGACTCGGCGTCCGCACTGACGAAGCGCTCGGATGCTCTCGGGTCGCAGAAACGAAGATAGTACCAGCATGAGCCAGCCCATTGAGGCATGGTATTGGTCTCACGCTGTGCTTGCTCGGAGTAAGTTAGCCAATCGCGAGCCTTGCTTAGCGGAGGCTCCGGCGTTCCAGTTGGTTTGAAGTCCTCCATTTCCGGCTGGGCAACCGGCAATTCTGCCTCGTCCAGCGCGCTATGTCTTCCCTGAGTCCAAACGATGGGGAAGGGTTCGCCCCAATAGCGTTGGCGCGAGAAAAGCCAGTCCCGCAACTTGTAATTGATCGTACCGCGCCCCAGGCCGTTCTGTTCGAGCCAGGCGACGATCTTGATCTTTGCTTCCGGGGTGGGGAGACCGTCGAGCAGACCCGAGTTGATCGCGATGCCGTCACCGGTGAAAGCAGCATCCGGCGAAGGCTCAGCGGCGTCCGCACTCTTGTTGGATTCCTGAACAACCTGCCGAATTTCCAAGCCGAACTTCTTCGCGAATTCGAAGTCCCTCTCGTCGTGGGCCGGCACGGCCATGATCGCCCCGGTCCCATAGCCCATCAGGACATAGTCAGCAATCCAGAGGGGGATCTTCTCGCCGTTCACCGGGTTTATCGCGAACGCGCCGGTAAAGACGCCCGTCTTCTCCTTGCTAAGTTCCGTACGCTCCAAATCCGACTGAGAACCGACTTCCTTCTGGTAGGCTTCCACGTCTGCACGCCTGTCAGGCGAGGTAATCTCCAGGACCAACGGGTGCTCCGGTGAGATAACCATGTAGGTCGCACCAAAGAGCGTGTCGGGCCGCGTCGTGAAAACTTCAATTTCAAATTTGAAATCTGGAATCTCAAATTTCACCAGAGCCCCTTCGCTACGGCCAATCCAGTTACGCTGCAGCAACTTGATTCCCTCCGGCCAATCCAATCCATCGAGTTCGTCGATAAGGCGCTCCGCGTAGGCCGTAATCCGCAGCATCCACTGCCGCATGGGGCGCCGCTCCACCGGATGCCCGCCGACCTCGCTCTTGCCGTCAACCACTTCTTCATTGGCCAGTACGGTGCCCAGGGCGGGACACCAATTGACCGGCATTTCGGCAACATAGGCGAGACGGACCTCATCCGCATCCTCGCCCGTGTAGGTCTCAATGGGTTCGGCTCTTCGGGCAATCGGGTTGAACCATGAATTGTAAAGTTTGAGGAAAATCCACTGCGTCCAACGAAAGTAATCCGGGTCGGTGGTGCTGAACTCGCGCGCCCAATCGTAGCTAAAGCCGATGGATTGAAGCTGCGCCCTAAAGCGCTCGATGTTGCGCTCGGTTGTCACGCGCGGGTGCTGGCCGGTCTTAATGGCGAATTGCTCTGCGGGCAACCCGAAGGCGTCCCATCCCATGGGGTGCAGGACGTTGAAGCCGCGCATCCGTTTATAACGCGCGATGATATCGGTGGCCGTGTATCCCTCGACATGGCCCACGTGCAGGCCCTCGCCACTCGGATAGGGGAACATGTCGAGCACGTAGAATTTCGGCTTGGCGGAATCGAAATCGGTATCCGCGGGGTTCCGAGCGCGGAATGCTTGATCGGCCAGCCATCGGGATTGCCATTTGGCCTCGAAATCAGAAAAAGGAAATTGCTTTCGTTGGGATGCCATAGCGGGCGGTACAGGACACGATGGCTTTACCGCAAAATCAAGATCTGCGTTTTTTTCGACGGACGATTCTCAGGCCGCAGATCGCCCCACGCCACGCTGCAGGTATCGAAGTCCCTGCACACTCCAGAAGGGAAGGTTGACGGCGTAGAGGAAGAAGATCCACTGGTGTTGGGGAAAACCAAGTCCCATCGTGACGTCAACGAGCGCGTGCATCGCGATGACTGCCACCCCCATACCGAGCAACCACTTCCGGCCGAGTAGCATGAGAAAAGCGAGCAGTTCCACAAGCAATCCAGGCGCATAAATCAAAATGCACAACCACGGGTGGTGAGTGCAGAGTTCATTCAAGACGCCTCCGAGGCCCATATCCACGGGTTCCAAGGTCGTATAAAACTGCTGGGCTTGAATTTTCGCGTACTGCACGGGCATGTACTGGCTGTTCCAAACCCAGGCTCCCTTGCTGGCGATCAGTTTGGTCAGTGCGCAAAGAACGTAATTTCCTGCGAGAACCTGCAATGTCACGCGCGTCGTAAAGGAATGCAATTCAGCCGGAGAGCGCGTCCACGCCTCCAAACGATTTTGCGCTGAAGCTGCCCACAGCCACGCGGCGAGCGACTGCCCAAGGAGCATTAGCGTCATCACTTGGTAATAGTGGCTGATGGAGCCCAGGGAGTTTTGCAAAGTGCCCGTAACCAGGTAGCAAAAGAGAAGCGCTGTCGCGGATACGGGAAATGCGAAACCCGTGATGTAAAGCGCGGCGGCCGCAGCGAGGAGGACCGTGATGACCGAATAGCTAACCGGATCGAGCGCCCAACTCAAGTCGATCCATTTCGCGAGTCCGTTCGGGAAGCGAAGTTCGGCACCGGGAGCAGGAAGGGAAGCAAGCGGTGGGAAGCGAACAAGCAGGAGGATGGCGAAGCCCGTTCGCATCAGGGCGGTCTCCCACCATGCAAAGTCGATGCGCGGGACGATGTCTGTTAAGGCTCGCGATTTCAAAAGTAAAGTTTGGCCGCCTGGTTCAAAGAGATTCTTTTGGCTCGGTGGCGCCATGCGAAAACGGCGCAAACGGTATTCCGTCGAATCCAATCATTGCAACGGTACGCTCCGAAACCGTGATGCTGCGCTTTTCGTCCATTTTCAAACGCGCTCGAACGAGCCCAAGGCTGCCTACGGCAGCGCGGTTCTCGGGCGACAATCGCCGCGCCAGTCGCTGGAGCAAGTGCGTGGCCGCTTCCCGTTCGATCTCGGCGTTGCTAATGGTTCCCTCGTTTTGGCGGTTGCGCTTCAGTCCAGCTTTCCATTCGCGCTCGAACTGACGCCGAAGGCGAGGCGCGGTTTCGAAGAAAGTGGCGATGGCAAGTGGCTCGCCCCTGCCGTTTACGAGATACACGTAGCCTGATTCGCGCCCGAAATTCGAATACATCGGCCAATGCGAAAACGGAAAATTCTCCTTGATAAGGAATCCCAACACGATGCTCGCCACGAACCAGGGCCAGGCTCGCAGCCGGCCAAGGCCCTGATGCACCCATCGGGCTCCGCCTTCAAGCAGCAAATGCATTGTTGTCTATCTCAAACGAATGATCGCCCGCAGAGGGAAATCAATTTCTTGCTCTGCGTGCTTTCCGGGGCAACACAGAAGAGATGTCCAGTTCGCTTATTTCGTTACTGGTGTCCACAAGAAATATGCACAAGGTGCGGGAGATCAGGACGATTCTCGGTCCTTCGTTCCAAGTGTGCGATCTTTGCGGGCTCGCTGAAACGCCTGAAATCGAGGAATCCGGTGAGACGTTCGAGGAGAATGCCACCCTCAAGGCTGTCGCTGTTTCGCAGATTCACCAGGGATGGGTCATCGCCGACGATTCCGGGCTTGAAGTCGATGCGCTCGGGGGTGCTCCGGGCGTCTATTCGGCACGCTACTCAGGAGAAGACGCCACAGACGCGGCAAACAACGCCCTCCTTTTGAAGAATCTCGAAAACGTCCGTGGAAAGGACCGCAAGGCGCGATTTCGGTGCGTGATTGTCCTGGCGCGCGCGGGTCGCAAGGTTGCGGTGTTCAGCGGTTCCGTCGAGGGAATCATCGTCAATCAACCAAAGGGCACGGAAGGCTTCGGCTACGATCCCCTGTTCATTCCGCAGGGCTTTTGCGAAACGTTCGGGCAGCTTCCCGCCGCGACGAAAAACCGCCTGAGCCACCGCGCCTTGGCGCTTGGAAAGCTTCGCGATTGGGGCGGATGGAAGCTGGCCTCTTAAGAGACTAACAAACGGCCCATTGACCAGCCCGAATCAATCCGCTATGGTCCGCCCTTTGCGGCTGACGGCGCGGCTTTTCCCAGCCTTAGAGCGCCTTTTGTTTTCTAAAGAGAAGGCTTTGCTTGCGGGACATAGCAACTTCCTTCCCATCGAGCAGAACGAAGAGAAATCGCTTTGCGTCGAGCATGCGCATTTGCTTCACCTGCCTTAGATTGACCACGCAGTCCCTTCTGGTGCGAAAGAAGGTGGAAGGATCAAGCCTGCACTCACATTCCCTAAGCGGGCGCCTGATTAAAGCGGTGGCCCCACTCAAGTTCACACGCGTGTAATTTCCGCAGGCCTGGAGAGTCATGATATCCGAGGCTCGAACCACCCAGCACCTCACGTTGTCGCTCAAAAAAATGAAGTCGTCGGATCCAAAGACTTTTGTGTCACGCTGCGCGATATCGTCCTCCGGTTCATCAGTGAGGACATGCTCGCTCAGGTGGCTCGACGCTTGACGGTGGTTTGGGTTCGAAAGCCCCTGAAGATGGCCCCTTCCTCGCTGGCTAAGCGAGCCTTTGCGGGGATTGTTAAAGATCATAAATCGGTTTGTGGATTTGCGAAGTTTATCGATCCTGAAGGCTTACTCCTGCGGCGTACTTTAAGGTATGCGAGCCCGAGTTCAGCGAGGCGGTTTATCCCCCGGTAGGGAGTCTTTTCATCAGGAATCCCGTGTTCCCGCCGGCGTTCACTCGGCGAACATTGCATGCGGTCGATCACGTTGATGAGCCTGGGGAGGTCGAGGTTCTCGACTGTCCGAGCAAACCGCTCAGTGTTGACGAAGAAGGCGCCCGCGGGGGCATTTTCTGGGTCAAGGGCGTTGGCGTCCTGAATCTCGGTAATTACAACTTTCCACATACATTGATCCTTTGAGGATGGCTTCCGTTTGAATCTTCCGAGTAATAGACATTTCACCAGCCGCGCCGGTGGTGATTCCCATTGAATGTTGTGCTCCTCGGGGTCATCATAGTCTGAGGTTCCGAGATCAACTATGGGATAAAAAGACGAATTGACTATGGTACAAACGAACCAAAAGCTGTCATTTCTCCCGTCTCAAAGAAGGAGGGACACCGAGGAAATGCTGGTGCGACTCCATGAGGTCAATGATATCGGCAAGCTCGCGCGAGTCACCTTTGAGCTGGTAGAAGCCTGCTTGCCCTCCCAGTTTCTCATTCTCCTTTTTCGACCTCTCGAGTTCGAACTCCCGTGCCGTTTCTTTCCTTTAAAATACAAGCCGCTGGTCGACCAGTACATGGCTGAGACCCACAACGAGGATATCTGGCTTCAGCGCAGCCCGATCAATCCCCAAGTCACTGTCGTGCGCCATTCTGATCACACACCGCAGAAACTGCTGCATCAGTCTGCGTTCTACAAAAAGCTGCTGCGCCCTAACAACACCGAGTACGCCGCCTCGGCCGTAGCTTGGCGAGAAAATACCTGGCTCGCCACACTGACCCTGCTGCGCACAAAAGAGCATGGTGAATTTTCCGATGAGGAAATGCAGGAGCTCCAGGCGCTGCAACCCCACTTCGCCTGTGTCATTCGGCGGATGGCCGGACATCAAGAAACCCGCCTGGTCCACTCGTCTCTGCGTCACTTCATGTCATCGCTTCCGACAGCGAATCTGATCCTGGACTGGAATCTAAAGGTTTTGCATTACAACTCCATCGCAAGTCATCTCTGTGCTCAATGGAAGCGAGGCGCACGTGTTTCCCCCCTGAAGGATCCCCGCCGCTTTCAAGTTCCGGGAGACATTCTCGCGGAAATCGAGCGCATGCGTCCGGGCATAATGAACCTAAAAGCCGGGGCGAACTTCGGAAATCGAAAGCCGTTGCATCGCAACTATCATCACCCCTCCATTCCTTCGCTGAGTGCTAGCATCGAATTCTTGCCTTCCCGGTCGCTCACTCTCTCAAAAGGGACCTTCCTCGTCACACTCGAGGAAGACCATTCCTCGCATCGAGTATTAGACGTATCTCATAAGCTTAACCAGCTGACGAGGCGCGAGCGCGAGTGTGCGCTTCTCGCCGCGGAAGGATTGCACAACGTCGACATAGCCAGGAGGCTAGGAAAGAGCCAGATTACCGTACGAAACCAGTTGAGTTCGATCTATAAGAAGCTTGGAATCGATTCCCGCAGCAAGCTCATCGCGGCCGTTGCTCAGATCGATAAGTCTCAAGATAAATAGCTATCGCGAGAAGACTCCTAGACCGGAAGCGTTCCTTTAATCACGCGGTCAAGCATCTCTACGAGCACGGCTCCGCGCTTGGGGCCATAGTGACGATGGCACGCAATATTTATCGCGTCCGTCAGATCCTCGAGCGCTCCACCACGGTTTGCGATTTCGTCCGAGCGGTCCACAACAACCAACTCTGAATTCATGTTCTGCCAAAGCGCTTCATAGAATCGAAAGTCGAAGCGGCTTATGACGCTTGTCATCGCAACTACCAACCGGGGGGTTCCCTTCTGGATCAAACGCGCCAGCTTAGCTCTCTGAGGTCCCACACCGGGTGCGATCTCCCGAACGATCTTGGTGACTACCCACCCCCGGGCCATGCAAAATGATCGGCACGATTCGATCTGATCGTTCATTGCGGATTGGCGCTGGCGGGGATTGATCCTCGCATAAATCACCGCCTCCTTCGGAAGTTCGGCGCTCTTTTCCAGGAATCGCTGGTCCCGAATCAGAATCGTCCCCGTTGGCATCTGTTCGGCCACGACGTTCTCCGGGAGCTTGTCGCTGCGGTACCAGCGCCAAGCCGTGCGATAGGAAACGCCGCAGCGCCTCGCCCAGCGACCGAGGCTTTCAGCGTGTAAGACACTTTCCATAAATGTATTGCATGTGATCCATTTGTGATACACATGAGTTCTACTTGTCCATGTTAGGGTCTAAAAGTGTATATTTGACAATAAAATATTCAAGATGACCGACACGCCATTTCGACCTATGGACAGAGCATGGACGAGAGTTTCTGCCGGCCGGAATTCGGATCGAGATCGCGTCATAAGATCCGTATAGTTAGCGCGATATGCGCTAGACGTCGGTCTGGCGAGTCTCGTCTTCGGTCTGGCAGAATCCCGTCTTGATTGCTTCGATTTTATGAATGACCGAACCAAGATCTTTGAGAGGGAGGTTTCGCGCTGGCTGAAGCCCGGAGGCGCCGTGGAATCTCTCTGCGGAAATCGTCGAGAACGGTCCGGTGTGATACAACCGGAGAAGGTGGAGGACGTTCAGCGCATCGTTTACGCTGCTTACAAAGCGGCAGGGGCCGTGAAGCTGCATCCCATCTCCTGCGGAAGAAATTGGGGCTTTGGATCGCATCTCGCGCCTCAGGAAGGCGTCTATACGTTGGATCTGTCGGCGCTTGACAACATCCGATCGCTCGATCTGGAAAGTCATTCTACCGAGGTCGAGCCCGGAGTTACACAGGGGCAGCTCTACGATGCGCTACGCAGCCGAGGCAATAGCCACTATTTCAACGTCACCGGTGCCGGGCTTGGAGCAAGCGTTATTGGAAATGCTCTCGAACGCGGTATCGGATACGCCGGGCAGCGGCATCTTGATCTGTTGGATCTCGAGATCGTTTTGCCATCCGGGGAACGGGCGCGAACTTCCCGACTCGACGCGCACCTCACGAAGTGCCTTTCCGCGGGCGGATTGGGCCCCGATCCGACCGGCCTTTTCTGCCACAGCAACTTCGCCGTGGTAACGTCGGCAACCATCGCTCTCCACCGGCGCCCAGAAGTTCTGGGAGGCGTATCGTGCGCCATTTCCCGGCCGGAATCCTTCTCTCTCTTGATCACTGCGATTTCAGAGCTGATCGCCGAAGGAGCGTGCTATGGCGTGCCTCACATCTTTAACCGCGAGAGGATTCTGACAACTCTTTCTCCACATCTCGATCAAGTCCAGGCAGCCGGACTCGCCTCGACTCTGGCACCGTGGACGGCGCTGATTCCAATTCGGGGTTCCAGGGGAGTCTTCGCTGCGTCCGCGAGAGAGCTTGAAACTCGCCTAAGGCGACTCGGAAGCATTCAAGTCATCGGTGATCCCCAGGGGCCCGAGTCCAAGCTAAGTAGTTTGATTCAAGGCCAGCCTTCCGATCTCGCCCTCGCCAGCGTCGCCTTTAGCGTCTTTGGGCATTCGACACCCTTGAACGCACCCCTCGATGCGAGCGGTGCGGGTCTCATACACGTTACGCCGGCGCTGCCGTTCCGCGCGGAAACTGTTATCGAAGTCGAAAGACTGACGAACGAAACGCTTAGCCGCCACGGCTATGGATCCGTTCCACTTTCTCTTAACGCTCTTAGCGCCAGGACTGCTGCGCTCATCGTTTCCGTCGGATTTGATCGAAGGTCTCCCCAGAAAACCAAGGCCGCCCGCTTTGCCGCGGACGACCTTTTAGAAACATATCTTCGCTTTGGCCTCGTCCCTTACCGGCTTGGGCTTGCGCAGGGAGACCATTTGCCGCAAATGGCTGGCCCATGGCCGGAAATTCTTCGGGAAATACACCAGATCTTCGATCCCCGGGGGTGCATGGCGTCTTCGCGTTACGATCCGCTTTGGAGAAAGGTCGCCGGCGACAAACCCCTAAAGAGCCTGAGTTATGCATCTAATAAATAAGAAACGTACCGCGGTCATAACCGCGATGGGACTGGCCGCACCAGGCGCTCTCGACCCTGAGAGCTTCTGGAAAAAGGTCAGAACTGGGCAAACGGCCATTAGTCGAATACAGCGTCTGGATACCTCGGAAACGGGGTGCTGCTTTGGAGGCGAGGTTCCGCCCTTTGACCTTTCACTTCTTCCAGCTGAACTAAAACCTAAGAGACTGGCGCGACACACACAGCTCGTGCTCTGGGCCGCGCGCCAAATCAAGTCTGAGGTGGAAGCTTTGCCCAAGGGGCCTTCAATTCGTCTTGGCGTCGCGACCAGTTGCATCTCGATGATCAGCAATTCTGTTCTGTCCCAATTTCAGAAAGGCTCCTCAGCAGCTCCGCGCTACACGGTGTCGCAGAGCCCGCCTCATGCGGCTTCGAGTGCAATCGCAAAATACTTTCAGGCTTCGGGAAACGTCCTGACGGTCTCGACGGCGTGCGCGGCTGGAATGGACGCGATCGGTCTGGCGGCTCGAGATATCGTCTCAGGCACTGCCGACTATGTAGTCGCCGGAGGGGCCGATTGTGCAATCAGTCTCAATATCCTCGCGGACTTCGTAAACGGACGCCTGGCTTCGGTAAGAAATTCGTGCCCGGAGAAGGCAAGCCGACCTTTTGATGTTTTCGCCGATAGCGGAGTCTGCGCGGAAGGCGCCGGGTTATTCTTAGTTGAAGAAAAGTCAACGGCTCAGGCGCGAGGCGCCACGATCCTCGCGGAGATCGCAGGTTACGGTTCCTGTCTCGATCATGACGCAAGCGTGCCTGGAAGCGGATGGTTCACATGCATTCGTCAAGCCCTTGATGATGCCGGATGGACTCCAGCCATGGTCGATTCCATTTCAGCTTGGGGTGCAGGACATCCAGTGTTAGACCGGATCGAAGCAAAGATCCTTGCTGAAATATTCGGACCTCATTCAACACACGCTCCGGTTTACTCAATTAAAGGAACCATCGGCAACCCTCTGGCCGCAGGGGGACCTTTGCAGGTAGCCGCAGCGATCCTTTCTTTCCGTGACGGAGTCGTGCCTCCCACAGCAAACCTCGATGTGCCTATCCCCGAGGCCACGCTCGATTACGTGCGGGGCGAGGCTCGCTATTGCTTTCCCGAGACCGCTATGCTCAACGCGCATGGAATTGCCGGGGCAAACGTCACCTTGCTCTTGAAAGCGCCAAAAATAAGCCGGCTGCGTTATCAGCAGCACCACCTTTATCCACAAAAACCTAGTCTACTAGAATACGCCCCACTATGAACCCCCCCAATTTTATATTAGTCGCACACGCTCGCACGGCCCTTCCCCAGGCGTTAAGCGTCGCGGAGGTCTTGCAGCCCTTTGCAGAAGTTCAGCTGACTTCTTACGATCTCTCAAGAGAACAGCTTCCGCAGGAGCTCGACGCCGTGCTCTGCATTGTCACGGATGAGGAATCAATCGAGATGGCGCACGATTTTCAGGGTCGCCTCGAGGATGTGCCCGTCTTTGTTGTGGACAGCTCCGGCAGCCTCAAGATCGAACTCAATGGCTATGCAGGAAGAGTGTCCTCTTCGCCGGATCAGATGCTCGGCGCAGTGCGTCAATTCTTGGCCGCAAACGGCAAGAGAAATGTCAGAATGCCGCAAAGTGAAACACGCCGCACGCCGCGCAAGCTTTCAACTCCCTTCAATCAGATCCTGGCACGGACGGCCGGGGAAGGGCAAAGCCCGCAGGCCCTACTCATCGCGTCGGCTCGACAGCTCTCCTCCGATCTTCGGGCAGAACGCGTCGAGGTATTTCTACATATGGCGGAAACGAACGCCTTCCAGAAAATCTATTCGGCACCGGAAACCGATAGAGCAAAGGATCCCGGTCCTTCCCCCGAGGTGATTCGTCTGATCAAGAGGAGGCTCTATCCGACAACCCCGGACGACCTTGAGTCCCGCCTGTTTAGCCCATTGCATCGCTACTTGACTAGCAAGAGGCTCAACCTGCTCGTTCCCTTGGTCAAAGAAACTCGCTTGCTCGGGTGGATGGCCTTTCGCTTGGAGGCGGCACTATGCACAGACGACCTTCTCGATGATATTCAGGTCGCTGGCCATCTGCTCTCAATCAGTCTCGCAGACGCCTGGAGGTTTGATGACCAAAGTCGAGACGCTAAGAACCTGCAGAGCGCACTTTCGGCCCTGGGGTCCGGCATCGCCATTGTCGATCCAGAGGGCCAAATTGGGTGCATCGCCGGTGCGCTAACGTTCCTTGGCGGCGATCCTCAAAAGGGAGATCACTTCAAAGCGATTCACAACAGTCGCGTGCGCGAAGTTGTTGCCCTCGGACTCGAGGGCCGTTTCGTCGAAAAATCGTGGGTTGACTTTGACTCGCAGGAGACGATCTACAGCTTTTCTACCAAACTTCCGGATGGAAGAATCGTGGTGTTCTGGGCGCCTCGTCCAATTCAGGGGGAGCCAGCGCAGAAGCGGGGCGACTTGGATCTCAAGGAAGTCCTCGAGTCCTTGCCGGTCCCAGTTCTACTGGATAACGAGGTCTCGCCTGGGACCGTTCCGGTGCCGCAAGGGAGGATTACCGACGAGGATGGCCAGGCCATCAGGGATTGCGCCCTCCAAGCTCAAGCCAGAAAAGTCAAGGCTCTCAGACTACGCTGGGGAAAAAAGCGGTCAGCGGACAACGCGGTGCTTTTCTATTATAGGGATGCCGATGAGGGAAACGATGAATTTTGCGACGATATAAAGCATGCCGTTCGATTCTCTTTGGTAGGGGCATAGGTCCAATGAATTACGGAACGCTGAAATTGAGTCCCTTGCGGGTAGAGCGCTTAGATGCCTAAGAGCAACCAGCTACGGGTTCGCCTCGAAGACGGTCAGCGCGAACGTTTGCTTGAGATGGCTTCTGCGCGAGGGAAAGGCGAAAGACTATCGGACGTGGTTCGTCAGGCAATCAGTGAGTTTATTAGCCCCGAGCCGCTTGATCTTCGAGAATCGCACTGCGTCAACGTGACATCCCAGTGCAAGCAGGCGGTCATCGAACTGGCTGAAGAACTCAACCGGAGCCAGAGCCAGGTATTGGAAGCTTGTGTCGAGGGTATCCAGGAACTTCTCGACAAGAAGCGAACCCCTCTGATCATTTACGAAGTGCACCTGCGCCGAAAATATCACAAGAAAAATCCCATGAAGCGGTCCCCGGTGAGGTAAACAACGCGAGGCAAGCCCGGATGGCGGAATTGGCAGACGCGCCAGACTTAGGATCTGGTGGAGCAATCCTTGTGGGTTCGAGTCCCTCTCCGGGCAGCTCGACTTGAGCAAAAACTGGATGGGTTGCCAGCATGCGCAAGACGTCGCGCCCTGGTCTGCTAGCTTCAAATCGCGACGTTTACGTCCCCGCCCGGAGAACAAACGACCTGAAGAGTCAATTCCTCCATGGGTTTTGTCGGACTTCGCAAACCTCACATTTCGCCAAGCCCGTCGATTTATTTGGTTTGGCTCATTTGTCCCTGGCCAGGTCCAAAAATAGCCTCATTGGGCAAAAAAACGTCAACCCGCCAGTATTTTAAGCTGGTCTTCTCCATTCACTATCGATAAGTTCCGTTTTGAACACATTTTGGAGGAAAAAGTATGACGCACTATCGATCGACCCGGCTTGCTGTTCTTTCTTCACTCCTGGCCAGTTTGTTGTTAGTTCCTGGTGGCGCGTTCGGCGCATTCTTCGCACTGTCCGAGGGTGGCGACTCCACCCCAGCGTCAATCCAAGACACGGTCGACCTCTTCCGGGCGATTTACCTCGAAGACCCAAATAACGGCAATGTGCCTGGTACTACCGGCGGTCGCCGCGAAATCAACTGGGATGGAGGGGGCTCAGCTACGACCATTTCGCCAACGCCTTTCAACGGTTTTCTGAACACTCGCGGAGCGAGCTTCACCACTCCCCTTCCGGGCATCGCCTTCATTCAGGCGCCACCGTCGGGATTTGACGCAGCGTTCGGCAACCCAAACCTCAGCAGCACGTTTGGCGTGTTCAGTGCACAGCGGATATTTTCACCCATCTCGAGCAACATAACCGACGTGCACTTCTTCGTACCGGGCACCAACGGTTCGCTGCCGGCCACCGTCAGCGGGTTCGGCGCGGTCTTCACTGACGTGGACCTGAATGGCAGCACGCGGATTCAGTTTTTTGACGGCAGCGATAACAAAATATTCGACGACATCGTGCCGCCCGGTCTCGTTGCCAGTCAAAGCTTATCTTTCTTGGGCGCAGTCGGCACTGCAGGTGAGCAAATCTTCCGTGTGCGGATTACCACCGGCAACACACCAATTGCTTCGAACTTCGTGAACCCTCAAGTGGAGGTGGTGGACGCGGTCGCGATGGATGATTTTCTTTTTTCCGAGCCTGTGGCTGTGCCAGAGCCGGGCGCCGCCGGCTTAGTTGGAGTCGGTATGATCGCTTTGGTGTGGTCGTTGCAGCGCCGTCGCGAGCGATCTTCGCCAGTCGAAGTCTGAGCCCTCAGGCAAGAAGTTCCTCTACCACAAAGACGCTGGACTCTCCAACTTGGCGCGAATAGTAGTGGCGCCCTTTTCGGTTGGGGGGCGTTTGCATCGCCTCTTTGCCACAGTCATATCTTGGACACTCATTGAAGTGGGCTGCGCACCCATTGAAAAAACCTCATTGAATTCGATGAATTTCGTCGGATATTAGGCATGTCAACCCCTTTCCCCCCGAGGTGAGTTTATGGTTATACGTCGCCGTGGCCTGGCTGTTCTTGGCTCTTACTTAGCTGTGACGCTTTTCGTGTGTGGTTCCCTCAGTGACTCGAGCGCACAGGTCAATGCTGAAGCCTTCAAACGAACCATCGATGGCGCTCAAGTCGATCTTTACACGCTAAAGAACGCAAACGGACTCGAAGCCAAGATTACAAACTATGGGGGAATCGTCGTTTCGCTTACTGCGCCCGATAAGAACGGAAAACTCGGCGACGTGGTTCTCGGATATGACACGCTCAACGATTATATCGGCAATACGCCATATTTCGGTTCCCTGATTGGCCGTTATGGCAACCGGATTGCAAAGGGGAGGTTCACGATCGGCGGTGTCGAGTATCAGCTTGCGCAGAATAATGCCGAAAACTCTTTGCATGGCGGTCGCAAGGGGTTCGACAAGGTGGTCTGGCAAGCTGAAAAGAAGGACACCCCCGAAGGCCCGGCCCTCAAGCTGACCTATACGAGCAAAAACGGCGAAGAGAACTATCCGGGCGCCCTTCGATGCGAGGTGATTTACACGCTGACGAACAAGAATGAATTGAAGATCGATTACACCGCCGAGACGGACAAGCCGACCTTCGTCAATTTTACACACCATTCCTACTTCAACCTGAAAGATGCTGGAGCCAGCGACATTCTGGGGCACGAACTCATGATGAAGGCGGACAAGTTCACACCCGTTGACAAGGGGTTGATTCCAACTGGGGAGCTAAGGCCGGTTGCGGGCACGCCATTCGATTTCAACAAGCCGACGGCGATTGGGGCGCGGGTCGAAAGCGACGATGAACAGATGAAGTTCGGAAAGGGCTACGATCACAACTGGGTTCTCGACCGGAAGGGAAAAGACCTGGAGTTGGTCGCTTCCCTTTACGAGCCCACCTCCGGAAGATTGATGGAAGTGCTGACAACCGAACCGGGCCTGCAATTCTATTGCGGTAACTTTCTCGACGGGACGAACAAAGGCAAGGGTGGCGTTGTTTATCAGCATCGAACAGGTCTTTGCCTGGAGACGCAACACTTCCCGGATTCGCCAAACCACCCCGACTTTCCGAGCACGGAGCTGAAGCCTGGTCAGAAATATACCCAGACAACGATTTACCGTTTCTCGGCAAAGTAGCTCTCTGCAAGGAAGCGTAACCCCCCACAACAAGATCATATGAAAAAGACGAACCGCCTCCCTCACACCATTCAAGAAGGTGTGGGAATCTCACGACGCGAAGCGTTGAGTCGCGCGGCCACCTTTGGAGCGCTTGCCTCGGTATCCTCATTGGGATTTGGAATCCCTGCCAGCGCACAGGCTGCCGAAGGCGAGACCTTTGGCAGTTTCCCGAAGCACCCCAAATGGAAATTCGTCTTCGTAAATCACGTTACAACAAATCCGTTCTTCGTGCCGACTAGGTATGGGGCGGAGGACGCCTGCGCGCTTACGGGCTGTACCTATCAGTGGACCGGGTCCGATAAGTCCATCGCCACTGACATGGTGAACGCCACGAATACAGCGATCTCAGCGGGCGTCGATGGCATCGCGGTCTCCCTGGTTGATCTGACCGCTTTTAACGCGCCGGTTGAAAAGGCCCTTAAAGCCGGCATCCCTGTGGTTTCCTACAACGCCGACGCGAAGGATAACAAACGGCTGTGTTACGTCGGCCAGGATCTGTTCCTTTCGGGCAAAGCGTTGGGCGGGCGCATCGTTGAGTTAGTGCCCGAAGGTGAGGTGGTCGGATTTATTGCCACGCCCGGCCAGCTGAACATCCAGCCGCGCCTGGACGGCGCCATGGAGACCATCAAGGAGTCCGGCAAGAATATCAAATTGAATGAGGTGGCAAGCGGGCCGACCCTGAATGAGCAGGTCTCCCGGGTCGCGGCCTACTATGCGGGGCATCCGGACGTCAAGGGTATGTTCGCGGTTGACGCTGGTGGCACTTCGGCGGTCGGCAAGACCATGAGTGAAAACAAACTACAATCTAAAGGTGTTCATGCCGGAGGCTTTGATCTTCTCCCCAGTACGCTCGAGTATGTGCAAAAGGGCGATTTGGATTTTACGATCGACCAGCAGCCTTACCTCCAAGGATTCTATACCGTGATGGTTCTTTTCCTCTACAAGATCTCCGGCGGGTTGACTGGTCCCTCTGACATCAATACGGGTCTGAGCTTTCTGACGAAGGCGAACGTTGACCCCTTCATGACTTCTCAGAGCCGCTATCAGGGTAACTCTAGCGAGCAGAAAGTGCTTACGCGGTCCGGCCCGATCTAAGGAAGGCCATGGCGACCGGCAAAGCGGATCTTCGTCCGCAACGACAAGACACCGGAGGGCGAGTCGTGTCACGAAGCTGGCTAAGCCGAGTGGGGCTTACGCTGCTGCGATCCCGTGAGGCAAGCATTGCGGCCGCGGGCGTCGTAATGATTATCTACTTTCAGACCACAGCGCCTGCGTTTCTGTCGCCCAGCAACATCGGAAATCTTGCGGAGTACACGGCCATGACCGCGATCATCGCGGCCGGGTTAGTCATGGTATTGATTGCCGGCGAGGTCGACTTGTCCGTTGGCCAGGTCTATGCGCTGTCACCTTTCATAATGTACTTCGCGCAGAAAGCAGGCGTTCCCTTCATACTCGCGATAGGGATCGGACTCGTCGCAGCCGCCATCGTGGGCATCGTTAATGGGATTTTCACCGTGGTGCTCCGAATCCCGTCTTTCATCACCACTCTCGGTACGCTCTTCCTCATCAACGGCTTGACCTTGAGCATTTCAGGCGGCTTTCCCGTGCGTCCGAAAGCCGGGCCTCTGCTCGAGGAAATCTTTGGCGGCAACCCTCTCTCGCAAATCCTCTGGGCGATCGCTGTGGCGCTCGTTCTCCAGTTCGTGCTCGTCAAGACACGCTGGGGACTGCACACGATCGCCACTGGAGGCAACGTCATTGGCGCGGCGGAGGTGGGCATCAAGATTGGCCGCATAAAGATGGGGAATTTCGTAATCTGCAGTGTGCTGGGCGGTCTGGCGGGCATCTTGGATACATTCCGCATCGGCTCTATTGATCCGCTGGCAGGTGGAACCGAAATCATGTTCATGGCCATCGCGTCTTCGGTCATCGGCGGAACGCTGCTCACCGGAGGCTCGGGCACGATCATTGGCGCGTTTCTGGGCGCCGCAGTGCTGGGTATCCTCAAGGATGGGTTCACGCTCTCCGGAGTCAGCGCGTACACTTTTGACATGATCTTGGGAGGAGCTATCCTCATCACCATGCTCATCAACGTGCATTTGAGCCGTTTGCGCGCGTCGGGAGGCGGATAATGAGTGAAGAAGTATTGCGCACGGAGCATATCTCCAAATCCTTTGGCAAAGTGGCGGCTCTCAGGGACGCCTCAATTCGTCTCGTCAGAGGCGAAGTGCTGGGATTACTCGGTGACAATGGCGCCGGAAAGTCCACGCTGTTGAAAATTCTTACCGGATTGCATCAGCCAACCAGTGGCAAGATCTATTTTCAAGGCAAGGAGATCGAGCTCAAATCTGTCAGCCACGCCCGGTCGCTAGGAATCGAACCCGTTTACCAAGATCTCGCGCTGATCAACGAGCTCAATGTGTACCGCAACATGTTTCTCCAGCGTGAAATCATGTCTAACCGCTTGCTTGGCATCCTGGACGATCGCGCCATGCGCGAGCGCGCAATAGCCCAACTCAATGGCATGGGCGTCAACATTCCTAAGGTAGACGTCGAGATCTCCAAACTCTCGGGCGGTCAGCGGCAAGCGATAGCGGTCGCGCGCTCGGTCTTTGCAAATGCCAAGGTGCTGCTGTTGGACGAACCGACGGCTGCGATGGGCGTGAAAGAGAGCGCCATGATTTTGGACCTCATCCGCCGTCTCAAGGAAAAGGGTGAAGTATCCATTATTCTTGTGGCGCACAACTACGCGCACGTATTCGATGTTTGCGACCGTGTCAGTCTCTTGCAAAACGGCGAAATCACCTTTGACCGAAAGACCTGCGACACGTCGGTGGAGGAATTGATGAATCTTGTTTTACACGAAATCCGCTCGGCGCGTGAAGCCGTTGGACGTGCTTGAACAGCGCACAATAGCCCCGGCCAACTTCGTAGAGGCAGCCGCGCAAGCAAGCTCGCCAATTCCTAGCTCACGTGTCAAGATGCGAGCTCATCCAAATGACGGCTCATGCGAGACACGTTTTCAATTCGAGCACAAACAAAGTCGGAGCACCTCAAAGAGTTTTGGGTCTCAGCGCCAAGGCTGTCTGCCTCCTGGCGCTGATCCTCGCTGGGTGCGCGGACCACTATCTCTTTCACCCACGACGACCGCCTGAGGGCGCGCGAAGCTGGAGCGAGGTCGCAGTAGAAGGAAACCTAAAAATGCGCCTGGAGTGGGTGCGGCCGGTGGGCCCCGGACCGCTGCCTGTGGTGATCGTTCACCCCGAGGCGGGACAGCAGGCGGTGCAAATGCAGGGCGTGCTGCACGACCTTGCTAAGGCAGGCTATTTGGCGGTCGCCGCCGATTATGAGCGGCGCACGGGCGCTGGCTGGCGCGAGAGCCTCTTTCCCTGGCGAGATCCGGCAGATCCACGGCGGGTGATCGATCGGGTGCGCGCGCACTCGGAAGTGGACCCACGCCGCATCGGGCTTCTCGGTTTCTCGCAAGGCGGTGTGTTCAGCCTGCTCATTGCAGCCTACGACGGCGGCGCTGCTGCCGTCGTTGCCTATTATCCTGTAACCGACTTCGAGAACTGGTTGGAAGCGGGAAGCGAAGGACTCGGGCGGCGGCTCGTTTTTCGCTTGATCCGTGTCGGTTTCCGCCGCGCCAGCGGCGCCCGAAGCGACGCGGAGTTGCAGGCGCTGTTACGTAGGGCTTCGCCGCTGCGGCAGGTGGAGTCCATTAAGACTCCCGTACTCCTTGTGCACGGCGACCGCGACAGTTCGGCGAGTGTCGAGGAATCCCGCCGACTGGCGCGACAGCTCGCATCGCTAGGGCGACGGGTCGAGCTGCTTGTGATCCCCGGTGCTGGCCATGTTTTCAACTTCCGCAACCGCCGCCAGGCAGCCCTCGCCTGGGACGCCACTTTGGCCTTCCTCGACCAACACTTGCGGCCGAAAGGGAGGTTTCCTTCGAAACGCGAATACGAGTGAGTGGCGAAACCAACCGCACCGGCCTCGGATGGCAAAGTCGTTCGGGTCAAGGACGCGGCGATGTCCATGGTCGGTCAGCAGGATGGAATTGAATCGGCGCTGCAACGAGTTCCCCTCTTCCTCCCTCGTCGTAGATCAGGCGCACGACCCCTTTTAGGATCGGAGGTATTTGAACAAACCACTCGGAAGGTGAACGCGCACGATGGCGACTGCAGCAGGTAATAGGGAAGCTACGCTGCGGCAGGCAACATGCCGACCTCGCCAGGTGGGATGGAACTTCTTCTTGAATTCGAAGAGAGATTTGTAGCCATAGTAGGCGTCAAACCTATCGAACAGGTAGCGAATGACTTTCTCCTCAAGACTATCAAGCGACCGACTCTCGATATTAGCCAGAGGGGCGTTGCCAAGGCTCGCTTGGGAGAGACCACGTCGCTGGAAATCCAGCAGGCTTTCGGCGATCACGGCCTCCATCACGCCACGATGAATTGAGAGATGCCGCATGAGGTCGATTGAACGGCCCGTTGCCTGCGAGTAAGGAAGCCAGCTCGCGAAAGCGATCGGAAGGTTCTTTTCATCGAAGAGCACACAAAGTTCGGCGCGCTTCAGCGATTCAGGCGCGAAAGAGCCAAGGTCAAACGTCATCTCGGTACCGTGCCGGGCAGAAAGCCATTCGTCTGAAATGGCGCGAAGAGAGGCTTGCAGCGAGGGTTCCAATGCGCTTCCACGAAACCACTCGTATCGCCAACCCGCCTTTCGAACCTTGTTCAGCGCGGTACGGAGATTCTGAAACCTACCGCCGGAAACCGTGAAAGCCTTCAGATCGATGCAGGCGTCCTCGGCAACCTTGAACGTGCGGAAACCGGCAGTCCGATAAGCAGGCGCAGTCTCTTCCCGCGTCTCATAGAAAACCGGTTGCCAGTCTTGCCGCACGCAGAAAAGGTCAAAGTCCAAAATAGCCTCGGACAAGGTATCGGGAGGTCCGACGGGGTCGCCGAGGGTGACGGCGATATCGCGCCAGAGAGCGTAGGAAATCACGCATCTCCGGTCCTGGGTTCCGTAAAAATGGTGAAACTTGTCAGGCAGCAATGCAAAGTCATCGAGAGGATCGCGGCCATGCAGTGCAATCAACTGCTCAATCGCCTCCCGGTCAGCCGAAGGCTCGATGCGTCTGGGCAGGATCGGTTTGAGAAGAAGAAATACCGTAAGCAAACCGAAAAGGACCGCCGCTTCACTGATTGCGCGAAACACCATCTCCGCTCGGTCGCTGGCGGGACTGAGAGTGTCGGTGCCTTGAAGAAAGATCAGCTCGAGAACGGCTCGAAGCCTCGCGCCAAAGTCTTGCGAGCCGGTGATTTCGCCCTCGAAATGAGGCAGGGCAATCAGGCCGAAGGCGGCGAGGATACAGAGTGCACTTCCGCCGATGAGGAAAGCCCAGCGGACAGAGGGGCCGTCGGAACGCGCGGAAAAGTCGCCGCGCCAGATCACAAATGCGGCAATGAGCACGCTTTGCAGCACCGCATGGTGCCAGTCGAAGGCGCGCCCGAGATGAAGAAAGGGAATTATCACCAGCAGCCCCAACGACAATGCCCAGGCTGCGCGTTTGCCGCGGAAAAGGCCGCGGCTGAGAACGAGCTGAAGAAAGCCGCCGGCTAGCAGCAGAACGCGGCTACGTTCGGAGACGTGAAAGGGACAGTATTGGGCCATCCACTCCAGCACGTCGAACGGCTTCGGCACAAGAGCTTCGACGACATTGATAACGCCGCTCGCAACGAAACAAAGTGCCAGCCATGTCCGCGGACGGGAATACCAGGAGGGACGTCGAGGGTCCTCGGCTCTATGATTTCCCGGCAGGGCTGAGGATCCAATCGATTGCATCAGCGAGGAGATTGAGAAAATCCGGTGGGCCGCCCTTAAAAAAATGCCAGCCGTCGGGGTAAGTCTTAAGCTGGTGCGGCGTAGTGAGACCATCCAACCACTCCGTCGAGTCAAGAGGGTCGTGCTCGCCATGAATTTGGACGATTCGCAAGCCTGCCAGTCCCAGAGCCAGATCCGAAAGTCCGAAGGATCCTTTGCCAACGGGCGTGATACCCATCAGGTCCGAGGTCGTGAGGCCATAACGCCCCCGCTCGGCCGGCGCGATGAGAAGAAGGCCCACCAAGCTCGACTGCCGTGGGCTGGCGGCGGCAGCAGCTACCGCCTGCTCAGCTCCCGTGGAATAGCCGGAAAAAACAACAGGAACGTCCCGAACCCCGGTGATGCGCCTTGCCTCGTCGAGAGCAGCCGCAAAACCCGCAGCGAGGACTTTCTGATCGTAGAGTCCCGGCTCGGCGAATTTCCGGCAGTCCCAACCGACGACACACAAGCCTCGGGTGGCAAGATAGCGGCAGATCTTGTCCTCGAACGCTTTCCAGCCCCCATCGCCAGAGGCAAAGAGGAGGAGGGCGCGGCAGCGTTTGTCAGCCTCGTAGATGCGCACGGAAAAGGACATGCGAGGGAGTTCCAAGACAGTCTCCTGTCCGCCAAAGGAATCATCTTTGCTGCCGCAGCTTGAAACCTGACCGATAAGAAGCGCTGCAAGAAGAACGGCGAAAAACCCCCTCGAGCCATCGCCACACATCTTCCTCTGCATCGCCGTGAATTCTGCCTCAAACTATCCCGCGTTGCGAATGCCAAAATCACGCGGTTCCGGCGAACATTGCGACGATGGTTGCAGATCAATGTAATGCAACATTGCAACGTAATAGAATGTTCGTCAAAGGGAACACAGTGGGCACAGTGGGCCCTCGGTAAAGGGATAACTCTCTTCCGCACGCGCATGCCGTCACCGTTCTGCTCGAAGGCATCAGCCATCCCGGGGGATGCTTAGCGTAAGTTTGTGCTCTAAACTACCTTGCTGGCGGAACGAAAGATCATGCAAATTGCAAGTCTCTGAAGGGGCTTAGCATGCAGTTTTGCATGATAGTCTCTTGAATTGCTTCCGACGTGATATTCGCAGTTACCTGTTAATCAACCTGTTACGTTGGCGACCCAGACTTGGCATAGCGGCAGCTGTAAGATTTCTCATGATGTATCTATTTGCAAACACTCAGGAAGGCCAGGTTACCTGCGAACGGAATCACATTTGACTGCTAGCCCGGCGCCTGCGGGAGTAAAGCGATGAAGCGACGTATCTTCCTGGGGCTGGCTCCAATCTTCGTTTTGATCGTGGCGATGGGTGCTTATGCGGTCCTGCTTTTCACAAAATTGGGAACCCGGGTGGACGTCATTCTCCGGGAAAACTTTCGCAGCGTGCTCGCTGGCCAGCAAATGAAAGAAGCCGCAGAGAGAATGGACTCTGGATTGTTTTTCTCGCTCGTGGGCGAGGAGCAGCGCGGCCGCGATCTTTATTCGCGCAACCTTCCTGTTTTCAAGGAGGCGCTGAAGACGGAATCGGGCAACGTCACGCTCCCCGGCGAAGACAAACTCGCCGAAGACTTGCGCCATCTGCACGAGGAGTATACGGCGCGCGCCGACGTGTTCTGGCAGACTACCGACCTCGGAGAACGACGTGCGATGTATTTCGGCGAGATACTGCCGCTCTTCACGCGCATTAAGGACACTTCCCAGGACGTCATCTCGATCAATCAGGATGCAATGGTGAGGGCGGATCGTGACGCGCGTGAGCTTAGCGCTCGCTCGACCCGGTACATGATTCTTGCAAGCGGCCTCGGGATGGCGGCCGCGCTTTTCTTCGCTGCGCGGCTGCAGAAGGCGATTCTCAAGCCAATCCAGGCGCTCACAACCGTCTCCAAAGAACTGGGCGAGGGAAAACTCGACCAGATCGTTCCTGTGGAATCCCGGGACGAACTCGGTCAGCTCGCCGACTCGTTCAACAAAATGGCTACCAAACTTCGCTCCTACCGGCAGGCAACCAGCGACCAGATCCTTCAGGCCCGGCAGATGACGGAAATAACGCTCTCCGCGTTTCCCGATCCCATCTTGGCATTCTCTCCGGAAGGTCGCATCACCTTCAACAACCCGGCCGCCACTCGACTCCTGCGAAGCCTCGCCAGCAAAGGCTCGGAACTGCCTTCCTCTGTGTTGACGCACGTCGAGCAATTGTTCAAAGGAGCGCCAGATTACTTCCCGGAAAGCCTTGAGAAGGCGATCGTGGTCCGCGTCAATGATCACGAAAGGTTTCTATTGCCCCGCGTGATCGGAATGCGCGACGAAGCTGATCGGCTTTTTGGAGCAGCTGTCGTACTTCTGGACGTAACGCGCTTCCGCCTGCTCGACGATGTGAAGTCCAACCTCGTCTCCACCGTCAGCCATGAACTCAAGACCCCGCTGACCAGCGTCCGCATGGGTTTGCATCTGCTTCTGGAGGAGCGCATTGGGGGGCTGAATCCTAAGCAGACCGAACTGCTTCTTGCTGCTCGTGAGGAGTCTGAGCGCCTTCTGAAAATGATTAACGATCTGTTGGATATCGCCAAACTGGAGTCCGGGCGCGCTGGTTTGCACTATGAAACGGTTGAACCTCGGGCGCTCGTGCAGAGCGCTGAGGACGATTTGCGTCCGATGGTCGAGGGGCGCGGATTGCAACTCCTCGTGCAAGTCGCTCCCGACCTCCCGTCGGTGTTCGTGGACAGCCGGCAGATCGGCCATGTTTTCTCAAATCTCGTTTCCAACGCGGTGACGCACTCCAAACCGGGAGACGAGCTTGTCATCGCTGCAGAAAAGCTGAACGGAAACGTTCGATTCTCCGTCACCGACCACGGCCCCGGCATTCCAGCGGAGTTTCAACCTCGACTTTTTGAACGCTTCTTCCGTGTGCCAGGCTCGGATCCCCGCGGAGCCGGGCTTGGCCTGGCCATCGCCCGTGAAATCGTGACCGCACACGGAGGGGAGATCGGCGTAGTCAGCCAGCCCGAGCAAGGTGCTGAATTTTATTTTGTTCTGCCGCGGGCAAACGAAAGGAGTGTCTCATGAAACCCTGCATCCTCATCGTCGACGACGAACCGAACGTGCGGTTGACCTATCGCGCTACGCTTGAAACCGAGGACTTCGAGGTGCGCGAAGCGTCCGACGCAAGCGCTGCGCTCCGTGAATTGGGCGAAAGAGCGTTCGACCTCGCCATTCTCGATATGCGCATGCCCGAGGTCGATGGCCTCGAGCTTCTCGAACGCATGCGCGAACTGGAGATTCAGACTCCCGTCGTGATCATCACCGCCTACGGAGACATCCCGCACGCCGTGCGCGCGATGAAGCTTGGCGCGATCGATTTCCTTCAAAAGCCACTGACTCCCGAAGCGCTGCGATCCATCGTGGGAGAAATTCTTGGGCGCCACGCTAAGCTCATGCCGCATCCGGCTTCGGAAGAAACATTCGAAGCGCATGTTCAAGCCGCAAAACGGTTCATTAATCTCAGGCAGTTCAACGGCGCTCGGGAACATATCGCCAAGGCCCTCGAAATCCGGACGGATTCGCCAGAGGTATTCAATCTCGGCGGCGTGCTCTTCGAAATGATCGAGGATTATGACAGAGCCAAACGCTACTACGGGCAGTCAATCAGGCTGAACAAGAACTACGAACCCGCTCAACAGAATATGCGACGTATCTACGAGCTCTTCGAGTTCGGCTCAAGCAAAGAACCATTCAATCTCGGGGAAAGCTAATGCAGGGACGCCCCCGCCAATCTTTTCAACCAAACTCCTAACATGGCTGATATTGCATACATCCTCGCATCCATCGGATTTTTCTCTCTGATGATCGCCTTCATTTGGGCCTGCGAGAAGGTTTAACCTCATCACAACTATGGAAAACATCGTCGTTGGCATAATTGCCTTGGGCCTCATCGTCTATCTCCTCATCACTATTATTCGCCCGGAGAAATTCTAAGCGTCGGCATCTATGAACATTTCTGGTTGGATCCAACTTTCCCTTTTTGTTGCTGGCTTGCTGGCGATCACCAAACCCATCGGCGCTTACCTTTGCAAAGTCCTCGACGCGGACGGAAAGACGTTCCTCGATTCGGTCTTCAGGCCGCTCGAAAGGCTGATCTACAAGCTCATCGGTGCTGATCCCCACAAAGAGCAGGATTGGAAGCAATACACGCTTTCCATGCTGGTTTTCAGTGCAGTGGGATTGCTTTTCACCTATGCGATTCTGCGCCTGCAGGCAGTGTTGCCATTTCAGAATTTGCTAAATCCGCAGAATCTCCCGGCGGTCGGCGAGCATCTGTCATTCAACTCTGCGGCGAGCTTCACCACCAACACAAACTGGCAGAGCTATGGCGGCGAATCAACCATGAGCTACCTCTCCCAGATGGTCGCGCTGACCTTTCATAACTGGGTTTCGGCGGCCACGGGCATCGCCATCGCTGCGGCCCTCGTTCGCGGGATCGCGCGGCACACCGCTAAGACCATCGGCAACTTCTGGACCGATCTCACGCGCATCACCTTCTATCTGCTTCTGCCAATCTGCCTGATCTACGCGATCTTCCTGGTCTCGCAGGGTATGATCCAGAATTTCAAGCCCTACACATCGGCGTCGCTCGTCGAGCCGTTCATCGCACAGGTTCCGAAGCTCGATGAAAAAGGACAGCCCGTCACAGGTCCGAACGGCCAGGCCGTGCTCGTTGATTCCGCCGTCGATACGCAGACCATCGTACAGGGACCGATGGCCTCGCAGATAGCCATCAAGATGCTCGGCACGAATGGCGGCGGGTATGTCAACGCCAACGCAGCCCATCCCTTTGAAAACCCGACCCCGCTCTCGAACTTCCTGCAAATGCTTTCGATCTTTGCCATTCCAAGCGGCCTGACCTGGTATCTGGGTCGCATGGTGAAGAATCAGGCTCACGGCTGGTCGGTCTGGGCGGCGATGTTCGCTATCTTTTTCACGGGCCTGCTCGTCTGTTGGCATTACGAGGCGGCGGGCAACCCGAACTTTGTGAAACTTGGCATAGACCCCTCAAATGGCAATATGGAGGGCAAGGAAGTTCGCTTTGGAATTTTCAACTCGGCACTCTTCGCCACGATCACCACAGATGCCTCATGCGGAGCAGTCAACTCGATGCACGACTCGTTCACACCTCTGGGTGGGCTGATTCCGCTCCTGAACATCCAACTCGGCGAGGTCGTCTTTGGCGGCGTCGGCGCCGGCCTTTACGGCATGCTCGTTTACGTTGTAGTCGCTGTTTTCATCGCCGGCCTTATGGTCGGACGCACACCGGAATTTCTCGGGAAGAAAATCGAGCCTTACGACGTGAAGATGGCGTCGCTCGTGATTCTCATCCTCGCCTTCACGCTGCTTGGTTTCGCTGGCTGGGCCGCCATTAGCAAATGGGGACCTGTCGGTGCCGACGGCACTTTGAGCGACGGAACAAACAACAGTGGCCCCCATGGATTCGCCGAGATCCTCTACGCCTACAGTTCTGCCACCGGCAACAATGGCAGTGCCTTTGCCGGTCTCACCGCAAATACGCCTTGGTATAACACGACGCTCGGCTTTGCGATGCTCTTCGGGCGCTTCGCAATGATCGTCCCGATCCTTGCTCTGGCGGGGTCCCTCGCTCGCAAGAAGCTAATTCCGGCCGGTCCGGGCACCTTCCCGGTCTCTGGTCCGCTCTTTACTACTCTGCTTGTGGGCACCGTGATGCTCGTCGGCGCATTGACTTATGTCCCCGCCCTCGTGCTCGGACCCGTCGTCGAGCATTTCCTAATGTACGGAGGAAAACTGTTCTAAGCCCATCAACAATCAACCATCACCTACCAACTATCGATGGCCGCAAAAACTCATTCCATCTTCGATCCTGCAATCATCATTCCCGCGATCGGAGAATCTTTTAGGAAGCTCAATCCGGTACCGATGCTTGAAAACCCGGTGATGTTCGTCACCGAAGTTGGAGCGGTCATTACAACAATCCTCATATTCACGGGCAGCCAGGGCCCGCCGTTTGGCTTCCTTCTGCAAATCACGCTCTGGCTTTGGTTCACGGTCCTGTTCGCGAATTTCGCCGAGGCAATGGCCGAGGGCCGTGGAAAAGCGCAGGCCGACTCGCTACGGAGGGCGCGCACGCAGACATTCGCGAATCGCATCAAGGGAGACACAATCGAGAAGGTTGCGTCAGAACAATTGCGCAAGGGAGATCTCGTTGTTGTAAAAGCTGGAGAGTTGATCCCGGGCGACGGGGAGATCGTCGAGGGCGCCGCGACCGTGGACGAATCCGCCATCACCGGCGAGTCGGCTCCCGTCGTGCGCGAGGCCGGAGGCGACCGCAGCGCGGTTACCGGCGGCACGCGCGTCCTGTCCGACGAAATCAAAGTGCGCATTACTTCAAATCCCGGCGAGACCTTTCTGGACCGCATGATCGGTCTGGTCGAGGGTGCCAAGCGCCAAAAGACACCCAACGAAATCGCGCTCACGATTCTGCTCTCGGCGCTCACGATCATCTTCCTTGTCGTACTCATCTCATTGAGGGCGTTCGGCTACTTCGGCGGTGTTGATTTCTCGATCACCGTGCTCGTCGCCCTGCTCGTTTGCCTCATCCCAACCACGATTGGTGGGCTGCTCAGTGCCATCGGCATCGCCGGGATTGACCGTCTGGTGCAAAAGAACGTGCTTGCCATGAGTGGGCGCGCTGTCGAGGCCGCTGGCGATGTGGACGTGCTGCTGCTGGACAAGACAGGCACGATCACGTTGGGCAATCGCCACGCGACCGAGTTTCTTCCCGCTCCAGGCGTGACCCACCAGGAGATGGCTGGAGCGGCGCAGCTCTCTTCACTGGCCGATGAGACCCCTGAGGGACGTAGCGTCGTCGTTCTGGCCAAAGAGAAATTCGGACTGCGCGGGCGCGAGATTCATGAAATGCCGCACGCGAAGTTTGTCCCTTTCACTGCGCAGACCCGCATGAGCGGCCTCGATGTGGATGGCACTAGCTATCGCAAAGGCTCGGTCGAAGCGATCCGGCAGTACGTCGGTGGGAGGCTTCCAGAAGCTGTCGAGAACGATGTTAAGGGCATCTCAGAGATCGGCGCCACACCACTCGTGGTCGCAACGCATGAAAAGGTGCTCGGCACAATCCAACTCAAAGACATCGTCAAGGGCGGCCTCGCCGACCGCTTCGAGCGCTTCCGTGCGATGGGCATACGCACGGTTATGATCACAGGTGACAACCCGCTTACCGCCGCCGCGATTGCAAAGGAGGCTGGCGTCGACGATTTCCTCGCCGAAGCTAAGCCAGAGGACAAGCTTGCGCTCATCCGAAAGGAGCAAGAGGCCGGGCACCTCGTCGCGATGACCGGTGACGGCACCAACGACGCGCCGGCACTCGCGCAGGCCGATGTTGGCGTCGCCATGAACACCGGCACGCAGGCCGCCAAGGAGGCCGGCAACATGGTCGATCTCGACTCGAATCCCACCAAGCTCATCGAGGTCGTTGAAATCGGCAAGCAGCTCCTCATCACCCGCGGCGCGCTGACGACGTTCAGCATTGCCAACGATGTTGCGAAGTACTTCGCGATCATACCGGCTATGCTCCTCGGAACATTTCCCGAGATTGCCCCGCTCAATGTGATGCGTCTGACCTCTCCGCAAAGCGCGATCCTGAGCGCCGTCATCTTCAATGCCATCATCATCATCCTGTTGATTCCGCTTGCGCTGAAGGGCGTGAAATTTCGCCCGCTTGGCGCAGCGAAAATCCTGCAGCGCAACCTGCTCATCTACGGCTTGGGCGGCATTATCGTGCCATTCATTGGCATCAAGCTGATCGATCTCGTTGTTGCCGCTCTGCACCTCGCCTGACTGAAAAACTCATGAAGACCTTCCTGAAGGAAACACTCACCGCGATCCTCGCGACACTCGTCTTCTCCGTGATGCTCTGTGGAGTCTTTCCGTTGATCATCTTCGGGGCCGGTCAGCTCCTCTTTCCCCGCCAAGCCAACGGAAGCCTTATCGAAAGCAATGATCGACGGGTCATCGGCTCCGAATGGCTCGGTCAGAACTTCGCCGGCGCAAAATATTTCCGTCCCCGGCCCTCGGCAGCGGGCGCCAATGGCTACGACGCTGCAAGCTCCAGCGGCTCCAACCTCGGCCCGACTTCCCAGAAGTTGATCGACGCGGTAAAGCAGCGCGCAGAGGCCTATCGCGCAGAGAACGGCCTGGCCGGCGATGCGCTGATTCCCGGGGATGCCGTAACCGCAAGCGGTAGCGGACTCGACCCGCACATCAGCGTGAAGAATGCCGAACTACAGGCCTGGCGCGTGGCCAGGGAACGCAATCTCAGCCTCGATACGGTGAAGGCGGAAATTGCCAGGGCCACCCACGCTCGGTCGCTTGGCATCCTGGGCGAACCCGGCGTTAACGTGCTCAAGTTGAACATTGCCCTGGACGACTTCGCGGCGCACTGATGGCGCCCAAAGGGGGCTTAGGTCTTGGACATGCCGACCTCGAACTCTGGCCAATGCTAGCTCAGATTTGCTACTTTCATAAGGACAAAAGGGAATTCCCACAGCTCCCGGTGAAAAACAAAAAGCTCAAGACCGCAACGGCACCGCCTCGCGGCCCGGCTGAGTGATGGATAAGGAGACCCCCATAGCGCGCCCAAGCCCGGATGATTTCCTGTCCATTATCCGCCGCCAGCAACTTGGCAAACTGAAGGTGTACCTGGGTGCCTGTCCCGGCGTCGGAAAGACCTACGCGATGCTCAAGGAGGGACACCGTTTGAAGGAACGGGGCGTGGATGTGGTGATCGGTTACGTCGAGCCGCACGAGCGTCCGGAGACTATCGCCCAGATCGGTGATCTTGAGGTGGTTCAACCCCGCGTCACCACGTACCACGAAATCACCTTGCGCGAGATGGACGCGAACGCGGTAATTGCCAGAAAACCCACCGTGGCCCTCGTCGACGAGTTGGCCCATACCAATGCGCCTGACAGCCCGAACCGCAAGCGATACGAAGACGTCCAGGCTCTTTTGCGTGCCGGAATCAATGTGATCACAACCGTCAATATCCAGCATTTCGAGTCGCTGTACAATCTCGTTGAGGAGGCGACAGGCGTCCGCGTGAAGGAACGATTGCCCGATGAGATCGTTTCTGAAGCTGACCAAATTGTAAATATTGACCTGCCTGCTGAAGATTTGCAGGAACGCCTCCAAGCTGGGAAAATTTACCCTCAAGAGCGAATCCAAGCGGCGATGGCCAACTTCTTCACGCAGACGAATCTGACGCGCCTCCGGGAAATGACGATGGCGGAAACCGCCAATTTCCTTGACCGGCGGCAGAGGGAAACCGGGGAGTCGGACAAGAGGGTTAGCGCCCTCGGCCAAGTCATGGTGGCCATTAGCAGTCTGGGGCCGGATCCTGGCCGCCTCCTGCGAAAGACCGCACGGCTGGCGGCGCAGCTCAACGCGCAGTGGTATGCCGTGTATGTTCGGACTCCGGCGGAATCCGCCGTTCGCATCGACGCCAGCGCCCAGCGGCATATCGCGGAAACCTTGGAAACGGCTCAAAAAATGGGCGGGCTCGTCATCTCCCTCAAACACGAAAACGTGGCCAGAGCCCTGATCGCCTTCGCCCGCGAATACGGAATCACCCACATCGTTTTGGGCCGTCCCGGTCGCCGCAAGCCGCTTCGCTGGTTTGAACCGAGCCTCTACGAGCGCATACTCAAAGAACTGCCGGAAGTCGATCTCGTGATCGCCTGAGATCGCAGGTCACTCGGCGGGTAACGCTGAAGGTAAAAAAATGGTCTGAGGCTATAAACTGATAAGGCTCCTTATTATTTGTTGACTTGATAATTAAGCGCCTTAGCTTGCTGCCGTGCCCTATTTGATGCTCAAGGAAGTTCCCCGTTACGAATGCCTGCAGGCAGCGACGGCCCGCGTGCCGGGCGCGGACCCGAGGATTTGCCAGGTATTTTTGAACATCCTTCATACGGGGGATGTGGTATCTCGCAGCGAGGCGAGCTTTCTTGCCCGGTATGGATTGAACCAAGCACGTTTGATCATCCTTGTGCTGCTTGACAGTTCGGAGAACGGTAGCATGCGTTCCTCGGAACTCGCGGAACACGCTAGCGTTAGCCGCGCGACCATCACTGGATTGCTCGACACGCTGGAGAGGACCGGACTTTTGGCACGCACTCCCGATCCGCGAGATCGGAGGGCCTCCTGCGTCACGATCACGAAGAAGGGTAAGGACCTCCTTCAGAAGGTACAACCGCTGCTCATTCGTTGGACCGAAAGCATTCTTTCTGCGCTCAGCAGCCGCGAACAGGGCCAGCTCGTTACGCTGTTGCAGAAGACGCAAAAGGCCTTTTCTGGCCCCCGCAACGATTCTCATTCATGATCAAGAAGACCTTCCTTGTCGTCATCGCCTTCCTTGCCGCCATCGCGATTGTCGCCGCGCTCGGCGGGATCAAGTTCGTGCAAATACGCAAAGCCATGGCGGAGCACGCGAGCTTTGCGCTACCGCCCGAGTCCGTGACCTCCCTAGTCGCGGAAGAGGAGGAGTGGATTCCTTCCCTCAAAGCCGTTGGATCGACGGCCGCCGTGCAAGGAGTCACCGTAAGCACCGACGAACCCGGGATTGTACACAGGATCGATTTCGAGTCCGGCCAGGCGGTGAAGGAGGGCGATCTTCTCGTTCAGCTCGAAATAAGTCAGGAACAGGCTCAGTTGCGGTCGGCCGAGGCTCAGATGCGGCTGGCGGGCGCCAACCTGCTGCGCCAGCAAAATCTGCTCAAAAGCCGTGTAAGCTCCCAGGCGGATTATGACAGCGCTCAGGCTCAATACGATCAGGCAGCGGCGAAGGTCGAGGAGGTCAAGGCACTGATTAGCAAAAAAACGATCCGCGCTCCGTTCTCGGGCGTTCTTGGCATCAGGGCGGTCAACCTGGGACAATACTTGCAAAGCGGCGCCCAGGTAGCGCCGCTTCAGTCCCTCGACCCAATTTACGTGAATTTCTGGCTGCCCCAGCAAAATCTTGGCCAGATCACTGCGGGCCAGCTGGTTCGCGTTCAAGCCGATGGTCTTCCGAATATCACCTTCGATGGGAAGATCAACGCTGTGGATGCAGTGGTTGACGAGGCGACGCGCAATGTCCGGGTGCAGGCGACATTGCCGAATCCGAATGGGCTTCTTCGCCCGGGAATGTTTGTGAATACAGAAGTGCCTCTGTCGAGCAAGTCCAGTCATGTTGTGCTTCCCGCGACAGCGATTCAATACGCACCGTACGGAGACATGGTTTATGTGATCGAGGATATGAAGGGCCCTGATGGCAAAGCGTATCGAGGCGTGCGCCAGCAGGTTGTCAAGCTCGGGGAGTCGCGAGGCGACCGTGTGGCCATCCTCTCAGGGGTCAATCCCGGCGAGGAAGTTGTGACCTCCGGAGTCTTCAAGCTGCGCCCCGGCGCCCACGTGCAAGTTAACAACAGCATTCTTCCAGATAACAGCGAAGCACCGAAACCGGAGGACACCTGAAGAGCGTCGAGTTCTTCCCTCTTGAGCGAAGGTGCTAGGAAGCCCAGCGAAAAGAACCGTATCGATGGCTAGAGCTTTTCTTTCATGAAAATCACCGACCTCTTTATCAAGCGGCCCGTGCTCGCCATGGTGATCAACCTGCTGATCCTGATCGCGGGGTTGGTCTCTATCAAAACGCTGAATGTTCGCCAGTATCCGCGAAGCGATATCGCGGTGGTGACGGTCAAGACCGCTTATGTTGGAGCGAGCGCTGATCTTGTTCGCGGCTACATCACGACGCCGCTCGAACGTGTCATCGCGAGCGCGGACGGGATAGACTATATCGAGTCTTCGAGCGCGCAGGGTCTGAGCACGATCACAGTTCATCTGAGGTTGAACTTTGATACCAACGCCGCCCTCACCCAGATCCAGGCCAAGGTTGCGCAGGTGCGAAACGATTTGCCGCCCGAAGCCGAGGCACCTGTGATCGAAGTGGAGTCCAAGGATTCCGAATTCGCGGCGACGTATCTGAGCTTCTATTCGCAGGATCTCGACCAGAACCAAATTACCGACTATTTGACGCGCGTTGTTCAGCCGCGGCTTTCCTCGATTCCGGGGGTTCAACGGGCAGACATTTTGGGCGCCCGAATCTTCGCCATGCGCATCTGGCTCAAACCGGAAAAATTGGCCTCTCTCAATCTCGCGCCCACCGAGGTGCATGCCGCGCTTCAGGCCAACAATTACCTGGCTGCTGTGGGGAAGACCAAGGGAACAATGATCGCGGTGAATCTCGTGGCGAACACCGATCTGAAGACCGCCGATGAGTTTCGCAATTTGGTGATTCGTCAGAAGAGCGGTGCAATCGTTCGCTTGGGCGACGTGGCGGATATCGTTCTGGGAGCGGAATCCTACGACGATGACGTGCGCTTCAGCGGCCAGAAAGCCACTTTCATGGGAGTATGGCCCCTTCCGAACGCCAACACTCTGGACGTGGTGCGGGCCGTGCGCGAAGCCATGCCGGAAATCGAGAGTCGCCTGCCGGCCGGCATGAAGGCACGTGTGGCGTACGACTCGACTGTTTATATTGAAAGCGCGATCCGTGACGTGCTCAAGACGCTGACAGAGACGCTCCTTATCGTCGTCGTCGTGATCTTCCTTTTCATGGGATCGTTGCGCACAGTAATCATTCCCGTAGTCGCCATCCCGATTTCCCTGGTGGGAGCCGTATTCCTCATGATGCTGGCCGGCTTCACCCTCAATCTTCTCACCTTGCTGGCTATTGTGTTGGCGGTCGGTCTCGTGGTGGACGACGCAATCGTGGTGGTGGAAAACGTCGAACGTCACCTGCAGGAGGGCGAAAGGCCTTTCGACGCCGCGATCAAGGGCGCGAGAGAGCTTGTCGGGCCGATCATTTCCATGACGATCACTCTGGCTGCGGTTTACACACCGATCGGCATTCAAGGCGGCCTGACCGGCGCCCTCTTTCGCGAGTTTGCATTTACCTTGGCCGGGGCAGTGATCGTTTCGGGCGTTGTGGCACTTACGCTGTCGCCGATGATGTCCTCGAAGCTGCTTCGAGAAGGCGATGTGGAAAGAGGGTTTGCGGGCCTTATCAACCGGCAGTTCGACAGACTGCGAACCGCCTACATGCGTGTTCTCGGCGTGGCTGTAGCTAATCGCTGGCCCGTCATGGCGTTCTGCTCAATCATCGGCCTCCTGTGGGCGCCATTTCTGATGTTCTCGCAAGACGAGCTGGCACCCAACGAAGATCAAGGATTTATCTTTGGCATCGTAAAGGCGCCCGCCAACGCCACACTCGACCAAGTGACGCTCTTCGCCGATGAGATCAACAAGGCGTTCACCTCGGCGCCCGAGGTTGCAGATACGTTTCAGATCAGCATGGCAACCGGAGGCTTTGGCGGTCTGGTAACCAAGCCGTGGAACGAGCGTACGCGCACAACCGAGCAGATCGCTGCCGAGTTATTTCCGAAGACCGGCACCATCGCGGGCCTGCAGGTCATTCCGATTACACCTCCTCCACTCCCCGGAGGCAGCGACTTTCCTATCGAGCTGGTCATTGCGTCCACCGCCGAGCCCCGGGAGCTCCTCGAAGTCGCCAACAAACTCGTCGCCAAAGCCTTTGAAAGCGGCGTCTTCATGTTCGCGGATACGGATCTGAAGTATGACCAGCCACAGACAGAAATCGTTTTCGACCGCGACAAGGTGGCTGCGCTCGGCCTGAATCTGCAGCAGGTCGGTGCAGACCTCTCAACAATGCTTGGCGGTAACTACGTCAACCGCTTCAGCAATCAGGGCCGCAGCTACAAAGTAATTCCCCAGATCAAGCGTGCCGAGCGCCTGACCGTGGATCAACTCAAGAACATCTACGTGAGTGGCCCCAACGGCCAAATGGTCCAGCTTTCAACTTTCGCCACCTTAAAGAGCACGACGGAGCCACGCGAGCTCAAGCGATTCCAGCAGCTAAACTCTGCAACCATACAGGGAGCGATTCCTCCTGGAGTTTCCAAGGGCCAAGCTTTGAAAGTGCTCGAAGATGAGGCGAAGAAGATCCTCCCTCCGGGGACGGTCATCGATTACGCAGGAGAATCCCGCCAGCTGCGAAAGGAAGGCAACACGTTGGTCGCAACCATGGCGCTCTCCTTCGTCTTGATTTTCCTTGTGCTTGCCGCGCAGTTTGAAAGTTTCCGCGACCCGTTCATCATTCTTTTCGGCTCGGTGCCCTTGGCGCTCTCGGGCGCGCTGATGTTTGCCTTTCTCGGATTTACCTCGGTGAACATCTACAGTCAGGTGGGCCTCATTACGCTGGTCGGACTGGTTTCCAAGAACGGCATCCTCATAGTGGAGTTCGCCAACCGTCTCCAGGAGGAGGGTCTTGATAAAATCCGCGCCGTTATCCAGGCCGCGGCGACGCGCTTGCGGCCCATCCTAATGACCACGGCCGCGACCGTCGCCGGTCACACCCCGCTGATCCTGGCGCACGGCCCCGGCGCCGCCGCTCGCAACAGCATCGGCGTAGTTCTCGTTTCCGGTATGATCATCGGCACTGCCTTTACGCTCTTCGTTGTTCCCGCAATTTACGTGGTCGTGGCAAAAACGCGGAAGAGGGTCCCCGCGAAAGCAAAGGCGCTTCCGCAAGGTCAAGCTGTGCTGGCATCCTGAACTTGCCACTGGGTTCGCCTTAGCTACTAAACATAGATGCGCGCCATGCGCCGCCAATAGTAGGGGCTGTGTGCGCGGTCTTCCCAGACATGCAACTGATGCGGCACGCCTTTAGAATGCAAAATGCGGCTCAGATATTCGTTGTTTCCGCGAAACGGATCGGATTCGCCGATAGTGAGTACGACGTCCATACTTCGCAAATGTCCGAGCCGCTGGGCACACGTGAGATTCGGCAGGAAATGAGTCGGCGTGTGGAAATAGATGTCTTGGTTGTAGTAACCCTCGAAAAGATCGGAAAAACCCTCGAGATTCAAGGTCAGGTCGTAGCGTCCGGAGAAGGCGGCGAGCTTTCGAAACAGGTGCGGATGGCGCATAGCGATGTTCACTGCATGATAAGCGCCAAGACTGCACCCGTGCACGATGACACACGGATGGGGGTTCTTAAGGTTCATGAAGGGAAAGACCTCGTTGAGGATGTACTCTTCGTACTGCTGGTGACGCTCGATACGCCCGAAGGGGCACGCCCACCGGCAGTAGAAGCTTTCGGAATCGATTCCATCCACGCAGAAGAGCTGGAGAAAACCATTCTCGAGTTTGTGGCGCAGCATCTCGGTCATGCGCAGGTTCTCGTACTCGTAAAAGCGCCCTCCACGCGTGGGGAAAACGATCACCTTCGCCCCTGCGTGTCCAAAAACGAGGAGCTCCATGTTTCGATTGAGCCGCCAACTCCACCAGCTGTGGTACTCCCGGTTCATCTTCCAAACCGGTAGCGCATCCGGGTCAGTTTGAAGGGAAAAAATCGTTAATTTCTTGTAACAAGCATGCGGCCTCGACCCTCTCGCGCGGGTATGAATGGTGCCCGGCCGTCAACACGAAGAGTTGTTTGGGACCTGCGAGCGCATTGTAGACTGCAAACTGTCCGGCCGGCGGCACCGTCGGGTCGAATAGCGCGCACGCGCAGTGCACCGGCTGCTGTATGTATCGCGCCGCTGTCGCAGCGTCATGCCACACAAGCGTCTCAAGCGCGGCGGGTGTCGAGCTGAGGATATTTCGCACGCTCGCTCCGCTTCCGTTCATGGGTAGCGTCAGGCGAAGCGCGTGATTCCCAAAACTGGGAAGGCTGAAGTGACCTCTCGCGATTCGATCGTCCCACGGCATCGCCATCGCACCAATGCCACCTCCAAAGCTGATTCCAAGAAATCCGATCCGCCCCGCAACATGCGGACGCAAGCGGAGCAGTGCGCTCACCGAGAGCCAGACATCCTCCACGCATCCGCCGTGAATATAACGATCCCGGCTTTCAATCCCGTGGAGCACGTGCCCGTATGCATCCGCAGGGACATCCGGCAACAAGCTCCGCGCCCCCAAGCCGCGGGCGCATGGAAAGAGCATTACGGCATCGCGAAAGGGAAGGTCAAAGTCAGGTTCGGAGCGGCCGCCGTAACCATGCAAAACCACGAGTCCGCGACGCACCATTCCTGACTCCGGCTCAAGGATCCACCCGCCGATCCGAACGCCATCGGTCGATGTGTACGTGAGATAATAAACGCGTAAGCCATTTCGCGCGCCGCCGCTGTCCCGCACCAGGGGATCGGGGTCGAGTGCGAGCGCCCGCCGGTACCGATCACGCCAGAACGCTTCGTAGCCGGCCGGCGCTTCGGGTGCCCCAACTCCCAAAAGACTCTGAGGCACAGACCCAAGCCCCGAACCGCCCTTTGATGGACCGTCCGAAAGCGTCACATCGAGACCGTAGGAAACGGCACGTGACCGGTCAAACAAACACTCTCACTCGAGACCGCAAGACCAGCCTGGCCGCCTGTAATGTGAAGCCGTCCGGGGCTTCTGGAACCATGCGGCGTGAGATTAGCGCGCGCTAGCCGCTCTCGTAGAGCTCCAGAGGCAGGCCGTCGGGATCGGAGAAAAAAGTGAACCGCTTGCCGGTCAGCGCATCGAGACGTATCTCCTCAACAAAAACCCCCTGCTCAATGAGCGCCGCAGCTGCTTGATCGATATCCGCCACCTCAAACGCCAAGTGGCGCAGTCCGCAAGCCTCGGGATAAGATGGACGTTTGGGAGCGCCGGGAAAGGAAAACAGCTCGATTTGGGCGCCACCGGGAATCGCGAGGTCCAGCTTGTATGAGCCTCGCTCCGCTCGATAGACTTCGGAAAGAATTGGAAGGCTTAAGAATTCGGTGTAGAAACGCTTGGACTTTGCGTAGTCCGAGCAAATGATCGCGACGTGATGGACTCCCGATAACGTCAGCGGCATGGAAGCCATGGTCCTTCAGTATCCAAGTTGCGGTCGTCTTGAGGGCGCTGTTTTCAAATAGATCCGACGACGGTCAATGCGAGCGCCCTTAGAGCGAAAGTACAGCCTGAGTTCGGGCTCCATATGGCGCTCGTCGCGAAGCGCATTGAGATCGAATTGAAGGCGCCCGCTGGAAGTGAGTCGCGATGCCGTGTCGCTCAGGAAAAACTCCCACTCCCTGATGCCCCAGGGCGTGCCGTCGTCGTATCGATTAAAGCACGTCATGTGCGCCGTAATGAGGTCGAAGGGCGCCCCGGTGTCCGGCAATGCTTGGAACGGTTCGATTTGATGGACAATGCGCTTCAACCCGAGCAAGGAAATTGTTTCCCGAAAGACGGGTTCTCGGTCGATGTCCAACCCAAGAACATCATGACCGAGGCATCTGGCAATGTGCAGGAAGTAGCCCGAGCCGCAACCGATATCCAAGACCCTCAGGCGCGGGGGCGCTTTTTTGAGCCTCAAATCGCGCACGCGCTTTACGTTCGTGTGCATCCAACTCTCCAAATTGAGATATTTCTTCGGAGAGACGCTATCCTCCGGATTGAAGTGTCTCTCCCTGATGGCGTCGAAGGCCTTGCGGTCAATCGCCTCCAGGAACGGCTTGGAATCCAGTGGATAGAACATCCGCAGCACCGTGGCCTTCGCACTATCGTAGGCATCGCGGTTGAGGAGCTTTCTGAGCTTGTGCGAAAGGCGCATAACGGGGTTGTTCAATGTTGACAGATCAAGCCGCCAGTCAACTTGTATCTCGGTCATTGGTGGCGCCGCAAGGTCCATCCGTCGAGCCGACGCACGGGCGAAAAGAAATTACGCCGATCATTGTGCGCACTTGCGTTTCCCGGGCGCTATGAGTGAAATCCCACGGATGAACGAACAAGCTGCCGAAACCTCACAGGCATCGTTGACTCTCGACGTGGTCGAACGCGCTGGCGCTTCGGATCCCACGGCCAATCCCTTCAAATTGGTCGTCGATCCCATCATGCGCGCGAGGTTGCGCCGCGGGCTCTTCACCTTGATCGAGAACCACGACGAGGAGCTTGCCAAGCACGTCTCGGAGGGTCGGCTGGCGCTCGATAGCTACAAGGAATATGTGGAACTCTTCGCTCGTAGTCTAAAAGAGACGATGGAGAGCGCAGAGGGAGTCGCCTACCTCCTGGAGTCCTGTGGATTTGACGTGAAACTCGGAGAAATCAATTTGCGTCCTGAAACACGCTGGAAGGCGTAGGCGGTGTGGACTTTTTATTCCACCACATAGTTTGAGACGGCGGTCTGTCCTCCCGCCCTAGCAGAGACTGTCCACGCTCCGCGTTCGAGAGGAATCAAGGGGCGCGCGAGCCTTTGGCCGTTAAGGAACCACTCGCATCCCGGCAACGAACTTTGAAGGGGCAGCATTTGCTGAGATTTCAACATGGCCACGTTGTAGCAAAACGTCGCGCCGTCCTTTGGAAACAAGATCTTCAGTGGTTTAGTGAGGACGACGGCGCCGAGACTGTTCTGCGGCCCGGCACACCAAGCCGAATATTCAGGCGGCAACTGCAGGATCCCGTCTGCATAGAGCACTGACGCATGATGCACCGGCTCTGTTCCGGACAAGAACCATTCGCGAATGGTTGGTTCGCCTTGCCGCGGGATGAGGCCGGTCTCGGCCGCAATCTCGACCGTACGGAGCGAGGCCGTCTTGTCCATTTGAGGCCACGGCCGGTCGCCCGAGACGTAGAGGGATCTCATCATCGCCGCCCAGAGTGGCGCGGCGGAGCGAACGGAGAGAACCTCGTCCATCGGCCGGCCGTCAAGGTTACCCGCCCAAACTGCAACAGTGTGATCTTTGTTGAATCCCACACACCATCCATCGCGGAAGCCGGAGCTCGTGCCCGTCTTGACCGCTGTCCGTTCCGGAAGGTTCAGTGGGGAGGATGCCCCGAAGCTCGAAAGGCGTGCCCTGTTATCGCAAAGGATATCCGCGATAATCGCGCACGCATCCTCCGATGCCAGCCGACGGCTCTCTATGGGATCCTTTGGGGTTAGCTTCGGAGTCCAGACCACTCCGCCGCGCGCAATGCCGGCGTAGGCTCCGGCGAGTTCGAGCAAACGCACCGGCGCATTTCCTAAAATGAAACCCGCGCCGAACTCGTCGAATGATCCAGGGAAATTCAAGCCCCAGCTTCTCAAATACTCAAATGTCTCACGCGCTCCCATTTTGCTCAAAGTGAAGACGGCGGGGACATTGAGCGAACTGCCCAAAGCCTCACGGACGCGCACCGGCCCAAGGTAGCGTTTCGAATAATTTTGTGGGTCATAATCCGGGTATTCTTCCCCGATCGAGTCTGGCGTGTCCGGCAACAAGGAGGCGGCCGTTAGCTTCCGTTGATCGATTGCAGCAAGGTAGAGAAATGGTTTCAGCGCTGAACCGCAACTCCGGGGTTCCATTGCAGAATTGAGAGAGGCGCGCCTCGGATCCCCGGCGCAGGCCAGAGCACGAACTGCGCCGGTGCAGTTTTCGATAATCACTATCGCCGCATCGCCAACGCCAAGGGCCGCGGTGGCGGAAAGGTGTTCACGCAAGGCGCGAGTGGCGAGGCTTTGCAGATCGAGGTCGAGCGAAGTTCTTATCTTACCCGCTGTCGCCGTGCTGACGGCTTTTGCCCGAGCGGGGAGCCGCTGCCGGGTGAGTTCAACGAACTGCGATGCTTCCCTTGGTGGCGTGTGCCTTCGCAAGGACGGTGGTTTCTCGAGGAGCGAGTCCATCGCAGCTCCAGAAGGCAGCGCTCCGATTTCGGCGAGACGTCTCACGTTTCGACGGTAGCGGGCAAGCACTGCGTTCGGATTCCTCCAAGGATCTAGCCGCGCGGGGGCTTGCGGAATGCCCGCCAGAAAAATTGCCTCGGAAAGAGAGAGTGCGTATGCGGGCTTTCCAAAGTAGGCCAGCGCGGCGGCTTCAGGACCAATGCGGCGGTTGCCGTAATCGAGGCGGTTCAAATAGCTTTCCAAAATTTTTCTCTTGTCCCACTCTCTTTCCAGTCTCAGCGCTGCGAGAGCCTCGGAAGCCTTCCCAAAGAGCGTTCTTGCATGGCGTCCGGAAGATACTTTGATGATCTGTTGGGTAATGGTCGAAGCGCCGGAAATCACGCGGCCATTTCGCCAATTCCGCACGGCCGCACCGGTCATCGCGTGAAAATCTACACCGGGGTGCTTCCAAAAACGCGCGTCTTCGATACCGACGCTGACCGCGGGGAGCCATTCTCCCATGTCATCTATTTTCAGGGGATAGCATTCTCTAGCGAGCGGTGTCCGGAGAACAGCGATCGGTCTGTCACGAAAGTCCGTGAGAGCGGGCGTCGCAGGCGGGGGCTGATCCAGGGCAAGAGGCAGATTCGCGCTGCGGATTAGAAGTTCCACGAGCCCCCAGAAGAAAAAGACCGCAGTGAACAGCGCGAAAACGACGAATCCAAGCCTTCGCGCCAGCAGCTTGAAATAACGGGCGATACGCAGAGACGCCTCCCGGATTACTCGGACGTAACGTTGCATTCGCTTGAGGCCGAGCGACCGAAAAAGCGGCTGTCGTACATCGGCGAAATCTGCGCCGCCGGCCAGATGAAATTACCTGCCGCAGTGGCGCGGGCGAGCACGCTGTAGCTGTGAGTGCCGGAGGGCAGATCGTCAAAGTACAGGGTGGTTTGCTGATCGCGTATTTCGCTGTGGGACAGATTGGCCGTCGCGACGCCCGATTCAACCGGTAGCGAGTAATACTTGCCAAAGAGGGCGAGATTCGGATTCACCACTTCGACGCCTGCTGGGATCATGTCCTCGACCGCCACATAGCTTTGGGGCTTTTCGGAGGAGAAGCGGTACGATATCAGCAACTGGTCGCCAAGTCGAAGCGGCGAACGAGCGCTGCCGTCCCGCGCACTATCGGTCAGATTCTTCACGACCCGCTCGATCCTCATGCCTTGAGTAAAGGGCGCCGTCTCTTTTTCCGCTGTACGATATTCGGCTCTCAGCACGAAACTGCCGCCGCGCTTTAGGCCGGTCACGGAGAAATCCGGAAGCTTGGCGAGGTTTTGCTTTGCCCAGCCCGCGGAGCTTGCGTTGGCAGAAAGGGTTTCGGGTTTTGGACTTGCCGCGGTGAGGGGAGTTACCGGAGCTCCTTTCATTGTTGCCTTGAAGGCGACAAGCAGCCAAAGATTTTCCTGGGTCGAAAGACTGGTGGAGGACTCCATTGACCGCAACAAGCGATCGCGAAACGTGCTCGAGACCTGTGCGGGATCGATGAGAAGCCGAGCCCAAGTGCAGAGAGCCTCAGTTCGAGTCGCCGAAGAGAAAGTTTCCGGATTGAACTCTATGTCGCCGAATTCCTTCGGAAGCTCATCCACGAGCTGGCGTTGCTTATCCTGCTGGATGCCGAGATTGTTCATCGCAATTGCCAGCAGTGCGCGGCCTTCGCCTGTGAGCTTATCGCGTTGGAGGAAGAGCTCGTCGGCGACAGACGTGACCTCTTCGGCCACCTCGTCGCCTGCAGTAGAAAGTACGAAGAGAGCGAAGGCTCGAAGCGTTGGCGACAGACGACTCGTCCTGGTTGCTACCATTTTCTCTAAAGCTCCCGAAAGCTCCGAGGAGAGGCGCTCGGGAACGTCGAAGCCCGACTCTTCCGCCTGGTTGACGCACCAGCCTGCCTGAATAGTGACAAAATCGTTTGCTTGGGTGCCGCGTGCCCAGTAGGGAAGGCGTCCGTCGGCAAGAAGAGCTGCCTCGAATTCGCGAAACGTCTCACCTATGACGCGCTGGTAGGCGGCCTGCTGCGCCCGCGCCTCGGGGACGTATTCCAGAAGCCCTCCCAGGTAGGTATATCCCAGCAGCCGAGAGGCCTTTTGCTCGAAGCAACCGTGCGGGTATTCGAGCAAAAAGGGCAAGCCCATGAGCTTGCTCAACCAAGGCGTTGTCGAGACCGCGAGGCTGAATGTACCGCGGCCCTCTCTCCAGGCGGCCGGCATGGCGTTCTTCCCGGAAAACGCGACGTTCACCATGGGGCCAGAGACGGCTTCCTTCTTCAGAATTACGGGCTCTATCACAGGAAGCGTGACCTCAACCGAGTCTGAAAGCCGAGAAGCAGACACAACTTCGAACTTGACGCTCGCTGGGCCTGTGGATCTTGCGCGTGCCTTGAATTGCACGACGGATGGCGTGTCGCGCCCCGCGGAAAGCTCCTGCCGCAAATCGCCGGTCAACTCGAGTCCTCCAGTCGTCGCGCAGCGGACAGTGAGTCGTTCGCTTTCGGATGCTTTTTGGCGCACTACGGCCCTCAGTTCGACTTCGTCTCCTTCCCGCAAGAAGCGCGGAAGCGCAGGCTCTAGGAGGAGCTTCTTACTTACAGCGAACGTTGAATCCCCCGCACCAAACTGGTTGTTCTTTGTTTGACCGATCGCGATAACGCGGAACCGCGTGAGATTGTCTGGCGATTCGCATTCAAATTTGGCGGCGCCCTTCGCGTCGGTTCGCACGCTTGGCCGCCAGAGGATAAGCGGTTTGAAATCCTTGCGTGTGAAAGTAACGCTCCCGAATTCCTGGGCCCCCGCATCACCACCGACAAAGCCCTTCATCGTCAGCCAGGAGGGAGCGATCTTGTCCACGTAAGCCTTCAGCGCTGAATAGGTCACCACCGCAAAGCTCCGTGCAGGGAAAAAGCTCTCGAGCATCTGCGGAAGTCTCCAGCCCCCTAGGGTTAAGATCGAATCGTCCACCGCATAAATCGCAAGGTCGGCGCCAGCCACCGGGTGACCGGCGGCTTTGACAATCACTTCGCCGGAAATCCTTTCGCGCGGCTCATACTCGGCGCGGTTTGTCTTTACTGACACATCGAGTGTGCGTCCGGGAGCTTGAACAGCTAGCTCGTCGTACCCATACATCTCGCCCGCGAGTTGTTCAGTCCCACCGGGACGCAGGATGTAAACAGAAACGAAGACATTCGGCTCGTAATCGGGTTTGACCGGAATTTCGATGCGGCTCGTATTGCCGCGGATCGGAGCGACAAAAGTGTCCAGGATCCGGTCAGTTTCCACGCTCACCCACGCCACGCCGCCGCTTGGCGACAAGACATTTAAGACGGCATTTTCGCCAACAACCCACGCCTTGGCGTCCTCGCGTGAGCCCCCTTTGACCGAAAATACCGTTGCGGCTGTGTCCGATTGCACTGGAACTTCGGATTCTTCATCTCCTTCGAGGTAAGCTTGTTCACTTACCGGGAAGCCTGGCGCACCCGCCAAGGGCGAGACGAGTGCCACATACCGCCCCGGCTTGCCCGGCTCGAACTCGATGGAATCTTCTGTCACCCGCTCGCGTTGCTCGACAAGCTCGTATTGGTCGAAATTCCGATACCGATAAACATCGGGCGCCAGGCGTTCCTTCACCGATTTGGTTTGAACGCGGAAAAGCTGGACCTTCACGGCTTCGGGAGCGTTTTCAAATTTCGCCTGTGCGTCCCAAAAGAATTCGATCTTGCCATGTCCGCTCTCGCCCCGCTTTACTCCCAACAGTACGGGCGCCATGACGCTGTCTTGCATTGTCCCTCCTGTAATCGTCTGCCCGTCGGGTCCTGTGACATCGACTTTCCAAATGACGCTGCAGTGCGCGCGATTACCGGGATCTTTAAAAGGCGCGTCGCATCGCAACGTGGCATGTCCCGCCCCGTCGAGGACGGCTTCGCCGGAAATTTCCGCCGAGTAGTCTGGACGCCTGGCGTGTTCGGAATAGAGATCCACGCGGGTCCAGTCCGCCCCGTAGTATTCTCCCTCAGCTGAATCACCGACCCACGTAGCCGTCCACCGCACGCGGCCGCCGGCATTTGGCGCACCATGAAAATACTGCGACTGCACGCTAATCGTGGACTCGGCAGGCCTCTGCGCGTCTTCGTTCTTACAAACGACAGAAAACGGAGGATTTCGAAATTCTTGGATTTGGAAGCGAGCCGAGTCGCCTGCCGGCTGTCCTCCGATCAATGCCTTGAGCATGAAATCTCCAACGGGCGCATCTGGCGGAGGCGTCCACATTCCGCTCCAGCCTCCCTCGGCGTCCACTTTGCTTTTGCCGCTGGCAAGCACGTCGCCGGCGTAGACGCGCTCGATCGTCCATTGCACCGCCCGCCCGGATGGGACCTTCAGGGAATCGCCCTGCTCTTCGCGGACGAAGCCTTTGAACTGAATCGACTGGCCTGGCCTGTAAAGGGGGCGATCCGTCAGAGTATAAGCGCGAAGAGGAGGCGGTGGACGGGCGTTCAATGCGCCCCCTGAGAACTGGTCCGACAACGCAATGGGCTGAATCGTGCTCTCGCACAACAAGTATTGTGCTCCTGCGATTGCAAGCCTGTCGAAGACAACCAGTCCCTTCTCGTCCGTCACCGCTTCCGCGATATGCCCGAGATTCTTGTCGAGCACGGAGACGGTCGCTTTCGGCAGGGATTCTCCATCGGTCAGGCGTGCCGCACGGACAATCGACCGGGTTTTCGTCACCTTGCGAGTTAGAGCGATCTCCCCGCAATAGATGAGCGCACGATTCCCGATGGCCCTGCCCCGAGCGTCTCTGCCCGTGACTTCCAGCAACATCGGACCGGCGAGCGCCGAAGGATCCAAGGATTTCCAAGCGATCTCGCGCAAAACCTCCTTGTCGCCGCTCGCGGCCGGTACGCTTCCGGATGCAAGCACCTTGAGCTTAAAGGCGGCGACCAGTGGTTCTGAGGCTGCCCGTTGAAACGTTCCTTCTTTGGTCCAGAGCGGATGACCCGCTACATCTCTCAAAACGCAATCGAACTCCCGTTCTCGAGAAACAACTAAAGGCAGTTTGTCGAGCGGTACGGCAGCCAGCTTCCATTCGAGCTCGGTGGTATTGACCTGATAAAAGGCAAAATTGAGTCCAAGAACTGAGCGCTGGCGGACATGCCTGTCGGGAAAGAGGACCGCACCCTCTTTGAGCCGGAACGTCGCGCCCCATTTCTCGGGCTGGGAAAGTCCGTATCCTCCCGATCCCGTGATTTCGTCCGAAACCGTCACGGCGTAGCGTGCGCTCGCATCGAAGTCACCCTCGGCAATCAGAGAGGGACCATCCTTGCGAATGCGCAAATTGGAAACATTGGGCGTGATCTGCAAGGCATTGCCCGGCAATGCGGCATCACTAAGCACCTGGCTGAATTTCACCTCGATGCGAGGAGTCTCGAGGGGAAGATTGCGCGCGGCGACATAGTCGATCCTCAGCGGACGCGTGACTCCCAGCGGGAAAACCTGCGGATAGGGGAGCGTGCGCCCACCGAACGCATCGCAGATGCTGTCCACGACGAGATCGTAGCGCCGTCCCACCGGAAGCGGCTGCAACGGACGGACACGGAAAGCAGTCACCTCCTCCGTGTCTGGCCTTGCGTCAACGACCGGCGCCTTCTCCATCTCGCCATCGGGGGCGTTGAGCAAGATTTCAGCAGGAAACTTCTGCCGGCTGGCTCGATCCTGAAACCAGACACGCTGCGCGGCATCGGAAAGGCGAATCGGATAGTTAAACTCGACAGGGACCTGAGGGCTGGCGTTTAGACTGCCGCGCTCACCATAGCCTTCCTCGATCACGCGCAGGGCGGGGGTGATCATCTCAAAGCCCCAAGCACCGGCTTGAAAGGGATTCCCCGCGAGGTCCTTAGTGCTTTCCCTCACACGAAATTGGTACGTTTGACCGGGAATCAGCGGCCCTTTCACCCTTAGCTCGCCTTGCGACTGCGTGCGCCAGATGAAATCGGCATCGAGCGAAGGCCGCACTTCAACCGGTGACTCGAGGCCCTCAGCATCAATCTTATCAGGCGGAACCATATCGATTGGAAATGTGATCGCCAGCGCGCTACCGGCACGCAGAGCGTCTTCAACGCCGTCAGCGCTCACGCCGTCCGCATTGGGGTCGTTCGTGAAGGGACGTTCGTCAGCTTCCACGTTCGGCTTTGGGGCGGATGACGGTCCCTCTTGCCCAGGAGTTTCGAGAGCTACAAGAGCTGAAAATGCCGCGAAGAGAAGGCGTCTCATCGGACGCTTCCAGCTTCGAGTTGTTTCGCGTGAGAGAGATCCGCCTCGGCATCCGCGAAGCGCTCCAGTCTCTGAAGAATTGCAGCCCGCTGCTTGAAATACTGCGCCTGTGGCGTTGCCTCGATTGCCCGGTTTGCATATTCGAGAGCTGTATCGAGCTGGGACAAGTTGGTGGCAGCCTCTGCAAGCACGCTCAGAGAGCGGGCCAGCACTTCGCGCGGCGGTTTCGACCCCTCCAAGGCTCGCAGCTCGGCCGCGGCGTCGTCAACGCGCCCCAACTTTGCAAGCGCAGAGATCTTGTCCGCGCGAGCCTTGGTCTTGCTGGGATCGATGGCGAGTGCAGCCTCCGCATCGCGCATCGCAAGCCGGTATTGCTGCGCGTGGTCGCCCAGTTCCCGCCCACGGGCAACAAGGGCGGAAACGTCTTTTGGGTCCTTCGCAAGGTCGAGATCATATCGCAGGAGACGGTCAACCACTTGCTGAGCCGGAACCGGCTTGGATACATCCACTTCAAGTTTGTCGAGCGCATCGCGGGCCGAGAGGTCCCCAACTTGATTCGAGGCCTCTGCAAAGAGCATGAGCGCAGCCACGGACCTCGAATCGATGCGCCGAGCGGCCTCCGCGTCCTCCAGAGCCAAACCGCTCGCGGCGCCCGTAAACAAATACCAATAGGCTCGCGAGAGGCGGGCGCTCAGGTCATCGGGTTTGCTCGCGAGAACGGCGCCTGCGGCATCGATCCCGGCAAGGGCTGCTCGCAAGCGCTCGAAGGAAGGGCGGTTGGATACTACGCCTTCATCCTCTGAATCCAGCCTTTCGGCCGCTGCGAAATCGTTCAGTGCGTTCGCGAAATCCTGCAGCTTCCGGCGCGCAACGGCACGGGAGAGCAGCAAACCCGCATCGGCTTCCACTCCCGGTGCTGTGCTCAGAAGCTCGATCGCCTTTTGCTCCTCGCCCACCCCAACGAGATAACCTGCAAGCTGCTCCGTGATTTCGAGATTGGCAGGATATTCGCCCAGATAGCCTTCCAGCAACGCGACAGCTTCATCTTTCCTTTGGTCGCGAACGTAAAGCACCGCCGCGAAGACTCGAACACGAAGCGCCTCCGGAGCCTCTGCCCACTCGCGCACAGTGTGCTCGGCCATATCGTAGTCCTCGACTGCGAGCCAAAGCTCGGCCAGCCGCTTGCGGAGCTCGGCATCATCCGGCGTTTCGTTCAGAATTCGTCGAATCAACTCGATCTGCGCATGAGTGTCGTCCTCCTTCTCGGCCAACGCGAGCTGCTGACGCAATGAGAGAGCTGCGGCCGTCTGACACAGCAGAAACATCACGGTGAAAAGGACTAAGGACACGCGGTGACGCATTTACATTAAAGCTCGGATTGGTCGTCGCCACTGCGCGGAAAGCCTGGCGACCAAAACCGGCGATTCAGCCGTTTTCCTCCTTCACTGTCCGCTGGAGCTTGGTCTCCGGCAAATTCTTCAATCCCCACTTGGTGATGCCGCGAAGCAGTTTTCCCAACTTTTCCCCTTTCTTGGTCAGGTTGTAGTGAATCCGCCTCCGATCTCCCGCGGCCTTTTCCGCGGTTATGTAGCCCAAATCCGCAAGCAACCGAAGTCTCGAGGACAGAATGTTCGTCGCTATCCCTTCTGGAGATCCCAAAAACTCTTCAAAACGTGTCTTGCCCAATATCAAATCGCGCACGACGAGAAGCGTCCAGCGATCCCCCACGAGATCCAGAGTACATGCCACAGGACAGTTCGATCTCCGATTTTTCACGACACAAACTCACCAATTCGCTTGCATGGTGCAAGAGTTCTGCTCAGACCAATTGCGTGGTGCAAGTAAATGAGGGGATCATCAGCTCTGATGGAGTCTGACTCTCCCTCCGAGCCCGCTAGCTCTTCGTCCACGATTGCAGCTAGCAAAAAGGTCAAGCCAGGGTCAAGCGCTACTTTCTCGGAGCCCCATTGTGGCCCGACGAAGGGTGGGACTGGGCAACTTGGCCATTCCAATCTAAGTTAGCGGAGTGATTTTTGCGGAGAACAAGCAGCTTTTTGGCTTCGATAAGAGCGAAGGAATCGTCGCGGTGGAATTCTTCCCACTTAACCAGGTGCAGATCTTCCTCCGCGAGGCTGATGGCTCGACGTCCATTGAAAGCGAGGAGTTTGCGCCCTTTCTTTGGAGTTCTTCGGCGGGGACACGGCTGGAAGGCGCGCTGGCACTCGATCAAATCATCGTCTTCCCCGATTGGCGGAGCTATCAGGAAGCGCGGGCTCGGTTCGCAAAAGAGGGCACGCCCTTTTTTGCGGCAAACGATCCCGTGCAGCAATATCTCACCCGCTCCGGACGCACTCTCTTCAAGGGCATGCGCTTTGAAGACCTGCGCCGACTGCAAATTGACATCGAGACCGCGATCTCCGAAGGCTTCGAATTTTCTAGCCCGGAGCGGGACGCGGTGACAGCCATCGCGTTGAGCGATAGCACGGGCTGGGAGGAGATCTTCGTGGTCGAAGAGGGCTCAGTGGAATCCGAGCGCACCGCACTGGAAGCTCTCACCGCAATCATTCAGACACGCGATCCCGACGTTATAGAAGGACACAATCTTTTCAAATTCGATTTGCCCTTCCTGGTTGCGCGCGCAAAGAGTCTTAAGGTTCGGCTTGCCTGGGGACGCGAAGGTTCGATTCTTAGCTCGCGTCCGTCACGGCTACAAATTGCTGAGAAAGCGATCCAATATCCAAAGTTCACCGTGCGCGGCCGTCATATCGTGGACACCTGGGTTCTTGCACAGTATTACGACGTCGCGTCGCGAGAACTCGAAAGCTTCGGCTTGAAGGGCGTCGCGCGGCACTTTGGAGTCTCGGAGAATAATCGCGTCTTTCTCGAAGCATTAGAAATCCAGCGCGCTTACCGTGAGGACTCAGACGCTTTCCGGACATACGCTCTGCAGGATGTCCGCGAAACACGCGCGCTGGCGGCGATCTTAAGCCGCAGCTATTTCATTCAGGCCCAAATTTTTCCCTACAACTATCAGGACGTGATCATCCGCGGAAACGCGACGAAGATTGACGCTTTGTTTCTCCGGGAATATTTGCGCCGGGGACATTCGATCCCGGATCTTCCGAAGGCGCGGCCGTTCGAGGGCGGCTACACCGACATCTTTGTCACTGGGGTGGTCGAGAATGTTTGGCATTGCGACGTAACCTCATTGTACCCCTCCGTAATGCTCGTCTTCGGCTACCTGCCAAAGAACGACGCCCTCGGCGTCTTCGGCGGAATGCTGCGGGAGCTTCGCGCCTTCAGACTCCAAGTGAAGAACACCCTCCGCGTGGTTGACGATCCTCTCGAACGCGGCACCCTGCATGCGCTGCAAGGAACCTTCAAGATCCTCCTCAATTCATTCTATGGATATCTGGGATTCGCCCAGGGACACTTTGCGGATTTCGACGCGGCCGAATTGGTCACTGCCAAGGGCCGCGAGATTCTAAAGCATATGGTGGACTGGCTTGCCGCCCGCGGGGCGCGGGTCATCGAGATCGACACAGATGGCATCTATTTCCGCCCGCCGAATGGAGTCAAAGTCGAAGATCTCCAAAGCGGACTCGCAGCGGAACTCCCGGAGGGCATCGAAGTCGACTTCGATAAGCGCTACCCGGCCATGTTTAGCTACAAGGCAAAGAATTATGCGTTGTTGGATGACTCCGGGGCCTTAGTCATCAAAGGCGCCGCACTCAAATCCCGCGGAATGGAACCGTATCTTCGTGACTACCTCGAGGCTTTCCTCCGCCTGTTGCTGCGTGGCGAGCCAGAGAAAGCCGCCGCGTTGCGTGAGGATTTGACACTGAAAATCAGGCGGCGCGAACTCTCCATCGAGGCCCTCGCCAAAACCGAGGCTTTACAGGACTCCGTCACTTCCTATCTGAAGAAGATTACCGCCTCCTCGCGCAATCGCTCGGCGGCGTTCGAACTTGCCATCAAGAGCGGGCGCAACTATCAGGCTGGCGACCAAATTAGCTATTATATCACAGGGGCCAGCAAAAAGATCACTGCTTACGAAAATGCCCGACTGGTTTCGGAATGGAACCCGCAGGCGCGTGACGAAAATACGGAGTACTACGTTGCGAAACTGGACGAACTCGCGACCAAGTTCGAGGAACACGCTTCCAAACGTCCAGTACAAGCGGACCTCTTCGCCTCGTAACGAATCGCGCTAAAGAAAAGAAGGCGCACGTCGGTTTTTCTCCTATCTCTTCGATTGCCTCTGGTCCGTGTAAAGCGCGACGAGGGCGGCGCCGATTGCCTGGGAGAGCTCACCGAGGGCGGCAGGAACTATTTTGATCGTTTGCCGTTGGACGGGGAAGAGCCAAGGCTCCGCAGCGGTGTGGATGGCGTCCAGATAGCGCTTGCGGAATTCTTCACTGGTCGCATCGGGGTCAATTAGTCCGCCGCCGATGACAACGAATTCGGCATCCAGGGCAATGGAGAGATTGGCCACATGGAGCCCGAGGGCCCTGGCTTGATACTCGAAAACTTCGAGAGCCAGAGGATCGTTCTTCTGGGCGCGGCTGCGAAGAGAGAGGGCTTTCTCCTTGGCGGGCTCCACTGAACGAGCGAGCTCGTGGTCGGGATATTTCGGGAGGAGATAGTCAAGATACTGCGGCAAACCGGAAAGGGTGGTGTAAGCCTCGAAGCAGCCCCAACTGCGTCCACAACCGCAGGTAAACGCTGGCAGACCCAGCAAGTGGATGGGTGCGGGCATATGACCGGCCTCCATGCCCGCAAGGGTGTCGCCTTCGAGAGGAAGTCCCTGTGGATCGATGTAGGCTGCACCTAAACCCGAGCCGGGAGCGAGCATGATAACCGAAGCCTTCTTGTTGCCTCGCACCTTGGCTGCTTCTGCCACGCCGCCATAGTTGCCATCGTTGCCGGCAACCAGCGGGATGGGTCGTCCGGCCCGCCGCGCCAATGCCCGCGAATAGTCGGCATGAAAGTCCCATCCTGCAAAGGCGGGCGGGAGATTAGCAGAGCGGTCGAGAACTCCGTAACCTTGATAGGGCCCGGGTATGGCCAAACCGACGCCGCGCACCTGATCCCAGACCAACCGATTGCTCGTGAGGAATTTCTCGATTCCCTCGATCCATCCTTCAATGACAGCACTTGTGCCAAGTTGCGAATTGGTGGAGCTCTGGGCAAGTTTCAGGGAAATGGGCGTTCCGTCCGAATTCACCCCGCATGTCTTTGAAGTGGTAGCGCCGCTATCGGTCCCGAGATAAATGTCGTTCATAGGAATTGAATGATTGGAGGCTTCGGATAATGCTCTAGTTGCTCATTGGGCTCGGGGCGAACCTGAACTTCCAAAGATCTCTCCGATTCCCTTTTGGCTTCAAAGCTCCAGACATCATAAAATCCACCATGATCAGCTCAAAAGAGGGCCCTGATTTCCTGGAGACAATCCCAATCTTCGCCGGGCTTAACAGTTCTGCGCTCGTCGTGATCGCCGATGCGGTCGAAGAAGTCAAATTCCGCGCCGGTGACACCATTGTCGAGGAAGCCGAAACCGGCAACCGCATGTTCATTATCTACGCGGGACGGGTTGAAGTGGTGAAGCATTTGGGTGAACCGCGTGAAACCGTTCTCGCGGTGCTAAAGCCAAAAGAATTCTTCGGAGAGATGTGCATCATTGAATGCCTGACTCGCTGCGCCTCGGTAAGGGCGATCGAGGATACATGCGTCTTCGCGCTGAAAAGCACCGATCTCCACCGTCTCTTCGAGCGACAGCCCGACCAGTACGCTATCATGATACTCAACATCGCCCGCGACATCTCACGTCGCTTGCGGGCGCTCGATGATCTGTTTGCCGCGGTGTCTCATTGATCTGGGACCATCCTCCTACGGCAATTCGGCTATTTAGCCACCACCTGCTCCAGGAGCGAGTTGATTCGTTTTAGCATGGCTTGGGGATCTTCGAGAAGGCCTGCCGCAATAAGCGCGTTATCGTAAATTTGCTCGGCGACTTGTTTTGCGACGTCAGGGTGCGACTGGCGAAAGCTCTCGAGCCCCACAAGCATCGGATGATTGGGGTTGATTTCCAAGTGATGCTTGAATGGACTCTCGGCGCCACGGTTTAGATTTTTCAAGATCCGCCGCATGCTCGAGGTCATGCTCTTATCGCTTTCGATAACGACTGCGGGACTATCCACGAGACGTACGGAGACACGCACTTCGTCCACTTTGTCGCCAAGGGTTTCCTTGATGAAGTTGCAGAGGAGTCGCGCTGCGGTTTCATCGAGTTTTTTGTCTCCGGCCTCGAGAGCGATCTCCGCTTTTTCTGCAGCGATGAGTTTCTTGCCCTCGAATTCTCGCAGGTGCTCCATCACAAATTCATCCCACGGATCGAACAGGAAAAGGGCTTCGTAGTTCTTCGCTCTGAGTCCTTCAAGATAAGGGCTGGCGAGGCACGCTTCGCGGTTTGGCGCGGAGATAAAATAGATCTCCTTCTGCTCCTCCGGCATGCGCGCGACATAGTCGGCCAGGCCGGACGAGGTTTCCGATTGCGAGGTCTGATAGCGCAAGAGCCTTGCCAAGGTGTCCCGATGGGTGAAATCGCTGACAAGACCTTCCTTGAGAAAATGGCCGAATTCCTTGAAGAAATCAGCATATTTGTCGACATCGGTCTTCGCTTCGTCCTCGAGGAATTTTAGGAATCGGCCACTTAGGACCCTGTTGAGTTTTTGCAGCAACGCGGAGTCCTGCATCGTTTCGCGCGAGATGTTGAGTGGGAGGTCCTCACTATCTACAACGCCGCGGAGGAATCGCAGCCAATCGGGAAGAAGGCCCTTGGATTTCGACTGAATAAGGATCTTGCGGCAGTAGAGGTGCACTTCCGATTCGGCTTTGGGCATGCCCAGCTTTTCCATGCTGTTTTTCGGAACGAACAAGAGGGCGTTTATAGCCAGCGGAGCATCGGCACTGAAATGAAACCGATAGAGCGGCGGCTCTATGTCGTGGCCGATGAATTTGTAAAATTCATCATAGTCCGTGGCGGTAAGCTCCGATTTGCTCCTTGCCCAGATCGCACGAATAGTGTTGACGGCGTTGCCGTTCAGCTCGATCGGAAATCCAACAAAGTTCGAGTAGCGCTGGATGATCGATTCCACACGATGCGAGCGAGAGAACTCACGATCGGCTTCCTTCAGGTTAATGACGATCTTCGTACCGCGTGAAAGATCCTCCCCGGGTTCGATGTCGTAGGAGTTCACCCCATCGGAGGTCCATATCCAGCCGGTCTCTTCGGGCTTGTACGACCGGGTAAAGACAGTCACCTCCGTGCCGACCATAAAGGAGGAATAAAATCCGACCCCGAACTTGCCGATCAGGCTCGGATTGCCTGCGTTTTCCTTGATCTGCTCGAGAAACGCCTTCGAGCCGGAGTGCGCGATTGTTCCAAGATTCTCGATCAGTTCGTCCCGTGTCATCCCGACACCGGAGTCGGCAATTGAAATCGTATGGCCGGTATCGTCCGTATTGACCGAAATGGTGAGGGGCCGGTCCGGCTGAAAGACCTCGCTGCCCGAAGTCTGCAGGAAGCGGAGTTTTTCCGTCGCGTCGGCGGCATTCGAGATGAGTTCACGGATGAAAATCTCCTTGTCCGTATAGAGAGAGTGGATGACGATATCGAGGAGTTGGGCGATCTCCGCCTGAAACTCGTGCTTTTCAATAGTGCTCATGAGATGTGCTTGATTCAAATGGCCAGCCATCCTGTCAAGAACGTCCTACGCGGGAAAGGAGACTTTTTCGCCGAGCGTGGCGCCGTCGAGTTCCAACACCCCCAATAGACACAGTCCTGATTGCAAGGTCGAAGGATGGACATTTAGTTGACAGAAATGAAGGCGATTCGAGTCGAAGAATTTGGAGAACCCGACGTAATGCAGTTCGTCGAGCAACCTGACCCAAAGGTTTCGGGAAGAGAGATCCTCGTTCGTATTCACGCGGTAGGCGTGAATCCTGTTGACACCTATATTCGTGCGGGAACCTACGCGCGAAAGCCACAATTGCCTTATACTCCAGGTAGTGACGGCGCCGGCCTCGTCGCTGCCGTTGGGCGAGATGCGGAGGGCATCAAACCGGGAGAGCGCGTTTTTCTTTCGGGCTCGATCTCTGGAACATATGCTGAACTTGCCCTTTGTGCCCCAGAGCAGGTTCATGCCCTGCCGGACAATATAACCTTTGCCCAGGGAGCCGCGCTCGGCATAGCTCATGCCACGGCGTACCGAGCGTTGTTCCATCGTGGACAGGTACGCGCTGGTGAGACGGTTCTCGTGCACGGAGCGAGTGGTGGCGTGGGCACGGCAGCTGTGCAGCTTGCGCTTGCTTCAGAAATCCGGGTTATCGGCACTGCGGGCTCCCCGGAGGGTCGCGACCTCGTGCGCGACCTCGGGGCTGATCAAGTTTTCGATCACAAAGTCGTCGGGTATCAAGACGCGATCCTTGATGCCACAAGCCGCCGTGGGGTCGATTGCATTCTGGAAATGCTTGCGAACGTCAATCTCGGTGACGATCTCCGATTGCTTGCGCCATGCGGACGCGTGGTCGTTATCGGTAGCCGTGGCCGCGTCGAGATCGACGCCCGAGATGCGATGATGCGAGACGCCGATATTCGTGGAATGATCCTCGGGAACGCCTCGCCGTCGGACCTCGCAGCCATTTACAAGTCCCTCGCAGAACTCCTCGCAGCAGGCCAAATCCGTCCCGTGGTCGGACTCGACTTCGCATTGGCTGCCGCCGCCGACGCGCACCGCGCGGTGATGGCTGCCGGCGCGCGAGGCAAGATCGTCCTTATTCCGTGACACGGCGATGGTGCAGAAACCATTCCGCGACGAGCAGAGCCGCAGCCACCAACGTCAGCCAACGCCAGGGCTGAAGGGTTCCCCCGCTCCCGCTCAGGGCGGAACCATTCCTGTCGCTTTCCGCCATGCGGAGATCTGATTCCGCGGCATTCCCGGTATTGACCGCCAGCCACCGAGATCGAATAGGTCCCCGTACTTCGTAGAACCCATTCCTTCTCAGCCCGAGAGGGGTTTCAATCAGAGACGACGCTGTGTTCCCAGACGCGGCTTCTCCCGGAAGGAGGGGATCTCGCGAAATCTTTTCGCCTTTTGCAGGAACGAACGTTTGAGCCGCCTTCCATGCGCCTTCCTCCGCAGTGCGAGCAGAGAGCCAATGAACGACATTACTTACGAAGAGGGGAAAAGCTGCGCGCAGTGGAAAATTCGAATCACCCACTGCGAAAGCGACAGCCACGGCGCGCGCGCCTCGCGGCCCTTCCAACGCCACCACCACAGGCTCACCCCCGCTCTCCACCGGCACGGAGATCCGCCATTGTCCGTCATCTGGAAGAGTCAGCCTGCCAGCTCTCGCCAGCCTGACAACACCAAGCTCCACATTCCAAAGGATTGGACTCTGCGAATTGGCCGCTTCAAGCGGAGCTGCCCGGACCTCCTCGGTCGATGCGTCGAATGGTGTGCGCCCGAAGAAAAAGAACGAGCCGCGCCCGAGCGTTTCGAGCGTGGCCCCTTCTGGCAGCCAGTCGTCAAAAACCACAGCGTCGAAATCTGCGCCCATGTCCGACCGCCACGCCTCTGGTCTCAGGATTTCAACCGCGAGCGCTGGGTCGGCCTTGAGCGCGTTTTCGAGAAACGGATCATCGGGGCCCGCGAGAAGCACACGCAAGCGCTGCCCAGTCGGAAGCGCGGCGCGGCCAGTGTTGTCAAAGGCGAGACCGTCCGCGGTGGTGAGACGCGCTACGAGAAAGCCATTGCCCGACGCAAGCATCTCCTTGGGAACAATCGTCGAGAAATTCCTCTCGTCCCCTGGGCCCATCGGAAACCGCTGCATATCGAACGGCCTTCCATCAAGGGACAGCTCGAGTTCGGTGTCGCGAGCGGTCGAGGAAAAATTAGCCAACTTGGCGAAGACTTCGATTGACTGAGGACTGACCGGCAACGGCCGTTGCGCAAGCGCGAGGATGGCTGCGTTATCCCGCGGACTGCCAACCGCGATCTGCTCGACGCCCTCTGATGCAGGCGCCTTGCGATCGCTGATAACAACCAGCGTGTGCTCGCCGGGCTTGGCGTCAAGGAGCCTGCGAGCCAGAAGGAGAGTTTCCTCCATGCCTCCACCCGCGTCCGACGGCGCAAGCAACGCCAAGCTCCGGCGCAGCTCCCTCTCGTCGTTTGAGAACGGCGAAACGATCCGGGGAACTCCCTCCACAGCGAGAATGGCCACTTCATCTTTCGGCCGGAGCTTCGATACAACATCCTGCGCCGCAAGCACGGCAGCGTGAAATACGCCGGCGGCCTGCATGCGCGCACGCGCATCAAGCACAATCACGGTGGCGCGACGCACTCGCGGCGACGTCTCCTCCGGCCGTGCGAGAGCAAGCAGCAATAGCAAAAAAATCACGAGCTGGAGCAGCAGCGAAAGCGGGTTGCGCAGGCGGCCGAGAAATCTTCGGTGCGGCTCCCGCTCCAAAACCCTTCGCCAGAAAAGCAGCGTGGAAACCTCCAAAGTCCTCCGTTGGGGACGACGTAAATACAACGCCACAACAACAACCGCCAACGCGCTCAAAAAAAAAGCCCCCGGAAACAGAAAATTCATCGCACGAGTCCGTCCCGCCGAAAAGCGCGCAAGATGATGTCATCGAAATCGGAATCTGCGATGATGAATGAATACCCCGCGCCGTGCCTCGCGCACCAGGACTTGACACCGTTGCGGAAGCGCTCGACCTCCTCGCGATAAATCCGTCGAAGTCCCGGGCTTGCCGTCACGGTCATTTCTTCGGCGCTCTCGCAATCTCGGAGCATCAAATCTCCGCTTTCAGCCGGATCACATTCGGCGGGATCCATCACATGCACGAGATGCACCGCGAAATGCCGGCCCACCAAGGCACTCAGACCGCGTTCGTATCCTGACGAATCAAGACAATCGCTCAATACGATCGCCAGACCGCGCCGGCGCCGGCTGCGTCCAAACCGCCCCAGACTTGCGAACAAGTCCGTTCCACCGCCGCCATGGCTTGTGCGTAGAAAGCGCAAAACCTCGTGAAAGGCCGGCCTGCCGCGATAGTGACCGCTTTCCGCCCGCAGTGCGGAGTCAAAGAACCAAAGCGCCACATGATCGAGCCCGTGGAGCGCGAAATAGGCCAGCGCTGCCGCCAGTCGCCTAGACAACGCGAACTTCGTCGAATGCGATGCGTCTCGAGAGCGCCAACGCATGGAGGCGCTGCAATCGATGAGGATTCCCACGTCAAGATCCTCTTCTTCCTCGTAGAGCTTCATCATCAGCCGCTCGATACGCCCGTAGATGCTCCAGTCGATCCTGCGCGGATCATCGCCAGGCACATAGTTGCGGAAGTCCGCGAATTCGAGACTCGATCCCGTCCGCCGCGAACGCCGCTCCGCCCGCAACGTCCCGGCAAATCTCTTGCGCATCTGCAGGCGCACGTGCTCAAGCCGGGCAAGGAAATCTCCATCGAATAGATCGGCATCCTCGCGCGGCATGGCCCACAAGTTAGCTGTCTCACAGCTTTTTTCCATCCGGTCCCGCCGCTGCTGTCAAAAATCCTGCGATTTCTCTTGGCCGGAGAACTCCTGGCGAATTTCCTTCCGCCATGCGCTCTTGCTTTCACGTCCTGATCTTTCTTGCCATTATCTGCAGTTCGAGGGCAGGTTGGACTCTCGAGAGATGGAAAGAACTGGGCGCGCTGGATGGCAACGCGGTCGCTTGGGAAGGGGAGGTATCATCGGATGGACGCTCCATTCGCCTCAGCGGCATTTCCTTCCGGTCTGCGGACTGCGTCTTCCGTGTGATCGATAACCCACCCCAGGAGCGTCGGTCCCTTCAATCAGCGCTCGAAAGCCTCGGAGCATTAGCGGGATCGAATGGAGGCTATTTTCGGCCGGACTACACGCCACTGGGACTCGTAGTCCGCGCGGGAAAAACCGCGCACCCATTCGAGCGCGCCAAACTCCTGAGCGGCGTTCTCATCGTGCGCAAAGGGCGTATCGAACTCGTGCGCTCGGGCAATTTCAAACCAAGCGTCGACGTTCAAGAGGCCCTTCAGGCCGGTCCCTGGCTCGTCGAGAAGGGTCGGCCTGTGACCGGACTCAACGATAAACGCCTAGCACGTCGTACCATTGTGGCAAACGATGGCAAGGGGCATTGGGCGCTCATTGCCCTTTCTCCCGCGACATTGGCCGATGCAGCGAAGACACTCTGTTTGAACGGAATCGCCGGCTCGTGGACGATCGCCAATGCGCTCAACTTCGACGGAGGTTCCTCGACAGCGCTTCGCGCCGTCCAGCATGAGAGGACTCTCATCGACATCTCGTCCTTCGGACCGGTGCGAAATTACCTCGCAATCGTCAGCCGCCAGCAATAGTTTGCCGCTCATTATTCTTCTCTCGCGGGCTATCTCAATTTCGTTATTTTTTCGGCATGCAAATCCACCTTAGCCCTAGACATCTGACTCTTACCGCAGCGATCTACGCTTACGTTGCAGACAAGATCAGCCATCTGGAGCAACTCACCGATCGCATTCATGCTGCCCACGTGGTTCTGCTCCACGATGAGACGAAGACCAAAAAGCATATCGTCAAAGTGCACCTCGCCGTACCCGGGCCCGACATCCACGCCGAGCACGCAGAGGACGACCTCTACGCCGCGATCGACAAGGTAACTGGCAAGCTCTCTCAGCAGCTGCGCAAGCGCAAGACCCGCATTGCTGATCGCAAGAAACACCACTCTCGCCTGGCAAGTGAGGAGAAGAAGCGGGGATTCAAGCGCCGGTAGGGCACGGTGGAATATAAGGTGAAACTCGAGGTCTTCGAAGGACCTCTCGATCTTCTGCTTTATCTGATCAAGCGGGATGAAGTGGACATTTATGATATTTCGATCGAACGGATCGCAAAGCAGTATCTCGAATACATGGAGGCCTTCCAGGTCCTTAACATCGGGATTGCCGGAGAGTTTATCGTAATGGCCGCAAATCTGCTCTACATCAAGAGCCGCACTTTGCTGCCAAAAGATCAACAAATGGCCGAGGAAGATGCCGACGAGGACGATCCGCGCTGGGAACTCATCCGACAGCTTATCGAATATAAGAAATTCAAGGAGGCAGCCTCGCATCTCCGTACGCGCGAGGCCATGCAGGAAAAGCTTTTCCCGCGCTTCCCTGCAGCGCCAGAGCTTGCCCCTTCCGGCAACGTGCTCGTCGAAGAGATCGGGATCTTCGATCTCATCAACGCGTTTCAAAAGGTTCTCAGACGACTGGAAAGCACTAAACTGCGCGAGGACCTGCGCGAAATCTTCGAGGAAAACTTCACGGTTTCAGACAAGATCGATTTTCTGCTTCGAGTGATCGATGAGGGTGTTGCTGTGCGCTTCGAAGAATGTTTTACCGACGCGGCGGGTCGCGCCGAGATTGTGGTCACCTTTCTGGCCATGCTCGAGCTCATCCGACTCAGACAACTTCGCGTCCGGCAGGAGTACCATTTCGAGGACATCTGGATCGAACGCACCCTCCTCGCGGCCCCGGCGACCATTGCGAGGCTCGTATGAGCGACGAAGCTCCGGACTGGTCCCTCAAGCAGGTCATCGAGGCGATCCTCTTTGCCTCGCAACGACCGGTGTCGATCAAAGATTTTCAAGGAATACTGAAGAGCGCGGCGGAGGCGGACAAGGAGGGCTCCGGGATCGCTACGTTCGCGAAAATCAAAGAGCCGGCTCTTCGCGCCGCAATCGACGAACTCGGTAACGATTGCGTTGGTCCCTCTCGCGCCTATGATTTGCGCGAAACTGCAGCCGGCTGGCAGCTGGTCACCAAACCGGCATTCGCTCCCTGGCTGCGGCAGCTCTTCCCGGAATACCGTTCCGCACGACTCAGCGCGCCCGCTCTCGAGACGCTCGCAATCATTGCCTACCGCCAGCCCATGACACGCGCTGACATGGAAGCGGTTCGAGGCGTCGCCGTGGATGGCGTCGTGCAAACGCTGCTCGATCGCGGACTGATCAAGATCGCGGGCCGCGCAGAAATTCCGGGCCGTCCCCTGCTTTACGAAACCACACAGAATTTCATGGATCACTTCGGACTCAGAAGTCTCGAGGAACTTCCCAACGCCGACGAACTGCGCAGGATCCGGCTCCCCCTTGCCCCTCCTCAACTCGGAGCCGAGCCTTCCCAAGAAAGCCGCGAAATGGCTGGCAAGGAAAATTCAGCTGACCTTCAGAACGCGCAAACGCGGGAGAAATCATCATGAGTGACATCGCTGACTTGCGAGAAAAAATCGACGCCATCGACATTGAAATCCTGCGACTGCTCAACCAACGGGCAACGGTTGCCAGGGAAATCGGCGCCATAAAAAATCGAGAAGGGCTGCCGATCTATTCGCCCGAGCGGGAAGAACGCGTGATTCGCAGCCTGATTGAGCGCAGCGAAGGGCCGCTTACCGCGGAGGCCATTCGTGCGATTTATTGCGAGATCATGTCTGCCGCGTTGGCGGTGGAGAAAGATGTCGCCATCGCCTGCCTCGGTCCCTCCGGCTCGGCTTCCCATCAGGCTGCGAGGAGCAAGTTCGGATCGAGCGTGCGTTACATATTCCTCACGAATACGGAGGACGTGTTTCGTGAAGTCAAACGCGATGGTGCCGATTGCGGCGTCGTGCCCATCGACCATCCCGAACATGGCCTTGCCTATCAAACCTTCGACCAACTCGCCGAGACCGAACTTTCCATTTGCGCCGAAATCTTGCTCACAACCGAAAGAGGGACTCGCAACGACGCAGCTCGCTTTTTTGTGCTTGGACGCAACTCAAACCCCCCATCGGGGAATGACATGACGATGCTGATGCTGCGCATCGAGGATAAGGCCGGCGCTCTCGTCTCCGCCCTCGAGCCTTTCAAGGCCCTCAACATTAACCTCAGCCACTTCGCAAGCCGCCCGGCCGCTCATGGAAGCCAGGATAGCTTCTTCTTCGTCGAGGCCGCAGGTCATATCAGAGACCTCCAAATGGTCGATCTCTTCCGAGAGCTTTCGAGGTGCTGTCGCGCAGTCAAGGTCATCGGGAGTTATCCGAAAACCAATTCCTGAAAACCGATTCGCAGATTTGCGCAAGCTGCAGGTAAGGGGCGCAGCGCAGCAAATGCACGAAATTCTTTCTGACCGTTTCGTGCAATTGCAGCTTGCAATGGGGGGCGCGCTAAACGACTTTACGCAAGCCTCAGTCGTTTAATGAAATGCATACACGAGCCGTTGCGAATCTCTTGAAGTTATTCACGCAGCGGCTCTTCTGCATGGTTGTTCTCAGGTTTTCCGCGAATGGAAAGTCAGAAATTTCCGCGGAGAGATCGGCACCGCCTGAGGCCCCAACGGCAAGGTCGCGCGCTCGGAGAGCTTTCTCCCGGAATTCCGTGTCGCCCGCCACCGCAACACATCAATCCAATGTCATCCGAATACACACCAGCCAGCGGAAACCGCCCCCCAAGGCGGGGTGGCCGCCGGCCAGGCCGCCCACGCGGGGGGCCTCGCAACCGTCAGGAAGCACCCGTTCAACCCAAAAAAGTAACCCTATGGCAAAAGATTGCCGCGTTCTTCAGCGGCATGAGCGCCGGAGAATCTCCGGCGAAGCCCGTCGAAAGACAGGCGCCTGTCAATGGAGACTCGCCCGAACCGAAACACCCCGCACGTTCTACTGGCTTTCGAAAGCCTGAGATCGTCGAAGTCTCTTCCCCCCGAATCTATGTGGGCAACTTGTCGTTTGATGCGACTGAGGGCGATCTGTTCGAACTTTTCAACGGAGTCGGCTCAGTCCAAAACGTTGAAATCGTCTCCAACAAGCATACGCAGAGATCGAAGGGATTCGCCTTCGTGCAGATGCAGAGCATTGACGAGGCTAAGCGCGCGGTCGCCGAGCTCCACGACAAGGATTACATGGGCCGAAAGCTTGTTGTGAGCGGCGCCAAAGCCCTCGAAGAGAAGCGTGGCGAACGGCGCCAACCTGAGTAGCAAGCTTCCCATCATCGTCGCCGGCCCGACCGGGGTCGGTAAGAGTGCATTCGCCGTCGATCTCGCAAACGAGCTCGGCGGCGAAATTATTGGCGCGGATGCCTATCAGGTTTACCGCGGACTGGAAATCCTCACCAGCCAGCCGACCCCCGAGATGCTTTCGGCTGTGCCCCATCATCTGATCGGATTCCTTCCGCCTGCCGAAGCCTTCGATGCTGCGCGATTTGCAGCCATTGCGCGCGAAAGGATTTCTGAAGTCGCCTCGCTTGGGAAAGTGCCAATTGTCGTCGGCGGGTCAGGCCTCTACATCAAGGCGCTCACCCACGGCCTTGTCGATGTGCCGCCCGCAAACCCCACTCTTCGCGCCAAGCTCGCGAGCCTTTCCCTTGGGCAATTGCAGGAACAGTTGGCCAAAATCGACCCCGCGGCCCGTATCGACTCGCAGAATCCTAGGCGGGTCCTCAGAGCCCTTGAGATCTCCCTTCTCACGGGTCGCCCTGCTTCCGAACTTCGCCGGGCCTGGGGAGCAAAAGCCGCGCCTGGCTTTCGCGGGCTTCTCTTGGTCCGCGACCGAGAGGAACTTCACAAGTACATCGCCGACAATGTGCGAAGAATGTTCGAGCGCGGCGTCGCGGCGGAAGTCCGCAAGATCGAAGCGATCGGTCCGACAGCTGCCATGGCAATCGGCTTCCGCGAGATCCAGGCCCTCAATCGCGGGGCGATTACGGAATCAGAATGCCTCGCCGCGGTTACGCAATCGACCCGCCGGTACGCCAAAAGACAATTGACCTGGTTCCGTAATCAGTTTACCCTTTCCATCATCGACTTGACCGGTTTTCGCGAAACGCACGGAATCCTTCCCCTCGCCATGGAGTCTCTTGGTGTAGCATGATGGCGGATACCGATTCCCGGCCTCAGGAAAAGGCCATTCTCGTTGGCCTGGAACGCGAAGGTGTCAGCCGCTGGGATGTTGAAGATTCGCTGAGCGAGCTGCGGCAGTTGGCGGCTACAGCGGGAGCGCAAGTGGTGGACACCGTCGTCCAAAAACTGGAGAAACCCACGGCGCCATTTTATATTGGCAAGGGAAAAGCCGAGGAAGTCGCCCGACGATGCGGCGAAAAGCACGTTACGTCCCTGATTTTCGACGACGAACTCTCTCCTGCCCAGGGTCGCAACCTGGAGCAGCTCACCAGTCGCAAGGTGTTGGACCGCACCCAGCTGATCCTCGACATTTTCGCCCGTCGAGCTCGCACTCGCGAAGGCCGGCTGCAGATTGAACTCGCACAATTGCAGTACCTCCTTCCTCGCCTGACTCGAATGTGGACTCACCTCTCACGCCAGACTGGTGGCATTGGAACACGCGGGCCTGGCGAGACACAGCTCGAGGTCGATCGCCGTCGCGTTCAGGAACGTATCGCCCGCCTTGAACGCGATCTGCTTGGGGTTCGAAAAAATCGGACAGTTCAGCGAGAGGGTCGCCTTCGCCGAAATTGGCCCGTTGCCTCGCTTGTGGGCTATACCAACGCCGGAAAATCCTCGCTCCTCAACAGTCTTACTGGCGCGGGAGTTCCCGCTGAGAACAGGCTCTTTGCCACGCTCGATCCGACGACCCGCCAGCTCGTGCTGCCCAATAAGCAAAAGGTTCTGCTCACAGACACTGTCGGTTTCATCCGCAAGCTGCCGCACACTGTCATCGAATCCTTTAAGGCTACGCTCGAGGAGGTCCAGCTTGCCGATCTGCTCATTCACATTGTCGATATCAGTCACCCCCAATACCGCGAACAGATGGCCGCCGTGGATGAGACCGTTGCCGAACTTGGCGCCAATGGGAAGCAGACTGTGATTGTCTTCAACAAGATTGACCGCCTCACAGATCGTGAAATCCTCAACAGCCAGCTCCGGCACCATCCTGGTAGTGCCGCGATTTCTGCTAAAACCGGGGAGGGGATGGATTCCTTTTTCCAGGAACTGGAGGTCCGCCTCGGTTCCTGGCGAATGCGGGCCGAGTTCCGGATCCCGAATACCGAATCCGCGCTTCTTGCGGAGATCCACCGCGTTGGCCATGTCCTCAATCTTAGCTACGAAGCGGACACCGCCATCGTCATTGCTCATGTCCCGCCAGAGCTCAAGTCCAGGCTCGTTCCTTATGAGAAGGATGCCGGCTTGCGCGCCTAAACTCACCCTCTGTGGCCCCCGTCCGACGTCATTTTCTCGTTTTGCTCTCGCTCTCACTCGGAGCGTGTGCCACTAAGATTACCGAACCCCGAAAGAAGGTGGCGATCTACGAGTCGAGGCCTGTGCGGGTCCAGACCGGTATTGCTTCATGGTATAGGGATCATCGAACGGCCAGTGGCGAGCGCTTCAATATCAACGCTCTCGCCGCTGCCCACCGCAGCCTGCCCTTCGGCTCCAAGGTCCGAGTTGTCGATTTGACGACCGAAAATTCCGTTATTGTGCGGATCAATGATCGCGGTCCTTATATCAAGGGACGAATTATCGACCTCACCGTTGGCGCAGCCAGAACATTAGGTATCTACCACCGCGGAATCGCGCGCGTGCGCGTTGAAGTCCTCAAAGAGATCCCTATTCTCGAAAAGCCAAACCTCCGCAGCAAGCCGGCGGCTTCGCAACGCAAGAAGGTGCCCGACCGAGAACGCTCATCTTCTCGAGCAGAGGCTACTCGCCGAGGACCGTAAGGGACGCTGGGAATCAGGCCGCTACCAGTACTTCTTGATCGCATCGACCAGCCCTGGAATGTCGTGCTTTTTGGCTTCGACGTCCACAATGAGACCCGCCGCGCGCATCGTCTTGGACGTGATCGGCCCGATGCTGGCCGTTTTGAGGCCTGGAGGCATCGGCAATTTGAGCGCTAGAAAGTTTTCGACGGTGGACGAACTGGTGAAGGTGATCATGTCGGCGCCCTCTTCGCGGAATCGCCGGATTCCACCCGTTATGTCATTAGTTTCGGGCACGGTGCGATATGCGACCGCCTCATCCACGATGGCGCCGAGGCGGGTGAGTTCTTTCGCAAGGATTTCTCGAGCGCCCTCTGCACGGGCGAGAAGAAATTTGAGGTTTTCGACGCTTGTTTCCTTTTGCAGGGCGCCAAGGATGGCTTCGGCCACGTATTTCTCCGGTTGCACGTCTACTTGGAGATGGTAGCTGCGCACGCGATCCGCGGTGGCGGGTCCGATGGTCGCAATTCGGGCGCCGCCGATATCGCGGGCGTCATGGTAGATTTCAAAGAAGGCTTTGAAGAATGCATCTACCCCGTTCGGGCTCGTGAAGACAATCCAATCGTAAATGTGGGAGTCGGCTACGAGTTCGTAGAACTCTCTCTTGTTTAGAGGAGGTTCGATGCGAATGGTCGGCAGTTCGAACGCGTCCGCTCCGAGAGCGCGTAAGCGATCGACGAATTCGCCCGCCTGTCTCCGCGTCCTTGTGACGGCGATGCGTTTGCCAAAAAGCGAAAGCGACTCGAACCAGTTGAGCTTTTCACGAAGTGCGACCACCTCGCCGAATACGGCGACGGCCGGCGGTTTGAAGCCAGTTTCCTGGGCGCGCTCAGCGATATTTTCGAGCGCGCCCGCAAGGGTTTTCTGAGCGCCGGTGGTCGCCCAGCGTACCAGGGTGACCGGGGTTTCCGCAGGCATGCCCGCGGATCTTAGTTCCCCGGCGATTTCGTTGAGCCTTTCCACGCCCATCAGCATGATCTTCGTACCCGGCGCGCGGGCTATCGCTCGGTAGTCGAGTGACGACTCCGGTTTGCCCGGTTCTTCGTGGCCGGTGAAGATGGTTAATACGCTGCTGTGCGCGCGATGTGTTACAGGAATGCCCGCATAGGCAGGCCCAGCGATGGCCGAAGTCACGCCGGGAACGACTTCGAATGAGCATGCAGCGCCAGCAAGGGCCTCGGCCTCCTCACCGCCGCGCCCAAACAGAAAGGGATCCCCTCCTTTGAGCCGCACAACGGCTTTCCCAGCCCGGGTCTTCTCGACGAGCAGTTCGTTGATCTCGTCCTGTGAACGGGTATGCGCGCCCGCTTTCTTCCCAACATAGATTCTTTCCGCAGAGTCAGGAGCCCATTTAAGAAGGGCGGGATTGCAAAGGTAGTCGTAGATGACGACGTCAGCGCGCTCGAGACACGCGCGCCCCTTGAGAGTGAAAAGGCCCGGATCGCCCGGCCCGGCGCCTACAAGATAACAAACGCCAGATTTCATGAAGGTGGAAATGTGCGGAGAATCAACCTTCCCTCCTCGATGACAGCCCGCGCCGCAATGGCAACATGACAGCCGCCGCCCTGAGCTCGAAGAAAATCGCGCTCGGCCGTGACACAAAGGGCGGTGGGCTCATGGTGGATTGCACGGAGAAGCTCAAACGAAGCGGAATCCGAGTTGCGGCATTGGACGGCGATTGCGCCCTGTCCGGGCGCAGGGAGGATCTGTTCAACGACCGTGACGTGCAACCCCGGCGGAAGGAATTGACTGCCGAGTCGGTCAAGCCCAGCCTTGGCCAGCAGCAGGCCGTGAAGCGAAGAATCTGTGGCAAGCTTACGCAAGCGGGTCGGCACATTACCGCGAATTTCCACGATCCGGAGGTCCTCACGCAAGAGCAGGACCTGCACCTGCCGGCGCGGGCTCGAGGTGGCAACAACCGCTCCGATGGGGAGTCCGGCAAGGCCACCCGGCTGTTTGGAAACGAGAACATCCGAGGAGTCGGCGCGCTCAAGGATGGCGCCAAAGACAAGCTCACTGGGCTGGTCGGTCGGCAGATCTTTCAAGCTGTGGACCGCCGCGTCGATCCTCCCGGCGATCAAAGCTTCCTCGAGTTCCTTTGTGAAGAGCCCTCTGTCGAAAGAGCCCGAAAGGCTCAAATCAAGATTCTTGTCACCAGTCGTCTTGATGCGCTTGATCTCAATCGCCAGTCCGGCGTGAGCCGCACGGAGTTTGTCTGCGACGATCTGGGTCTGCGCGAGTGCGAGATCGCTGCCGCGCGTTCCAAGAATGATTTGATCCACGGTCCGAGAGGCTATGTCCGAAGCTCATGGTGATGGCGCAACCAGGAGACGAACGCACCGACGTGATCGGCGATCATTTGCTCACAGCGAATGATTTCGCTTCGGCGCACTTCGAGCGACTCCCGGACGATACCTTCGAGCGAATCAATATCGTAAAGAAACACGCCATCGAGTTCGTTTATTGCTGGATCAGCGTCGCGCGGGACGGCGAGGTCAATCACGAAAAGCGGCCTGCCGGCTCGCTGACGAATCATCGGCGCGAGCTTTTCCCGGGTGAGCACAGCGTGGGGCGCGGCAGTGGAGCAGATCAAAATGTCCACGTCGGCGAAGGCATTCTGCCAATGGTCGAAATGAATGGCGAGACCGCCGATTTCCGCGGCCAGCTTTGCCGCGCGTTCGAAGGTCCGATTGGAAACGATCACCGTCTTGACCCCGCGCGAGACGAGACTTTTCGCCGTCCGCTCGCTAGTCTCCCCCGCACCGAGAATCATCACGCGCCGCCCTGCGAGGTCACCGAAGATCTTTCCGGCGAGTTCCACCGCGACGGCGCCAACGGACGTCGCACCGCGGGTGATCTGGGTCTCTGTGCGGACATGCTTTGCGACGCGAAAGGCATGCTGGAAGAGCTTGTTCAAATGGCGGCTCGTGGCTCCGAGTCCGGCAGCGGTGGAATAGGCCTTCTTGACTTGGCCGAGAATCTCCGTTTCTCCTAGGACCATCGAGTCAAGTCCGCTTGCGACACGGAAGAGGTGGCGCACGCTTCGGGGAGTATCGTGAAAGTAAAGCGGGGCTTCAATACCCGAGCGGTCACGCAGGAGTGCTTGGAGCGCGTCGAAGGCGCGCACTGGACACAAGCTGGCCGCGTAAAATTCCACGCGATTGCAGGTCGAAAGAATGACGGCCCCGGCAAATCCGTCGATTCGGCGTACCGCGCGAAGCGCTTCTTCCATCCCCCGACTGCCCACAGCGAACTTTTCCCGGATTTCGAGCGGGGCGCTGTGGTGATTGAGACCGGCGCAAAGGATGTTCATGGCCTTGAGGAAAGGTATTGGATTCCGGGCAAGGTAATCAAAGCAACCGCGAACACCAAAATTGATAACTCCGCAAGCCTCCTCGGGGCAAGAAAATGTCTTCGGTTCATCACGACCATAACACCGTAAGTGACCCAAATTCCTGCTGATGCCCAGAATTTTACACTATTGACCGGCATCTGGCTGATGAAGCCCGCGGCAAAACTGATCGTGAGCAAGACGAGGCCGAATCCCATCAATCGGCTGATCGCCGTAGCAAGGTCATTGATTGGCGGAAGACTGTAGAGCAACGAGGAGGCCTTTCGAGACTTGAGCTGGCGCTCCTGAATGAGATACATGATTCCGGCAACGCTGGAGAGACCGAAGGCCCCGTAGGCGATGATGGAAAGCGCTGCGTGGCCCTCCACCCAAGCATTGATTCCGGGGCGTCTGGCAACGCCTTGTTCAATAGGTGCAATGAGCGCGACAACAATGAGCATGAGCGCAACCGGTGCGCTGAATGCGCCCAGCAGCGAGAGCCTGAAGGCCGGCCCGACGATAAGGTAGGTAAGAACAAGGGACCAGCTCTGAAAGATCAACACATCGAAAAGACTGTTCAGCGGACAGGACCCTTCCGCCTTGCCGCGAAGGTACAGAAACGCCGACTGAAAGACGAAGCCTGCCAGGATCGCGACAAAGTTCAGCCGTCCCAGCCGGAAACGTCCCGCACCGAGGGCATACAGCGTGTAGCCGAAGCTGGTCAGAAAGCAAAGCGCTGCCGCGATGAGCAAAAAGCGATCCATTGGCCAAGAACTAGAAACTCATAAACCCTATGCGGTGCGAAGATAGACCTTGGAACGGGCAGTCCGCAAGGGTGAGCAAAGCGAGTACGCGAGAGCGGCGCCTCCGCCTCGCCATTGACTCGGCTCGCCCTTCTCATTATTCAGAGGTCAACAGCGGAAGGTATGCATGAAGCAGCGCTCTGAGTCATGGGTGGATATAACCCGTCGTAAAGCTCTTGGAACAATGTTGGCCGGAACCGGATTGTTGTTGTCCGGACTCGGGCTTAACTCTGTTGGCGCCCCGCTGCGAGAACGGGGCCGTGTTTTACTTAAAGGATTCTCTGACCTGCCCAAGGGGTTGCAGGAAGCAATCGAGTTCCCGCTTTTGGAAGCGATTTATGGGCGCCGTTCGCGCCGGTTTTTTATGGGAGCTGAAATCCCGGACGGACCGCTCGCGTACAAATCCGAGTATGACCCAATGCCGCTGAGTGAGCTCGAGCAGATGATGGTGCTCACCGCGGTCGGCGGCAATACCGGCTGGCATCACCTGATCTTCCGTCACAAAAAGTACGCGCCGCACCTCTCGAACTATGCAGGAGCTGCCGGAGGACGGACGTTTCCGTCATCCGCCGGTTTTCATACCAGTGAGTTCTTCTATACGGACGATGACGGCGTTTACTTCTTTCCCACGCGCGATGCGAAATCCCTCGTAACAAAAGATGAAGAGGCCAGTTTCGATCTGAAGTTTTGGTTGGACACCCATAAGGGACGTATTCGAAAACTGTCGGACAGGCGATTGTATTTGCCTGCTGAGGAACCATATATGGAGGGACACAACACTTGGGTAGCAAACAAACCGGGTACGACATTGATTGTTCCCATTGCCGACCTCGCGCAGCACGAACTCGCTATCTTCTGCTTTCTTGTGCAGAACGGGTACTGCGTGTACGATGATTTCAACAAGCAGCAGATTCCGGGAATGGATAAGTTTCGGCATCTGGTCAATGTCGATTCTCCGTACCCGCTCTCGTTCATGGAGCGCTACACGCTCACAGAAGCGACGGTCGAGCTCTCCGCTGCATGCTATGCGGGGGCGCTGACTCTGCAGGCGACGGGCTTGGGAGGGTGGATGTACGACGGCATCGACCCCTATACTGTTCTCGGTGCCAGCGGAAACCCGGATATTCCCGGGCTTGGGTTTCGATTCGACACGGACGATCGCTGGGCATTGCCGAATTTCACGGGTTTGCCAGGTGTCTTTGAGGCATTCTGTCCGCCACACTATCCGAACATGCGCGCGGCGGTCGAAGCGTTCGCACTGCGCAAGTTTGGGCCGGGCGGGCCCTTCAACTCAGAGACCCCGGGACCATTCAAAGAGACTTCAAGGGTCCGTGGCAGCGCGCAGGTGCATAGCGAAGAGTTCAAGGATTGTGTCGCGCATATGGCCCAATACGTCTACGACAAGTTCGGTAAGTTCCCCGGAACGATTCCAAGTGTGTTCAACCTGATGTATCTGCAGGCACACCATCTTGATTTGAAATTCTACGATACTTTCTTCACCCCTGGCTCGTATTTGGACAGCCACCGGCGGCATATGGAACTGTGGCATTCCTGACACGGGGAAAAGCCGCCCCTGCTGCGTGTTCGTGGCTCCTAAGGGCCATAACACCTTGCGTCCATCTTTTTGGCCTATCGTTCGTCTTTTCCGGCCAGGCTCAGCAGGCGTCCACGCCCGTATCGCCGGTTGCCATCGAACACAAGCTGGTAAACGTCGGGATGATCTACCCGCCGCTTCTTCAGGAAATCCGCTACGCGACGATGTGCAATTTCACGGGGCAGGTGCTCTATCCATTTCCCACAGCCTTCGTCCATAGCGACGTGGCGGCCGCTTTGCAGAGAGTGCAGCGGGAACTCCAGGCAGACGGCCTGTGCCTGAAGATTCTTGACGGATACCGTCCGTTTTCCGTCCAGAGGAAAATGTGGACTCTCGTTGCCGATGAGCGCTACGTGTCAGACCCAAACAAGAGCAAGGGGAAGCATACGCGGGGCACGGCTGTCGACGTCACCCTCGTCGATCGCATGGGAAACGAACTCAAGATGCCTACCGGATACGACGATTTTTCCGACAGAGCCCATCGACTTTCAAGCAAGTGGACCATCGAAGAGCGAAAGAACAGCCTTAGACTCGAAGCGATCATGAAGAAACACAATTTTATTCCGTTTCCCTTCGAATGGTGGCACTTCGATTACACAGGCTGGGAGAATTACCCGCCTCTTGACATCAGCTTCGAAAGCCTGGGCCGTGGAGTGCGTACCACTGTGCCGGCACAATGAGGAGGTCTCTGCAGGACTTTTCCTTCGCGCACCGAGGCAATCGAAGTAGGGTGCCTGCCTATGCCAGACGGCTTTCACTACTCCGACCCGATCTACTCGGATCCTCTTTTTCAGATGGCAAAGCGGCAGTTCGAGGTCATCGCCGATTACTTGGACATCCCGGAGGGCAATCGCGACCGGATCATTTATCCAAAGCGGGCGATATCCGTTGCCCTGCCAATCCGTCGTGATGATGGCACAGTAGAAGTATTTCACGGCTATCGGGTGCAGCATCACCTCGCGATTGGACCGACCAAGGGTGGCACGCGGTTCTCGCCGCGTCTGACGATCGGAGAGTCCGCCGCACTGGCCGTTTGGATGAGTTGGAAATGCGCTCTGACCGGCCTGCCGTACGGCGGAGCCAAGGGCGGAGTGCGCGTCGATCCGCCGAAACTTTCCAAGAATGAACTGGAACTCGTCTCCCGCCGCTACCTGCAGGAATTGATCCCATTCATTGGCCCGCAGATGGACATCCTAGGACCCGATATGGGAACGAACGAACAGGTCATGGGGTGGTTCATGGATACCTATTCCGTCCATGCCGGATTTGCCCTCGGTGAGATCGTCACCGGCAAGCCTGTTTCTCTCGGCGGTATCGCGGGGCGCCGTGAAGCCACGGGCCGCGGAGTGGTCTTTCTAATCGATCGCGCCCTCGACCATTTGAAGATACCTCCAAGTCGATGCACGGCGATTGTCCAAGGATTTGGAAATGTCGGATCTGTGACGGCGGGTGGGCTGGCTTTCAAGTCGGGCATGAAAGTGGTCGGCATAAGCGATCACACGACATCCATTTATGATCCGAAAGGCATCGATGTTGCCGCCGCCGATCGACACGTCGCCCATCACGGCACATTGTATGATTTTCCCCTGGGTGAGCGTGTGGACCCGGAAGAGTTCCTGACACTGCCTTGCGACGTGTTGGTTCCGGCCGCCGTCGAACGGGTCATTAACGAGGAGAACGCCGGCCGCTTACGTTGCCGCATTCTCGCGGAGGCCGCCAATGGACCAACGACGCCGGAGGCCGACGAGATCCTCAATCAAAGGTGGGCGGAGATCTTCGTGATCCCAGATATTCTCTGCAACTCCGGTGGAGTCATCGTCTCCTACTTCGAGTGGGTGCAGGACCTGCAGAATTTCCTCTGGGCCGATATCGAGGTCACCGATAGACTTTACCGAATTCTTGATAACGCTTTCACTGGGGTCATCAAACGCTCAAAGGAGCGCAAAATTCCGCATCGAATGTCTGCGCTCTCAATCGGCGTGGAACGGGTAATCGCTGCCCGGCAAGCACGCGGGTTGTTTCCATGAGCCCTTTAATCCGAGTTCTTGGAAAGACTGCGCAGCGCCGTGCGACCGTCTGTACCAGTGAGCGGCGGTCCTCTAGCGCCCGAAATCCCTTGACAAAGCTAGATTAAGCTGGAAGCCTCCCGGCCTAGGGAAGGGCGGCACTAAATCATGATCGATTTCAAAAACCTGATTGTTGGAACCCATGAATCAAAAGTCCTGTTCACATGGAACCGCGGCAAAGATGTCGCCATGCTTGGGACATTTCTAGGAATCGAAGACGGTGTCGAGGCTATCCTCGCCAGAGATGAAATCACTCCCATACAGCGCGCTATCCTCAAGGAGTTCCGAGCAATCGCGGGTCAGAACGATTGGAACTTCGCGGCCCTCAGAGAATCCATTGGTGAGCGGCGTCGTGCACGACCCCGGACCATCATGCCCGCAAGATCCGGGGCGAAAGGATTGTCAAAGAGAAAAGGACCTGCAGAGCGGAATAGACTTAAAGAGCGGCAATAACGGAAGAGGTCCGCGAAGATGAAGCAAATCGCCGTCATGGCGGGATTGCTGATTGCGCCTTTCCTTATTGCGAAGGCAGTCGGCGCGGACGGGTACTGGGCCGGACGGCTAGGGCTTGCTCTCGTTTTCTTATTCGCAGCCATCGGACACTTCATCAAGACAGACGCCATGGCCGGGATGCTTCCGCCTTCTTTGCCCAAGCGACGTGCGTTGATCCAGATTTCGGGATTTTTCGAGGCAGCTATCGCCGTGTCTCTCCTGGCGTGGCCGAAATCGCCTCTGGTCGGCTTCGTGATCATCGCATTCCTGGTCGCGATTTTTCCCTCGAATATTTACGCGGCAATGAGGCGGATTGACTTTGGAGGCCACTCGGCCGGACCGCGCTACCTGCTCGTTCGCGCGCCACTTCAGCTTCTCTTGATCTTCTGGACGTACTGGTTCGTGCTAAGGGGAAGCGCCTAGATTCGGAGGTTTCTCGCGTTGGAAACTCGCAATCCGCCTTTCGGACGCGTTTGTCCGAACATTCAGAATGTCAGAGAGCAACGGTATGAAGGTCTGCGGCGAAGGGCGAAAGTTTGTTTCGTGGCGACTAACTGTCGGAATCGTGGCTTCTTGGAGCTTGTCGAGCTGCGCCTGGCAGGTCATTTCGCCCGCGGAAGTTGCAGAACCCGTACCAGTCTTTCTTTCCGAGTATGGACGCCATACTCGGTTGGCGCTGCCGGATGACTCTGCAGCCTTCTTCGAGTATGGGTTTGGGGAGTGGAACTTCTACGGCCTCGAGACGCAGGGTCCGCTCTCTGCGTTACGCGCCATCTCGGGGCTGGGAGAGGGCGCGTTTTCACGCAGGCAACTTCCCTACACGCTGAACGAAGCCGATTTCCTCCGGGCCGCTGGGGGAAATCGCTGCGCGCGCCTGTGGGTGGAGCGTCCTCTGGCGGACGGCCTCCGGCGGGACCTCGAGAGCCGATGGCAGTCGAACGTCGATTCCGTTGTGATCCGTCAATGGGACCAAATCCCGGTTTCGCAGGACCCCGCGGCGTATCACTTGTTCGGCAACTCCAACCATGCCGTTGCCAAGTGGCTGGAGCGCCTTGGTTGCCAGGTGCGCGGTTATCCGATTACGTCGAATTTCGAGGTGAGGAAGAAGTCTGGCGCCGACGGGCGTCAAGCTCCTCGACCACGCGGCGATGGGACTCCCTGGTGATCGGATAGTAGGCCGTTAGGATCATGCCGATGATCAGGACAAAGGCGGGCAGGGGTCCAATTGCCAAGCGGATTGCCATTAGAGCGCTGGCGGGCTGCTCGGGCGTCGCTTCATTCGGTCCACTCGAGATATAGCCAGCCCATGCCAGCAATTGCCCGACCACGAATGTTCCGATCGCCAGCGCTGTCTTTTGCAGGAAAATGCAAAAACCGTAGTAAATACCCTCGCGCCGCCGACCAGTTTTCAATTCGTCATATTCAATCACGTCCGGCAGCATTGCATTGGGGATGAGGTAACAGACCGAAATGCCGAAACCGGCGACGAAGGCCATCAAGAAAATAATTGTAGTAGCGCCAGGCTGGAGATACATCAAGCCGCCCTGGGCCAGCAACCAAAGGCTCATTCCAAGAAAATAGACCAGCTTCTTGCCCGTCTTTACGCTTACCCATCCCCAGAATGGCATCAGGCAAAGCGCGGTGGCTTGCACAGTAAGGGCCAGAAGCTGAAACGTGGTGGCGGAAAGCCGCAAATAGCTTTGCGTATAGAAAGGGAGAACGGTGGCTGTGAACTGCATCGCCAACCACGAACAGAGGTAGATTCCGCAAACGAGAACAAACGGCTTGTTAGCCAGGATTAGGTGAAACTGTTCCCGCAGCGCCAGCGGCTTCGCCGCAAACTCGTCCGCATTCTGCCGCCGAAGGCGCTGACGGTCCCTCTCGATGGCGATTTTCCATATCCCGGTAAGACAGAAGATCACCGCGACGAAGCCAATAGCCGCTACGGCGGCACCGAACACGGTATATTGGATTGTCTTGGGCGAATCTTTGAGGAGGTGAAAGACGATCAGCGCCACGACGAGTCCACCGACGCTGCCGCCCAGCGAGAACCCCATCCTGTACGCGGTCAGCCGCGAGCGTTCGTCATAGTCACGGCTGAGCTCGGCCGTGAGCGAAGAATGGGGCAGCCCCAGCGACGTCGAAAAAGTGCTGTAGAGTACAGCGACAACGAGATAGTACAAGAAAGGCTGCCACTGCGCCTCCGGGTCTACAAACTCCGGCACGAGCCAGAACATCAGGAAGAAGCAGGAGAAAGGAACCGCGCTAGCGACCATCCACGGTAATCGGCGCCCCCACGGAGTTCGGGTGTGATCCGACAGCCATCCGATCAAAGGATCGTTCACCGCATCCCAGATTCGGGCAATGAGCAGAACGCTGCCGGCGAGTCCAGGGTTCATTCCAGCGACGTCGGTGAGAAACACGAGTTGGAAAAAAATGATGGTGCTTCCTGCCATAGCAGGTCCCAACTCGCCAGCGCCATAGGCCAGACGTTCGCGATTCCCGAACTGCGGCGTATTCTTGCTCATCGTTGCGGAAGTGCGAAAGCCCCTGCTTCTAGGGGTTCAAGATTTGACGAAGGAGCTCTGGTGTGACGCCGCAGATTTTTCAACAGAAGGAACCCTTGCCCTGTTCACTATCCAGCATTTTCATCTGCTCTTCATCGTAGCGGCTACCTGCGACTGCCGCCAAAGGCATGGCCTCTTCGATCCGTGCTATTTCCGCCGCAGAGAGCTTCACTTTAGCGGCTCCGAAACATTCGGAGAGCTGGACCTGCTTCCGCGCGCCTATCACGGGGACGATGTTTTTTCCTTTTGCGAGCACCCAGGCGATCGCCAATTGCGAAGGAGTGATGCCCTTCTCCGACGCCACGTGCTTCAATTCTGCGACCAGGCGCTGGTTTTGAACGAGGTTTTCACCGCTAAAGCGCGGCAGATGAGCACGAAAGTCTCCCGGTCCCGTCGGCGTTGAACCGCTCAGCAGTCCTCGTGAAAGAACGCCATACGCCGTAATGCCAATGCCAAGTTCCTCGAGGACCGGAAAAATCTGCGTCTCAGGAGCACGGCTGATCAGCGAGTACTCGATCTGAAGGTCGCAGATGGGATGGATGGCATGTGCGCGGCGGATGGTGTCGGGTCCGACCTCGGACAGCCCGATGTGGCGGATGTAGCCGGCCTTCACCAGCTCGCTGATGGCTCCAATCGTGTCCTCTATGGGCACCTGAGGATCCAATCGGGCCGGACGGTAGATGTCAATGTGGTCCACTCCGAGGCGGGTCAAGCTCTGAGCCGCGAAGTTCTTGACGGCGACTGGCCGTGCGTCGAAGCCTGTCCATCCGCCGTCGGGAGCGCGCAAAGCCCCGAACTTCACGGAGAGCAAGGCTTTGCCGCGGCGGTCCGTGAGCGCACGGCCGATCAGCATCTCATTGTGGCCCATTCCATAAAAGTCTCCCGTGTCAAGGAGCGTGACCCCGCAGTCGAGCGCGGCGTGGATCGTGGCGATGCTTTCCTGATCGTCCGTCCGGCCGTACATGCCGGACATCCCCATGCATCCGAGTGCGAGCGGAAAAACGTTTGGCCCGGTCGAGCCAAGCTTGCGAGACCCATCCTCTAAAGTCATAGGCCGATCCTATGAAAGCCACTCTCTCCGTCAATGGGAGGTTGCCGCGTACGGCCGGAAATTCCGGTTGCTGTTTCCGAATGGCTGGGGAAAGGGAACGTCGCTCGGCGGGATTCCGAGTTGGAACACGGGTGTACTCAAAACAGACTCACCGATACCACTTTACCCGGGCGATGAAACTCCTCCACTTCGTACCGGGGCGCCATCCGCCACGGGCCTTGCGATCGCGTTCGAGAAGTATGCGGGGACAAGGCTTTCCATATCGATAATCCCAGCGCGGCCAGTGCATGTGAGGTACGATATTCCGTGTAGGGATGTTCCAACGCTCGGCCAAAGCCGCCGCAAGACCGGCGGCCCGATCGATGGCAGCTGACTGCCGGGCGCGATGCCGGAATTCGCAGATCTCGATTCCGATGCTCAATCGGTCACCCGGGCCACCATAGTCGGCGTGATCACCTTGCTCACTGGGCAGCAAGTGCTCTACAGCTTCGCGGTCATCGACTGTAAAGTGCCACGTCACCCAACCGGAGCGGCCAAAGCGGGGGTTGTTCTTGCTGCGCTTGCCCTTCACAAGGAGGTATTGAGCGTGCTGCAAAGCGGTCGCACCCATGTTCGCGGTGGAGTGAATCGTGAGATACTGAGGCCGCATCGTCCTGGCGATCAACCGACCATGGACATTCGGCGGGAGGAGGGCCAGTCGAACACCAGGCAATCGAGCGCCTCGATCGGCTACAGGCGCGCACGCGGCGAAGAACAGGCAAGCACATCCCACGCTCGTGAAGAAGACAAGCCTTCGTTGCACTCGTTGCACTGACAGATGCAAACGCTTACTCAAATTGCTTTCGAAATGAAAGCAATTCCTGCCGCAACTGTTGCAGCTCCGTCTTCATCGCGGCGATTTCGTTCTCGAGTTCCTTAATTCGCGATTGATCCTGCGAGCGCTCTTCCGTCGGGACCAAGGCGGAAACTTCGCTTTCGAGATGGTCGGGCAACACCGGCTCGCCGGAAACGAGCTGGACGTAACGCTTTTCTTTCTGCCCGGGTCTGGCGGGCAAGATCCGAACGAGCGGATTATCATCTTTTCCCATATCGGAGAGAAAGGATTCGACCTGTTCCAAGCTGTCGAAGAACTGAAGGCGCTCCGTTCGGAGGCGAAGCTCGCCCAGCGTTTGCGGCCCGCGCAGCAGCAGCACGCAAAGCAGTGCGACCTCCCGTTGATTCAGCTCGAAATGATCCAGCAAGTTGTGACGGTACTTTGGAACGCGTGATCCGGCGCCCAGGGTCATCGTAGCCAGCTTCTTTTCCCGCAACGAATCCAAGCCTGCTTCGACGGTCTTCTCGTCATACGAAACGACCGGATCCCGGTTTGTAGATTGATTGCATGCTGCAATCAAACTGTTGATCGAAAGCGGATAGTTCTCCGGCGTGATTCGCTCCTTTTCGAGCAGGCAGCCGAGAATTCTTGTTTCAACTGGGGTCAGTGCAAACAAAGCCATTACGAACTTTAGCGCAAAGACACCCCAAAAATCCAACTCTCGTTGGCGCGTCGCGGTGTCAAGGCGCGCAGAGTGCGCAATGACGAGGGGGCGCGCTCGATAAGCGGCGCTAGAGACTAGCTGCGGTGGAGCTGCTGGCGGCGCAGCACGACAATCGCCAAGCCGGAGCCTGTCAAGGCCAAAAACGCCATTGTTGATGGCTCCGGAACTATCTGCACCCGGTAAGCCAGTACAAAAGTATCGTTTTCAAGCCCGGCGTTGTAGTTCTCGAGTGTGCCGTCCGCGTCCAGCAGCTTGCCGGACGCAGTCATGAAATCATTGTCGTTGCCAATAAAAAGAAAGTAATCGTTAGGCGTGGCCGGATCGCCCACGGAAACCAAAGACATTGCTTCCCATTTTTCTGAGAGCGTATTGAGGTCTCCCGGAGCGGTACTAAGATTCAGGCCGAATTTTTCAAGCTCAGCGAAGCTCAGATCGAGCTTGCCCAGGAGATTGAGGGCTTCGGTCCAGGCAATCGGTGTCACAGCCGCCTGGAGTTGACCGGCTGGGGCGACCGATGCGCCTTCGCCATCGAACGATCTGTCAATGTTGGTCGCGTTCGCGAGATCTGCCAGCAGGACCGACTTGAATACCGGCGATCCGGTTGCGCCTCGGCCATTGCCGTCGCGTGAAAGCACAAGGAGCTGATGATCATTCAAAACGACAATCGAGCTCTGCGCTCCAGCGCGGTTAACCGTTTCCCCATTATTCGTCGAGCCGGTATCGTCTATGCGAGGCAGCTGAATCACATATTGAGCAATCGGCTGGCCGGGACTATCGCTGCTCGAAATGTCGTAGACGAGCAAACGGCTATTGGTGCGTCCCTGGTTGCCTGAGCCCGAATCCTGAATTGTCGCGCTCTGGAGCAGCGCGAAGAGCCTGGTGCCATCCTGGTTGACCGCGATGCCCTCCATGCCTTGGTTTATGCGCCTTCCGTTCGCTGGAGGATCTTGGGCAAAGTTTATTGTTCCGGCAGGAGCATGGGGCACCAAAGCCGCCGGCAGTGCGACTGCGCCATCGATCTGTTTATTCGCGTCAAAATGATAAACATAAGCGCCATATTCGTCCCCGATCCAGCCTGAGCCAGCCCGGCCAGCGCGCGGGTCGAAAGCGAGGCCTTCGCTATCGAGAGTCAAACGGTTATTCAACGTAACACTGGCGATGGTGGTAGGAGTCCCGCTCGCGGGCGTCGTCACGCCGAATAGCGGAAGGCTGGAAGTGGCAAGCAGTCCGGTCGTCGGGACCGGTGCCGTTGCTGCATCGTTGTCGTGATCGTAGGTAAAGAGTGTCGAGCCCAAGTTTCCCGTGAAGATTATCTGGTTCTGCTGGGTGGTTGCCGTAGACGAGGTGTAGGGTTTGAAGGCAAAGGAGAATTGATTGATGCGGGCGGCGTAGTTCGAAAACGTCGATCCGTTATTGAAGCCCCTATCGGGTAGGAAGTGAAGATACCGCCAAATTCGCCGTTGCCGATGCTGGCCCATCCCGTGACCTGCATATCGGAAATGGATCCGAGTGATTCTCCTGTCATCGGGTCGACGGCGGTCGAAGGGATCCGGCCGACACCCTGTAGCCCAAGATTGATAAATGTCGTCCCCGCAAGAGACACTCCAGCTTGCGGCCAGACGCCGGTATTCGGAACGAGCACGTCACGGTTGCTCGACGTATATTGAGCGGAGCTTATGCTGGGTATGCTCGCTACAGCGAGCGTAACGACGAGAATCTCAACTGCGCTTGCGAAGCGTTTCATAGGGCACAAAAATGCCCACAGTCCTTCGCCCAGCGCACTGATAAGATTGTTACAATTCAGTCACAGCAACCCTGCATGCTGCCGAATTCGCTAGATAAAACCGTCGCCAGTGAAGGAGTAAGAGAGAGGTGATCAGTACACTGCCGGCACAATCATTTCCGACGAAACCGGATGGCGGTGGTAGTCCTGGTTATAGACTCGCTCCGGCAGAACAATAGGATCGCGCGCCACCTCCCGATACTGCACCTGATTGATGAGGTGATGGATGCAATTCAGGCGCGCCTTCTTCTTGTCCACCGCCTGCACGACCCACCAGGGGGCCTCGGGAATGTGAGTACGGTCGAGCATTGTCTCCTTGGCCTTGGTATAGTCCTCCCAGCGCCGGCGGGATTCGAGGTCCATCGGGCTGAGTTTCCATTGCTTGAGCGGATCATGAACGCGGCAACTGAAGCGAAACTCCTGTTCGTCATCGGTGATGGAAAACCAGTACTTGATGAGCTGAATGCCGGAACGGATGAGCATTTTCTCGAACTCCGGCACCGAACGGAAGAACTCCTCGTACTGATCGTCGGTGCAGAAGCCCATTACGCGCTCGACACCGGCTCGGTTATACCAACTGCGGTCGAACAGCACGATCTCGCCGGCTGCGGGAAGGTGCACCACGTAGCGCTGAAAGTACCATTGCGTGCGCTCGCGATTGTTCGGCGCCGGCAGTGCCGCGACCCGGCATACGCGGGGATTGAGTCGCTGGGTAATCCGCTTGATGACGCCACCCTTGCCCGCGGCGTCCCTTCCTTCGAAGAGAATCACCAGCTTGTGGCCGGAGGCAACCACCCATTCCTGCAGCTTCACGAGCTCGCCCTGCATGCGGAAGAGCTCGCGGAAATATTGCCGCCGTGCCACCTTTGCAGCATCCTTTTCCTCCTGCGTCTCCGGAACCTTCCATTCCGGCAGCATCCCGTCCTCGACTTCCATCTCCAGTTCCTCGTCAAAACTGTCGATCATATCGTTGTGGATGCGTTTGAAGATTTCGTGGTCTTTCGAAGGTGCAATGGAGTTCATTGGCAATTCAATGGGCTGATCGAAGGAAATACTCGGCGAAAATACGAGTGCAGAGAAAAAGGGCTGAATTTTTGGCGCATAGTCACGAGACTTTCCCCAACGGATACTCGCGGTTGAGATAGCCGCCCTTTCAAAGTTGTGACAAAATTGTCACAATCCCACCTTTGGCGTTTCCCAATTAATCAGTTGATTTTACTCCCGGACACACGAACCACACATGAAATTCACTTCCCTCACTACCATTGGCGCAATCGTCTCGGCAATCTTCGCCACTTCCGCGACGGCCCAGCAACTTTCCGGCGCGGGTGCCACCTTTCCGGCCCCCCTCTACCAGCGCTGGGCGGTCGAGTACAATAAGCTGCATCCAAAAGTGCAGGTAAATTACCAATCGGTAGGATCCGGAGCGGGCGTCAAGCAGTTTGCCCAGGGAACGATCGATTTTGGCGCGAGCGATGCCGCGATGAGCGACGAGGAAATTGCGAAAGTTGGGCAAGGCGTTGTGATGATCCCTGCCACTGCCGGCAGCATTGTGATCGCCTACAACCTGCCCGGGGTTACTGACCTCAAGCTTTCACGCGATGCCTACACTGGAATCTTCCTTGGCAAGGTAACGAAATGGAACGATCCGGCGATTGCCAAGGACAATCCCGGAGTCACCCTCCCCGATATGCCCATCAACGTCGCTTTTCGGTCGGATGGAAGCGGCACCACATTTGTTTTCACGAAACATCTTGCCGCGATCAGCAAGGATTTTGCCGATGAAGTTGGAAGCGATAAGTCCGTGACGTGGCCGGTCGGCGCAGGCGGAAAGGGTAACGAGGGCGTCACGGCGTTGATCAAGCAGAGCCCGGGCACCGTCGGCTATGTCGAATACGGTTACGCAGTGCACAATGGCCTCTCCATGGCGAGCCTGCAGAATAAAAGCGGCAAATTCGTGAAACCCACGGATGCCAGCGGCACCGCGACCCTCGCAAACGTCACGTTCCCGGAGAACCTCCGCGTATGGCCGGAAGACCCGACAGGCGCCGAGGACTATCCAATCGCAACCTTCACTTGGCTCCTGCTTTACAAGAAATACAGCGACGCGGCGAAACTCGAGGCGCTCGAGGGCTTCATAACCTACGGCCTGACCGAAGGTCAGAAGTTTTCGAGTGAACTCGGCTACATCCCGCTCCCTGCCGCTGTTGTTGAGAAGAGCAAGGCTGCCCTGGCAGCTGTAAAATAATTCTACAGACTGGTCTTCAGGCATATGCAAACGGACGCTCCAGCGATCGAGCAAGGCGGCATCAAAGAGTTCAAGAGACGGCCTGATCTCTTCCGCGTGCTTTGCTGGGTGGCGTCAGCCGCAACCGTGGCCATGCTCGCCTGGATTATCATAGAGATCACCCGGCAGGCAGCTCCTTCGATTCAGAAATTCGGACTCGACTTTCTGACCAATTCAAAATGGGTGCCGAACCGCAACATTTATGGAGTCTCTCCATTTCTGATCGGTACCGTTGTCAGCTCGGTGATCGCACTGATTTTTGCCCTGCCCTTGGGCCTGGCGATTGCCATTTTTCTGAGTGAGGATTTCCTGCCTCTCCCCGTCCGTCAATTTGTCCGCTTTACGGTGGAGATGCTGGCGGCGATTCCCAGCGTGGTTTACGGGCTCTGGGGCATCTTCGTAGTGATTCCGCTCGTCCAGGCTTTTGGGGCTTGGGCCGTCGTTGCCTTCAAAGACATCCCGGTCCTGAACAGCATTTTCGCGCCTCCCGCGTACGGCAACAGCATGCTCACGGCGAGCTTGGTTCTCGCGCTCATGATCCTTCCCACGATCACCGCGATCTCGCGCAGCGCGCTCGTCGCGGTGCCCGGGACATTGCGCGAGGGAGCCTATGCGCTCGGTTCGACCAGATGGGAGGCAATCTTTGGCGTTATTCTTCCGACGGCCGCGCCCGGAATCGTCGCCGCGACGATTCTGGCACTGGGGCGTGCGATGGGAGAAACCATGGCCATCGCGATGCTCATCGGAAACAGCTCGCGGCTGACTTCGTCGCTTCTCTCTCCGGCCGGCACCCTGGCCGGGCTTCTCGCCAACCAATTCGGCGAGGCGGAAGGACTCCAGGTCAGTTCGTTGATGTACGCCGCTCTCCTGCTGGTCGTCATCACTCTCTTCGTCAACATCGCCGGCGAGGCCGTCCTTCGCTACACGCAGAAGAAGACTGCGGGAATACGCTAACTGAGAATATCACGATGAATACCGCAACCGCAGAACCCACCGACTTCTTTTCCGGAGCGAAGGCTGCCCGATCGAGCGCCCGCTCTCTGTGGAGCAAGTTTCTGAGTGGAATCTGCGTCGGGCTTGCGCTTCTCACTCTTGTTCCTCTCCTTTCGATTGTCTTTCTCGTTCTAAAGAATGGCCTGCCATTGTTGAGCTGGAACGTCTTCACCGAGCTTCCGCCCGCTGCAGGCATGACCGGAGGTGGCTTCGGCAACGCGGTGGTGGGAACACTCCTCATGGTGGGCATCGCGCTCGCACTCGCTACCCCTTTCGGCATTCTTTCCGCCATCTACATCAACGAGTACGACCCCTACTCGCGGCTCTCGAACGCCGTGCGCTTCGTCGCCAAACTCCTGACAGGCATTCCCTCAATCATTTGTGGTGTGTTTGCTTACGCGGTGGTTGTTCTTACCACTGGCGGCTTTTCGGCTTGGGCCGGCGGCTTCGCGCTGGCAATCCTTATCCTGCCGACGATCCTCCTTACAGCCGAGCAGGCGCTGCTCGGGGTGTCTAAGGCTTATCGGGAAGCGTCCTACGGGTTGGGAGCAACGAATTTCCAAACGATTTGGCGGGTCGTGCTTCCCGACGCTCTGCCGGCTATCATGACCGGCATAATGCTTGCCGTAGCGCGGGCGGCCGGCGAGACGGCGCCCCTCGTTTTCACCGCGCTCTTCAGCCAGTTCTGGATCCAATCATTGCGGGAGCCGACGGCTTCGCTGTCCGTCCTCATTTACAATTTTTCAACACTCCCGTTCGAGCATCAGATCAAGATGGCCTGGACAGCATCGTTGGTGCTGGTGATTCTTGTCACTATCGCCAATATTACTGCGCAGGTTGTGTTCCGCAGGAGATAAACGCGATATGATCAAGACCATGGATTCACACCCGCCGCACACCGCGTCCCCGCAGTCAGCCGCTCCGTCGGAATTATCCCAGGCGCGTGCCGACTTTTTGAAGGTTTGCGACTTCGATTTCTACTACGGCAAGAAGCAGGCCCTCTTTAAGATCAACATGGAGATTCCCCAGCGGCAAGTCACCGCCTTCATTGGGCCGTCCGGTTGTGGAAAATCCACACTGCTGCGAAACTTCAACCGCATGAACGACTTGATCGATGGCGTGCATCACGAAGGCGATATCCTCCTCAATGGCAGGAGCATCTATGACAAGAAGATCGAGATCATCGCGTTGCGCCGCAGCATCGGGATGGTGTTTCAAAAATCGAACCCGTTCCCAAAGTCCATCTACGAGAATATCGTCTATTCCTTGCGCATAGCCGGGGTTTCCAACAAGCGCATCCTCGATGAGACCGTAGAGCACAGTCTGAGAGGCGCCGCACTCTGGGACGAAGTCAAAGATCGCTTGCAGGACAGTGCTCTCGGGCTTTCGGGCGGTCAGATGCAGCGCCTTTGCATCGCTCGCGCCATTGCCAACCGGCCGGAAATCCTTCTGATGGACGAGCCATGTTCCGCACTCGATCCAATTGCGACCGCCAAGGTCGAAGACCTCATTCACGAGCTCAAGCACCAGTTCACCATCGTGATTGTTACCCACAACATGCAGCAGGCGACGCGGTGCTCGGACAGGACCGCATTTTTCTATCTCGGCAAGCTGATCGAATACGACGAAACGCAGAAAATTTTTACCAATCCTGGCGAGAAGCAAACCGAGGATTACATCACGGGCCGATTTGGTTGATCTCCGCCAGGAACACTATGAGCACAGATACCATCACCATGCCGAATACTCACATTCTCAGCAACTTCGAAGAGGCATTGCGCTCACTGCGTAACGACGCCTTGATGATGGCCAGCCTTACAGAGCGCAACCTCGAAAACACCAGGAAAGGCCTTTTCGACCGCGACGAGGATTGGTGCAACACGGTAATCGCGGACGACGAGGAGGTGGACACGCTGGAAGTTCAACTTGATCGCGAAGGCGTCAGCATCATGCTGCGCTTCCACCCGCTTGCCTCTGACATGCGCAACGTGATTTCAACAATGAAACTGAGCGTGAATCTCGAGCGCATCGCCGATCAGGCGGTAAATATTGCACGCCGGAGCCGCAAACTGATTGCGCGACCCGCCGTGGATGACCTTATCGAGCTCGAGCCGATTTTTCATTACGCCGAAACCATGGTAAAGGACGCCGTGCGCTCCTTTGCCGACGTTGATCTCGAACTAGCTCGCGGCCTTAAGGAACGCGACCGCCGGCTCGACGAGATGAACCGGACATTCGCCGACAAGATGACCGAGTTGATGACCCGCAACGTGGATCACATTCCCAGTTACATGGACCTCATTTTTATCTCCCGGTTCCTGGAGAGAATCGGAGATCAGGCGACCAACATCGGCGAGGACACCGTGTACGCCATTTCAGCCGAGGAGACGCGGCACATTCACCACGTTGACGGCTAAACTATACCAAGGACCAAGAGAATCTTCCGAATAGTCAGGGGGTCGAGCCAGCCGTTTCGGTCTGCCTGATGGCTTCCTTGATCCGCTCAACCCGATTGTCTGGATCCGGATGGGTGCTCAAGAATTCGGGGGGCGCGCGACCACCGGCTGCTCGTTTGAGCACTTCCATAACGCGAATAAGCGCATACGGGTCATAACCCGCGCGTTTCATGAAGCGCACTCCCAACTTGTCTGACTCCAACTCGTCGTCACGGCCATAGGCGGTATTCTTGAGCTGGCTCACGAATTGCGCAATTTGGCCGGCCGTCATGCCGTAGTCGCTCCCGCCAGCCATAACGACCGCGTTAACCAGCCCCTGACTGAGCTGAGCCTTGGCCATTTGTTCGTTCGAATGCCGCCCTACCACGTGACCGATCTCGTGGCCGAGCACACCCGCCACCTCATCCTCGCTCTTCAGCAATTTGAGCAGCCCGACAGTGATGAACACCTGGCCACCCGGCAGAGCGAAGGCATTGACCGTTTCAGGGTCGGCAAGGAGGTGGAACTGATAATAGTAGGGACTCTGGTTGATCTCGACGTTTGCGCGAACAAGCCGTTCGCCTATCCCTTTCACCAAGTCTTGCGCCTGCTGGTCGGGATAGAGACCGCCATGCTGCCGGGCCATTTCTGGCGCAGAGTTGAGACCGAGCGCGATTTCCTCTTTGGGACTCAATGCCACGCGCTGAACGCGGCCCGTTACAGGGTTCTCGTATCGCTCGGTGCCGAAGTAATACGTTGCTATCGCACCGAGTGCGACCAAGAGGCCAATAAGCAATCTTGGTGCGCACCCCACGGGTCGCCCGCCGCCTCTGGACATTCCGTAAGCCATATCGAATCCGCCGGTATCATCCGGCCCCGGTGAAGATTTCCCACAGCGCGGTAAAGGGTGCCTTCATTTCGCGGAAGTTCGGAAGAGCAACACTCGCCCTCTGGGCTCTTTAATATGATATTTTCAAAGCCAATTAAAGGATTTTTTCGGCAAAGGCTCCGCCCGGAAGGCGTTCTTCAGAGTCCATTTCAACGAACGAATAGAGAAAATACCGGGAGAATTTCGGCAGTCATCGCACCGCCGCAACCTCGTCGGGCGGCGTTGTCGATGCCGGCTTCAGTCCTTCCCGTTCGATGCGCAGCTGCCTAGGACTTTCGAGTTCGATCTGCGGATTACCACGATAGAGGGTGATCAGACCTTCAAGAAGCACGTGCTTTCCGACAAGCGCGCTTTCGAGCCCGTTCGGAAAGCGGTGCACGAAGCCTGGGAGAAATTTCGCGCGAATAATGCCAGTAAGGCCGTCTCTACCACGACCCCCGAAGTTAATGAAGGTCATCCGCCTACCTCGCAGCGTGCCAACACGAGCGATGAGCCCGCGTACCTGGACCCTTGTGCCCGCACGGGAAATCAGGCCCTCGAGATCCGTCGCCTCAAAGGGCGCCGTCTGGCCGTCTGCGAGTTCGCCGGATGTGGCGAGCCGCCAAGCTCCACGTTTCCACGCTATCGCTTCAGCTTCCGCTTTTTTCAGATCTGAGGAGATTTCGCTGCTTCGCCGACCGTTGGGATGATCCGACACCGCCGTGATGCCGTGCCGGATGATGGCTAGACCCTCGCTGACGAGCAACCTGGAAAGGTCCTTGCCGTCAGCGGTCTCTACAAAGGCGCGAATGGACGGATTATCTCCGAGAGGATCTACAGGTTGCCAGAACGTATATATCGTAAACGGCTTGCGCAGCTCGTTCTTCGTGAAGTTTCTCGCGAGATACGCTGCTCGCAACGCGGTCTCGGAATCCTTCACGCCGAAATACCGCGCTTGCTCCGCGCGTCGAGCACGCGAGGCGGGATTCTTTTCGACACAGTCCACAAAATACAAACGGAAAACGTAGTGCCTTCCGCCGCGGCGAACCTCGATGCTATCGCCGTCGCTGTGCGAACCCTCGAAAAACTCGCAGCCCTCAAGTCTCTCCCAGTCCTGCGCCAGCAAGACGACCTGCGACACGAGAGTGGCCCACGCCACCAGAAGCCCAAACCTTTTCACTTCACAAGATCCGACCCGACAGCGACTGCTCGACGGCCTTTGGAAAGATCACTCCGACATCTCCTTCGAGCCGCACGGTGACTTCAGCGAGGCCGTCATGATCGGTGGGACCTCGATTGACGATGGCGTACGGAACGCCGCGTCGGGCTGCCACCAAAGGAAACCCGGCCGCCGGATAGACAGAAAGGGTGGATCCCAGCGCGATCACCGAATCGCACTCTTCCGCAGCCCGCTCCGCAGCGTGCAGCGTACTTGGGTCCAAGTTTTGGCCGAAGCTAATGGTCGCGGGTTTCAGCAACCCCGCGCACTCCGAACAGCGCGGCGGTCGCAGGGTGAAGGAGAACTCATCAAAAAGCGGCTGCGGATCAAAACGCCTCTTGCACGCCAGACACTCGATCCACCGATTGGTGCCGTGCAGCTCGACGACTTGTTCTTCCGGAAGCCCGGCCATTTGATGCAGCCCGTCGATGTTCTGCGTAACCACGGCCAGCAACTTTCCGGTGTGATACAGCTCCACGATGGCGCGATGGACATCGTTCGGCTGGGCATCGCGCATCGTGGGCCAAGCCTCGAGCTTGTAATCCCAATATTCGATTCGCGCCTCCTCCGAAGCCAGGAACTCGTCGTAATAGACCGGCTGCCGCGTTTTCCATACTCCCTGCGGTCCTCGAAAATCAGGGATTCCACTGCTGGTGGAAATGCCCGCGCCGGTAAAGACAAGCAGCCTGCGCGCGCGAACAAGAAATGCCGGGAGTTCGTCCAATAGCTCGAGGTTGCCTGCTCGGCTCAGCTCAATGTTCGCGCAATGCCGAGGACTGTCAGAACAACATTAGCGCCGGATTCTCGATCAGCTTGCGCAGTGTGCTCAGATATTCCGCGCCGACAGCCCCGTCAACCACACGGTGGTCGCCGCTCAGTGAAACGGTCATGCGCTCGCCAACGACGATTTCATTCTTCGCATTGACCACTGGCTTCTTCACGATGGCGCCTACGGCAATGATCGCGGCCTGCGGCGGGTTGATGATGGCGAAGAATTGCTCGATGCCATAGGCGCCGAGAGTCGAGAGCGTGATGGTGCCGCCCTGATATTCCTCGGGCTTGAGCTTCTTCTCCCGCGCGCGCTTGGCAAAGTCCTTGACCGTGGCGCTTATTTCCTTGAGCGAGAGCTTGTCTGCGTCGCGAATCACGGGGGTGACCAAACCCTCATCCACTGCCACGGCAACCGAAATGTTCACGCTGCCGTACTGGACAATGGAATCCCCCGCCCACGAGGCGTTGATATAGGGATGCGAGGCGGCGGCGCGGCCGACGGCGAGCAAAACAAAATCGTTGACCGTCAGCTTCGGCATCCCGGCGGCTTCGTTCGCAGTGTTGAGTTCCTTGCGTAGGCGCATGAGCGAGCTCGCATCGACCTCGACGGAAAGATAGAAATGTGGCAGCTGCGTCTTGCTCGCAAGCAACCGTTCAGCGATCACGCGGCGCATGCCGGTGAGAGCAACGCGCTGGTCGCCTTTGCCCGCGGCGGCTTGAATTTTCGGAGCTGGAGCGGCGGCGGCCGGCGCAGCGCCCTTTTCGGGAATGTCCTTGGCAACGACGCGTCCGCCTGGGCCGGTGCCCTGGATGCCCTCGATCCCAACACCACGCTCTGCGGCAACCTTCTTGGCCAGTGGCGAGGCCTTGACGCGGGCGCCCGTCGGAGCCGCTGCGGCCGGGGCGGCCGGCGCAGGAGCCGCCTGGGGCTCCGCCGGTTTGCCGGCGGCGGCAGTATCCGCCTTCGGAGCGGCAGCCACAGGCGCTTCGCCAGCGGTCTCGCCCTCGGCGAGAATAAGCGCCACCTTCTCTCCAACCTTCGCAACCCCTCCGTCACCCACGTAGATTTCCTTGAGCACGCCTTCATCGAAGGCCTCCATCTCCATAGTGGCCTTGTCGGTTTCCACCTCGGCGAGGATGTCACCCGTTTCTATGGTGTCGCCTTGTTTTTTCTTCCAGCGAGCAATGGTTCCTTCGACCATCGTGTCGCTCAACTTGGGCATCGTTATAATAGGCATGGGGAATGAGGGGTTTTTGGGGAATTCAGGGTTCTCTCAACAAATCTCGAGCACCTTTTTGACAATCCGCTGCGGCGTGGGAAGCTGGTGAGGCTCAACCGCAGGCGAGTAGATAGCCGGAGCATCGAGCGAAGTCACCCGCTTTACAGGAGCGTCCAGATCGTCGAAGGCATTCTCCATAATGAGGGAGGAAATCTGCGAGGAGACACCGCAGAAGGCCTTGTTTTCATCAACAAGCACAGCGCGGTGGGTCTTGCGCACTGAATTGAGCACAGCATCTTGGTCAAGAGGGCGTATCGAACGCAAGTCCACCACTTCCGCATTGATTTTGTGTTCGGCCTCGAGGATCTCGGCGGCCTTGAGGGCCAGGAGAGCTGATCGCCCATGGCCAATCAGAGAGACGTCGGATCCCTCGCGCTTGACATCGGCCAGGCCGAGAGGGATAAGATATTCTTCCTCCGGCACCTCGCCCCGCTCGCCATAAAGAAGCGTGTTTTCGAGAAACATGACCGGGTCGTTGTCGCGGATGGAGGATTTCATCAACCCTTTCGCATCGTACGCGGTGGCGGGGCACACGACTTTAAGGCCGGGTACAGCCGCAAGCCAGTTCTCGGGCGTATGCGAATGTGTGGCTCCGACGTTCGTTCCCCCGTTCGCAGGGCCGCGAATGACGATCGGGCAATTGATGAGGCCCCCGCTCATGTAGCGGATCTGGCCAGCGTTATTGACGATCTGATCGTAGGCGACTGTTGCAAAGCTCCAGAACATGAGTTCGATGACCGGACGGATGCCAAGCATGGAAGCGCCCACACCCATGCCAATGAAAGCCGCTTCACTGATCGGAGTATCAACCACTCTTTGGTCGCCGAACCTTTTCCAGAGACCGCGAGTCACCTTGTAGGCCCCATCGTACTGAGCAACCTCCTCTCCGATGAGAACTACGTTCGGATCGCGTTCGATTTCCTCGGCAAATGCCTGGTTGAGAGCTTCGCGGTACTCGATGAGGGCCATGTTTCAGAAAATGCTGATTGTGAAAAGAATTGTCATCCTCAGTCGTTGAAGAAGAATCTCCCTCTCCGGCCGGCCTCCGTTTGGCGGTCGACTTCGTAATAGACGTCCTCGAAAATGCTTTCCTCGGAGGGAGGCGGGCTTTCGTCGGCGAATTGGGCGGAAGCGTTGGCTTCTTTTTTGAGCTCGGCGTCTATGGCTTCGTATTGTTCTTCGCTGAGAACCTTTTCGGCGGTGAGGCGATTCTTGAAAATCCGAATGGGATCGTGCTCGTTCTTGTATTTTTCGATCTCCTCCTCTTTGCGGTAGCCGCCCTTGTGTTTGGCATCCGCGACCGAGTGCCCGTAGTAACGATAGGTATCGAATTCGATTACAGTCGGCCTGGAGTCGTTATGCGCCCGATCGAGCGCCTTCTGTGTGACAGCTCGTACTTCGTAGAGATCTTCCCCGTCGGCCTGCTCCCAGTCAATGCCGAAGGCCTCCGCGCGCTGAGCAAGACACTTGTCAACCACGGAGGAGCGATTCTGACTTGTGCCCATCGAGTACTTGTTGTTCTCGATGATGTAGATCGCCGGCAGATCGAACAACGAAGCCATGTTAAGGCATTCGTAGAAGCAGCCTTGATTGACCGCACCGTCACCAAGGAAGCACAGCGATGCGCCCTTGAGCCCCTTATATTTAATGGCATACGCGAGACCGAGGCCCAGCGGGGTCTGGCCGCCGACGATGCCGTGACCACCCCAATAGTTCTTGTCCGGCGCAAAAAAATGCATCGAGCCACCTTTGCCTTTCGAGCATCCGGTGGCCTTGCCGTAAAGTTCCGCCATGCACTCGTTCATGCCCATGCCAGAGGCGAGCGCATGTCCATGATCGCGATAGGCAGTGATCACATGATCGTCGTCTCCCAGCAAGGAGACCGTTCCGACTGCGATCGATTCCTGGCCGATGTAGAGGTGAAGAAAGCCGCCCATCTTGCCCTGGCTGTAAAATTTGAGAGCGGTTTGCTCGAAGCGCCGAATGCGGACCATCTCGTGGAGAAGCGCAATTTTCTCTTCGGCACTGAGACCCGCGTTTACCGGCGCTTGCGCGTAATCGTCGGGACTGGTTGCGGCTGCGGTTTTAGTCATTCGTACAATTTGGTGTTTGATTGCCCCCTCCTGCCGCGAAGCCCCTCAGACCCCTGCTGGCGTCAAGAAAGTCTATCATTGCAAAGCGGTTGGTTTTGACAACTCGGAAATGGCGGGATTTTCTTTTCAAGTTACATCTTCTTGGATTGGGATATGCCAGTGAGGTTTTCAAGGACGTTTGCGTTTCTTTTGACCGCGGCGATTTGCGCGGCTGCGCCGGGTTGTGCCATCATGCAGGACCTTCAGAACCGCCAGGCGAGGGCACGCGAGGAACGCGAGCGAGCCGAGCTGCGCAAGCAAGCGCTGGCGGAACATGAGGTTTACCGCTCGCTGGCCGGTTGGAAGAAACAGACGTATCGCAATAAGGAGCTTCTCTCCCAGGCGACCCCAGAGAACGTCTCGCTGGAGATCTCGTTGAGCGAACAACGCGGACTGCTCCTCGTGCGCACCGCGGTCGCGATGGACTTTCCCGTGGCTACCGGCAAAAAGTCCCACCCCACACCCGCGGGCAGCTTCACCATCCGTGCAAAAGAGAAGAACTATTTTTCCAATCTCTATGGAAAGATCTACGACGCTCAAAACGTTGTTGTGGTTAGCGACGCAGACTCCCGGACCGACGCCGTTCCCGACGGAGGGCGCTTTGAGGGCGCGACGATGCCCTATTGGATGCGTTTAACTGACACGGGTGTGGGCATGCATGTTGGCTATGTGCCAGGCCGTCCCGCCTCCCATGGCTGCATTCGGCTCAAGCGCGATACAGCTGTGCAAGTATTTGATCTCGTGAAAGTTGGAACGCCGGTTGTCATCGCCGAAACCGCGCCGAGCTTGCTCTAACTTGCTGATTGATATGCGATTACATGAGTTCGAGCTGCTGCCCAGCGGGATTGCGGAACGCTGCCGTTGATAGCGCAAAGGATTTCTTGTTGAATCCTAACCGAGCGGCAGAGATCTCGAAGAGCCTGCAAATAACCTCCGCTCGAGCTCCTACTCCTCGCATGCGCGTGCCGAATCTCGAATTATTGAGAGCCCCTTCGCGGGTCTCGCGGATACGGTCAAGAATCCTCCCCTGCGCCCCGGGGAGGTGCTCCGCAAGCCACGCCGAAAAGATCTCCTTCACCCCGTAAGGCAGCCTGAGAAGCGCGTAACCCGCAAATTGCGCTCCTGCATCCCACGCCGCCTTAAGTATGGCGGGAATCTCATGTTCGTTGAGACCCGGAATCACGGGCGCCACGAGAGCGCCAACCGGAATGCCGTCCGAACTCAGCCGCTTAATCGCTTCCAGACGGTGACGGGGAAGCGACGCGCGCGGCTCGAGGCGACGCGCGATCCCCGGCATCGAGAGTGGTGATCGAGAGGGTTACGCTTGCAGCCTGAAAGCGCGCAAGGTCCCACAGAATATCGAGATCGCGAGTAACCAGATGGTTCTTGGTCACAATGGTGACAGGATTACGAAACTCGGCGAGCACCTGCAAACAGCGGCGCGTGATCTGTAGTTTGCGCTCTATCGGCTGATAACAATCGGTCACCCCGCTCATCGCGAGCGCTTGCGGCCGCCATTTCGGGGAGGACAGCTCGCAGCGAAGAATTTCGGCGGCCGCGGTTTTCACCAAAATGCGCGTCTCGAAATCCACGCCGCACGAAAAGCCAAGATACTCATGGTAGGGCCTGGCATAGCAATAGGCGCATCCGTGTTCGCAACCACGGTACGGATTGACGCTCGCGTCAAAACCAATATCCGGACTGTCCGTATAGCTGATTAGGGTCTGCGTGTCATCCCGCAGATACTCGGTTTTCGGATCTCGCGCTTCCGCCTCAACTTCCTCATCGAGCGCGACTTCCAGGCGCTCAAAGCGGTTGGACGGGTTGATCGTCGCACCCCGAGCCGGAAGGTTCATGCTCTAAGCTTACTCGGACTTTTGAAACTTCTCGAGTTTCGGCCGAATCACCGCCCTGCTGTACGGATAGTTCGGATTATTATCGTAAAAGTCCTGATGATACGGTTCGGCCGGATAAAACTCCCGCAACGGCACAATCTCGGTGACGATGGCATCCTTGAAGTGCGCCTGCGCGGCGCTCTTCGATTTCTCGGCGACAGCCTTCTGCGCTTCGTCTTCGTAGAGAATAATTGAGCGATATTGCGGGCCCGTGTCCGCGCCCTGCCGGTTCAACGTGGTCGGATCATGAGCTCTCCAAAACAAATCGATGATCTGCTCGTAGCTGATTCTCTGCGGATCAAATTCGATTTGAACCACCTCGGCATGACCAGTACGTCCGGTGCAAACCTGCTCATACATAGGATTTGCTATGTGTCCCCCAGCGTAACCGCTTGTCACGCTCAGAATTCCGGGAACCGTCTGATAAACCGCCTCCACACACCAGAAGCATCCGCCGCCGAGCGTAGCACGGGCACTCTTCTCTTCGGCTTTCATCGACGCCAACGCTACCACAAGGGAGACAAAAATCCATGCCTTCACTCGAGGCAAAACTCCAGTAGTTTTCCCCGCGGTGCAACTCTACCAATTCTCAATCAGCATTGCGAGATCGCTGATAACACTCTCGATCTTCTTGAGGTCCTTTCGACGTCCTTTCTCGAGCTTTATTTGCCTGTGCCTAAGAAGCGTTAGCATGTCGCGGAGGTCTCGATTTCTTGAACTCGAGAGACTCTTCGCGCTGCCGCCAGCCTCGACCGCGGCACGCACCCGTTCAATTTCGGACTCCAGCCGAGTCGCATAACTGTTAGTCGCTTCGCGCAACTCCGCTCGAAGGTTCTCGAGTTCAGTAACGACCGCCTTGGCTGGCGAGGCCTCTGTTCCGTCTGTTTTCATTGGTCTATTCGCGAGCGACCCATACTCACGTGGTTTTCATCCGCGGGCAATGCTAGAGAGCGCGAGACGATCTGTCCATATAATATATTCCACGTTATCTATTTATATCGGTCTGAAATCACTCCGGTTGCTCTTAGCCTCGCCGTAATTTCGGAGAACTCGATGGCCCGGAGCTGTGGTGCACCGAACGTCGCGTGTTCCACGTGGAACAATAGAAATTGAGAATAAGAATTTAGGAACCGGACATTTTCCTTCTTCTTAATGGTGTGAATAAGTCGCATATTTCGTGTTCCAGCAGCTGCTGAGCACTGTTCCACGAGTTTTGGAGCGGGGAGTAATTTGTGGATGAACAGAGCCGTATCGGCCTACTGCGGATTGAAGAGCGTCTCGGCTGCAAGTTATCAAGAGATCTTCCCGATTTGCTCACAGAGAGCAGCATGAGTTCCACGTGGAACTAATGCTGCAATTTTGGCGAGGCCGAACTATGCTCGCAGGAAATGATTCTTATTCGTATCTTTCTTCCCTTCGTATTGGCCTTCGCGAGTTGTTCATCCAAACCAGGGTCCCAGGAATTGGTGGTCGGTATGGACCTCTCTTACCCACCGTTCGAGACAATTGACGAAAACGGTAAACCAACTGGAATCAGTGTGGAACTGGCTCAGGCCTTGGCCGACTCTCTCAAGCGACCGCTACGAATCGAGAACATGCCGTTTGTGGGTCTGATTCCCTCACTGCAGAACAAGCGGATCGACTGCATCATTAGCTCGATGACCGATACGCCGGAAAGGCGCCAGTCGATCGCCTTCTCGGAGCCCTATCTTTCAACAGGACTGGCTTTGCTGGTTGGCGTCAACACCAGCATTGGGGGGTCAGCTGACGTTGACCGTCCAGGAAGGACGCTTGTCGTCCGACAGGCAACGACAGGGGAACTTTGGGCGAGAAGCAATCTCAAGCAGGCCAAAATACTTTCGGTTGAGAAGGAGAACGCTGCGGTGCTCGAGGTCATTCAAGGCAAAGCCGACGCCTTCATCTACGATCAAATGAGCGTCTGGCAAAACTGGAAACAAAACCCGGACACAACACGCGCCATCCTGACTCCGGTGCAGAAAGAACACTGGGCCGTGGGTGTAAGGAAGGATAACGAGGCGCTGAGGTTGCAGATCAACGATTTCCTCAAGGAGTTTCGTTCCAACGGAGGATTCGAGAAGCTGGGCGACCGGTTTCTAAGCGAACAGAAGGAAGCTTTCCGAAAAGAAAACATACCCTTTTATTTCTAACCAGTGCCAGGAGCGCTATATTGAGCGATGAGATGGCCAAAATTCATCACCGGCCTGGCGGCAATGCTCATGATGGGTCGGACGGATCTTGCGCGGGCTGAGGACAGGGAAGTGAGGTCTCGCGAAGAGATGGTGAGATACCAGCTGATGGCAGGGGGCATCAGAGATCCGGAGGTGCTCAAAGCGATGTCGGAAGTACCACGGCATGAATTCGTTCCAGCTTCACTTCGGTCGCACGCCTATGCGGACGGGCCTCTGCCAATAGGGCATGGCCAGACGATCTCCCAGCCGTTTATCGTGGCCTATATGACACAGGCTTTGGAGCTCGGCAAGGAGGATATCGTTCTGGAGGTGGGAACCGGCTCCGGCTATCAAGCGGCCATTCTCGGCAAGGTGGCCAAAGAGGTTTATTCCATTGAAATCGTTCCACCGTTGGCGGAATCAGCCCGAGCCATTCTCTCGAAGCTCGGGTTTGAAAACGTTTATGTGAGGCTGGGAGATGGTTACTTGGGCTGGCCTGAGAAAGCGCCGTTCGACGCAATCATCGTGACTTGCGCGCCCGATCATATTCCCGAACCGCTGATATCCCAGCTCAAGGAGGGCGGGCGCTTGGTCATTCCGGTCGGAGAAAGGGGTGCGGTTCAGCAGCTTGTATTGCTCCGCAAGGAGAACGGCGTGATTTCCAAAGCGAACATGCTCGATGTGCGATTTGTTCCCATGACGGGGGAGATGACAAACGGATTGACGGACGACTAGTTCTGCTGCTAGCAGCCTTCGAAACGTGAAGTCGAAACTCCGATTTTATGGGGAGGTTGCGGTTGAGAAACGAGGTTTCTGAGCGTAACAGATTGCTGATACTGCGCCTCGGGCGGAGAAACGGGAGAAGATCCTGCCTGTGAGTTTGCTAGGCAGCTTCCTTGATCGATCGCGGGCGCCAGCCCCGTTTTGGGCAAAAGCCGTGACGATCGGCTTCTTGTTTGCACTCTTCTCGCTCGCATGTTGGGTCTTGCTCGCCTCAACGACTCGGAACTGGGACGTTCTGTGGAAGTATCGCAACGCTTTTTGGCAAGGGTGGCTGCTTACCGTTGCGCTCTCCGTGGTTTCCCTGGTTCTCAGCACATTCATCGGGTTGGTCGCCGCACTGGCCCGAAGGTCGTCCATTATATTAATTAAATATATATCAGTATGTTACATTGAATGCGTGCGAGGGATGCCGTTGCTTGTTTTGATTTTGGTTCTCTTCTACGTTGTCGCGAACGCGCTGAATATAACCGACCGTTTCCTAGTCGGAGTTGTTGTTCTTTCGCTTTTCGCGGGAGCCTACATAGCGGAGATCATTCGCGCGGGCATAGAAAGCGTGGGAGCCTCTCAGCGTGAAAGCGCCCGGGCGATTGGCCTGACCACCCCTCAAACCTACCGCTATATTATTTTTCCACAGGCCCTGCGACAGGCCTTGCCTCCCTTGGCGGGCCAGTTTGCCTCCCTCGTCAAGGATTCGTCGCTCCTCTCAATCATTGGTCTTGCCGAGTTCACCTACACGGCACAACAGGTAAATTCCGCTACCTACAGCACGCTGGAGAGCTATCTTCCTCTCGCGGGAGGATATCTGGTGCTTACATTGCCTATATCATTGTGGACAAACAGCTTAGGACGTAGCCTCCGCTATGAAACCTGACACATTAACTGCTATTTTGCTGGCGGTTTGCACCTGTGCTTGTGTACGGTCGGCAGGCAGCGGCACCGGCCAGGCGCGAGTTCCTTCTACAGCCGGGAGATCAGTTTGGAAGGCGGACGATACGTTGGTTTCAATGTTGAGCAAGAAACAGGATGCGAATCTACTCCGCCTTGCCCAGCAGCGAGCGGCTGAGAAAGCCCTCAAAGAGCAGCAGGCGGCTTCGCAGCGGGTCCCTCCCAGCATGTATCGAACAACGGAGCCGCCTCTGCCGGAACCGGATCTTACGCTTCCCGTCTCAGATGTTCCCCGGCCCACGCCCAGCCCAGACCAAGGACAATGACCATTGAGTGCGAAGGTGTCGGCAAGTGGTTTGGAAGTCATCATGTCTTGAGAGATGTCAGCCTTGATGCGTCGTTCGACCACACCATCGCGTTAATCGGACCTTCGGGCGGGGGCAAGTCCACCCTCCTGCGAATACTTGCCGGCTTGGAACATCCTGATAGTGGGACGATTGTTCTCAACGGGCGCCGACTTGTCTTCGAAGAGAGATCGCTGAGTGAGCACCGGCGTAGAGTGGGCGTGGTATTTCAAGCCTTCAACCTCTTCCCCCATCTGACCGCGCTGCAGAACATTCTTTTGCCGCTGGAAAGGGTGCATCGTTTTGCAGACGCTCAGGAGCGTGCTCGGCGCGTGCTCGAGCTCATGCGTCTTGATGCGCATGCCGGCAAGAAACCTTCCCAGCTGAGCGGCGGTCAGCGCCAGCGCGTTGCAATTGCCAGAGCACTCGCCATCGAACCGGAGGTTCTCCTGATGGATGAACCGACATCCGCCCTCGATCCGGAAATGACCGGGGAAGTCCTCGACGTGATTGCCGATCTTCGAGAGACAGGCCGGCCCGTTATCTTGGTGACGCACGAAATGGGCTTCGCTCGTGAAACGGCTGACCTCGTCGCATTTGTGGCGGAGGGAACCGTTCAGGAATGCACAGAGGCGCACGAATTCTTCAGCCAACCAAAAACTGAAGCGTCGCGGCGGTTTCTCGCGCGGGTCCTCAAGTATTAAGATATACAGCCGAGCGCTTGTTCAGCCAGGAAAGGATGTCTGCCAGGACAAGATCTTTGTCCCAGTCGTTCCAAAGCAGGTGATAGGCCTCGGGATAGAGCTTGAAGGTCTTGTCAGCGGCCGCGAGCCGCTCGAACCAATCGCGGACTTGCTCGGGGCGAAGAAAGATGTCCTGGCCTCCGGTCAGCACGAGACACGGCACTCTCACGTTTGCTGCGATCGCTTGACTGGACTCGATCAAATTTCCAAGTTGATGAAGAAATCGAAACGTGAAGGCGGTAATATAGTGAGGAGCGCTGTGAATCTGGAGCATGTGCTGCTCATCACGTGTGACCGGAAGGGGTTCCAGCCTTCCTGACACGAACCAGGAAGGGTAGAAGCGCAGTCTCGGAACGGCGGTCGCAAGAAAGCGGACCGTTTCGCGGACTACCCATGGCGTCGGCTTCCTGAGGCTGACGACCGGGGCGGAAAAAATTGCACCGCGCACCGGCTGCTCGAAACGCCCGCAGGCCAGCATCCAGGAGAGAATCAATGCCCCCATACTCTCGCCGCAAACCCAAAGCGGCGTTTCCGGCTGGCCGGAATGCATCGCCCCTGCGAAGGCCGCGATGTCCCCCGAGATGGCTTCAAGGTCGAGAGCCGCGCCTCGGCGGGGACGGCGCGGATCGCTCCCTTGACCTCGCAGATTGAGCGCGAAACACGCCAGTCCCGCTTGATGTAGCGCCTCGCCCAGAGGAAGGAAGTCAATGGCAGCCCCACTCAGGCCGTGCACGCAGATCAACGTGCCGCGGGCCCTCCCGCGCGGCAGCCATCGCTCGCAGGGAAACGTCTCACCATCCTGTGCGCTCCAATCAAAAACCATTGCACCCAAATTCGGATTGCTTTTGCGCGTCTTGCGCAAGCAATTTCGCGCATGCGCACGATCCTCGTCAACTTTCTCGCCGCTTATTCCACCGTCGCCAGCCTTGTCGCTGGACGCCTCGACGTCGCAATTATTCAGTTTCCCGAGCAGAAAGCGGCTGCGGAACTCGAGAGCGCGCTGGCCAAGGTGAACCTTTTCGAAATGACGAACGCCGATCGCACGCGAACAACTCACCCCTACCTCAAGGCAGGTTACGTCCTGTTTGGACAACGCCTTCCGGTCTCGCCCGGCTTAAACTTCTGGACGACTACGCGCCTCAAGAATGCGAGCGCCGGAGTGGAAGGGCGCCTCGAAACAGGCCGCGTCTCGATCTCTATTTCGCTCATGGAGGGAGTAAAAGCCGGGCTGCGGACGTTCCAGAAGAAGGTTTACACGGGCGCCGGCCCGCTCCCCCCAGGTCCCCCGCGCTTGTTGGCCATCCGCCAGGTCAGCGGCCGATTTCCAAGCATCGTCAAAGGACACGCAAAAATGGAGAGCTATCATCAGACGACCGTCGTCGTCGCCCAGTACGCGCCGTAGCCTCGGTCAAAAAAAGTGACGGCGCGTCATGCGCGGTTCCGCTGAGAGTTCAGTGATCGACCGGGGCGGCCCGACGGCAATGATTTCCTCGGACTGGCGCCAAACTGATATTGATCCGAAGTGTCTAACAAAATTTCCTCCCGCAGCGACATAAGTAATCGAAGACGGGTCGGGGGATTGCGGCGGGAAGCAGCATAGAAGACAAAGGAGAGGAGATGTATGTCGTTAGAGAGGGGGAAGACGCCATTGTCATTGATGGCTTTCATTTTGAAACCATCTTTCCCGAGGGCATCTTTGGCGAATCGCCTCCGTCGCATGGATCTCCTCGTTGCGAAGGCCGATCTTGAGCGACCGAATCAAGGCACGGACGATTCTTCGTCACTGCACTCCAAAAACTAGCGTCTGAGCGAGCCTGCGCCGGAGGCAGCCGAATGGTTCTCAAAAGCGTTGACGAGTTCCGGCAAAATACCCTCGAGCGCGACTTCGATGCGGTGCCAATCCGGAATCGTCGGCGAACCGAAAGGATGATTCTGGTACTCTCCAAAGGCCCTATCCAGCGCAGTGGCGAAGAATTCAATCAGTCCGAGTTCTTGATGCCGATCGAACTTCTGCAAACTGTTCATCTCCGCGTAAGACTCGTAAATGCGCACGTAGCCGCGAGCGTTAGCGAGGTAGGTATGCTTGAGCGTGCGAAGGAAATCCTGCGTGAGGATCGATCCACCGGAAGCCAGGTGTGTGAAGAAGGTGCGAGCGATGTCCGAGACCATTTTCAGCAATCCGGCATTTAGGTCTTCGCCGGCCTCCTGGTGCTTGTGGTCGTAACGGCTCGTGATCTCGACCTGACAAATGCGGTGCGGGCGGGTAATTCGATACATATCGGCCAGGATGCCCACTTCGATTCCCCAGTCCGAGGGGAAGAGCAAATCATAGGCAATACTTGCAAAGGTGGCGAACTCCCCGGAGAGCGGGTAGCGGAAGTCGGCCATATACTCCAGAAAGTCGATTTTGCCGATGATGTCGCGAAGAGCTTTGACGAAGGGGAAATAAAACAAGCGAGCGACCCTCCCGTGCAAGCGGTCCGAATAGCGCACATAAAAGCCCTTGGCAAACTGGTAGCGCAGATGCACGACGGGATAGAGCAACCGCAAGAGGAAGCTCCTATCATAGGTCACGATGTCCGCATCATGAAACGCGAGCACAGAGACTTCGCTCTTACCTAACGCATAGCCCAGCGCGGTCCACACGGCGCGTCCCTTTCCAAGGGCGCCGAGAGGGACTGCTTGATTAATTTTCTCGAGCGCAGATTGGACGGCTGGCGCGCCATTCCAGAGCAAGATACCGTGGTCTTTGATTGGCTGGATGATTTCTCTGGCCCGCCGAAACTCGTCCTCCGAACTGCTATCGAGGCTGATGTAGATTCGCTTCACGAAATTCATCGCGGCCAATTCCTGGATGATGTGCTCCATGGCAGGCGAGGAAAGGTCGCTAAACAAGGTCGGGATGATCACTCCAATCGGAGTGCGCCGTGCCGCGACTAGAATTTTCTTTTCCATGCGTCCCAGGTCTTCATCGACCAAGCGTGTGAAGGTCGGGACGACATTCTGTTGAAAGTCGGCCATGCTGCAGCTTAGGCCCAAATTCAAGAAGCAACAAGCGACTCACTTCCCAATTAGCCCTGCACACCGGTAAGAGCTGCGAACCGAAGGCGCGGGCCATGAGAACGTTTCGCTTTCGCGTTGCTAAGCTCCCTAAGGCTCGTGCGGCAAACTGATCACCTGATTGCCGAACGCCGCACAGCAAGGCGTTCGGCTTCGGCACAACCATTGCGACGGTCTTGAACGAACCTCTTTTATGGGATTTCATTTGGAGAAGGACGAGCCTGTGGGCGCAGGATTCCAGCGAATCCTAATGGAACAGACAGCGCGGCTCTCCGAGGACCTTGCTTCGGCAGATAAAGATCTCGAAGAAGCCATTCATGAAGTGCGCAGGCGCTGCAAGAGGATTCGAGCTGTCACGCGGCTTCTCCGCCCTCGTGCGAAAGCACTTTACCGGCGAGAAAATCCCGCTTTCCGCGACATTGCGCGCGGATTGTCTCCGTTCCGCGATGCCCACGTTCGGTTGGAAACGTTTGACGAACTGTTAAGTCATGCAGACGAGGCAGAGCGATTCGCCCCGTTGAGGGATCACATGCTCTGGGTCGACAATCGAGGCGGTAAAGAGCTTGAAAAACAACTCTCTTTAGCGACGACCGAAGTAAAAGCTGCGCAGGCTCGCCTAAGGGAGGCGAAGATAGGTGACGGTGCAGCTTTTCAACTCATCGAGCCGGGACTTCGTCGCAACTACAAACGGGGCCGGCGAGCAATGTCGAGGGCTTACGATAGGCCAGAAGCAACCGCTTTCCATGAATGGCGCAAGCGTGTGAAAGATCTCGGGTACCAGCTGCAGATCTTGCGCGATCTTTGGTCGCCTCTCCTCAAGCGGTTGCGCAGTGAAGTCAATAAACTCGGAGATCTGCTCGGCAAAGAGCACGATTTGACGGTGCTGCGGAGCACTGTCCTGAAGCAAGCCGATAGTGGCATCAGTAAAGGGGATTTGCGGGCATTCCTTGCATTGGTAGAAGAGCGGAAATTCGAGCTGCAAGCTCAGGCGAAGACGATCGGACGACGTATTTACGCGGAAAAGTCAAAGGATTTCACAAGACGAATATTTGTTTATTGGGAGACTTGGCAGGCGGAAGTTCCCGCGCCGGAGGGTGCGGAAAACGAAACCCTAATACCACACTGAGATTTCATGAGCACTCTGGGAAGATTGGTCGTGCTAAGTGGCCCGTCGTGCATCGGCAAGAGCCCGCTCGCAAAGGCCATCGCGCAATTTCATCCCGATCTTTACGAAAAATTGCAACCGTTGGTCCTTTACAACTCACGCTCGCCCCGTCCTGGAGAAAAGGACGGAGAAGACTATTATTTTCGGCGCCGTGAAGAGATCGAAGGCCTTCGGGAGAAAGAAAATTTCATAGTGATGGAGGTGCGCGGCGATCTTCAGGCTTTCGATCTAAACGAGCTGCATGGATCCCTAAAGAAAGGAGACGTCTTCTTTGAGGGCAATCCCTTTATAGGCACCACACTCCTGACTCACCCAAAGCTGAATGGGGTTAAGCGTTTGAGTGTTTTTGTCTCGCCGCTATCGCAGCAAGAGTTGGATTTCTTGAAAGAGCAGTCCGGAATCCACCTGGAATCGCTCGTTACTGATGTGATGCGTCGTAAGCTTCTTAGGCGGATGCAGCGCCAGAAAGGGCTCCTTTCCCAGAAAGATTTGGAGGAGGTCGAACGGCGCGCCAAAAGCGCGTTCCGGGAATTGAGTCTGGCCCATCAATTTGAACACGTCATCGCAAACCACGATGGAGAGGACAGTGAAAACTGGAATGCTTTTTACTTCCCGCTTGGAGATGCCGGCAGAACATTCAACATCTTCGTACAATTGCTGCAAGGGCGTAAACCTGACGGGACTGAAACGTGGAAGAAAGACTTCATTGTCGGCGAGGGGGGCCACTAGTCTTCGGGTGTCCGGGGAGGGTGCGGCCGGCGCGCTGACATTGTCGAATAAAACGGGGATTGATGCGATTCTGCAAATCGGAGCAACTGGTATCAAAGAGCAAGCGCCCTGGTCGCCTGAAGTCACTGCTTCAGAAATGAATACCATAGCTCAACGTGAAATGTCGGCCCGGGTCGGCACATCTACCTTGAACCCCGATGCACTCAAAGCTGCTGAAGATCGAAGGGAAAATACCAGGATAAATATATCCAAAGAGACAACCGAGAATCTTAAGAGAAAGGTGAAAGGCCAGATCGTTCTACCGAGTGATCCGAGTTATGACGAGGTTCGCGAAATATGGAATGCGATGATTGAACGGCGGCCCGCTCTTATCGTGCGCTGCGCGGAAGCCGGTGACGTTCCCCATGCAATCTCGTTCGCGCGCGAAAGTGGACTCGAGATATCAATTCGAGGTGGGGGACATAACATTGCGGGGAACGCCTTGTGCGATAACGGCGTAATGATTGACTTTTCAACAATGAGGAACGTTCGCGTGGATGCCGAGAAGAAGCGCGCCTACGTTGAACCTGGCGCGACACTGGCCGATTTCGATGTTTTGGGCCATTCGAGGCGGCGGCGGTAACTTTGCGGTTGTCACCCAATTTGAATTCAAACTTCATGAGGTGGGTCCTGAAATCCTGGCCGGCTTGATCGTTTTTCCGTACGACCAAGCAAAGCAGGTGCTGACACAGTATCGCGAATTTGTAGAATCCGCACCGGAGGAGCTCAATGTGTGGGTGGTACTGCGCAAGGCTCCTCCTTTGCCATTCCTTCCCGAAGACGTGCATGGCAAGGAAGTGGTTGTGCTCGTCACCTTCTACGTCGGGGATGCTGACCAAGGCAGGAAACTGATTCAGCCCTTGCTCCGTTTTGGCACGCCCCACGGTGAACACATCGGTTCTCAGCCCTACACGGAATGGCAGAAAGCCTTTGATCCTCTGCTCACGCCAGGCGCGAGAAACTACTGGAAATCCCATAACTTCACAGAACTCAGTGATGGCGCGCTGGACTCGATGATCGAGTTTGCTGGCAAGCTGCCTTCGCCGCAGTGCGAGATCTTCATCGGGCTCATCGCAGGCGCAGCCAATCGCGTTCCGGCAGATGCCATGGCATATCGTAATCGGGACGCAAAGCTTGTGCTCAATGTACATGGGCGATGGGACGAGAGGAAAGACGATGAGCGGTGCATTGCTTGGGCGCGCGCGTTTTTCCAAGCCTCTGCCCCATACGCCTCCGAGGGCGCCTACGTGAACTTCATGACGCAAGAAGAAAGCGATCGAGTGGTCGCTGCATACGGCCCGAACTATGATCGCCTCGCGCAGATCAAAAAACAGTACGATCCGGACAATCTTTTCCATCTAAACCAGAATATCAAACCCTCGCCACGACAGGGTTAGGAGAGGGCCGTTTCTGCATATCCCGAAGAAAGGCGGGGACATTCACGCAGGAGCTTCTGTCGCCTGCGTTGGCGGCGCGCCTTCCTTGCGCTGCTTTGAAAATTTTGGGCTTCGCCACCTTAATAGCGCCGACTTGCGGGGCAACGCTGGATTAACGCGCCAAGTCGAAGACCCGTGCGGTTTGTTTGAACCTAAAGTCCTTTGCCTTCTTGAATTCCTTTGAGGTGGAGATTGAGTGCGTTCACAGAAATCCAGATTTCCCACAACGAGAGCAGAAGCGAAACGATCATAAAGGCCAGGCTCGCCGCGAAGCAGATTTGGGCAATGCGCACTTGGCTCCCAAAAAGTAGAAACATAGAAACTACGCACAGAAGGAGGCTCGTCACCCCAGCGGCCTGCATGTTGCGAATTAGAAGAATCCGCGTTCGAAGGTTCTGGATTTGCTTTAGAATGGCACCCTCGCTGACACCGGGTGCGTGTAAATTCCGTATCAAGTTCGCAATATGAAGGAATCGGGTGGTGTAAGAAATCATCAGCAGTGAAGTGGCCGGAAATAGCAACGCCGGAGTGTTTATCGTAATTTCCACTCTCTTACTTTATCGAGGTGAAATCAATTCGACAGCGGATTTACGCAATTGATCAGCGGTGTGACCCGTCTCGTCAGAAGGACATTCACCGGTCGGAGATTTGAGGCGCGTCAACACAAGGCATCCGCTTGTGAAGCCACCTCTTTGGCGGGCGCTAAGACCCCGCTCGAATGCGGCGTTCCGGCGGGCCATCCCGTCTATCGGTTCAGCAGTGCGCGGCAACCTATCGCCGGCCTTGACCTGCCTGGCTGTCTTCGGCGATCATAGGCTATGGAGAGAGCTCGGCGAGCCGCTCAGGTATCCCAAGGCGCGAAATGCGTTTTCTCATCCGAGTTGGACGGTCGTGTTATTTGCAGGCAATGAGCGTCGCGAGTATTGCAGCTGTTTTCATAGTCCTCATTTCGACTGCCTATTTTTTTTACGGGCGGTGGATCTCGAGGCTGCTAGCACTCGATAATAAGAGAACGACCCCCGCCCATACCGTAAACGACGGCGAAGACTTTGTTCCCACCAAGAAGTTTTATCTCTTTGGCCAACACTTCTCGGCTATTGCCGCGGCGGGCCCGATTGCGGGTCCGATCGCCGCCTGTCTCGCCTTCGGATGGCTGCCGTGCCTGCTTTGGATCACCCTCGGGGTCGTGCTCATCGGTGCTGTTCACGATTTCACGAGCCTTGCCGCCAGCGTACGCCATGGCGCCCGCTCGATCGCCGAGGTCGCCAAGGAGCGCATTGGCTCTCCGGCCGGCCGCGCAATGATGGCCTTTATTTGGATTGCACTGGTTTACGTGATCATCGCTTTCGCCGATATTACCGCGGGCAGCTTTGTCTCAGCCGTTGATGAAATCAAAGGCGTTAAGGTGAATTTTAATCCGGGGGGAGCGGTCGCCTCGGCGAGCATTTTCTATCTGCTTTTGGCCGTTGTGATGGGCCTGACGAAGAAGATCTTGAATCCCCCGCTGTGGCTTCTTACTGCGATTTTTGTTCCGGCCACCTTCGCCGTGGTATGGCTGGGCACCTGGTGTTCCGAGCTATTCTCGTTCGACGCCAAGACCTGGGCGCTTATTATTTGCGGCTATTGCTTCGTTGCTTCCCTCTGCCCGGTGTGGCTGCTCTTGCAGCCCCGCGGATATCTTGGAGGATTTGTTCTTTACTCGGCTCTCGCCGTTGGACTGATCGGCGTCTTTTTTGGGGGGTACTCCATTGAGCAACCTGCTTTCAAAGGTTGGAATGTGGGTGGCCTGACAGGGGCGCTTTTTCCCTTCCTTTTCGTGACAATTGCCTGTGGCGCCTGCTCCGGGTTTCATGGCCTGGTTTGTTCCGGCACAACTTCGAAGCAAATCGACAAGGAGTCGGACATTCACCCGATCGGCTACGGGGCTATGCTGGCAGAGGGACTGGTCGCCCTGCTAGCCCTTTCGACCGTCATGATTATGTCCGCAACGGACGTCCGCGGGTTAACTCCAGGCACCGTCTACGGCAACGGGCTCGGCGAGTTTCTGACCCTCATCATCGGTAAGCAGAATTTGCCCTTTGCCATCACCTTTGGCGCCATGGCTTTTTCAACCTTTGTCTTTGACACTATTGACGTCGCGACAAGGCTCGGACGTTATTTGATTCAAGAGCTCACGGGATTGAAGACGCGTTCGGGGGCGGCGCTCGCCACACTTGTCACGGTTGGCGTACCGGCACTTGTCCTTTCCATGGCGGGTGAAGGCTCTTGGAGCAGGTTTTGGACTCTCTTCGGCGCTTCAAACCAGCTGCTCGCGGCACTTACACTGCTGTCCGTGACGATGTGGCTGAAACAAAGTGGCAAGCCGGTCGCGTTTACTGTGATACCACTGATTTTCGTCTTGGTGGTTACGATGTGGGCACTTGTCAGCATCGGTTATGCCAGTTACCAACAGACCAAGGGCTTCGACACTTCGCTCCTCAATTGCATCTTTTCCGCCGCGTTGATTGGGCTTGCGCTGTTTGTCGCGACTCAGTTCTTGATCAGTTTGAGGAAAGCCGCTGTCCCTACGGGCGCCACATCGGCTTGAGTTGCAGGCGTCAGTTTCGGCTCCGATTTGGTGCGTCTACGGTTTCCTAGCCGCGGTGTCCGATTCATATTTGTCCTTGGGCAGATGGATCAAGCAGGAGGCCATTTTGCATTTCCTCGCCCGGCTTCAACGGTTCGTCGTTTCATGAGGAGTCGGACTAAAACTTGCCACTCACTGTCTCGACACCGAAGCTAAAATGTCGTACACTTCTCAAAAATCCTCGGAGGTTACGGAGGTTACCCCATGATCGAAGAAATCAAGGACCAACCCGACGCCAAGGCTAAGCTCAAGGAATGCTTCGGAGAAATCGAACACATCGACGATTATGCGTGGCTTCTTGCCATCCTCAGCAGCAAGGACTTTGTGCAGGGACTCGAAGAGGTTTCCGCCATGATCTGGAAGGCTTACAACTCTCAGTCCATTAAGGAGGCACCCAACCGTTTTACACGAGCCATTATTGAAGTAGCGAACACACATTTCGGTTTCTCCTGTCAGTCAAACGTGGTTCTTACGGCGGCGGCGAGCAGTCAAGCCTTTGGGAACCGCATTAAAGATGGGGTCTTGTGGAAAGATTCTTTTACACTAGGCCACGGCGAGTTTGCCCACTCTTATCAATGGCTAACCGCGGGTCTGCTTCTGAAATGGGGACCGAAGACCGCCGAGCTCTACAAAAACACCGCAGGAAAACAGAGCATCGTCGCCATGTTTGTGCGCGACAACCGCGGAATGGTCCTTAGACGCGCAAACTTGTGGGAGTATCTCGTCGACTGCACCCGGTATCAAAAGAGCTTTGATAACGAGGCAGACAGAGCGGTGGAGTCCTGGCCGACGGATCAGCTCGAGAAGTGGGCGAAGAATGAGACGGTTTCGAGCGCTTTTGTAAATGCTTTCTTTCGCGGGACCGATCCCGCGATCAAAGGGGGAATGAAGGAAAGAGATCCGGCTATCTACACCGACGTCTGGGCAAAAGCTCGGGAGGCGAAGCCAGGCCCTGCGCTTCTCAAGAGCGTCGAAAGTGCGAGTGATATGGAAACCTTCAAGGAAAGCCTGTGGAAGCTCTACCCCACAAGGAATGCCCTAACCGAGACGAGTTGTCGCAACGCGAACAACGTCACGGACCTCGCAAAAAATCCACCAACAAAGACCGAAAATGGGTGGTTCATTACGGCCTATGAGAACCATCGTTATCGCAGCCTGAACCTAAAATCGAACCAGAAACTCCGAGAAATGACGTCTGAAAAGCTGGCGGACGCGCTTTCCACAACCGGCGAAGTGTCCAAGGAAGACGTCTCAAAGGCATACAACCTGCTGGTGGAAAAGGTCGGAGACATCGGGGCCAAGGATTTTTATGATAAGCTTCAAAGCACTTTTAAGGAAACGACCAATTGGTCTCAGCGTGATGTCAAGAACCTGTTTCGCGAGGAACTGCAGGGCATCTCTGCTCTGAAACGCGAACGCAAGGAGCATTATTCGAGTATTCCAAAGCAGTCGCAGAAATGGGAGGCTCACAAGGACGATGAGTCTATCTTCATACGCGCGATTGCAAATGAGATCGTCGAAAAGAAACGTCTGCCGGAAACGTTCCACGGCATGCCCGGTTTGATCAATGCGAAGGTCATGTCTAACGATCTGATTATCTAGCCAACCGCAGCGCGGCGCGGCGGAATCGAGTGCATCCACAAGCCAGATTCCCCGCGACGCGAAACGATCAAAAGGCCAGGCTCGCCGCGAAGCGGATTTGGGCAATGCGCACTTGGCTCCCGAAAAGTAGACGACTGGAGGAAGCCTCGAGGGCCGGCTTGCCGTCCTGAGGTGGACACAAAACCGCGGCGCGGCTTTGTCGTCTCTAATTTTTGAGTGGCTTGGTGAGTTCCGTGCGCCAAGTTGCCGGGTTGGAGCCTGACTCGGGACCAACAAGATAGCGCTCCCAAAGGTCCTCGGCTGGCGTGTGCCCGTTGAGCGCAATCCAGTCCATAAACTCACGCCAGGCGTTGCCGAGACCTTCATAAGTGCCGTGGTAGATGGTCCGCGCCGCCCTCATGGCGGGCCAATGACTGGGCGTCACTCGGCCCGCAGCGTCCACTGGCTTCGTGACAGGCACACTGATCTCGAAATCCCAAATGTCTGGTTCTATCCTCAGATGGTGAGTGAACCAGGGCGCGGCGGGTGCAATGCCTTGAGCCCCGATGGCGGCCATAAGCTCGCTGAGTCCGGGCTCCATGACTGCCTGAATCTCATCCTTTGGAATCGTGAGGCGGATTATGGCGGTCGGCTGAGCGGTGATCTGAATGATTTGTGGTGTGTCGAGCATGATGTATTTCCTTCCAGTTTCTTCGCCGAGGTGGGCCAGCTTCTGGTCTTGTTCAGGCTTTATTGTTAATCTGTCCCATCCTTACGACGATTAAGCCGACCAGATTGGGACAGAGGAGCATTCCCTTTTCTGCAACGTCCGATCTGGCGCAACACTCATCGCAGAGACCTGAGGCCCTTTTGGAATTGGATCACCAGTTTGGAGCAGCACCACTTCAATGAGCGCGGGAACGGCGTGTGTCGGGAAGTCTTACAAAATGAAAGCGAATCAATTGCCACGACGCATCCTGCTGACTCGCAGCCGTTTATGATGATCACGCGCGCGAGGACTGATCTTAGAGGCGAATGTTATGTCGGGGTTCCTTACGGATTCGGCTTCCTTTGGGCGTCGCTCGACAATCCCGATTGAAATTTTTACGGTTCACATACTGTTGCTCCACAGTCTGTTACGCACATTCACCGCCTTGCGTTGCAGGAAGCTTTCGTTACGTTGGCATTGAGCGTGCTCTGTATATTTTCCGCTCGGACCGACTCAAATCGGGCCGAAGCAGAGACATCAAAGGGGAGCAATCTCTCTGTCTCTCGGCTCTGTTAGCAATGGTCGATGGCCCGCGGCGCCAACGGCCAAACAACAAGGCCAAAACGGCCAAAAGAAGTTACCTGCCAGAACACACCTCTCAAATTGTCAGCGGCGATTTGAAAATCGTGTAAATCGGCGATTTGAAAATCGTGTAAATCGGCCGGTTTGAAAATCACGTTTGGTCGGGCGGAGATCTTCTTCAAAAGCTTCAGGACAGCACTCTTCTTCCTGCGTGTTGTTCTTGGGGTTCTTCAAGTTGCTGGGCGGCTGATTT
>DATDAL010000120.1:0-3542 GCA_036525415.1 Terrimicrobiaceae bacterium | reverse complement strand
CCTCAAGAATCGAATCCTGTGGGAGAATTGCCCTTTGCACAACCGGACGCGAACCCTCGAGCCTCGGGCGGCTCGCTTACCAGCTAACTTATGCGGGTCAGTTGCCGCACGAAACGCGACGGAGTGTTTGAACCTAACGGCACGCTGAATGTGCGCGGCGGTCTGTGATCTCTGTCAGCAAAATCTGAGAGGAAAAGCGCCCGGCGAATTCCCTTGAGATGCCATCCAAGCTTGTCGAACTTGTGCTCCCGCACGAGACAACGAAGGTGCAGGCGAATTTGTTGTCTAGGGGAGAGGATAGCGTTCTCCATTGGGAACACCTCTTCACCGTCGCGATCGACGCGTGCTCGATCTTGAGCATTCATTAAATGGTAACGAACAGGAGCGATAGTAGCTACGTCAGAATTCTTCCCGATCATGACATGAGCGTGGGCAGCCGCACAGGTTCCAGAGATCACCGCGGCGATCCAGAGTTTTCTGAATGCCGGGTTTCGCGGTGCCGCCCAAGTGGAGTTCTTCGTCATAATCGAGGATGAGGGTCTTCATCTGGTACAACGACGGTGCGGTCCCAGAGTTTCAGTAATGTTGTTCCTGAACATGCATTCCCTGCTATTGTTGCCAAAAGACTTAATTGGGGATTTTTGCATATCCCGCAAAAAGGTTCAGTCCAGGACCAACAGGGAGACCTTATGGGAGCCGCGAAAGGAATCGCGCTTTTGGCCGACCTTCTCCCGATTTCTGGACCTTGCAGCCTAGATGTTGTGCGCAAAGCCGCAGGCAAGATTGAAGAGATGTTGCAAGACCGATTCCGTCCGAAAAAGAAGAAGCCGCAGGTGCCGTCTTGAGGCCAGAACGCCAATAAGGAGAAGCTTGAAGCGTTGGATCGATCCCCGAGGCGGGAGCTTGGCAGGTAAATTCGACGGGTCCACCCGGGGCCGAACGTACTGATTCGTACGAGAACCTGATCGTCCCGTGTCTCAGATTCCAGTCTCCCACGAATTTGAGCAAATCGCCCTCGGTGAACCAAGCGTTATGTACTAACTGTCAGGGGATTTGGAGTTACAAGGTCGAGGCGCTCGCGCATTTTCTTAACTCTCTGGGGGGTCGCCCTCCGGGCCGCTCTTATCCGTTCAAGCTCGGCTTCTGTAATGCCGTGGCCATTCGCCGGTCCAGATTCGTGGCGACCTTCCGCCAAGTTAAGGTTGTTCTGCTGAACATGTACGGTAGCAACGCGATCGCCGTATGTGTGCGGCGCAAGCTTTGACGTACGCGACATTTAGCTGATCCGCTTCGACGCGCCATGCCCACAGACGAGCCCATGCGGTAACCAGCCGAGGGACCAGTCCAACCCGGTCCCCTCCTGCCGATTTCAGAAAGGACTTCGCCGGATTCAGATAAGTGTATTTTTCTCTTCGGGAGGCATGCGCAAATTTGGTCACGAACCTAAGCACAGCTAAAAGCCATGAATAGACTCAAAGCAATATTTTCGTCCTCCCGAAGGGAACTCGTAGAAGGCGGAGCTCCCCGCGCGAGAGGCCGTTCTCGTCCCTCTCTCCTGAGACGCTTCAAAACATGTCGTTTGAAGACTTTGAAGGCTCAGCGACCCCGGGACGCCCGTCAATCTGAACAACTTCTAAGCTACCTTTCAGCTGTGCTTAAGCCGTGGGTGCAAGGGTGCAAATGTCAGGAAACATAACCACAAGCATCCAAAAACAATGACCTCCTCTCCTTCCAGCAGAATTACAAAAGCAATGTTCGGAAAACCTCGCAGCCGTGCCGCCGAATTTTACCTTAATGGTAGTTGCCTTGTAAGGGCGGTTTGCACCGGGAGACTTGAGAGAGTAGCGTTTTTCCTCCGGCACCTCTGGCGCGCTCTCGCTGAATGAAGGCATGAGGGACGTATGCAAGGTGAGAGCTCCGAACGATTCCGCGGTCTACGACTCGAAGAGCTTGAAACGATCTGGAAATCTTAACGAGATTTCAGTTGGCATTTAAGCTTCTCTTCAGCCGGCGACTGTCCGAAGTCGACGCGAATCTCGGAAGCGCGTGGCTTTCGGATCCATGATAGCTGCTGGTTTTCGTACTGCACCAACCCTCGACCCTTAGCTTCTTCACGATCGCTTTGTCACTCGTCGAAAGTGGGAACTCAAGAATACGCCGGTCGCGCGCCTCGACACTGTCTTTCTCGCTTCTCTGAGCCCTGGCAAGGTCGTCACGGCAAGCTATTCCGGGCAGGATGATGTTGCTCCGAGTTTTAGAACGCTTACGTGCACGCGAGCAGCACCCAGATTAGATGAGAAGGCAGAGAGCCTCCTTGCGCGCTGCAGCGGCCTAGTAAGCTCGATGCCTTATGGAAAAGACAACACGTAGATTATGGAAAGCAAACGTAACCATCGGCCTCGATCTTGGTGACAAGAGACACACGTTTTTTTGTGCTCGACAGTCATGGAGAGGTCCTAAGGAAGGGCTCGCTACTCAACGGGCGCAACGAGCTTGCAAAGCTGGCAAATGCATACCCGGTGGTCATGGAGGCAGGAACCATTCGCCTTGGATCAGTCGATTTCTTGACTCCCTTGGAATGGAGGTTGTGGTGGCCAACCCTCGCAAGACGCGCACGATCTCGCAAAGCGAACGCAAGAGTGACGAACGTGATGCTCTTGTTCTGGCCCGTCTGGGTCGAGCGGACCGCAACCTGCTTAATCCGGCCGTCCACGGCAGCGAAGAGGCCCAGCATGACCTGCTCCAAACCAAACTGCGTGACAACCTGGTGCGAGCGCGGGTGGCAGTGATCAACTCGGTGCGCTTTACCTTGAAGAGCCTGGGCTATCGGGTGAGCAATCCTTCAAGCGAGCGTTTCCACAAGCTGGTGATGGAGGAGGTTCCCGGCTCGGTCGGAGCGCTGATCGCGCACGGCGTGGCCTCGATTGCCGAACTTACTGCTCGTATCAAAGCGCTGGAGGTCTCGATCGCCCGGCTGGCCACCGAGAAATACCCGCAGACCATCTACCTTCAGCAGGTCAGCGGGGTGGGACCAATCACATCGCTCTACTTTGTGCTGAAGATCGAAAAACCCCAACGTTTCAAGCGAACGCGCGACATCGGAGCCTTCGTGGGTCTGTGGCCCAAGCGGGACCAAAGCGGAGATAAGGAATTACGCATTTCCAAATGCGGGGACCAATACCTGCGATGCCTGCTGGTGAATGCTGCGCAGTATATTCTGGGACCCTTCGGGACCGACAGCGCGCTGCGCGAGCACGGACTACGTCTCGCCCAGGAGGGAACAGCAAGAGCCAAGAAGCGGGCGGTCGTCGCTGTCGCACGAAAGCTCGCCGTATTGCTCCTCACGCTCTGGAAATCCCGTGAACCTTATGAATCCTTTCCCACCATGGCTTGAACCAGTCTGCTGGGGCTGTGCGCCCCCCAAACCCCGCACCGCTCGCCGCGGCAGGCGTTCGGGGGGAACTCTTGACCCCCAACTGAGGACGGACGATTCGGAACGATTGCGATACGAAGACGGAAGCTCAACATGGAGACTTCGACGT
>DATDAL010000119.1:0-13837 GCA_036525415.1 Terrimicrobiaceae bacterium | reverse complement strand
TAAAAGCTTTATTTCCCCTTTCGTCAAACGCCTCACGAAGCGCATGTGTGCGTATCAAACACTGCGGTGCACCATGAGTTTCGCGACTTTGTATTCTATGCTGCGTTCGCAACAGATGCGAAACAACTTGCCGAAGAAATCTTGAAACAAGCGAAGGCTTTGGCAGACAATATCATTAGTGTGGAGCAACTCGCCGAGGGCAATTGGAGCCTCAACGCTGCTGCACAAGGTCAATTCGTCCCTTCCTAACTCGTCGCGAATGATTTCGGCCGATCAGCTTAGTTAGCTTCCCAAGCTCAAATCAATATCCGTTCGACCTCATCGAGCGAGACCTGGTCGCTGCGCCGGTCATAGAGGCCGGTCGTGCGGGCGCTCTCGTGGTTCGCCATCTGCTGCGCAATCTCGAGCTTTCCGCCGTTCCGCAAATATTCCGTGATTCCGGTGGCGCGAAAGGTGTGGCAGCCGATCTTCGTCTTGATATCGGCGTCTGCCGCTCGGCGGCGGATCATGCGGTAGACGTCGGCCTGGCTCATCGCGCGTTTCGTGAGATAGCCCGATTGCCCTTGCGTCGTGCGGAACAGGAAGCCCTTCGGGTCGCCTCCGATGTCGGAGGCCTGGATGTATTCATTCAGATACTCTTCAAGCTTGTGATGGCACGGCATCTCGTGGCGCTTGCCGCCTTTCTCGTGCAGGCGTACCCACGTCCGCCGTCCCTGCACATAGACATCTTCGACGCGCATTTTCTCGGCGGCCGCGCCGACGCGCGCGAAGGCATAGGTCATCAGGGCGATCAGGGCGCGATCACGCAACCCCACGACCGTCGCTGTGTCGATCGATTCCAGGAGAGTGCGGGCCTCGTCAGCCGTCAGCACGGGCGTCTTGCCTTTCTTCACGGAATGCTTCGGGCCACGGACCACGCTGGCGGGGTTGAACGGCATGGCCTGGCCCACGACAAGCCAGTCGAACAGCATCCGCAGAGCGGCGAGTTGCAGCGTGACGGAAGGAGCCGCGACGCGCTGCTGCAGCTCTTCGATGTAGGCGGCGACGTGGACGGGCTGCACGTCGCGGAGATGGCCGAGGCCTCGCGTCTCGCACCAGGCGGCGAATGCGCCCGCCGCCTTGCCGTAGGCTTTGCGCGTATGCGGATTCCGGATATTGGCGGTAAAGAACTCGAAGACGCGTTTCGCGGTCGGCGCGTCAGGAGCAAAAATGCTTGGGATGGTGATTCCGCCTGCTGACCGGATTTCGGTATTCGGGATTACGACCAATTCCTGAACGTTGCCGTGGGTCTTCATGTTGTGAATGATAACCTCCTTTATCATTCACAACAAGGTCAAGAATTTTCGACCAGAATCCCAACGTCGAGTGGCCCGATCGACCCGGTCAGGGAATTCAACGGTCAGCACCAGGCTCCCATCCATCGCGCCCTAGTGGGCCGGGATTGCATTGACAATGATCGTATTTGCGCGCCGCTCTACCTGCGCCAGATCGTAATTCATCTGCAGACGAAGCCAGAAGGCCGCGCTGCTGCCAATAGTCTTCGACAGGCGCACGGCCATTTCCGGCGAAATTCCCGCCTTCTCGTTGATGAGCGTCGACAGCGTCGGCCGCGACACGTTCAACGCCTTGGCGGCGTCCGTAACCGACAATTTCAGATCCTCAAGCGATCCTTTCACGATGCGACCGGGGTGAACCGGGTTCTTCATAGCCATTTTCATTTCCTCCTAGTGGTAATCCATCAAGTCCACGTCATGCGCCGCGCCTTCTTCAAACCGGAAAATAATCCGCCAGTTTCCTGTAACGCGAACGCTCCAAAATCCTTTTAGGTCGCCCGTCAACCGGTGCAGCCGATAGCCGGGGATATCGGCTTCCCGCGCCGTTTCGGCGGCTTCCAGAATCGAAAGTATTTCCTCAATCTTCGGCACCATGCTTGCGCTCAGGCCGCTGCGGTCGCCTTTTTCATGCAGTCGCTTAAGGCCTTTATGCCGGAAACTTTCGATCATTAACTTATTGTAGCCCGTAACCTAACACTTTACAAGAGAAATCCTCGCACCACTCACAGCAAGGCGCTAAAGCCGAGGGGAAGGGCGGATCCTCCAGGCCTATTCCGGCGAAGTGGACCAGAGCCTCGGTCAGGGAATTCAACGGTCAGCAAGTTAGCTCAGAGGAGCAACTCCGAAAGTGGCGCGTCACGAAGAAAATGACGGGAGCTTGAAACGCGAGGGTGGCATTATTGCAACAGACCCGGTAGCATCCAGAAACGTGCAACCGACACAGGCAAAATTTTGCGAGCTCGCGGGGGCATGCCCAGACAGTAACTCGCGGGCCGTCAGCGGCATCAAGTGGCGGGATTTCCTTAAGCAGATTTTTCTCACGGGTGAATCCGTACCTCTTGAAGTGCCACGTTCTGCATGTGTTTCCAAAGGCGATCTGGTGAAGCACGAACAAGACGGTGCGTGGGTTGAATGCAGCAATGGACTAGCGCGAATTCTGCCGAGCTATGCGGCGCGTGAGGAGTTGGTCGCAGGAAATCTGGGGTTCCGATAGCAAGTGGACAAAAAACAACGCTAAGCCGTGTGGAATCAGGCCGTCTCAGCGGACGATTGCTACTGGCAGCCCCCATGAAGTCAAATTCAAATTTATCGGCTAAGAGAGACCTTTGCGAAGTAACGCAAGACCCTTATGCTCGGGAGAAAGAAATACGCGCCACCGCGGACGGTCACGAATCGCGGCAACCCCGAAACGCGGCGCCGCAAACCGCCGTCTTGCGGCATGTTGAAATCGCTGGTAACCGGGCATCCTGGTATCGCCTTGCGATTGCCAAGCAGCGGATCGCTTTCTCCCGTCATGCCGGAGAACTTGGAGCTCGCTATCCAGGCGTTCTGCAAGAACTCGAATTGGCGCAAGATGTTTGTATTTAGGCAGATGAAGTGTAATCCATATTCCTGATCGTCCGGTTCTTTCGGCGCGAGCGCTTTGGCGGCTGAGAGACCAACGGAGCCGTACTCACGGCCGCGCCGGAGAATGCGATGATAGCGAACGGACGACATGAGATCGTCACGGAAGCCCTTCGGGCCGAAACCTAACATTGTGACAAGCTTGGAGAGCAGACCCTCCGAGCGACCAGGAAAATCGGTGTTGCGCGGATTGGTACGCCTCACATGCGCGCCGAAAGGGCAGAGTACGCCCGCGGGGTCTCCATCGTAGGTGAACTGATTCCGTCGAATCTCATCGGGATCCGGTCCAATGCCGGGGATCGGATCTTGCTGAATCGGCACCAGAGGATCGCCCGCCTTCGTACGGCCGACCATCGCCGCCGCAAGCTTTTCGGCCTCCGCAGGATCGCCACCTGCACGCTCGCTAAGAAACTGCCAAAACCCCCTGACATCTTGATGCAATTGACGCATCACGAGATAGGTCCCGTTCCTGCCGACATCTCTTTTCTCAAGCGCTTTTTCCGGAAGCAACTCTGCGTTTGCGGCATCGTCATAAACTAGCGGCCGATCGGTATAGTTCTTGCCGAAAACTTTTTTACTACTGCTGAAAGAGGCCAGAAGCCGTTTTAGAAAGAACGGGGTGATAAACGCCTCTTCTGGAAGCAACCCTGCGCTTGCAGCATCGGCATCGACTAGCGGCCGATCGGTATACTTTCCGTATTCATTGCGATACCCCAGCAAGAATTCGCCGAGTGCAACGATGTTGCCGTAGTCGATTTGGGGGGCCAGCATATCACGCCGCTGCGACCAATCGATTTGCGGCTGGCTGATTCCGTCGGCGAAACCGAACGGTTCGATTCCGTCGAGATCCGAGGTGTAAAGCCACGTCTCCACATCGAACGCTTCGTTCCAAACGCCTGAGGTGGAACCTTGCACGAACCCCTCCAGCAGCTCAGATTTCGCGAAAAACATCACCACAAGATGCGGTACCTTGCCGGGACCTCCCCATCTCCACTTCGAAGGCGCGTTATCCCCCACGTCCCCCAGGCGTCGCGAACGGCTTTCTTCTGTCATCCCCGAAACAAACTCGTGAGAAAAGCTCTCTATTACGGAGTTGGGTACGCGGAGCGCTGTGAGCCCTTCCGCCGTGAAAGCGACTTGCAATGCGGTGGAGGGTGCTGGCTTCATTTCGACCGCGCTGGTGATCGGCGCGGATAGCAGCCAAGATCGCGCAGCCTCGAGATTCTTGATTTTCGCGAGGGCATATCGGGCGCCCTTCAGCTTTCCGTAGCCGAAGCGCACCAAACCTTGCACGTCCCTGTAGTCGACCCCATAGTAGGCATCGACCTGTTTTTGTACTTCCTTGAGCAGATCGAGCCTTCCCAACGGCTGCAGCCTGCCGCGCAGGTCAGAGATCAAGTAATCCATAACCCGTTCGGCTTCCTTTCTTTTTTTCGCTTCGACTTTCAACTCACGCGACACCCGCTTCTCGTAAATCGCTGAAGCGAGCCGGTCATGGCTGATCTCGTAGTAAAAACTGCCATGCTTCGATTCCTTATGTAGGAGGCGGACATTCTCGAGAACATCCAAGGACCGGCTGTCCACCTCAAAGTTCGCCTCGATATCTTCTTTCAGCAGACTTCGACGGCCGCCCGAAGCAGTGAGAAGTCCCTCTTCGCAGAGTTCTCTTGCCCGCTCTCGGACTTGTGAGTCAGAGATCCCATTGACGGCGTCTATGTAGAAACCTGCCGCGACTGTTTTGATGCCTTGCTCGCCGCCGAGATAATCGCTGTCCACCTCGAATAAGCTATCGGCAGGAAGCTCGCTAGCCTGCCTCTGCTGGCGCTGCTTTTCGACGTGGCTGCACAGAATCTGCAGAACAAAAGGTTCAATGCCCTCCTTCGTCCGTGCGGCAGCGATCATCTCTTCGATGGCTTCCTCCTTGTACGCAAACGGACGCGTAGCAAACTGGATCTGCTCGCTGACCAGTGCTGCGGGCTTGACGATAGCCCGGCGTGCGTCATCCGCCGAAAGCCCAGTGAGCCGGAACCGATTCTGCAAAATCGCCGGGATTTGCGGCGTCAGCTCTTGGAGCATGCCGAGATTGTCTTCGCGCATACTGATAAGCACCTTGACTTCCGGCGGCTTGTCGCTGAATGGCAGCGTCTGCTCCTTCTGCAGTCGCCGAATGATGCGCTCGGGAACGCGACGGGCAGTCAATTCGCCCAGTTCGGCAGCAGCGTCGTGGCGGAAATTCTCTCCCTGAAGCATGAAAATCTCCTCGAACTGATCCAGGACCAACACCGGCGTCTGAAGCCGCTCTCCACGCCAGAAAACCGCGGTTTTGAAAAACTCCCACAGGCTTTCGCCGGTGCCAGGCGTATAATCAATCTGCTCGGTTTTGCACGCCTGCACGATTGCGGCGCCAATCACCTCAATCGGAGTCAGGGAGGCATCGGTGTGATTGAAGCGGACCCGCAGCGGCAGGAAATCACGCTCACGCAACAAAGCGCAGATGCGGACGTTCAGCAGCGAGGTTTTGCCAAGACCGGGCTTAGCGAAGAGAACAAGCAGCTCAGAGCTGAGCAGTTGGTGGAAGAGCAGACGGGCCTCGTCGGCGCGGCCAAAAAAGCGGAGCCGGTCAAGCGCTGTGTCGCCGAACGGCTGCACACCGGGGTAACGGTCGGCGCCTGCAGCGACGGGCTGCGCAGCAACTGGATCGGCGAGACCGCTCATGCAGCTCTTTTCATGGTCTGGCGTTTCTTCCAGTCTTCGAGAATGGTTTGCGCGAGAGCATCAATTTCTCCGGGCGCAGTCAGATCAATGGAGTGAAAGGTGCTCCCCAGATTCGGGAGCGGAAGTCGAGGGTCCGCCTCCGTGATGGCGGGAATCAGGTAACGCACGCCTGGAGCGAATTTTGGCTGCCGTTTCAACGCCAGATCAATCTCGAGAAAACAGTAGCTTTCCGGCTTATCCAGCATCTGCGGGCTCTGGAGCACAACGACGTAGTCGGTGTGCTTTTCGAGCACCTCACCGATCAAGTTGGGCCAGCGGTCGCCGCCGCGCAGGCTCTGTTTGTCCAACCAAATCTTAATCCCGTAAGTCTGAAGTTGCGAGCCCAGCTGCTCGGCATAGGGTTTGTCGCGGTTCTCGTGGCAGAGGAAAGCGACGGGAGCCTCTGGCCCAAGCTGCTCGTTGGAGGCAATCAAGTCCGGCCCAGATGCGGCAGCATCCTTTTCAAAGCGTTCTCGTAGGTCAGCAGCGAAATTCGTCCACGGAACGTCATGAAAGTAGATCATATGGCCTTTGCTAAAAAACAGCGCCGTCTCCTGCCTTTCGGGGTGGCTGAAAAAGTCCGCGCCTTCAAGCGCGAGAGATGGCATTCCCGGTTCGTGCGCCTTTAGGACGTGAAGCAGAATCCGCACGTACCAGTGGCGAAAGCCAAAACCCATGAAGAGAAACGATGCTCTCGGCTCCCTCAGCCGGCTAGCGACATAGAGATTGAGTGGCGGCGAGTTTCGAGTGACGTTCACCAGGAAATCCAGAAGGTCGTTCTCCGAGAGCACCAGCGAGTGAGGCATATCCACGCTGCCGTAGTGGCCATAAACCAGTGGACGACTATCCGGAGGTGGGGGTTGCACCTCCTTCGGGCGCTTCGGATCGGGTTGAAAATGATAGAAGTCGTACATGGGCTTTTTGCCCGGTGTCTTCGAAAATGCATTGAGCAAAAAGTGGTCGGGGGTCGTGCTAATGCAGAGGTTGAATGGGAGCGCGGCGAGATCCTGGTGGAGCGGTGTGGTCTGGTCGCGATAGGGCTTGTAGAACTCGGTCGCAGCAAACTCCAGCCCGGCCCGCCTCGTCCGCATCTCACGCTGGTAGGTCTGGGCAACGTGCGCAAGGTCTGACGGAGCGATGACCTGATCGCCTTTACCTAACTGTTTCAGTTTCTCGGTAAGTTTGCGAGCCAGACGGACAGGCAACGGATCTCCGGTTGGGTCGAGCGGATCGATGGCAACTCCCGGCCCCAAAAAGAGTATGCACTGGCCTTCCTGAATCGACCGCAGAAGAGTCCACCAATCCTGATCCTCAAGTGAGAGCGGCATGTTTCCCTTATTAGTCTAATGGGCGGCGGTAAGGATTCGAATCAAAAACTCACCGGCGTCAGCTTCAAAACTCCGTGTATAGCGGCCAAGCCGCCGCCGATAAGTGAGGCCGATCCACGTCGCCGCCTTTATCCAGAAGTTGCTGCGGGAGGTATAGGAGAGCATAAAAAACTGGGTGCAGGCCCACAGTCCTCCTAGCTGCTACGGTAGCGTATTCTACGACAAGTTGACCCCTTCGATAGCTCGGGAAAATGGTAGGTTCCATTCGGAATTACATGACGATGGAGCAATGGGGAGACGCGAGCTAGGTCTTCAACGGCAACGGGGGTGCCGGTCTGCCGAAGAGTCTCGAGGATTTTGGCAATCTGGAGCGTGTTCCACACCAAGATGGCGTTGGATACCAAACTCAAGCAGCTCGCCTTGTTCATGATTTCCTGGTAATCCCCGGTACGGAATTCTCCCTGATGGAGAGCGTCAAGAAGTCGGGGGTCGAGCCGCCCGGGGCCGCGTCTGTAACATTAAGTGTGCGCTCCCGATGCCGACTGAGCGACCTGCATGGTGTCTTTCGTGGCTGGTACCCACCCCCGACCTTTTGACGCTCTCAGAGGCGGAACGCCTTCTTGCGTCATCTCCACCTGGTTCGCTAGTTGCGCGGCCAGTCAGCAGCCGAGTCAATAACGTGCGCAATGACGACGCGGGCTTGACCGACGAGATCCATTAGCCCCTTTGGAGAGAATATTAAGCGCCGATGCTCTGTGGCGTGAAGTCTAGTCATTCAGTGCAGCGCGGCATTGAGCAAAAGCGCTTGCACTTGCAAACCGCCGGTCGAAAGGGCGCGAGCCTTGGTCGTGAGTGCCTCTTGCAACTCGGCTGTGCTCCGCGTTGCCAAGGCTCTCTTGCGATGGTCAGAATCGGCCCATTTGGGAGAGCTAAACCAGCCGACGAGGTACAGCCCGTGCCGGCAGGCGCTGTCTTTGAGGTAACGGTTCACAAGTTGCGTCTCGATGGCATCTCGCACTTCGCGATGCCAGCAGCCCTTCGTCTCAATCACGACGCTAACTTTGTCGAATTGCTCGGCTTGTCCTCGGACCAGTGCATCAACATAAATATCTGTTTCTTCCCCGCGCCGCGTTTCCACCTCGCGGTTAACGACGATACCCCGCTGTCTCAGCTCGTTGTCGAGAAATGATTTCACGAAGTCTGAAAGCGCGTTTTCATCCTTTGGTTGAAAAGTGTTTCTGCCGACTTTGTCCCAGAGGAATTGGACCAATCCTTCAGATTGAAGTCGGCCCTCAATTCTATGTAGCGCGTCGATGACGAGCGCTAGCAATTCGTCGCCATTCCGGACGAGTCGCAGCTTGTGGTTAGCCGCCAGTGCAAGAAACTCGGCTGGTTTTGGCGGCTGCCAACCCTTGCGACGCGCACGTCCCTGGGCTTGAGCGAGCACCCATTTCAGCCAGTCGAAGCTCGGAAACTGATGCATGAGTCGCTCAATTGCCGCACATGCTTCAGGCGTGCCCCGGTCGCGCAGATCGGGAATGAGCGCATCGCGGAAATGTGTGATCGGGGGGCCGTCCTTCTCTGGCGGGAATTCGCCCATCAACCAAACATAAAGGTCCGCGACTTGCGACTCGGAAAGGCTACTGACAGCGTCAGCCGGGTGAACAAAGTTGTCGTAGGCGACTTTTGTCCATAGCATACGCCCGAACGACGGGTCTTGCAGCATCGTCACCCAAATCACGTCCCAGGCACCATTACTGCCGTGCTTCAGCAGCACTTGGGCGGCGATGAGCGCCTTATCCCGAGCCGAGCCCTCTTTGGGTAAGGGCAGGGCGAGCAGCGTCCGGGCAAATTGGTCCGCACCGGTCACTTTGCTTTCAAGGAGGATCTGCAAGATCGGGGTAAGTACATCAGGCTTGAGATCGGTGCTCTTGATCCTGCTAAGAAGCGCCGCACCGAGTCGCTCATCGAAAATACCCTCGAACCTACTGAGGACGGAGAGGTATCCAGTCTGATTCTGCTTCTCAATTGTGCGCAGCAGCCAGTCGATGGTTTCGGCAGGAGCCGCTTTGTAGGCGGCTTCGGCCAGTGCCACGTACTGCTCCCGGTGGCTAAACTCAGGCGCCGCTACGATGATCGGCACCCAGCGCTTCCATGTTTCCGACTGGAGTTGAGAAAACGCAGCGGGGGCTTCTTTTGCAAGCAACAAAAGTGCTTTGAATCCCGCCATCGCCGGGCGGTGATAGATGTCTTTCTCTGAGAACCAGCGATCGGGCGCGGCGTCTCGTTGCTCGATGTAGTTTGCCCCAGCAGCCAAGAGTTGGCGTCTTGTCGCAGAATCCGCGGTTCGCCAGCCAGGCGTGTCCGTCAAGTCCACGTTTTCCTCGTGGTAGTTACTTCTCTTGGGGTTAAGCGTCAGGTCCATCGTGATCCGCCACCACGCATCGATGTTGCCGTCTTGAACCTCCTTGAGCAGCGAAGCGATCCGCTCCGCTGGAGGCGGCTTGAGCACAGCCTTCTCCTGGCGTCGTCGCTCACGGAGCTCCCAGCTCTTCGTCTGCTGATCTGACTCTCGCTGGCGGCTGGCTTCTGCTGAGTCCAACTCTATCGGATCAAAGAACGGCGCGAATATGGTGGCAAAAGTTGGCCGTCTTCTTGCCAGATCGAGCATCGCTTCGATCTGCGCCGCACTGCTTCGGTCAAACAAACGCACGAGTATGCGCGCCATTACGGTCTGCGCTTGTTCCGACTCTACACGGCATGCTTGGCTCATCAGCCAGGCAACATCGTTTTCTGTTACGAGTGGCACATTGCCAAACAATAGATCGATAACATCGTCCTCCGACATGAGCGGTAGCAGGCACTCGACAACGGAGTGGCGCTGGTCATTGGTTAGTACTGGCTCACGCTCACCTTTGTGCCCAGGAAGCAGATGATTCCGTAGCATTTCCAGCGCAACACGCGCGAATAATTCGCGCACGTCCGGTTGGTGTAGATGACTGATCGCCCGTCGAAAGATTGCAGCTTCTAGTTTCTCAAAGGGTCCACCCATGAGTCGTTGTTCCATCCATTGCAGCGCCACTAGCAAGTCAGCCGCATCTAGCTGCTTGGGTAGCTCGGCCGCAAGGAACATATGATAGGCGCCAATGGCATCGCCGTCGGGCGGAGTGAGCACTGCGAAAAGCTCTTCGCTCGATAAATGCCGTGGCCAACAGGCTTGGAGAGCGAAGCCCTTTAAGCTATCAAACGGATCGTTACTCGCTGGTGCAATGGCAAGTGGTTTAAGGCGAGCCTTGATCGCCTCGTCAGCAGCGTCAGCAATGCAGCGCGCTGCTGCCTTTCGAATGCGATAATTTTCCGTCGAATCCAGCGCCAGCAACGCAAGATCGCTACCAATCTCTTTGAGTTTGCAGGCTTGCGCGATCTCGATAGCAGCCTGGCGAGCTACAGCCGAACGTGCTCGATCCAGAATCCAAGGACGCAATTGTCCCGCTAGACCCGGATGGAGAAGCTTGTGGTAGCGACTGTACAGGTTGTTATCACTCAGCTCACCGCCATTCCAGGCTCGAATTACCGCGTCCACTACGGCGGCTTGATCCTCGGACGCGGCGGTTGCGATGTCGCTGCGCAACAGAACCTCGGGATCGGACTTCATGACCGCAGTGAAGACGTCACGGTTCATCATGGCCAGCCACGCCGCCGTCTCGTGGAGCTGCGGCACGAGCCTGGGCTCTGCATCTCCACGATGCATTAGCAGATTGAACATTTGCTCCGCCGGCATTCCCTGCTCGACCAAATAGCGCGCTGCGAGAAACTCGGCGTAAGTCTGATGCGCCCAGCCCATCCGGTCGGGGCCACGTGACGAGAACAAGCCTGTACCGAGCGTTTCCAGCACGTCATCGCGGCTAACTCCATTCGACACGTGTTCGCCGCAGAGTTCGTCGATGGTGATGTCCCCCTCCGGTGCAGGGGTGTCGGCGCGCCAGATCGCGCTGCGATTGCAGAAGATCGTTACGGACGCGATGCGCCCTGCGACCGCCAGCCTTTGTTCGGGCGTAAGCTTGCCTCGCAGAGAGGAGTAAGCGCGGCTTTCGTTCGTCTCGGCGCACAATAGGCGACAGCCTTGGGCATACAATTCGCGCTGGCTGGCCGGCAGTTGGCGATTCTCGCGGAAACTCCTCAGCAGGAATTCCAGCGTCACCGGCTTGAACGCGAGCGGTGCCACTTCGCGCTTCTCGACCTCCTCTAGGAATCGGTGCGAATCCAGAGCCTTGGCATCCGCCGCCTCGATGACATCAGGTCGGGTCAGCGGGACGATTTCGAATACGCCGAAGGCGTTGTTGCCCCATTTTGAACACAGCGCCTTCTCGAGCCCCGGTGACCACTCGGCCGTCCGGCAGGCTATGCGGAACGACAAGCCGGAGACCGACGGCAGTTCCTGGAATTTATCGCTAAGCAACGTCGCGACCGTGTCGATGCGCAGCAGGCATTCGTCAAGACTGTCGAGGCTTACGTGAAGGCGATGCTCGCCGCGAGTCCATCCTAGGAAACTGGGGTTCTCAAAAAGATCACGGATGAGCCTATCTTCACTGCTATACGAGCGCAAATCGAGAAACAGCGTCTTGCCCTTGTTTGGTTCACTCCTCGTTTCGACTGCGCGCCTCTCCTCCCAGAGCGCATAGGTTTTGCCCATTCCCGGTTCTCCGAGCAGGATGAGACACGGCGTGTTCGCGATCGCATCAAAATAGACCGCATCGTGTTTCCACAAACCTAACAGGCGTCGTTCGTCGTCCGGCAACTGAGGGAAGCCGTGATCACTCAGATCGAGAACGCCTTCGCGCGGCACCCACAACCGCCGCCAGTGATAGCCCACGGTGAGCGAGCCATTTAGACCAGAGACCAGACCAACAGAAGGGCTCGCCGAAGCCGAAGAATCTGGGCTTTGCCAGGCTGGATCAAATGCGAGCAGTTCATCCTTCGCATGCTGGATCAATTTGCGGACTTCCGCATCGAGCAGATATGGGGTCAGGCCGTCCTCGCGGAGCCCGAAGACCTTGCGCCAAATCGTTGTAATTCCTCGAGCCAGAGCGCGCCAATCAGGCCAATTCACGTCTTGCGGCAGTCCGAGCAATCGTTTGAAATCCGGCGCAACGAAATATTCCCGAGTCTTGCCTGCGCTCCGCACTTTCACCACGTCTGATGCTGCAGCCATTTCGACGAGCGCATCCTGTACCCGCCGTTGAGAGTAACCGAGCTCTCGCGCGATGCGACTCGGATTTGCCTCCCCGCGTAACGCAAGATATGCGAAGACATCGGCGCGTATGTTTACACCGAACAACGCGCGCGCCTTGAAGATAAAATTCGCGGAGGAGCTGAGCGTCCCCGCTGAAGGCAGTGCGCTCGACGACAGTCCTCGCGTCTGCACTACCGGACGCAGGAATCCATACTCCTTCCAAATTGGATCGATCTCATATCCCTCAGCTGAAAGCGGCTCTCCGAGACGCGCAAAGAACGGTTCCGGCGTGGTCTTGGAGCGATAGCGAGCCGCGAGCGCTTTCCACTTTGGCGTCCGATCACGTCGAGCGAGCGTGGCCGCGACGGCCCCAAGGATCTGGAGCGATCCCACTGAGTCGGCCTCCGCTACGTTGATGAGGCGGACGACATTGATCCACTTGCCATTTTCGAACAGCCAATCGAGTACCTCATCAAAAACTCGCGGGTCCTCTCGTGCGCATTCGAGCGTGAGGAGCAGCAGCGGCTCGGGATCGATGACGCGTGTCCCGCTGGACACGTTCGCCATGACGCCGATACGCGACCACTGGCCCCACAAGAACGTCAGAACAGTTTCACGCAGTTCTGTTTTAAATTGTTTCAGCAATTCTTTCATGGCCCAGGCGATCCAGAACCTGTCGGAGTTTGTCTTGAAACTCGGTACTAGTCTTGCGGTCTAGCAGCCATTTCACGGCGTGCTGCGTTTCGCTTTCTGTGGGCTTGAGTTCAAGCAGATCGGTTAAATGCCGAAGGCCTTCCTTCGAGTCCATGGCAGCGAAGATTTTGAAAGCGACCTGATCGAGCCGGTCGATGAAGTGAACAGTCAGGAATTCGCCGTACCGGACACAAGTGGCTCGCTCCAAAAGGCCTGGCGGCACCCCGAGCCGAAGCAGCGTGCAGGCCCAAAGTTCAGCCAGTCGTCCTTGATGTCGAACTCCCGACCGATCTCGGCCACAAGTCCCCTTATTTCGGATGGCAGCTGCGGCTCATCTGTATCCTCAAGCTTAGGCTGAAGAATCTCCAAGATATCGACGTCTCTGGTGGGCCGTGATATCAGGTTGAACACGATCATGGCGGCACCTCCACAGACCACGATCTCCAATGGTTCCCCTCCCAAATACGCAAGTCGCGCATTCAAGCGACCAAGCGCCGAGTCCAATAACCTTCTCGAAAGAGCCTGCATGACGAAATAAGGATACTATTAAGCGCAATTTCGTCAAGATGTCGCTGATGCTTCTTGATGCGGTGCGCAAGCTCGGTCTGGAAGGTGTCGTCGGCAAACGGATCCATTCCACCTACGAACCCGGCGAGCGATCAGGCGCATGGATCAAGCACCGCGCGAACCGAGAGCAGGAGTTGGAGAGCATTTCAAAGCGGGGGCTAAGCGCAATACTGTTCACTTAAGGCTTTCCGTTCTGAAGCGCGGCTGTTATTGTGAAGTGCGGTATGGCGCGCACAGCAATGACAATGAGCAGCGGGGGCCAGATCGCCGAGCACTTGAGTGTGGGGATTCTGGCCCGGAGTTAT
>DATDAL010000118.1:0-8290 GCA_036525415.1 Terrimicrobiaceae bacterium | reverse complement strand
TACGCCTGATGCGAGCAGCCGTCCACGTTGGAAGGCCGGAAGGCGAATCCCTCGCAGAGAACAAACTCAGAGTGCGTTCTGCTGCCGATGGGCGTGTTCGATGGTGCTTCGATTGGCATAGGAACTAAACCCGTGGATTTGTGAGTAGCGTTTATGCATGGCGCGATATTCCCGCTTGACCTTGAAGAGGAGGCTCTGCATTTCGCGGAGCGAGCGCCGGTCAACGCCCGCAGCGAATTTTTCGACTATGCGCGCGACTTTTGGCGTCCGGCGGCCAAGCAGCCGTGACACAAACTGCGAATGGCGCTTCGTAGCTAAATACTGGCGCTTCGCGGCGATGGTTGCTTCCAGATTGCGAATGCTCTGATAAAGCTGTTGCAGACGGATGGCGTCCGCAGTCTGCGTATTGCGCAATGCGTCCATCTGGAAGTGATTCAACCTCTGCGAAAAGATGATCCTGTCCGAATCCAGGCGCTTGGAAAGGTGCTCATCCAACTTCTGAGGCGATCCGAGAATGTGTGCCCAGCGTTTGTTCTCCTGCTCGAAACACGAGCGGAGATATTTCATTTGGTTCTTGTTCCCGGATGTAGTCGAACGGGACTCGCTGCAACCCACGTAAGCGCCGCGCGCTGTACGGGGACAAAGCGCGACGTGCATGTGGAGATTGTCCGTGTCGTGATGGATGCCATAGGCGTAGCCGATGGAGTCAGTCGGATGGAATCGCTCCGCGAATTTTCCCATCGCTTTCCTCATGGTGGACTGCAGCACCCGGTCGGGGTTGATTCCGGCCTCCACGAGTTTGTCGTGTAACTCCCTCGACATGGAAAAGACGATCCGATGCTGAACGACGGGATTGTTCGATGAGGTTGGAAATTTGCGGATGTGCTGGAACCACGCTTCTGAGATGCGTTTCTTTCGTTCCTCGTTGCTAAGTTGCGAAGGCGCGACGCGCGTACCGTTCTCGTTAGCCAGAATCATGTGATGAAGGAATCCACCCGCGTGAACCTGTCCGAGCGATTCCTTCGAGGCGTAGTCCGCGAATTGCCTGAGGTTTCGTCCGATTGAGGATTTCTTCACGTCAGGTTCAATTCGCTCCCGCTGGGAAACCTTTCGCTCGGAAGTCTCGTCGAGATATTCGAGATCAAGGCGGCTGCGCCATGTGGATTTGCGGGCGAAGATCATTCCAGCCTTCACAAGGTTTCCTCCAAACTTTCAAGAACTCGGTCGAGTTTCGCATCAATGCGCTGAAGAATTTGGGGATCGATCTTGTCCTTGAGGGACATCGCAAAGAGGACGGCTTCAAACGTCGCGGCTTTGCTCTTGAAACCAAACGCATCGTGGAGCGCCATGAAACGCGATTTTGCCTCGGTGGAAATATCCAACGCGAAGGGAACGGTGCCGGGTGTGTTGCGTCGAGACATCTTACTTGTCGGGGACCAGTTTGGTATTTTGAGGTGAGAAGAAAACGGATTGCTTCGCAGCGCGCCTGACGAGCGGAGAAGGCAGAATTTTTTGCGCGGCAAAAAATCGAACAGTGGTTTCCCATGGGAAATCACTATCCTGTATTACATTTGACCCGGAACTTTGGTGTCCGAAAGGTTCTCTCTGACCAGAGATGGCAGAAGCTAAGCTGCCGATTTGAAGGGAGCCGGGGCGAGTGACCGGCGTGAGGAAAGCAGGTATTTCCGATGGCAGGAGAGCGAGGCAGAAGGCTTCCGCAAATGGGCTGCCGAGGCGAAGATCGCACTCGCCGGTCAGCTGATTTGACCAGAGCAATAGGCGTGCGGGGCGGAACTTCCGTGGCCCCTGACGCCATGAGCGCATGGGGCAAATGAGCGACACGAAAGCGCAGGTGCGCAGATCTTCAGCGGATAAACTCGAAGAATTCATAGCGACATTCCTTGTTTGTGTGGCATCGAAAGCCGGTCGTCTGCCTTCGTTCCATGCTTCCACTCGATGAGGTTGGAGACGCCATCGTCATCGTTGTCCCGATGGGCAAACCCCGGAATCCGCGTATCAATTCCATTCTCGCGCGCCCAGGTGAGTGGCATTCCTTCTGAGGAGAGCTGAGATTCGACACTCTCCTTCTGCTCGATTCCCATAATGAAGTCCGTACTCCGCTGCGCTTGCGAGGCTGCCGAGACGATCATCCGGGGATCATTTTCAAGCTTCGCAATCCACGAGGCGAGATAGGCGGCGGAGTTCTCGAACCGGACACGATCCAGGATGCCGGCTTCGTTGGATAGGAATGCCGCGCCGAGCTCCGCAATTAGCTCCTCCTTTGAATAACGCTCCGAACCGAACTTCGCCTGCTGGCTAATGCCCTCGCGATTCAGCCTGGAGCTGTGCCCGACGGCGTGGGTCATTTCGTGATAGAGGCTGTGATAATAGTCCTCCTGGCTGTGAAAGGTGGAGTGAGCGGGCATCCGGATCGCGTCATCCTTGGGGGAGTAATAAGCAGCGAATCCTCCGTGATGAATCGGACAGAGCTTCGCGCTACCGACCACAGCTGCGGCTCTTTCGAGAGTCTGGGCAGTATTTTGACTGACGGCAATGGCTGGCGACGTGATGCCCTCCGTCTGGTCGACATTGAAAACATTGGACCAGCGAACGAACGGAATCCGTGATGGGCTGCCGTTTTCCCGCACAACCAAGTTGCCGGCATCGTCCCTCTTTTCAAGGAACTTGTAGTAAATGACGGGCGTGGATTTCTCACCTTTCTTCACGTGCCCACCCAGGTCGAGAGCCTGTTTAAAGCTTAACCAGAAGGGTGATTTGAAGTCCGAAGAGCCGAGAAGCAAGGCATTAATGCCCTGATACGGCTTCCGGGAAACTATGTTCTGAACGTCTAGCCAAGGCTTTTGCCACGGCACAATTCCTTGCTTCAGCTTCTGGATGAAGCGATTTGTTATCGTCGCGTAGATCTCACGGTTCACAATGCGACCTCCCTGCGGGCGATTTCAATGGCCGCCTCGGCCTCGCACTGCGGAAGCTGAAACTGCCGGGCGATGAGGTGAGAAAGTGATTCACCGTTATAAATGCCGGTGAAGAGCGCCGTCGCTTCCGGCGCATATCCCCGGTCAAGCAGCTCGAAAAAATGCTGCTCGAGGAGGGTCTCGTGAGGATCGTTCATAGCTTTAGAGAAGCAGCGTGCCTGACTCTTGAAGACGCGAGTTGAACCAGGTCGTCATTCCAGTCTTTGTGTTCTGGGCAATCCGACGAGACTTGGAATCCGGTCCAATCGGCGGTTGTGTCCCACGCCTTGCGCCAGCCCTGTTCGCCTGCGATGTCGTTATCAAGGGCAACGATGAAGGATTGCCGCCGGTCGTATGCCTGGGCCATGAGCTCATGCGGTACAATGGCTCCGGCGCAACCTACGACGGCTAGATCGCCTGGCCTGCCTGCGCGAAGGCAATAGTAGCTGAGCGCATCAATCGGCGATTCGACGGCTGCTATCCTGGGCGAGGTGGTGACGTCGCCGACTGCGAACCATGCGGTGAGTTTGTTTCCCAAGCATGGCCGGAATGCGGATTGGTGCTTGGTATCCCGCAAGGAGGCTCCTCGTACGATGCCGTGGCAATCGCGATGAACGAAAACCAAGCTGGGATTTGGGCAATGACCGTTCGCATAAATTGCTCCTTCGCTGTGAAGGTCGTGCACGAGGTCTGCCGCGATCTTGCGCTTCTCGACCACATACGCGCAGGCGATCGGCCATTTCGTGTCATCCCGTACAGCATAGATTGTCGCCAACTCCTCGAAGGACTTCTTCTCCTCATGCGGGAACTGCCGCGAGTTCTTAGGAAAGCAAAGCGGGGTCTGACTTGCTGCGAGAGGCCGAAACTGATCGGCTAGGGACCGGCAGGCGGCGGAAAAATCCACCTTGGCGATGTGGATCACCAAATCAATCGCGCCAGCGCCACCAACCCCGGCCTTATTGTCGAACCACCGGCTGTCGGTGACAACGATGTTGTGGTGCTCGCTCTTTGCGCGGAGCGTCGTGCCTTCGGGCTTTGGTTCGAAACCATACCACTCCAGCACCTCACGGAGCGGAACGTTGCGCACCTGGTCGGCGAGTTCGGAGATTTTCATCTTTTGATTGGCCACCCCATGGAGCGGCGAGCCTCGTTAAAGGTTGCTCTGACTTCCTCCGGTGAGGGCCAATCAGATAAGGTGGCCGGTTCGCAGAATTCTTCTTCCCTAGAGGCCTTTGGCTTTAGCGGCGGATCGTCCGGGGTGAAACCGAGCTTGGTTTGGTGCTCGGTGAGTTCCGCGTGGAGTTGTTCCGCACGGTCGTGATTGCCGCACTTGGATGCGATTGCGATTTCCGCCCGCAATTCGGCAACGCGGCGTTCGAGGATGATTTTCGTTGTGTCCGACAAGATCTTTGGGGGCGGCGCAGCCATGGAATGCACGTTTGACGAGCTGGTACCCGAAGAAGTTGCCGGCACCTTCCCCCTATAATTTATTCTCTTCTTATTATTCTCTTTGGGTGACATGGGCGTCACCAGGGGGGTGACGTGGATGTCACCAGGGCTAGTGACGGGCATGTCACTAGGGGCTGGTGATAGGGATGTCACCAGGGGTATCTGCCTGGCGATTCTCCGGCGCTGATTCCTCCAAAAAATCAACAGGTTCGCCTTCTACGGCTGCCAGCACAAATTTCGCGTCACGTTCGGTCTGCATCCAGGGATGCCAGAGAAAGCGGTAGTAATTTGCGCAATGGCCGCGCTCAGGATTGCTGACGTTTGTTACGGTAATGAGTCCATGCGTGGAAAGCTCCTGAACAAGCCGCATCACGTGACGGCGGGAGCAATGTAGTTTCTCCCCCAAAAGCCCGAATGACGGCCAAGAACAGCCCTTTCCACCCGCGAAATAGGTCAGGTAAGCGTAGAGCTTCTTCGCCTTTTCGGAAACCTCTGGGCGCTCCTCAAGCCACTGCGGAAGCCACACACCATGAAAAAGGCGGTGCGGGTTGATGAAGCGATTTGGAGCGGGCAATCCGGCGAAAACCTGGTTGCTTGATTTCATGCTTACCGCCCCCTTTCCGCTGGCCCAGGCAAGTGGCATCTCGTTTGCCTTGGATTTCCAGACTTGGATGGTGGGGAAGTGTCTGGGGGAATTGCAACGTCGGAGCATCCAATGGAAGCCGGGACTTCCCGACTGCTACGGACAATCGCCAAAATTCCCTCTCGAAGAGCATGAGGTAATTTGGGCCAAACGGACACTACTTCACACACTTCCGCCCGTTCGCGAGGGCCAAGTGTGTCTATTAGTGTGTCATCCTCTGTAAGTCGTTGATGTTTACTAGGGGAGCGGCAGATTCGAATCCTGTCGCCCCGACCATTTTCCCTTTTCTTGACCTGTCGTGACAGGCCCGGACATGTCATTCGTAAGATGCTGTTTATTAGCGTGTTGCATTCCGATCAGATTCTCCATCTTTTCGCCGGGGGCGGACAGGGAAGGACTCAGCCGGACCAAATTTTGTGAGGCTATTTGTGAGTCTTTAACCATGTACCCGTTAGTGAAAGACGGGAGGTTGAAAATCGAAGTAGAAGCGCAGCCACTTGCGGAAGTGTGGGCGCAGTTCGCGGCTAATCGATGCGAAATCCAGCGCCTTTTCGTACTGGGTCTGCAAATCTTTGGCAACGACAAGCATTTGATCTGTCGTGGCTAATGCCGCAATTCCGCGTGTTTAACGACAGATCGAAATCAGAAAGTGCCCTGCACGCGTCAAGCTCCTTTTATGCGCAAACAACTCTTTTCACTCTGAACCCAAACTGCTTTCATCTCGACTTTGGGGTGCCAACCCCACTCATGAACCATGAAAACGTTCGCTCACGCAAATCCCGGAGATGAACAGGTTGGTTCAATCACTTGTTAGGCGTCGTACGACTACCGCTTTTCTGATCTGGAAGAGTCTGGAAGTTTTAGGAGGAGAACATGAAAAAGTCGGGTTCGACCGAGGGCCAGTCGGCATCTGAACTGATTGACAAAAGAATCGCCGAGCTCGGGGACTGGCGCGGGGAGACCTTGAGCAGGATGCGCAAGCTCATCAAAGAGGCAGACCCGGACGTCGTGGAGGAGTGGAAGTGGATGGGCACTCCCGTATGGTCGCACGACGGGATCATCTGCACCGGCGAGTCCTACAAGTCGATAGTGAAGTTGACCTTCTCCAAGGGGGCTTCGTTGAAGGACCCGGCCAAGCTCTTCAACTCGAGCCTCGACGGGAACGCAAGGCGCGCGATTGACATCCATGAGGGGGAGGAGGTCGACGCGGGCGCGCTCAAGACGCTCATCCGTGCCGCGGTCGCCCTCAATACATCCGGCGGAAAGGCAAGGCCAAGGCGAGCGAAGTAGGCTACGGGATTCGCGCCCTCTCTGGACCGAGTAGACTCTCCGAGTGAGCCTCACCCTCCGGACCGGAATTTGCCATAACGCGCGTTACCAGACGTGGAACCGCTTTAATGCGTCCTATCCTCAAGTCCACGAAGGTGTCCGCCAAGAAACCGGCCGCGGCGAAGGCGAAGACGTCCAACTCCCCGAGCGCAGGGAAAGGCTTGCCCCGAAACGCCCGCAAACCCGCGTCGCTGCCCAAGTCCGATGGGGACGCCGGCGTGCAGGCCTACATCGCCAAGCGCAGCGGCTATGGCAGCGCGGAACCTCAGCACGTCGACCTCGCTCGGCCCCGTCGGAATCCACCGCACGATCTCGTTGTCGACCTGGACGAACTCGCCGATGTCGGGAAGCGAGTGGCGGAAGTCGTGCAGCAGCTTTCTGAGGTTGGTCCGCGAGCCTGACGTTCGTTGGAGTCGGGCCACAGCTCGAACGCGAGTCGTGAGCGGTGCTGCAGGTATCTCCGCAACGTGATCAACGCCAGGAACCGCTGCAAGCGAAGAGAGTTGAAGGCGCCGAGACGGCGGCCGTCCAAGATGACTTCGAATTTGATCTGGTGTGGTTAATCCCGCAATTTCGCGTGTTTAGCGGCAGATCGGGTAGAAAGTACCTGCACGCGTCAAGCTCGTCTTCTACGTAAACAATTCTCTCTTCACTCTGAACCCAAACTGCGTTTAATCTCGACTTTGGGACGCCAACCCACCCATCCACCATGAAAACGTTCGCTAACCACGCAATTTCGTCAGGAGAAGGAGGAGTTAAGATGGACATAACGATCCGCCCGGCAGCCGCTTCTGATACCGAAGCCTGTGGGCGCATTATCTATGAAGCATTCAATTGCATCGCTGATCGCCATCGGTTTCCGCCCGACTTCCCTACCGTGGAGGCGGGCGTCCAGCTCGCCACCTCCTTCATCAATCATCCCGCGATCTTCGGTGTAGTCGCCGAGTACGAAGGTAAGGTCGTCGGCTCCAATTTTCTTGACGAGCGCGATCCTATTCGGGGCCTCGGGCCGATTACAGTTAACCCCCTCTTCCAAGAGCGCGGGCTAGGACGGCGGCTGATGGAAGCAGTGCTTGAACGTGGTCGAGGCGCCGCCGGCATACGTCTTCTTCAGGACTCGTTTAACGCATTATCGGTATCGCTTTACGCGTCGCTAGGCTTCGACGTGAGAGAACTAATTTTACTGATGAGGGGCAAGCCCAAAAGCAAGCCCCCCTCCGGGGTTGAGGTCCGGCCCCTTAAGGATGAAGACCTAAGCGAGTGTGCGGCGTTAAGCAAGAAGGTGCACGGTTTCGACCGCGTCAATGAATTGCGAGATGCGCTCCAGCTTTTTTCACCCTACGTCGCCATGCGCGAGGGGCGCCTTGTAGCGTACGCCTCGGCTCCGACTTTCTGGCCACTCAATCACGGTGTGGCTGAGACCGAGGAGGATATGAAGGCGCTGTTATTAGGTGCTGGAGCAGTGAACGAGGAGCCTCTATCTTTCCTGCTTCCTGTAAGGCAAGCGAACTTTTTCCGCTGGTGTTTAAGCGAAGGGTTGCGGGTCATAAAGCCAATGACGCTAATGGTGATGGGCGATTACCAGGAGCCGAATGGGTGTTATTTCGTCTCTGTACTTTACTAAATGGCTGCACGATATGACTAACGTGAGCTTTCCTCGTACCTTATTGCAACTGGGTTGTGGCAACTATGATTTCCGGCCTAACGATAAAGGGTGCATTGCTGCGTAGCGAAGCGGAGCCAGCAAATGCACCCCTGGTTGGTGCGCCCGGCAGGGCGCACGTACTTGGGGGTTAAAGTCCCCCGCACACCCGGTAAGGGGAAGTGCTAGCCGAGGGCAAGGGCGTCCGTCGCGAGGCGGAGTCTGAAGGAAGCCTCAGGCAAAACGTTGCAC
>DATDAL010000116.1:0-42199 GCA_036525415.1 Terrimicrobiaceae bacterium | reverse complement strand
TTTCTCTCTGTGAATGTCCAGACGCTCGACGAAGCACGGCCGAATAGTCATTGAGCCGCCTACTGATCGCCTGCCATCGTTGTCGAAGCTTGGAGGCAATCGACGCAAAGGGAAAGCCACTGAAACGCGTTGAGCCACGCGCAAAATCGGGTATAAGTCGGGAATGTCGGACGGCCATCTTGCTGAGCGCGCAGCCCGCGCGCAAAAGATCATCGAAGCGCCTCAGAACTACAAGGTTTGCGAGGGCTGTGAGTCGATCGTTACCCGCCGCGTCGCCACGTGTCCCAATTGCCATGGCTACCGGTTTAACCTGGATGAGAATGACATCGTTGCTCAAGCCAAGGTCCTCGCCTCGCGTCCGCAAACGAGCGTTACGGAATCCGACATGCAGTAGGTGACGAAGGCCGTTTCGTCTCTCTAGCGTTCACAAATCCCCGGCGCGCGGGGTATTTTGGCGCCCTAAAGCGCTCGATCGAATCGACATCCACGTCGAGGCGCCCGCAGTCGAATACAAGGAACTCAGCAGCGAGGAACACGCCGGATCGTCGGAGACCATCCGCGAACGGGTGCTGCGCGCCAGGAAACTCCAGCAGGATCGCTTCGCCGGAAAACCAAAATGTCGCGCCAATGCCCAGATGTCACACGGTCTCCTAAGAACTCATTGCAAACTCGACTCCGAGGGCCGGGAACTCCTTCGTCACGCCATGGAAGAACTTCATTTAAGCGCCAGGGCATACGACCGCATTCTCAAGGTTACACGCACGATTGCCGATCTCACCGGGAGCGAAGGCATTCGGTTCCTCATGTCCTGGAAGCAATCCGATATCGGACGCTGGACAGCAATTTGTTGCATTAAGCTTCGACAGTCTCGCCCGTCCCCTCGCCCCATCACATGATACATCGCTCCGGAAATTCGATTCGAAGTTGACCGGGCCATTTCGCGATCCCTCCAACCCGTCTCCCGCCACAATATCAATAAACCATGACTGACCCCATTTCCCCCGATCAAGTTGTCCACTTTCTCTTGCAAAACATCGAGCCGGCCAAGTGTTGCAATGATCTGCTGGCGCACTTTCCCTTCCACCCGAACGCTCCGGGCGATTTGCAGATAACGGTAACCTCTGGCGGGCTTGACTCGGAAGAACATCTCTGGCGTTCGTGGACTCCACAGCTCTGAGTGCAAAGCCTGTCCTAATCAATATAAATATGATTTCACACCGTAAAAGTTGCACTACATTTTTCGATTTCTGCGAACTCCAACAGAGTAAAACGGCTCAAAACGGCCTCGAAACTGTAGAAGATCGGTTTAACCGCATCTTAGTTAGCCCCAAACTGTGAACAGTTTTGCTGCGGGTAAGAAACTGTGGCGTTCCTATCCAAATCTGTGGAACACGAATTCATAATAACCTGCTACTCACGTTGTTACGATTCAGTTTCTTAAAGCGCCACTTCTTGATAGACCGCTTTTAGCCTTCCACACTTTACTCAATTCCTCTCTTGTTCCTGAAAACATTGATCGCCTTCCGCCAGGCCCATAGTTCAATGCGAATGCGAGCAAGTAATTTTTTTAGACCCTTTTTATGTTCCCACTCAGAACGATGCTGACTCACGAGGGCCTGAACGGTCTTATCAAATTTTGATATCTGAGCACCAATGTTAGGTATTATCTTCATCGAAGCACTTGATATTCAACGATTGGGTGAAGAAGTATTAGATGGTGAGGTGGCTGCCCCAACAGTAGAAATACCTGCTCCTATCGTGGAACCTATATAGCCCCCAAGGCCTGCTGCAGCTATTGATAAATTTACAGGAGCCATTGGACCTCCCATAAGTGCAGCACGCATGGCTAAGTCTCCGGCTAAATAGCTCAAGAGCGCATTTCTAATATATTCATCACGCAGAGCCTCCCACTCTTCTTTACACATGAGCCCCAATGGATCAACGAAGTTTACCGGATTATTGCGGACGTAAGAGTAAAGGTTGACTCCACCTGTCTCTCCCAGAGGATCTCTGGAGAGCCAGTTTGCGTAGCCAAGAACGCGGTATGGCGCCAGCGTTAGGCCGGTGAAGGGGCATTTGAGATGCCCGGTAAACCCAAAGTCCGACTCCGTCGAAACGGGCTGCTGCGGAGCGGGCGGACCGTAGGGGAAAAAGTCGGAGTTCTGGATGATCAAGCCCGTTGCGCTGGTTGCTCCGCGCACCGAGCCGAGTCGGTCCTTAAGGTAGAAGTATTTTACGTAGTTACCTGAGAGGAACTTCCTCTCGCCCTGCGGGAAGTACATGGCCACGGGAAACCCGGGCAGAGTGCTGTCGCGCTTTTCGACAATCTCTAGTCCATCCCAAATGTAGAGATATTCGGCGGTAGTTACTCCACTTTGCAACTGCCGGATGCGAGCACGGCGGCCCTCGCCATCGTAGTCGTATTCGACGCGAGTCTGCGTTCCATTATAGCTAATGGACTTAACCCGGTCTTCCGCATCCCAGGTCAACGTGAATCCCATGCCGCCGGAAAGGTTTCCATTGGCATCAAATTGCTGGGCAACGCCAGCGTCGGTAATGCGTTCGTTAAGGGAATTGTAGGTGAAAGCCCTGCTTCCTGAGGGCGCTCCGGAACTGGTCATGTTACCGGCAGGATCGTAGACGTAGCTCTGCGGGTAGCTCGAAGCGTCGCTCGGATTGCTGACGCTGAGGAGCTGGTTCGCGTTGTCGTAGGAATAGGTGAGCGTCTGCGCAGTGAGAAAAAACGGGGTCGCTCATGATTTATTGACATTTGGCCGGGTTTCCCGATTACGACGCTGGTCTCATCCAGACGGAGCGCGATTTGGAGGATTTCGCCAGGCTTCACTTCTACATCAACGCCTTCGATCAAGAGCTGGCTGACGGCAAGCTAAAGGTCGGCCTAACATTTGAGCCCGCAGGCGATCCTAAGATGGGCATCGGCCATACGCTAAGATGTCAATAACTCATGAGCGACCCCTTTTCCCACGACTTCACCGGCGATTGTCTGGCTGATATCTTTGGTCTTGGGGATTCGCTTCACATCGAGGAACAGCGGCGATGCTTGCCTCGCTCCTGTACCGCAACGCGGGCAGGCGGTTGATTCATCATATTGTGTTCCGCACTCCTCACCTGCTGGGTCAAAGAGAGAGGTGATTTTCAGGCAAAACAGTGAAGCCGCGTCAAGCTCGCGCTTCGAGTAGCGTCTTCGAATGATGCAAGCTGTGTAGAATGCCCGCCCCTCTGCTCTTAGCTTCTTATCGAAGTGTCCGATCTCCGCAAACCGAGGTGAGCCCATTTCCAACTCGTATTTCCTAACGCTTCCACCAAGGCTGACTCCTTCGTCAGACTGAAGAAAACGAGCTGCGTGTTCTTCAGGAATTCTAAATTCCACCAATTCGCGCATTGTTCTAGTTTCCAGACGGTAGCGGATATTTCTCATAGACCTGCCGCATAATCTCTTGAAGTCGCTCTGGAGAAGGCTTCTGAGAACTATATGGGATGCAAACGTCGAAACTCGTTTGTGATCTGCTGGTGATACCGAACATCGAGCGGAACCGTGGGGCCTTTGGGATTACCGCCAAGATACTTCGGTATGATATGATGCCGTTGGATCTTGCTCGCCGTCCCGAATGTTGTCGTTACAGCCCCGATGCCAACGCCAACTCCCGGCAATGAGAATCCATATTCAAGAAACTCGCCCCAGGTGCATCGTTTACCCCATAGTAGGTGTAGGTGGCGATCTCCCCATTGGGATAGTTCATCGTTTCGAGCAATCCCTTGGAAGGACTGTAAGCGTACGTGAACTGTCCGAGGCCGGTCGTCATGCTGGCAAGCCTTCCCAACGCATCGAAGGTGCTCGTCATCGAATTCGCGCTGCCATTGACACTGCGCGAACTTACTCTGCCCAGATTGTCATAGCCAAAGGTGATCGTATCATTGGTGAAGGGACCGTCAACGGAGGCGAGTTGACTGCCTCCGGTTTGCCCGGCGGCCACATAGGCGTATTGGGTCTGGCCGATGCCATCCTGCATGCTGTTAATCCGCGGATAGGCGCTGTCCCATTGCCAGGTCACCGAGGGGGTGGCCACCGCGGCATTCGCGTAACTTACTCCGATGAGCCGGTCATCCTTGCCATAGCTAAAGGACTTGGTCTGGCCTTTGGGGTCGGTTACCGAGCTAAGCAGCCCGCGCGCGGTGCCGTAGCTGGAGAAGACCTTGGTGTTGTCGGCAAATTGTTTCTCGGTGACCCGCCCCTGAAGGTCGTGCTTCCACTGGGTCGCGTTGCCCTTTGGATCGGTGAGCTTCACCAGCTGCCCGCAAATGCACCACTCGTAGAGCGTGGTGCGATTGAGCGGGTCGGTCTGGCTGATCAGGTTCTGGTTCGCGTCGTAGGCGTACTGGGTCACTCTCCCCAAGCGGTCGCGGAAGCTCGCTTTGTCCAGCCTATTGTAAGTAGTTTCCTCGTAAGTGGTGTCGGGGAAGGTCGTCCGAGTCAACCTGTCCAGATCGTCGTAGGAGTAAGTCAAGGTATAGCCCCATTGGGTTCTCGTGGCGAGCCGCCCCTTGGAGTCGTAGGTGAGTTGAATGTGGTCGCTCGCTCCGGCAAGCGGCGGGTCGATCGCCGCAAGATACCCTTGGGCGTTGTAGGTATATGTGGTTGTTTCGTTGAGCGGGTTTGTGCTGGTGAGCAATTGGCCCCGGGCGTTCCAGGTATTGGTGGTCGTCTTGCCCGCGGCGTCGGTCGAGCTGAGCGGCCGATGCTGTGAGTTCCAGGTAGAGGAACCCAAAGTATCTTGGCCCGAGCCATTCTTCTGACGGATTGCCAACAGATCGATGCCATTGGCGGCATATTCGTAAAGCGTCTCACGGCCCAGCGGATCGACTGAGCGGGTAACTTTGCCGAGGGAGTTGCGGTCATACTGCCAGAGTTGGGTAGTTCCATCCTCGATGACCCGCGCGACTCTGTTTGGCTCGTCGATGCTTCCTTCCAGATTGGCGCCGTTGCTGGTCTGGCCGGGATAGTTGAACCACACGCGATTCTCGTGCGGCTCCTTGACGGCTTCCAGGATCGGCGATTTCATCGTGTAGTTCCGGGCGTGCAGAAAGCGGTAGACCTTGGTCTTCGTGTAGTCCCCCGGGGCCTCCAGCATCCGCTTTTTGTCCCAGTAATAGGTGTTGCGCGCATTCATGAACTGGTTGTAGGTCCAGAAGGGCACCTGCTGAGAACCAACTGTTACGCTGCTGGCAGGCACCACCGCCGGCGGATCGTCGTGTATATCAGGAGCGGAAACCTTGCTATCGACACGTTCTTTTCCGCCAAGCGGGTCGGTCACCTCAAGCCACCTTTCGGTGCCGGTACGCTGCTCCCGAGCGAACGTTGTTGTTCCATAGGGCGTGGTCATCGAGCTCAGGATGTCGCCGCTGGCGTAACCAAAATGCGATTGCAGTCCGATCGCGTCGGTAATGGTGATCAGCTGCCCACCGGCGTTGTAGCTAAGGCTCGCCAAGCGCCCAAAAGGATCGGCGACCTGCGAAACCTTGTAGGTGTCGCCCGGGACCCCATAGCTGAAGGTGGTCGTCTGCCCGAGCGCGTCGGTGATGGTGCTAAGCCGATAGTTCGCATCATAAGCTAAGGTCACCGCGTTTCCCGCCGGATCAACTACTTGGCTAAGCCAGAAGGTGCCCAGCCCCTGCGGGTCCGGGCTGACGAGGGTCTGGTAAACTTCCTTTGATCCGTCGGCTAAGAGCCGCTCCCAGCGGGTCGCAGACACCTTGAGGAGCTGGGCGTGCGACTTGGGATGGATAGAGACAAAGCCTGGAGTAGAGGGATCAATCGCATGATCTTCGCTTCCCCCGCCGCGCAGCACAACCGTCGCTCCGATCGTCGAGTTGATGCTGAGCCAGCCATTCCAGTTGTGCGTCCATTGGCGTCCAAAATTGGTGTAGTTCAGATTGGCCGGCTGGATGGTTTCCCGCTCGTTGTAGCTCACGGTCACATGGACTGAGGGGCCAAAGGGAGGCTCATAGCCCACCGGGGTGTCCTCCACATGCAGACTCACCATCATGGCGTGGACGGTGTAGTCAGCCATTCCCTTCTTCCCACATTTGTTTTTCGGGATTTGAAGGTCATCCTCGGTCACCTGGTTGGGCATGTCGAGATTCGGGTTGCCTCGGCCAAAGACCCGATAGCCTTCGTCCGCGGAGACCACTTGGAGGCCTTGAGGAAAGGCGGCCCCCAGCAAAAGAAAATATCCGCTTGCCTCGGCGCGGATCGCTTCGGCGCTGACAAAGCTATCAAAGCCAAAGGTCATATCTTTGACCCGGTACATTCCCCCTTGCTCGTCGACAATGGCCGCGTAGTGGTCAAGCTTCCAGTGCACGACCGAAGGCACCGGAATTTCCCCGGAGGCAGCATTCCACTTGGCCATTTGATTGGGCATCGCGAGCGAGCTGGCCAGCTGGGCAACCTCGGTAAGCGCAAAGCCGCGATAAGGAGATTTGATTTCTCGAATGGCAGGCGCCAGCGGGTCCGGCATCCGGAGCGTTTTGCGCACCTCGGCGAGCGCGTACGGTCCGCATTTAAAAGAGTCGTCCGGTCTTGCTTCCATTGCGCGGAGCGCATCCCAGCTTGTGCTAACGATCTGCTCAGCAGAGCCGCCAATCTTGCGTCCTTTAAGGCCATTGAGCAGGGGCCGCAGCGTCTCGATTCGGCCAAGACGGGCATACATTCCGGCTAGACGCGCGACCGACTGGTTGGCAACAGCCCGGACTCGAGGATCTTTCGCATCCTTGGCACGATTCCAGGCACTCTGCCAATAACCCATTGCCGCCGTGAAATAGCCCGCTTGATATCTCAAGATCCCAAGATTGTGTTCGAGCGCGGCCGCCCACCGACTTTGCGGCCAAGCACGCAGGAATCCCTCCAAAACTTCAGGCTGCTTTGATAGCATATAGGCGCCGATAGCCCCAAAGAACGCAGCGTTCTCCTCAGTCGAAGCCAGTTCGGAAGGATCAGCAACCAACGGCTCAGAAAAAGCACGCAACGCGAAAACCTCGGCATCGGTCGAGTTTTCGGAAAGATGCTCACCTCGGACTTCGCCAAAAACTTGTGCTTCGAGTCCCGCCTCCGGAACCGGAAATTCTGTAGACTGGGCGTTCGATCTCAGGTGGGTAACGGTGAGAACTCCGAAGGCTATATAACCAAGAGCCGAGGTTAGATATTTCATTGAACTTATCCCCGGAAAATTGTGTGAAAATAGCCGCGGTTGGAGGAAAATGGCTCTGCTAGGTACAGTTTAGACAAGTGTCAATTAAAAAATTCTCTTAACCCAGATGTTCGCGTTCCAATCCAACGGGAGTCAGCGAGCCGGAGCTGACAAATGAGGTGTGACGCTTCCACGATCTCACAAGATTTTCGAAGACTCAATCGGCGACGCCACACATCGACTCGGGGACGATCCATCTCTCGTCTTCAGGCGTGATCAGCTTGGTCTCGCAGTGGCCATCCGCGGCAAAGCCCACGTGCCAAAATGCTTGATTCTCGCAAGGCGCGCCGCAAGCGGAAGGAAGCCGTAGATTCAGAGATTCGCTGAACCCTTCAGCTGGTTGTTCCTATTCGGGTGGGGCGCTTAATCGCCCAGCCCTATTGCTCAAACTTCTTTCTATGGCCGTTCTTGGAAACCACGAAAAGGCCCTTGTTTCGCATTCAGGTTTCCGAAACGGCGTTAGCGCCTCATGCGTTGTCTAGGAGGGTCGCGACCTCGATTTCAGCGGTTTGAGGAAACATGTCAACCGGACATACCCGGCGAAGAGCGTAACGGCCGCCCAGATACTTGATGTCACGAGCGAGAGTTGCGGGATTGCATGACACGTAGATCAACCGCGAGGGCTGGCGCAACGCAACTATCTTGAGAACTTCCTGGCCAAGACCTTCCTCGGGCGGGTCAAGCAGAAGCGTGGTACTCTCCGCAGGGGCGGCCGCGAGCGCGGGAACGAGATGGCGCTTCACATCCCCCAATAGGTATATCTCTCGGGCCCCCGCGCCCTGGCGCGCCGCTCGAACGGCGTCCACACTCCATTCGATCCCTATGGTCATCTCGAAAAGAGCAGCCAGTCGTTTCGCAAAAAATCCTGCGCCGCAATAGGCGTCCACCAGCAATCGAGCGCCAGGCTGCGCCATTTCTTCGACAAGCTCGAGAAGACGGTCTGCGACTGCGTCGTTGACCTGACGGAAACCTCGGAATGCCGAGGGTTCACGCAACGGATATTCGCCATCCTTTGGTCGAGATTCCCGCAGCGTGGCAAGCAGTGCGTTGACAGGTTCGGTAGCGATCGGACACTGCGAAACTTCGACGATCCGGTGGCTGCGCGGGCCGAAAAAACCGATACGCCCGGATTTTGAATGCGCGGTAATCCGGTTCCGATAGTTAAACTGGACCGGCGATGGCACGATCGGTTCAACTGGAGGATCCGGGATCCCTCCCAAACGGCGCAGGACTTCGAAAATCTGCTCACTCTTTATGGCAAGCTGCCTCGGATAGGAGATATGCTGGTAGTGACAACCACCACAGCGACCATAGACCGGGCACTTCGGCTTCACGCGATCCGGCGAAGGTTCGACGACTTCCTTAAGGTCCGCTTCGACATAGCTTGCGTGTCTGGTACGGATCGTCGCCTTGACTTGTTCTCCAGGAATCACGCGCGGGACAAAGCAAATCTTTCCATTCGCCAAGCGGCCAATTCCTGCTCCGCCAAAAGCTACACGCTCAATAGCCAGGGGAACTTCTAAACTTTGCTTGTCAACCATCGTCTGCTGGTTCCCGAATCGACTACCTCCCTTCACGCTTGTTTTCGGCCGGTCTGAAACCGGCATCCCATGCCGGCTTCCAAAAGAGGCTGGCGGGACCCGCTTCGCCTCCGAGATCAACATCATGCCAGCCCGGTTGCTCAACTCGAGTCTCTTGCAAGACCTCTTCTCCCCTCACGGCTACATAGTCGCCCGCGATCATCATGGGCGCCCGCGCGGCAAGATGTCCACCTTCCGGATAAAATAGAAGGCTTCGGCCAGCGACACGCAACCTCCCATCGCCTGCCGGCATGTAGTTTTTCCCGATGAACTTTCGCATCGGGTCGGTTAATCCCATGGATTCTCCAATAGCAACCGCGGTTCCTGTTTTTGTGAGCAGCGCGGGATCGGGATCGCTTAAGCGGCCTTCCTCAATGGCCCGTACTGTTGCGTGTTGATAGACAAGATAGACCGGGCGCCGGCGAAAGATTGTCTCGCCCTTGCGATCCATGAGATAATCTCCGCGACCGGTCAGCCGCAGCGTATCCTTGAGAAGCTCCCTTTGATCGCGAAGCCCGTCCTCCCAGAGTCTTCCTTCTATCACTAGATGCACGAGGGCTGCGCCGGATATCGCCAAACCCGCGGCGGTAACAGCCTCCGGCCGGCGCTGACGGAGAAAGGCGGCACCGTATTTCCATGCAAAAAGGATGAAAATCGGATAGACCGGCAGCAGGGTTTGTTTTCTCAATTCGGGACTGAAGCCGATCAGGGCCACCGTGTAGATGGCCGCACTGAAAAAAACCGCGAATGCGATCCCCGAGGTTCCCCGGCGGCTCATCCACCAGGCGAGCCCCAGGAGCATCGCACCGAGGACCAAACTCATCAGGATTCTCCCCAATTCAAAATCCGCGCGATTCGCGTGAAAAAGGCAAAATTGAAGCGTCTCAATGGTAGTTCCCTGAGAGATCAGCCAGCCGAAGAGGGCCGCCGGTACTAGCAGAAATCCGCCGCCAGCTGCCAACGCGCAGGAGGTCGCACGCCTGAGAGGAAGGGGCCGCCTGGGGTCCGAGCACAGAAGCCACGCTCCAATCGAGCCCAAGGCGAGAGCCGGCGCGAGAAACGTAGTCTTGATCGATACGCAAAGGGCCGCGCCAAGAATCACGCCCGCGAAAACGAACTTCCGGATCGTCAATCGCTCGGGTTCCCTGACAAGAATCCAGACTGACAGAAACCAAAAGCACGACCACAGTACGTCCGGACGGAACTCGACAGATTTCAGGGACCAGTCCCCCCAAGCCAAGGTCGTTGCCACTGTCCACAGCGCGACCTCGCGATCGGCCAACCGCTGTCCAATGAAATAGATCAAGGCCAGCATCGTCAGGCTGATGGGAAACTCGGCTATTCTCGCCAGGAGGATAATCTGGGGCGTCTCACCCGCAAGCACAGCCAGCGGCAGAAAAATCAGGTAGAGAAGTGGCGTGTGATTGTCGAATCGGTCCCGATACGGAAGCTCTCCGCCGAGCCATCCGTAAATCATATGCAGATGCTGCGCCTCATCGGAATCGGCCTGAAGCTGAAAAACCGCCACACATCTCACCAGGAGAAGGAAGCCAATCACCGCAAGAGGAAGAGAAGCCGGACCGGGACGCGGTCTTGCCAGAGCCTGGATGGCAGAAGTCTTTCCTTCTTTAATCACACCCGTCACGAATTGCGGGTTCCAACGCAGAAGTTTGCACTCAAGCCCCGCAGTGTTGAGGTTAAATGCTCCGAGCGCAAGGGTCGTCCGACCAAAAAAAATCCCGCCCTCTCTGAGAGAGAGCGGGATCTTGCAGCGAATTGCCTTCAGGCAATAGCGCCCGACTCAACCAACGGTGATTTTGCGCGGCTTGACTGTTTCAGCCTTGGGCAGATGGACAGTCAGCAAACCCTGCTCAAATCGAGCGCTGATTTTCGTGGCATCAATGCTAGGGTCGAGATCGAAAACGCGCCGGTATTCGCCGCACTTTCGTTCGCGATGTACTGGTCGTCCGAGATTGGCCACGGCCAGCATGTGTCCGCCGAGGACCAATTTGCCGTCCTCAACGGTGATCTCCACACCCTGCTTGTTCACACCAGGCATCTCCACTTCGAGGGTATATCCCTCAGCATCCTGGTGAAGGTTTACGAGAGGCGTGAAATATTCCATGCGTTGTCCCACCTCGCTTCCGGTCTTGGATGTCGCTAATGTACTCATAGTTGTCTTACGCTTTTTTGGAGCGTCCGCCTTTCGAGCGAACGAGCCATTTTGCTCAGTTGAGGTTGACCTGTATCTTTTTCGGTTTTGCTTCTTCAGCTTTCGCCAACGCCACAGTAAGGATCCCATCCTCGTACGTCGCCTTGACCTCCTCGGCTTTCACCGGCGAAGGCAAAGTGATACTGCGGCTAAAAGCTCCGAAAAACCGTTCACTGCGGAAGCTTTCTCCCTCGCGCTCCTCGCTTTCGGACTTGCGCTCACCAGTGATGGTCAACACGTCATCCTGCAGCGAGATGTCGAAGTCTTCCTTCTTCATGCCCGCCAATTCGACCTGCACAGTGATTCTGTCGTCGTCCTCGAATACGTCCACTGCAGGAGTCCATGCCGAACTGAAATTCGGCGTGGAACTCGCGAGCTGGAAAGCGGAATCAAGTAGATCGCGCAACGAAGACAACCGGTCGAACGGTGACCAAGTCGCCAATTCAGGGGTTCTGTATCGTATAATGCTCATAGTAATTTTTCTCCTTTCATATCTGGAGCGAGAATTATGCCTTCCCCTTTCCTGTGGTCATCGAGTTTCATATGTAACACACAATAAACGTATTACGATTGCAGGGCCCTCCGGACCTCAATTAGAGAGTGTCACTGTGTCTCTTTATATCGAGGAATGTATGCACTCGAAATGAGACATTATGTCTCTAATTTACGGCCGCATTTACCGAGTTTGCGACGTCCAAGACGGTTTGGACGATGCGCCAGCCTGTATAAAGAGCGATCAGAATGTAGAGAATTCTTGGTGTCCATTGCGCGAGAGCGTCGAGCGCACCCAGAGTTCTTTCCTTAAAGATTCTGGCGGCCCTCTGGGCCTCCTCGTCAAGGCGGCCTGAATGTTCGCCCACAGCGATTGCTCTCTCGAGGAGTTCAGGAACGCCCTTTTGTCTTCCGAACGCCTCGGTCAGGCTCTGCCCGACTTGGACCAGCGATATCGCGGAAGCGCTTGCCGATCTGAGGACCGCATTTCCGCAGCCGTCGCCCGCGGTCTCGAATGCTTTCAAGAGGCTTCCCCCAGCGCCCGCATGGAGCGACAGCACCGAAGCGAACCTCCACGCGGTCCAATCTCGCAGGAAGGCGCCGAATAGGGGAATTCGCATGAGAGCAAGGGCGGCTGCTACGTCACGCGAGAGAAGGGCGCGCACCATGCACCAGAGGATTGCTCCGGCGATGAGTGCAGCATAGAAGACTAGGAGAATCGGCAGTGCGTGAGCAAAGAATGCGAACCAGCTGCCATCGGTAATTGCCGGAGGGATCGCGAGAAGCACGGCTCCAAGATGCAGCACGAGCACAGGGTAAAGCGACTTTGCGACGATGGTTCTGCGGACGTGAGCAAGTTGGCCGTAGTAGGCCTCAAGTTCAAAAAACACCGTCTCCAGCCGCCCAGTCGCTTCGCCAGCCGCGATGATGGCGACATCACTTGCGGAAAAGCCGGCTTGATGGAAAGAAGGTCCGACCTTTCCGGATGTGTGAAGATTCTCTCTGATCGCCTTGAGGCAAGTCCCGATTTCGCTGCGAGGGTTGCGCGAAAGAATATCGAACGCGTGACTGAGCGGCAGCCCGCTGCGTGCGAGGTGAGCCAACTCATGGAAGAGTTGCTCCCGCTGTCGAAAGTTCAGGCTGGCCACGAGCGCCACACTTAGCTTTCAGCGCTCGCAGCTCAAGTTTTCCGTTGAATGCCAAGTAGAGAATGCCGAACGTTGGAGCTCTGTTCGACGCACGGTCGGACCCGCCGTGCACGGAGCCCATCGTTCGAGCGGGATTGCGCGCGTCGTTTGTGGCGCAACCGCCCCTAATCCCAAGCATGCTGCTTGGCTATTCGTAAACCAGCGCTGAAATGGCAGTTTGAATCAACGCAATTACAGGCTTTGGATAAATCCCAAGGCCCACTACGGCGAGGCACAAGACCGCAAGCGTTGCTCCGGCTGGCGCAGAGGCCCGCAGAGTCGGCGAAGCTACCGCCTCGCCTCGCACCGGCTCCGCCGAATATATCGCCACGATGATCCGCAGGTAGTAAAAGAGGCCAATCGCGCTATTCAGCGCCAGCATCAGCACCAAAAACCATAGGCCTGAGTTCACCCCAGCTGCGAGAACAAAAAACTTTCCGAGAAATCCGGCCGTCAACGGAATCCCGGTGAGCGACAGTAGCATCGTTGTGAAGCCCGCTGCCACCCATGGGCGGCGCGAGTAAAGGCCGCGGAAGTCTTTGAGCATGTCTGTTTCCCGTTCGCCCGTGGAAAGAAACCCAATCAGGCCGAATGCTCCCAGGGTGGAGGCAAAATAGGCCACCAAGTAAAAGGTGACCGCTTCGACAGCGTGCCGACCGCCGACCAGCACGCCGACGAGGAGATAACCGAGATGCGCAATCGAGCTATAGGCGAGGATGCGCTTTACGTTCTCCTGTAGCAGCGCGAGAAGGTTTCCCACGACCATCGAAGCAACGGCGATGACGCTGATCGCGACAAACGCCGATCCGGTGCGAATGACCTCAAAGGCAGTCAAGTAACGCAACAACAATCCTACGACCGCGCCTTTGGAAACCGTGGCGACGAATGCAGTCACCGGCGCCGGCGCACCCTGATAGATATCGGGCGTCCACATGTGGAACGGCGCGACAGCCAGCTTAAAGCCGACCCCGGTCAGCATCAGCGCGGTTCCCGCCAGAACGATTACCCGCCGATAGCCTGCTTCCTGCGCGACGCGCGCGGCCAGGCTGGAGAATTCCATGGTGCCAAGCTCGGCGTAGATAAGCGCCATGCCGAACAACAGGAATGCCGACGAAGCGCCTGCGAGGATGAGATACTTGAGAGCGCCTTCGAGCGAGTGCTCCTTCCGGAACACGTAGGCGATCATGACGTAGAGCGAGACCGTGAGCAGCTCGAGGCCGAGAAAAAAGGTGACGAAATGGGTGCTGGCGACGAGCACTGCCGATCCCAGCGTGGCAAGCAGCAGGAGGATGTAATACTCATCGCGTTTGAGCCGATGCTTCTCGAGGTAATCGAACGAGAGAATCGCAACCACCCCGCACGCGACGAAGATCAGCGCCATGTAAAGCAGCGCATAGCGATCGATCATTAGCAGCGCGCCGGCCCGGTATGGGGACAGCCGTGCAGCCGGCGGGATCAAAGCCAGCGCGACAGCGTTTCCGGCCAGCGTCAGCAAGACGACGGCAGTATGGCTCTGGAGGAAGGCCGCAATCATTAGCAGCACAAGAGATGCGCACGCGATGGCGAGCAGCGGGGACAAGGCTTGGAGCTCAGCGAGACTCATCGGCTCATCGGCGGCGCGGCAGAGCCGCGAAGCAGGTCTGGCACGACGGCGGAGCTTTCGCGCCAGCGCGCGCTCAGCGGCTCTGCCGCTGCGTCGTGCTGCAGCGTTTCGAGCGCGGACTTCACTGCGTTAAACACGGGCTGCGGATGAAGCCCCAGCCAGACAATGGCGGCAATCAGCACGCTCATCATTCCCATTTCCCGGAAAGCGAAATCCGGCAGCTTCCAGCTTTCGCGTTCCTCGCCATGGAAGACCCGCTGGACCATCCAGAGCGCATAAACGACCGCGGCCACCAGGCCGCAGGCGGCGAGCGCCGTGAAAATCACGCTCGCGCGAAACGAGCCGAGCAGGATGAGGAACTCCGCCACAAAATTGCCAAGCCCCGGCAGTCCGAGCGACGCCAGCGCAAAGAACAACCCCACCCCGGCCGTGCGCGGGACCTTTGTCCAGAGGCCGCCCATCCGATCCATCTCCCGCGTGTGAATGCGATCCTGGAGCTCGCCGGCGAGGATGAACAGCGCCCCGGTGCTGATCCCGTGGCAGATCATCTGCATTACTACCCCCTGCAAAGCCAGCAGATTCCAGGCGAACACGCCGAGCAGCACAAAGCCCATGTGACTGATGCTCGAGTAGGCGATTAGGCGCTTCAGGTCGGTCTGCGCGAAGGCCAGCGTTGCGCCGTAGAGAATGCCGATTACCCCCAGCGCCATCGCCACCGGAGCAAAGTCCAGGGCGGTCTCCCCGAAAATAGGGATAACGAAACGGATGAGCCCGTAAGCGCCGGTTTTCAGCAGCAGCCCGGCGAGGACCACGCTGCCCGCGGTGGGCGCCTCGGTGTGGGCATCCGCCAGCCAAGGGTGGAACGGAAACGCCGGCAGCTTGACTGCGAAGGCAACGAAAAAGCCGAGCATGAGCCAGAGTGCCGCGGCGCCGGAGAGGTCGGTCTCCAACAACGCAGAATAGGCGAAGGTGTAATCGCCGGTCTGCCCGCCGTGGCTGAAATAGAGCCCGAGGATCGCCACCAGCATCAATAAGCCGCTCCCTTGGGTAAAGAGGAAGAATTTGATCGCCGCGTAGATTCGGTGCTCGTGCCCCCAGATGGCGATGAGGAAATACATCGGCACCAGCATCAACTCCCAGCAGAAGAAGAACAGGAAGAGGTCCAGCGCTACGAAGACACCTAGGATTCCGGAGAGCACCCAGAGGAGATTGAAATGGAAGAAGCCGACCCGTTCCGTGATCCCGTTCCACGAAGCAATCACAGCCATGATCCCGAGGAAGATCGTGAGAAGTATCAGCGGCAAGCTCAGGCCGTCCACGCCCAGATGAAACGCGATCCCCGCGGAGGGAATCCATTCCCAACGGATCTCCTCCAGCCAGCGGCCGCCTGCATCCGAACTGGTCCAGCGGGCGTATTCACCACACAGCCCGATACCGAGGATGAGGTCGATTCCCAGCGCTCCGAGCGCGATCCAGCGCGCAAGCCGCGGACTCATGCGATCGCCGATCCCGGCGAGCAATCCGCCCAGCACCAGCACAGCTATCATCCAGAGCAGCGTCATAGGTAGAGAATGATTGCGATGATCACGACCGTCCCTGCGCCGATGCCCATCGCATACCAGCGGAGAGAGCCGGTCTGGGTTCGAGCCAGGCCGTGATGAGAGGCCCGCATCAGCAGCGCAATCCCTGCAAAAATCCTGTCCACGACATCCCGCCGATTGAGACGGGCAAGACGGGTGAAGGGCTGGACGAAGGCCTTGTCATAGAACCAGTCAAACGCCCACCCAGTCAGCCAGAGCCGGTCCAAGCCCGATCCCAGCGCAGAACCCGCCACCGTTTCGCGCCAGCGCGGCGCGCGCACATGCAGCACGTAGGCCACAAACACGCCTAGGAGGACGGCACCTGTCGCGACGGTTTGCAGGAGCGTCTCACTCCAGAGCGCTTCCTGCGCTAAGCGCGCCGCAGGAAGCGCCTGCTCCATGAAATTCGAGAAAATCGTGATGTTTCCGAGCAGGTGCGGCGTTTGCAAAAGGCCTGCGAAAAGCGATCCAATCGCCAGCACGGCGAGAACACCCAGCATCCGGCTCCCCGGCCGGCGGCTGATCGCGGCCCAGTGTGGCTCACCGAGGAATGCGAGCAAGACCATCCGCGAGGAATAGACCGCCGTAAGAAACGCCCCGAGCACACCCGCCCCCCAGAGCCACGGACCGCCCCGCCCGGATGCCCAGACGCTAGTGAGGATGAGCTCCTTGCTGTAAAAACCAGCTGTCACCAGCGGCAGAGCTGCCAGCGATGCCGCGCCGATCACAAACGTCGCGAACGTCAACGGGAGCTCTTTGCGGAGGCCGCCCATCTTGAACATGTCGTGTTCATGCTGTAGCGCCTGGATCACGACGCCCGCGCCGAGGAAAAGCAGCGCCTTAAAGAAGGCGTGTGTCACGAAGTGGAACATGGCTGCCGACCATGCGCCGACGCCGAGCGCGAGGAACATGTAGCCGATCTGGCTGATGGTGGAGTAGGCGAGCACGCGTTTGATATCACGCTGAGTGAGAGCGCTGAACGCCGCAAGCATTAGGGTCGCCGCTCCGATGGCTGCGACCAACCGCATCACGCCGGGTGCGAGTTCAAACAAAACGTGCGTGCGCGCGATGAGATAAACGCCGGCCGTGACCATGGTGGCGGCATGGATCAGGGCGCTGACGGGCGTCGGGCCGGCCATGGCGTCCGGCAGCCAGGTCTGGAGGGGAAGTTGGGCCGATTTACCGACGGCGCCGCCCAGGAGCAGCGCGGCCGCGGCGAGCGCGGTCGTTGAGCCTAGCTCCCAGCTACGCGGCGCCAGATAGAGAATCTCGCCAATATCCAGTGTTCCAAAGCTGTAAAACAGCAGGAACACCCCAAGAATCATTGCGGTGTCACCCACGCGAGTGACGACGAACGCCTTGCGCGCCGCGTAACCGTTGGCTGGATCCTTATACCAGAAGCCGATCAGCAGGTAACTGCAGAGCCCGACGCCCTCCCAGCCGAGCAGCAGCAGCAAAAGATTATCGGCCAGAACCAGCGTGAGCATGAACCCGACGAACAGGTTCATGTAGGCGAAGAAGCGGCTGTAACCCTCCTCTTGGTCCATGAACTCGGACGAGTAGAGGTGGATGAGAAATCCGACTACCGCGACCACGAGCATCATCACCAGCGACAACGCGTCGAGATAAAGCCCGAATGACGCGTTCAACCCGCCGACCTCAATCCACGATCCAAGCTCCTGGCGAAGAAAATGGCCCTCCGGCGGATCGGCGACAAAGCGGCAGCCAATCAGCAGCGCCAGCAGCGCCGCAATCCCGACCGAACCGCATCCGACGAGGGCAACCGCCATGCGCGGAAGCCTGCCCCCAGCCAGCACCAGAACGAGAAAGCCAGCAAACGGCGAGAGTGGGATCAGAAACAGCAGATCGCGCATTTCTCACCCTTTCATTTCGCTCGCGCTGTCGGCGTCCAACGTCTTGCTCTGCCAGAACAGGTGAAGGATCAGCGCCAGACCCACCGACACCTCGGCTGCGGCCATGCTCAGGATGAGCAGGAACATGATCTGGCCGTCGGCCTGTCCCCAACGCGATCCCGCCGCCACAAAAGCCACTCCGGCGGCGTTCAACATCACCTCGACGGAGATGAGCATGAAGATGATGTTCCGACGCACCAGCACACCGGCGAGCCCCATCACAAAGAGGATCGCCGCCAGCAGGAGAACATGTTCCAAGGGCACTGTGGCCATCAGGGGCGGTCTTCTTTCATTTCCAGTTGGTATTCGCGCCGGCGCAGGTGCGAGGCCCCTACAAGTCCGGCGAGTAGCAGCATGGCAGCCAGTTGAACGGCAACGAGATATGGTCCGAACAGGACGACGCCCACCTGCTTCGGTTCAACCGCTGCCATGGTTGCCAGCTGGCTCTTGCCGTGAAAGATCACCGGCACCAGCAGCGCCAGCAGGAAGGCCGAGAGTATGCCCGGCCCGATCCACATCCGCGGCTTCAGCCACTGGCGTTCCTGGGTGATGGCCTCGCCGCCGAGGTTAAGCATCATTATCACGAAGAGAAACAGCACCATGATCGCCCCGGCGTAGATGATCACCTCCAGCGCCGCGACAAACGGCGCGCCCAGCACGAAGAAAATCAGCGCCACCGCCAGGAGCGAGACGATCAGATAAAGCAGCGCGTGCACGGCATCCAGCCGGGTGATTACCAGGAACGTTGCCGCTACGGCGACGGCGGCAGCAAGGTAGAAGACCAGGGTCATGGCAGCAGACTTCTCGGATCCACCGCCGGCGATTCGTTCTGGGCTTCGCCTTTGTCTTTGCCGCCGATAGCCAGACCGGCGACGCGGTAGAAATTATAGCCGTGGTATTTCCCCTGACCCGCGATGAGCAGGTCCTCCTTCTCGTAAACCATCTCCTTGCGCTCATATTCGCCCATCTCGATGTCGGGGATGAGCTGGATGGCGTAAGTCGGACAGGCCTCCTCGCAAAAGCCGCAGTAGATGCAGCGCGAGAAATTGATCCGGAAAAACCGCGGGTAACGCCGGCCGTGCTCATCCTCAGTCGCATCGAGCGCGATGCAGTCCACCGGGCACGCGACCGCGCACAAATAACACGCCACGCAGCGCTCGCCGCCGTCAGGATCGCGTGTCAGCACAATCCGCCCACGATAACGCGGAGCCAGATATGCCTTTTGCTCTGGATAGGGAATGGTCGCCCGTTTCCGGAAGAGATGCAGGAAAACCAGCCAGAGGCTTCTGAGCAGACTGATCATGGCGCTTGCGATCTCGTCGCGAGCAGGATGCCCCCGGTGGCGACCAGGTTCAGCAGCGAAAGCGGCAGCAGTATCTTCCAGCCGTAGGCCATAAACTGATCAAAGCGCGGCCTCGGCAGGGCGGCACGGAAGAGGACAAAGATGAAAATGAAGACCGAGGTCTTCAGAGCGAACCAGACCAGCGGTGGTAGCAACGGCCCCATCCAGCCGCCGAAGAACAGTAGGACGATCAGCGCCGAAATCAGCATGATGCCGATGTATTCGCCAATGAAGAACATCCCGAACTTCATCCCGGAGTATTCCGAGTGGTAACCAGCGATCAGCTCGCTTTCGGCCTCCGGCATATCGAACGGGAGCCGGTGCGTTTCGGCCGTGCCGACAATGAAAAAGATCAGGAAGCCGAGGAATTGCGGCACAACGAACCACATCTTCTCCTGCGCCGCGACAATGTCGCTGAGCCTAAACGAGTCGGCCATCGCCACGACACCCATCAGCGAGAGCCCCATGAAGACTTCGTAAGTGAGCATTTGCGCCGACATCCGCAGCCCGCCCAGCAGCGCGTATTTGTTGTTCGATGCCCACCCGGCGAGCACAGTGCTGTAGATGCCGATCGAGGACATCGCCAGGAAGAAGAGCAGTCCAATGTTCAGGTCGAGAATGACGACGCCGGGGGCGAATGGAATGATCGAGAACGACAGAAGCGCCGTCACTACGATGATCGCCGGTGCCAGAATGAAGATCGGTTTGTCGGCAAACGGCGGCACCCAGTCTTCCTTGGTGAAAATCTTGATCATGTCCGCTGCGATGATGAGCAGACCGAACGGCCCACACCGGTTCGGCCCGATCCGATCCTGGAGAAAAGCCAGAAGCCGCCGTTCCAGCCAGATCAGCACCGCCGCCAGGTTCAGTAGGATGAACAGGATCAGGGCGACCATCAACAGTGTCTGAAGGGCGGGGTTCATGAGGCTGTCACCTCCAGTTTTCCCCACGTCGGGAGGCTGATTCCCGTCAGTCCCGTCAGTCCCACGGGCAGCCCTATCGTCCGCTTCGGGAGTTCCGCGGAAATCGTCACCGGCAACCGGCATTCCTTTTCCGCCACCTGCACACCCACCTCATCACCAGCTGTCACCCCGAGCCGTTGAGCATCGGCGGGATTCAGCACAAGGTAAGGCTTGGGCACCCTTTCGGCGATTGCCGGCGCGAGAATGCTCAACTCCTCCGACCCGAATATATGATGCAGAGGGATGACGAGAAACTCTTCCGCTCGCGCTGTGAACGGAGGAGGCACATCGGTGAACCACGCCGCCTTCGCGCCTTCCATCGGCTCGATCAGCCGCACGCCGGGATCGCCACCGGCGAGCGGGCCTCCGATCTCGCTTTGGAACTTGTTGAGCGCCTGAACGGAGTTCCAGCCGGTCGCCCAATAGTGCGAGATCAGCGCCGGCGGCGGAGGCGCGGCGCAACCTTCCATCGTGAAAGTGAGCGGCGAATCGGCGTCCTCGGGCGGCTTGGGTTCGTGGACATCCGCGTGGGCCGTGATTGCCGTGCGTCCGCTGAACCGGCGCGGCGCGCGCGAGAACTTCTGCTGAGCCACGCGAAAGTCTGCCGGGGGCGCCGCCTGGATGATCGGCCGGAGGACCGGCAGCTCCTCGCCGATGGCGGCGAGCACATCATCCAACGCCTGCCACCGGCTGCTCTCCGCGCGTCCAGCCGTCGCCATGAGATCGCGCAGCCAGCGCCAGCTCTCCTGCACGCGCGGCTGCGGCGGGAACACTTGGAAGAACCGCTGCGCCCGGCCCTCGCTGCTGACGAATGTGCCGTCCGACTCGGCAAACGTGCCGGCGGGCAGGACGGCTTCCGCTTTTGCCGTGGCACCGCTCTCCAGTGAGTCAATGACGACGGTGTGTTTGGCCGTGAACAGCCGGTTCACAACGCTCTCCTCGGCGCGCCGGAACAGATCATTTTCCAGCACGATCAGCGTCTCGGCCGCGCCCTCTTCCACGACGCGCACTGCGGTGGACAGCCTTTCGCCGCCGAGCAGCGCCAGCCCGATGGAGTTGGCTTCGGGCGTTACATAGGACAGCGCGCACGGCTTGCCTTGCTTGCACAGCGCCCACGCCACGTTGGCGGCGGCTTGAATCAGGGCCTTGCTCCCGAGGCTGACGCCGGCAATCACCACGGGCCGCTCCGCCTTCTGGAGCGCGCTGGCGATCTCACGCGCGAGTTCTTGCGCTTCGACGGGAAGGCCGGGCACCTCCGGCGCCGACTCGTCGAGCGCACAAGCTGCGGCGAAGCCTAGCCGGGCAAGGTCCTGCGGCGCGGCGCGATAAGTCCGTCTCGCTACGTCATCGAGCCGGGTCGCGCCCGGGAAGGCGATGAACAGCGGGCCTCTGTTTTCCTGGATGACGTCGCGCGCGGCGATGTCGTGCCAGCGCGGCACCTGGAGAGCGTCCACGGTTTTCATCGGTTCCTGACGAACCGCCTGGCGCAGCGAGAGCGCCATGCGCGGGGCAGTGTTGGTCACGTCCTCGCCGAGAACCAGCACCGCGTCGGCTTGCTCGATCTCGTGTAGCGACGGCGAGCGGGCCGGGCCGTCTTTAAGTATGAACAGAATCTCCGCCACGAGCGTAGCATCGGTCTCCGCCATGCCGTTGAAAAACCGCTCCCGCCCGACCAGCGCGCGCAGAACAAAGTTCGCTTCGAGCGACGCCCTGGGTGAGCCAATGCCAATGACACTTTCGCGGTTCGCCAGCAGTGGGCCGAGGTGCTGGAGAAGGTCATCGTTCTCGGCCGGCTCAAGCGCACCCCCCGCCGACTTGCGCCAGAGCGGCTGGCGAATACGGCACGGATGGTTGACGAACTCGTAGCCGAATCGGCCACGGTCGCAGAGGAAATAGCCGTTCACCTCGCCGTTGTAGCGGTTGAGTATACGGCGGAGCTGGCCGTATCGTTCGCCGGGGATCGTGTTACAACCGAGCCCGCAGTGCACGCAGACCGACGGCGCTGTCGTGAGGTCCCATTTGCGTGTATAGTGATTTTTTAGCGTCTTGTCGGTGAAGACGCCGGTCGGACAGACCTCCACCAAGTTGCCGCTGAACTCATTCTCCAGCACGCCCTCCTCGGCGCGGCCGAAATAGACATGGTTGTGACAGCCGTAGGCGTTGAGGTCGCGGCCGCCGGCGTAGTCTTTGTAAAAGCGCACGCAGCGGTAGCACGTGATGCACCGGTTCATCTCGTGGTTGATGAACGGGCCGAGATACTGGTTGCGGAACGTGCGCTTCTTGAACTGGAAGCGCCGGTAGGCGTGACCGGTCATCACGGTCATGTCCTGCAAATGGCATTCGCCCCCTTCGTCGCACACCGGGCAGTCGTGCGGGTGATTGACCATGAGCCATTCGATGACACTGGCCCGAAACTCGCGCGCCTCGGGATCGGCAATCGAGACGCGCGTCCCATCGGCTGCGGGCAACATACAGGCCATAACCAGCCTGCCGCGCGTGTCGTTCTCGTCCTTGAACTGCTTCACCGCGCACTGCCGGCACGCGCCCACCGAGCCGAGCACCGGATGCCAGCAGAAGTAGGGAAGATCGAGACCGACCGTGAGGGCGACCTGAAGGACGTTCTTCGACGGGTCGGTCTCGAAGGGCTGGTTATCAATGGAGATCGTCGCCATTGCTCAGCCCCATGTTTCGCGAGCGATCCAGTTCATGGAGCCGCAACGCGATTTCGCGATGAAGTTTCAAGCGAGCTCACGGAATGGGCAGCGTCTGTCGGTGATGTGTTGTTTGAAGTCATTCTCAAAGTACTTTAGCGCGCTCTGAAGCGGCTCGACCGCTCCCGGCGCCAGGGCGCAGAAGGTCATGCCGGGGCCGAGCCACTTGCAATGACGGCGCAGGATCTCCAGATCGCGCTCACGGCCATGTCCTTCCTCGATCGCGAGAAGAATGTCTTCCACCCACGGCAGGCCATCCCGGCATGGCGTGCACCAACCGCATGATTCGCGCGCGAAAAACATCTCAAGGTTGTGGACCATGCCTACCGGACAGGTGCGGTCATCGAGGACGATCATCGTGCCTGTGCCCAGCCTGCTCCCGGCTTTCTGAACCGACTCATAATCCATCGGAAGATCGAGGTGTTCCTCGACCAGGAAATCGGTCGAAGCGCCTCCTGGGATTACGCCCCGGAACTTGTAGCCGTCGCACATCCCGCCGGCGTGCTCCTCGAGGATCTCGCGCATCGTGGTGCCCATCGGCAGCTCCCAAAGGCCCGGCTTTCTCAGCCGGCCGCTGACGCCATAGAGCTTCGTACCGGCATCCGTCCCGCGCGCGAGTTTTCTGAACCACTCCGCGCCGCGATTGATGATGTGCGGAACATTGCAGAGCGTCTCTACATTGTTGATGATGGTCGGCTTGCCCCAGAGGCCAACCACTGGCGGAAACGGCGGTCTGGCGCGCGGCGTGGCGCGTTTGCCTTCCAGGGCATTCATCAAAGCCGATTCCTCTCCGCAAATGTAGCGCCCGGCGCTGGTATGGAGATAGAGCTCCAGGCTGTATTCGGTGCCGAGAATGCGCTGCCCAAGATAACGGCTGTGGTATGCCTCGGCGATTGCCTTCTCCAACAGCTCAGCCGAGCGCCGGTATTCAGCGCGAAGGAAGATGTAGGCGACCTCGGCCTGGATCGCGTAGCCGGCCACGATCATCGCCTCGATGAGCTGGTGAGGGTTGCCTTCCAGAAGATGGCGGTCCTTGAACGTCCCCGGTTCCATCTCATCGGCGTTGCAGACCAGGTATTTCGGCCGCGGCGCCGCGGCGCCCATCGGCACGAAGCCCCATTTCGCGCCGGTCTGGAACCCCGCGCCGCCACGGCCGCGCAGGTTTGAGTCCTTTACGGTTTGCGTCACCTCGCCGGGCGAGAGCTGCTTGAGCGCCTTATGGACCGACTGGTATCCACCGACCTGTTCGTAATGCTTCAAGTCGAACGGCGGCTGGCCCGGCCGTATGTGCGCTGTCAGCGGGCGTTCCATGTCGCAATTACTCATACTGCTCCAGGGCCTCATCCATCTTCTCCGGGTTCAAATCCTCGTGCAGCTCGCCATTGATTATCATTACCGGCGCATGGTCGCATGCGCCCAGGCACGCGATCGGTAGCAGCGTGAACTTCCCGTCCGCAGTCGTCGCGCCCAGGCCGACGCCGAGCCTGCTCTTCAAGTGGGCGCAGATCATGTCGCAGCCCATCACCCAGCAACTCACGCTGTCGCAGAGATGGATCACATGCCGGCCAACCGGCCTGCGGTAGATCAGGTTGTAAAACGTCGCGACTGAATCCACCTCGTGCGGGCTCATCCCGAGGAGTTCAGCGACATCCTTGATCCCGTCATCCGGCACCCAGCCGCGGTGGCGCTGCACGATTTTCAGCGCCTCGATGCAGACCGCCTGTTTCTGCGGATAACGGCCAAACTCCGCCTCGATCTCCTGCCGTTCGTTTTGCGTCAGCATAAAGTTCTTGGTCCTCATCGGTCAATGTCCGCGAGCACATAGTCGAGGCTTCCGATGATGGCCAGCAGGTCGGCGACCATGAGGCCGCGGCTGATGAGCGGGAGCATCTGCATGTGGGCAAACGACGGGGTGCGGATGCGGGTGCGGTAGGAGATCGTGTCCTTGTCGCTGACGAGGTAGTAGGCGTTGAGGCCCTTGGTGGCCTCAACAGTGACGGCAACCTCGCCGACCGGGATCACCGGTCCCCAGCTCACGTTGAGGAAATGGGTGATGAGCGTCTCGATGTCGTGCATCGTGCGCTCCTTGAGCGGCGGGGTGGTGAGCGGGTGATCGGACTTGTATGGGCCCGGCGGCATCTGTCCGACGCACTGCTCGATGATCCGGAGACTCTGGCGCATCTCTTCGACGCGGACCAGCCCACGCGCATAGCAGTCGCCATCAGTCCCCGTGGGGATGTCGAATTCGAACTGCTCGTAGCCGGAGTAGGGCCGTTTCTTGCGGTAATCCCACTCCAGACCTGTCGCGCGCAGTCCGGGGCCGGTCACACCCCACTCGATCGCTTCCATGGTGGTGTATTTGCCGATGCCGACGGTCCGGGCCTTGAAGATGCGGTTCTTCAGCACCATTCCGTCGTATTCCTTCAGGCGCGGCCGCAGGTATTTAACGAAATCCATCACTAGGCTGTCCCAGCCGCGCGGCAGATCCTGCGCCACCCCGCCGATGCGGAACCAGTTGGGGTGCATCCGCGCCCCGCAGATCGCCTCGATAATGCCCAGGAGCCGCTCCCGATCGGTAAACATGTAAAACACCGGCGAGAGCTGGCCCACATCCTGGGCGAACGTGCCATACCAGACGAGGTGATTCGAAATACGAAACAGCTCACAGAGCATCACGCGGATGACTTTCACCCGGTCGGGCACCTCGATGCCGGCAAGGCGCTCGACGGCCAGGACGTAAGGGAGGTTGTTCATCACACCACCGAGGTAATCCACCCGGTCAGTGTAGGGGATGTATGTGTGCCATGATTGCCGCTCGCCCATCTTCTCCGCGCCGCGGTGGTGGAAGCCGATCTCGGGCACCACATCGAGAATCTCCTCGCCGTCGAGTTGCAGGATAAAGCGGATGACGCCATGGGTTCCCGGATGCTGCGGGCCGATGTTTAGGAACATGAACTCAGAGTCCTCGCTCGCGCGCTTCAGCCCCCACTCCTCGGGGCGAAACTGCAGCGCTGTCTGTTCGGCCTCCAGTTTCTCTTCGGGCAGACGGAACGGCTCCATCTCGGTCGCGCGGGCCGGGTGCTCCTTGCGCAGAGGGTGGCCCTGCCACGTCGCCGGCATCAAGATCCGGCGCAGGTTCGGGTGGCCGTTGAACCGGATACCGAACATGTCCCACACCTCGCGCTCGTACCAGTTCGCAGCCGGCCACAGATCGGTGATCGAGCGCAGCGCCGGGTATTCGCCGGTGAGCGGCACCTTAAGGCGGATGTCCTCGTTGTGCTCCAGCGAAAGGAGTTGATAAACGACCGTGAAATCACTTGCCGGCTGGCCTACGCGGCGCCTCCGCACGCGCTCATCAATCGCGGTGAGATCAAATAGCATCCGATACGGCTTCCCCGCCTCGCGCTTAAGATAGCGAAGGACGTCGTGGATTCTCTCGCTGCTAACCCACACGGTGGGGAAAGGGTCAGCTGTCGTCTGCTCCGCAAGAATGGCCTCGCCGAATCTCTGCCGCAAGTCGCCGGTGACGTCGGGTGAGTCGGTTGCGACTGCCGTCACGGGCGAATCCTGGATTGACATGGCGTCAGACTTCCTCCGGCGGACGCAGAAAGGTCATCTCCCTGCGTTTCGCCCCTTTCAGACTGCGCTGCGACTCGCGGCCGCGCTTCTCCACGACCTGCGGGCCGACCCACCAGCTCAGCGGGCGTTTTTCTTGGCCCACGGCCTTGTGGAGCAGCACCACTCCTTCCAGGAATGCGTCGGGACGTGGCGGGCATCCGGGCACATAGACATCCACCGGCAGAAATTTGTCCACACCCTGGACTACGCTGTAGATGTCATACATGCCGCCCGAGTTGGCGCAGGAACCCATCGAGATCACCCAGCGCGGCTCCATCATCTGCTCGTGGAGCCGCTTGATAACCGGCGCCATTTTGATGAACACCGTTCCGGCAATGATCATGACATCCGCCTCCCTGGGCGTGCCACGCAGCACCTCCGCGCCGAAGCGCGCGATGTCGTATTTGCTGGTCACGCTCGTGGCCATCTCGACGAAACAGCACGAAAGTCCAAAGTTGAACGGCCAGAGCGAATTTTTGCGGCCCCAAGCGATCAGGTCCTGGAGCCTGGACAGAGCCAGAATTTTCCCAACGACTTGATCAAACGATCCCGCCTCGGGCTCTCTGTCTGGCGGACCCCCGGGCTTGGCAAGCCAAGCCTTCATTGCACGCGCTCCTGTCGTTTCTGAAATTCCTGCTCTCTCACCCGGCGGGACTTTCCCCAGTCGAGGGCTCCCATCCGCCATTCATAGATGAGGGCCGCCAGCATGATCGCGATAAACACCATTACCCCGATGAACCCGGGCCACCCGAGCTCCCGAACCGCGATCGCCCACGCAAAAATGAAGATCACTTCGAGGTCGAAGATCACGAAGAGAATCGCGACGAGATAGAACCGCACAGAAAGCCGCAGCCGCGCCGAGCCGGTGGAGACGATGCCGCCTTCATAGGGCTCGCCAGTCGCCCGTTCCCGGTGGTGCTGCCCTAGAATGGCAGACAGCCCGAGCATACCGGCCGTGATGGCTACCACGCCAACGAAATAGGCGACAAAGGGCCAGTAAGCGGTCGTTTCCATGAGTGGAATCCTTTTCGGGGAACGTTTTGCTGAATCCGGCCTTTGACAATATCACGGGCCCCCGGCGTTTCAAAGCAGCAAGTGGCTTTTCCGCTCGCTGGCATCATCCAACCAGCCGCCGAGATCCGCCTCCCCAGAATGATACGCCCGAATCTCCCTGAGGCAGCTCCCTCTTCTACTCATCGCCGTTCGCCCAAGACGGCACCGCCCTCGACGCAACGCGGCGTCTGCAGCAGAACGTTGCTCGCGTTTACACCGGATAGGCGCCCGTTACGAAGTGCTCGAGATCATCGATCATTGCTGTCTGGACGCTGATGATCCAGTTGACCAGATCTCCAATGGAAATGATGCCGATAACACGGCCATCTTTTACTACGGGGAGATGCCGGAAACGATTGTCAGTCATCAGTTGCAGACATTCCTGAACGGAGTCGTCCATGCCCGCGGTCCTGACATTGCGCGTCATAATTACTTCGACAGCCGTTTCTCGCGAGCCGCGCCCGAGCAGGATCACTTTTCGCGCATAGTCACGTTCGGAGATTATGCCAACCAGTTTCTCGCCCTCCATAACCGGAAGCGCACCGACATTTTTTTCTGCCATCATCGAGATCGCCTCGAAGACGGTGTTACTTGGAGAGATGGACCAGAAATTGGTTCCTTTTCGGTCGAGGATTGATCTGATGGTCGTAGTAATTTCCATCATGCCTCCTTTATCTTGGGGGTTTTCTCAATATCGATCTTGCAAGTTGGCAGTCCAGAAGAACTTTAGCAAATCGGAGAGAGGCCTTTGGGCCGCCTGCGTTGGCGCCCTGCCAAGGAATGGCTGGAGGATCAGGCCCTGAAGGCCGCAGGAGTTTTCTAAGCCGACGGCCACGTGCGCATCTATCACGGCAACTCGCAGCTCAAGTTTTCCGTTGAACGCCGGCTAGAGAATGCCCAACGTTGGGTGCCAATGATGGCCGATGAAGGATTCATGCGCGAGGCGCTTCTGGAAGCACAAAAGGGCGTCGGCCGCACGCATCCCAATCCAGCCGTTGGCGCCGTGATTGTGGCAGGCGGCCGCGTTCTTGGGCGAGGATGGCACAAGGGAGCGGGTCATGATCATGCGGAGATCGAGGCCTTAAGAAAGGTGAAGCACGCTGCGCGCGGGGCAACTCTGTACGTAACATTGGAACCCTGTTCGACGCATGGCCGCACGCCTCCGTGTACGGAAGCCATTATTCGAGCAGGATTTGCGTGCGTCGTTTATGGCGCAACCGACCCGAATCCCAAGCATGCGGGCCGCGCGGAGAAGATTTTATCTCGCGCCGGCATCGAGGTCCGCCCGTGCGTGCTGGCCACCCCTTGCGCGGCGTTGAACACCGCGTGGAACAAGTGGATCGCTACCGGAATGCCTTTTGTGACTGCCAAGGCGGCAATGACGCTGGACGGTCGCATCAGTTCGCCGCCCGAAAGCCGCTGGATCTCCAGTGACGCCTCACGCCGGGACGTCATGAAACTTCGCTCCCGCATTCAGGCGATTCTGGTGGGCGGCGAAACTATCCGTGTGGATGATCCCCAATTGACCGTGCGTGGCATTCGAATCCCCGTCCAGCCCCTGAGAGTAGTCTGGACGAAATCTGGACGCCTGCCGACAAACGCGCAGGTCTTCACTGATGAGCACCGGGATCGCACGGTTGTTTTCAGAAATGTCAGCTTGCGCTCCGTCTTAAGCGAATTAGGGCGGCGTGGCGTTGAAAGTGTTCTCTTGGAAGGCGGAGCACGCGTTCTTGGAGAGGCCTTCGATCGATCGCTGGTGGACGACGTGTGCTTCTACCTGGCGCCGATGCTTGCAGGCGGACCGGTTCCAGCCGTCGGAGGGCGCGGCGCGGCGGACGTTGATCACGCGATCCTGCTCAGCGAAGCCTCGTTCAGACGCATCGGGTCGGATGTAAGGTTGACTGCCACGGTGCCTAGAAAGTGATTGGCTCAGGCGTCGGCGCCTGGATCGACGGCGCATCGAGGGGAGTGTCCAACGGCCGCACCGCTTCCGCCTTGCGCACTTCGGGTTCCGTAGCGGGCGCAGCTGCCGCGGCTTGATTCTTTCCGGAGGCTTCCGCCGCAGCAGCAGCATCGGCCTGCTGCCCAGCCGTGGCGTTTACGGCAATAGCCCGGGCGACCGGAATCGCGTCGTCGAATCTCTCTGTCGCCGGCCTCACGGAGGCGTAAACATCATTCAAGCCAAGGAGAGTCGGCCCAACGACAGCCACGGGCCGGATCGTCGAAAGATCAACTGCGGCAGCGGCCCTCGGCCATTTCTCCTGGTCATATTCCCGCGCATAATTGCGCACCCCGCCTCCGTGTATATCACAGCGGATTTTTGGAAGCTGGGCCGTCGTGCCGTATTCGGTAAACGTTCCATGTCCCTTTCCATCGGTTTCCCGGGCACATCGCGGCGTCGCAAGCAACCCCGAACGCCGGCAGACCTCAACGGCTTTCAGATTGTCCGGTCTGGAAAGTTTGACGGCAGGAAACTCGCCGGCGGCGGTGTTCATGATTCTCGCCCAGATCGGCAGGGCAAGGTCCTTCCCAAAGGCGCCGCGATAAATTTGGGTCGGACGATCAAAGCCGACCCAGACGGCGCAGGTTACCGAACTGTTGTAACCGAAGAAATAGGTGTCGGTGAAGTTGTATGAAGTTCCCGGCTTACCCGCAACGGGGGCGTCTTTCAAACCAAATTCGCTAAAAGCAACTGAACCCACGCCCGCACGCAGAACATCCTCCAGCCCTTCGTTCACCTGCCAGGCCGCCTCCGCACTTATGGCCTTTACCTTTTGCGGTTCCGCCTTGAAAATCTGCTTCCCCTCAGCCGTCTGGATCTCTTCGATAATGTGTGGACGCTTCGCGCGCAGCCCGCCGTTGGGAAAGATCGTATAGGCCAGAGCAAGTTCCTCCAGGGTAGCCTCGCTGCTTCCGAGGAAGGCATTGGCATAGTTCCTCAGCGGAGACTCAATGCCGGCGCCCAAGGCAACCTTCTTTACCTGATCGAGGCCGGTTCGCAAACCCAGGCGCACCGTGGCGGCATTCTTGCCCTTGGCTAATGCTTCGCGGGCAGGAATGGGGCCTTCGTATTCGTTTTCAGCGCGTTCGACTCCCCACTCCCCCAGGATGCCGGAATCGCCGCCGACCATCACGAAGCGGTTGTCAATGCACCCGTCGTCCACGACCTCACCGGGAAAAATTCCCTTTTCATATGCCGCAGCAAACACAAACGGCGTGAAAGCCGTTCCCGCCGGACGGCGAGCCATTGTCGCGCGGTTGTATTCGCTATGCTTGAAGTCCCTCCCGCCGACCATTGCCAGAACGCCTCCCGTTGAGTTCTCCAGGGCCATTGCGGCTGCCTGCAGGTATTTTGGCTCGGGCATCTTTATGAGCATGTTCCCGCGATTGAGTTCTTGCTCGATGGGCTGGACAAACTTGCGGTAAGCTTCAAATGTGACGTGTCCGTAGTCCGGGCGACTCTCCACTTTCGCAAGCGTCTCGCGGACAGATTGCTCGGCGGTTCTCTGAAGCTGCGAGTCCAGGGTGGTATGAATTCGGAAGCCGCCGTTCATCGCACGGCGGAATCCCAGGGCGGCCACCGCCTGCTGCCGGATGTAGTCAATAGCGTAAGAGACTTTGAACGGGTTTGTTCTCTTCATCACGTACAGGGGCAGTCCCACCTGCTCTTTATACTCGCCACCGGTTATCAAACCCTGCTCCTTCATTCGTTTGAGCACGAAATTCCGGGCCAATGTCGCGCCCTCTTTGTTGTTCCAAGGCGATAGGAATTGCGGACTCTTGAGCAGGCCGGCCAGCATCGCGCACTGGCCCGTGCTGAGCTCCTTTGCGCTTCGCCCAAAATATCCTCGCGCCGCTGCTTCCACGCCATAAAACCCGCTGCCGAAATAGACGCGGTTGAGATAGAGCTCCATAATCTTGGCCTTCGGAAAGTTCTTCTCTATTCGGAGGGCAAGAAACATTTCGACAAGCTTGCGCTGGTAGGTCCGCTCACGCAGTTCGAAAGAGTTGCGCGCAAGCTGCTGTGTCACCGTACTGGCGCCCTGGGAGATTTTTCCGCGCCGGTAATTCGTAATCGCCGCACGCACGACACCCGCGTAATCCACTCCATGGTGCTCGAAAAACTTGTTGTCCTCCGCCGCGACAACGGCCTTCACCATCATTGGTGAGACGTTTTCCAGCGAAATAGGATGCCGGTTTTGAATGAAAATCTTCCCGAGTTCCTTGCCATCGCGATCGTAGATTATCGAGGCCGCTTCCATGCGTTCCAGTTGCGTCAGGTCGAACTCCGCCGCCCGGCGTTCAAACCGAGCGCTGAAATACGCCCACGCCGCCCACGCCAGCACCGCGGTAAGCGTAACCAGCCCCAACGGCCAATAAAACCGCCTGCGCAGAAAGAACGGCTTCTGCCGCCCCCGTTTATGACCTCTCTCCCAACTGAATAGTGCTCTATTGATGGCGTCTATCTTCCATGTTTGAGCCGGTGGCGCAAACGAGAAAAATTCATCAGAAAAACACATCACCCGGTTAAATTGAGATTGCAAGTTATTTGCGCTTGACAATTTTAGGCTCGGAGGAATTCTCGCGGGCCGACGCTGCAATCATGAAACAAGCTCTTCTCGTCCTCTGTGTGAGTGTCTCCGCGGTCTTCGCGGGCTTTTCGTCATCCGAACAGATCAGCAACGACGCGGATCCCTGGTGGAAGTGGGATTATGCGACAGGCGATTGGATGGGCGTGCGGACAACGCTGGAAGACAAGGGTGTGGAAATTTCCGGTGGCTACACGGCAGAAGTTTGGGGGAATACGACTGGCGGGCTCAAGAAAGGGGCAGTTTACACAGGTCTGCTAGACTTCGGCGCGACCCTGGATCTTGAGAAGCTCGCCGGCTGGAAGGGTGCCAGCGTGAGCACGACATGGCTTTGGCTGAGCGGGCGAGATGCCTCGGAAGACCTTGTGGGCAACTTTCTTACCATCTCAAACATCGCGGGATTCAATACGTTGCGCATGCTCGAGCTTTGGTTCCAACAGGATTTCTTTCAACGTGGAGACGACGGCCCTCCCGGCTTTTCCCTTCGGATCGGGCAATTGACGGCTGACAGAGAGTTCATCATATCCGACTACGGCGCTCTTTTTACCAACGGCACCTTTGGATGGCCCGCTTTCCTCTACACGAACGTTCCCGAAGGCGGTCCTGGTTATCCTATGGGCACCCTCGGCATACGTGTGGCTGTGAATCCATGGGAATGGATGACCCTGCAAAGCGCCGTCTTCCAGGGCAGCGTTTTCCCGCAAAACGTCAATCGCCACGGTTTCCGATGGGATCTCAGTTCGGATCTGGGCTATTTCTGGATCAACGAGCTTCAGGTGCGTTGGAATCAGGGCGAAGACACGAGTGCGCTTCCCGGCCAAGCCAAGTTCGGCGCATGGTTCCAAACAGCCGACTTTGCCGATCCCTTTTTCGACGAGGACGGCTTGCCGCTGGCGGATGCCGATTCCAGCGGCATTCCGGAAACCCACCGTTGGAACTATGGATTCTACTGGATCCTGGACCAGATGCTTTATCGTGAGCAGGGCGAGCCAGGGGCGGCGGCCAGCCTTAGCAAGGATGGAAAGTCCGCTGTCGCGGCCACGGGGGGCAAGCAAGTCGTCGAGAAGCCTTCAAATCAGGGTCTCGGCTGGTTCGGGCGCATCGCTTTCGAGCCGCAGGATCGCAATTTCATTGGCTTCTATTTTGATACCGGGCTGGTTTACACGGGGCTTATTCCGACCCGCGATGAAGACCAGGTAGGTGTCGGCTTCGTCTGCGCGCAGCTGACAAAAGGCGCGCGACGCACCTTGGAGCTTGAGGGCTCGCACGGTGTCGGTGCCGAGATGGTTCTCGAGGTCACCTACAAGGCCATTCTCACGCCATGGCTTTACATCCAGCCCGACGCGCAGTTCATCATTAATCCTGGCGGCACCAGGGACTTGGGCAATGCCTTCATCATCGGCGGCCGTGTGTCGATGAATTTCTAGCAGAACTTAGTTCCGGAGCGGTAGATTTGGGCGAGCGATTCTTTGCAATAATCGCTTCACGGTCCAAGCCGCTCTCTCGTTACGCTCTCGCGGGCCGTCCCTCGTCCGCGTCGATGTAATCGAACATCGTCTGGATGTCGTCGCGATCCCAGAAGCCGCTTTCCCTCTTTCGCCGGCTGAGGGTCTCAGTCGCCTCGTCGTTCCAGCCTCGCTTGCGCATGAATTCGTTCCAAACGACGATCTCGTCGTCGGTCGGCTTCCGCCCTTTGGCAAAGCTCCACTCCAACGCGGCTGTATCGTCCAGCCCCTCCTCTACTCGTTTCGCCAGTTCTTCGTAGGGAATACGAAGGAGGTCCACGCATCTTTTGTCGAATCCGATGCCAAGATTCTGATGGAGATCCGGATGAAGCCCGCCAGCAGCTTTGAGCCGTATCTTGTCGAGCATCCGGCCGAAATACACAATTCCGCCGACTTTTTCGTGGGGACTGCGCGGATATTTCATAAACCTAAGGATGGCTGAATTCTCTTTCGTTTGCCATCGAGGAATGACCCGAAAATAAACAATCCCGCCGCGACGCAGATGCACGAATCCGCCACATTGAAGGCAGGCCATCGGCCGTACCAAGGCAGAATAAAATCGAGAAAATCCACCACATGACCGTGCAGCAGACGATCGGTCAGATTGCCAGCAACTCCTGCGACAAGCAACGCGGACGCCCAGCGCGAAGTCCAATCGAGGAAGACATCCTTCCAGCCGAGAATCGCGAGGATTATCAATGCGGAAAAAGAGAGGGCCACGAAAAAAAGATTGTTGTCTCTCAGCATCCCAAAGGCCGCGCCCGTGTTGTGGACTTGGACAAGATTGAAAACGCCCGGGATGATCGGAATCGACTCCTCCGGCGGAATGTGACTGAGAACCAGCGCCTTTGTAATCTGATCCAGAATGTAAAGGGGCGGCGAAACGAGCAGCCAGAGCTTCATAAATCAAAGTTCTCTTGGGGCCATGCGCGGCCGCCCTCAGGCGGCGGGCACGGCCGCCTCGACGAGAGCATTCGCGCAGCGAGCGCAAAGCGCAGGATAGGCCACGTGGCTACCCACGTCATCTCGATGCCTCCAGCAGCGCTCGCAACGGGCGTTGGATGTTCTTGAAACCTCCACTGAAAAATCTGCCGACTCTTCAAGAGCCAGGTCACTGAGCACGAAGATCTCATCCAACTCCGCTCGGTAATTCCTCACGGCCTGGACCTCACTGGGCTCGCAGACGCGCACAACGACCCTCGCCTCGAGCGTTCCTCCAATAGCTTTGGCCTTCTGAGCGCTTTCCACCGCCTGCATGATCTTCGCCCTCAACGCGAGCAGCACGTCAAAGTCCTGGACGACGAGAGGGTTCAGCCATTCGGGATCGGGCTCTGGAAAGAGCTGAAGATGCACCGAATCTTCGGGTCGGGAATACCCCCAGGCCTCTTCTGTTGTAAACGCCAGAATCGGCGCAAGAAGGCGGCAGAGCGCATCGAAAACCGTGTACATTGCAAATTGCGTCACCCGGCGCCGCGGGGAATCGGGGATGTCGCAGTAGAGGCGGTCCTTGGTGATGTCCACATAGAGGCTGCTCATGTCCACGGCGCAAAATTGGTTCACCGAGTGATAAACGCGATGGAACTCAAGATTGCTGTAGGCATCGCGACAGGTGGTGACGAGCGTCTGCAATCGGGCCAGAACCCAACGGTCCACCAGTGTAAAATCCTCGCGTAGTGGTTTACGGGCCGCATCGTAGTCATGCAAATTCGCCAGCAAAATGCGGAGCGTATTGCGAATGCGCCGGTAAGAGTCCGCCAGGCGCGTGAAAATCTCCTCGGAGAAGGGAACGTCGTCTGTGAAGTTCACGCTGCTTACCCACAACCGAAGCAAGTCCGCACCGTATTTATTCACATAATGGTCGGCCTCGGACGGCTTTTGATACGCGCCTTGCGCGGACTTAGAGATCTTCTTCTTCGTATCAACGTCCACGACAAATCCGTGCGTAAGGACGGCGCGATAGGGCGCAACGCCGTTGAGCGCAATGGAAGTCATTAGCGAACTTTGGAACCAGCCACGATGCTGGTCGGTTGCTTCGAGATACAAATCCGCGGGAAAGGCCAGTTCTTCTCGCCGGCGCAGCACCGCCTCGTGACTCACTCCGGAATCGATCCAAACGTCCAGTGTGTCATTGCGGCGTGTCCAGCTGAATTGTTGGTACCCCAATTCCTTAAGAATTTCCGTGTCGGAGAGATCGAACCAAACGTTCGTGCCCCTGGCCTCTACGAGATCAGCCACGCGACGCGCAATTTCGGGCGCCAGGGGACTCTCGAGAATCGGCCTCTTGTTCTCATCGTAAAAGACTGGCAAAGGAACACCCCACGACCGCTGACGGGAGATGCACCAATCCGGGCGCGATTCGACTGTTCCGTAAATGCGGTTTCGGCCCCAATGTGGCAGCCACGTCACGTCATCGATGCCTTTCAAAGCGCCCTCGCGCAGCGCGTCGATACGGATGAAAAACTGCTCGACAGCGCGAAACACGACAGGCGTCTTTGAGCGCCAGCAGTGCGGATACGAATGCTGATATACTTTCTCGCCAAGCAAGGCGCCGCGCTCGCGAAGATGCTCAATGACTTCTGCGTTCGCGTCGAATACATACTTTCCGGCCCAAACCGGAACGCCGACTTCTTCGGTAAAGCGTCCATGCTCATCGACAGGCGAGAGAATCGGCAGACCGTTTTCAATGCCTGCAGCGTAATCGTCCGCGCCATGCCCGGGCGCGATATGAACCTGACCGGTTCCGGCATCAAGAGTCACGAACTCGGCGAGAATCACTCGGGATTTCCGATCCAGGAAGGGATGCTGCGCCTCGATGCCCTTGAGTTCCGCTCCGGGAAACGACAGAAAGTCGGCTTCGTTCGTGAGCTTCCACTTTGTCGTCTGCTCGAAAGCAGGGACCAACTCCCGCGCAATCACGAAGAGTTCGTCACGTCCGGTTTCTTCGTTTCGGAACCGCCGGAGCCAGTAGGTGTAATCCTGCTTGACGGCAATCGCGACGTTCGCCGGCAGCGTCCACGGCGTCGTCGTCCAAATCACCATGCTGGCTTTCCCGGCAAGCGCTCCGCTCACAATGGGAAACTTGACAAGAATTGCCGGGTCTTCGCGTTCTGCGTATTCGACTTCGGCTTCGGCGAGGGCTGTCTGCGCACCCGTGCTCCAATAGACCGGTTTCCTCGATTGATAAACGAGTCCCTTTTCCAGGAACTTCGCGAACGCACGGATGATCTCCGCTTCGTACGCGGGGGCAAGCGTGAGGTACGGGTTTTCCCAGTCTCCAAGCACTCCAAGCCGCCGAAACTGCCTCTTCTGAATCTCTATGAACTTGCGCGCGTAAGCCTCCGATCGCTTGCGAACCTCCACTCCAGAGAGACCCCTCGTCGCTTTGACCACCTTGAACTCGATCGGCAGTCCATGGCAGTCCCAACCAGGAACATACGGCGCTCGATAACCCGCCATCGTGCGCGACTTCACAACGAAATCCTTCAAAATCTTGTTGAGAGCCGTCCCCATATGAACGTCGCCGTTGGCGAAAGGCGGACCGTCGTGAAGAACGTATCTCTTCGCCGCGTTCTTCCTCGCTTCCTGAATGCGCTGGTAGAGCTTTCCACTCTCCCATTTCGCAAGAATTTCCGGTTCGCGGGCCGTGAGTCCGGCCTTCATCGGGAAATCCGTCTTTGGAAGATTCAGGGTGTCCTTGTAGCTGCTCATGGATAAACGCTCACTAGTATCAGGCCTTGGTCCATGTGGTCAAATCTGCTGCGCGCTTCAATCTAGTGGTGACTTCCCGGGAATTCCCTTAGAATGATGTCCGTAGACAATGAAACATAAGCTCGCTCGGCCATGGATTCGCTGGAGTTTTCCACTGCTCACTGGGATTCTGGCCTTGGTTTCTGGATGCAAGCCAAAGCAGCAGGTCGCGCCGCCACCACCGGAAGTCTCCACGATCCAACCGGTGGTGAAGGAAGTCACCGAATGGGACGATTTCACCGGAAGACTTGAGCCGATCAAGTCTGTCGAAGTGCGCCCAAGGGTCAGCGGCTATCTGAATTCGATCCACTTTAAGGATGGGCAGGTGGTGAAGGCGGGCGATCTCTTGTTCGTAATCGATCCCAGGCCTTACGAAGCGGAGGCGGAACGTGCCCGGGCCGAACTCAAGCGAGCGGAGGCCCAACGCAATCTAGCGCAGCAAAATCTCCAGCGCGCCGAGAAATTGATGCAAGGCAGCACCATCGCCCCGGAACAATTCGACGCGCGGCGGAACGAATACGATATTGCCGCGGCGAATGTGGTGGAGGCCCAAGCGGCGGCCAAATCAGCGGAGCTCAATCTCGAATTCACTCAGATAAAAGCTCCCATCGACGGCCGCATCAGCCGCCGTTACGCTGACGAGGGCAATCTGATCACGGGCGGTTCGACGCAATCGACGCTGCTCACTACCATTGTGCCCTTCAATCCGCTTTACGCCACCTTTGATGCGGACGAGCGCTTGGTGCTGAAGTACACCCGCCTCGATCTTTCCGGACAGCGAAGATCTTCCCGCGAAGCGCCGAATCCTGTACGGATAGCGCTCGCGGATGAGAAAGAGTTTTCACACGAGGGCACAATGGATTTTGTGGACAACCGCCTTGACCCGGAAACCGGTACTTTACGCGCCCGCGCCCTCGTCGAGAATTCCGAAGGCTTGCTCACCCCGGGCCTCTTCGTGCGTGTGCAACTCAAGGGACGCGGCCCGTACCCCGCCTTGCTCATCCCCGATGAGGCTATCGGCACCGACCAGTCGAAAAGGTTCGTCATGGTGGTAGATAAGGAGGGATTGGCCCAGCGGCGGTTCGTCACGACGGGCCGACTCTACGACGGCTTGCGAGCGGTGGAAGAGGGTTTGACTCCCGAAGACAGAGTCATCGTTGGCGGCCTGATGCGAGTCCGGCCAGGAATGCCTGTCAAGGTCAAGGAAGCCTCTCCCCCCGAGGGCTGATTCGCCACCGTGAATTTTTCGAAGACCTTCATCGACCGGCCAATCTTCGCATCGGTCCTTTCCATCCTTATTGTGCTCGTGGGATCGATCGCCTACCAGTCCCTTCCGATTGCGCAGTATCCCGAAGTGGCTCCGCCCACGATTGTTGTGCGCGCCTCTTATCCCGGCGCGAGTCCCCAGGTCATCGCCGAGACGGTCGCCACACCTATCGAGCAGGAAGTCAACGGCGTCGAAGACATGCTTTATATGTCGAGCCAAAGCACAAGTGACGGCGCGATGACGCTGACGATCACCTTCAAGCTTGGCACCGATCTCGATAAGGCGCAGGTGCTCGTCCAGAACCGCGTCGCCATCGCACAGCCCAGACTGCCCGAAGAGGTCCGCCGCGTTGGTGTCACCACGCTGAAGAGGTCGCCAGACTTACTCTTGGTGGTACACATGGTTTCGCCGGACGATTCGTACGACCAGCTCTATATCAGCAACTATGCCACCCTGCAGGTGCGCGAGCAGCTCAAGCGGGTTGACGGCGTCGGAGATGTCAATGTTTTCGGCGCCCGAGAGTACAGTATGCGCATCTGGCTCGATCCGAGCCGGCTCACGTATCAAAATCTCACGACTACGGAAATCATCACGGCCCTGCAGAATCAGAATGTGCAGGTCGCAGCCGGCGTCATCGGCCAGCCGCCCCTGGACAATGACCGGGCTTTTCAGATCAACGTCACCGCTCAAGGCCGGCTCGTCACGCCGGAGGAATTCGAGAAGATTATCGTGAAGACCGGCCAGGATGGGAGGGTTGTGTATCTGGGCGACGTGGCGCGCGTCGAGCTCGGGGCGCAGGATTACTTGGTGAACAGCTATCTTGATGGAAAACCCGCCGTGGCGATGGCTATCCAACAGCTTCCCGGCTCAAACGCCTTGGCGACGGCCGAGCGGGTGCGCGAACGCATGCGAGAATTGAGCCAGGATTTCCCGAAGGGCATCGAATACCGCGTCGTCTACGATCCCACGATCTTCATTGAAGAGTCCGTACGCGCCGTCATCCATACAATCTTCGAGGCCGCGTTGTTGGTTATCGTGGTCGTCATGGCGTTTCTCCAATCGTGGCGAGCCTCGATCATTCCGATTCTGGCTATTCCCGTCTCACTCATCGGCACGTTTGCCGTCATGGCGGCCCTCGGCTTCTCGCTCAACAATCTTTCGCTGTTCGGACTCGTGCTCGCCATCGGCATTGTGGTGGATGATGCGATAGTCGTGGTCGAAAATGTCGAACGCAACCTTGCGGAAGGCCTCGCGCCACGGGAGGCGACGATCAAGACCATGGAAGAGGTCGGCGGCGCCCTCATAGCGATCGCTCTTGTGCTCAGCGCGGTTTTCATCCCGACGGCATTCATCAGCGGAATCTCGGGTCAGTTCTACAGGCAGTTTGCTCTCACCATCGCCATGGCGACGCTATTCTCCTGCTTCGTCTCCCTCACGCTGAGCCCCGCGCTTTGCCGCATTCTTCTCCAGCCTCACGGCGCAAAGCGGGATTGGTTTGCCCGCGTGTGGGATTTCTCACTCGGCTGGTTTTTTCGCCTCTTCAATCGCGGTTTCGACGCGGGATCAGCGCGCTACGGCGCTCTCGTTTCCGTTGTCACGCGCCGCAGTGCAATCGTGCTCATCCTTTATGCCGGTTTGCTTGCCCTCACAGCGTTTGGTTTCGTAAGGATCCCCGCTGGGTTCATCCCATCCCAGGATCAAGGCTACCTCATTGTCGTCGCGCAACTGCCGGAGGGCGCTTCGCTTTCCCGAACGGACAAGGTAGTTCGAAAGATCACGGATCTCGTCCGCGAGGTGGAAGGCGTTGCCGCCGTGGTGGCCTTTACGGGCTTTGATGCACCGACGGGCACGAACGCGCCGAATAAGGCGGCTGTCTTCACCCCGCTCGCTCCCTTCGACGAACGTGCGAAAAAAGGCCTGTCGGGTCAGAAAATCCTGGCGACGCTTCGCGCAAAAATGGCGACGATCGACGAAGCCTTGGTCCTTGTCTTTCCGCCCCCACCCGTCCGCGGTATGGGAAACGTCGGCGGCTTTCGCATGATGATCGAGGACCGTCGAGGCCGCGGATATCAAGCCCTCCAGCAGGCCACGCAGGAAGTCGTCGCTGATAGCGCGAAACGACCAGAGCTCATCAGCGTCTTAAGCGGCTTCCGCGCCGACGCGCCGCAATTCTACGCCGACATCGACCGCACAAAGGCGCAGATGCTCAACATCCCGATGGAAAACGTCTTCGCGACCCTGCAGACCCAGCTCGGATCGGTCTACGTCAACGATCTCAACCTCTTCGGGCGCACATTCCGAGTCATCGCTCAGGCCGAGTCGGCCTTTCGTGAGGATCCCGAGGACATCGGAGAACTTCGCACCCGCAGCGCCACGGGAGCTTCCGTTCCGCTTGGAACCATCCTTTCGGTCGAATCTCGCACGGGGCCCTCGCGCGTCGAGCGCTACAATTTGTACCCTGCCGCTGCCATCGATGGGGATACAGCGCCCGGCTTCAGCTCCGGCCAGGCGCTTTCTGCCATAGAGGAGGTGGCCAACCGCGTTCTGCCCGATGGATTTGGCTTCGAATGGACCGCGCTGGCCTACCAGCAAATCCTGGCAGGCAACACCGCTGCTTTCATTTTTCCGCTCTGTGTGCTCTTCGTCTTTCTTATCCTCTCGGCCTTGTATGAGAGCTGGTCGTTGCCCTTGAGCATAATCCTCGTCGTACCGATGTGCGTTTTGGCAGCACTCGGTGGCGTCTGGCTGCGCGGCATGGACAATAACATCCTTACCCAAATCGGTTTCATCGTGCTCGTGGGCCTCGCCTGCAAAAATGCCATCCTCATCGTTGAATTCGCCAAGCAGCGCGAGGAGCAAGGCAGCGACCGGTTCCACGCTGTGGCCGAGGCCTGCAGGCTGCGGCTTCGTCCAATCCTGATGACAAGCTTTGCATTCATCCTTGGCGTCCTTCCCCTCGTGCTGGCTCGCGGTGCCGGCGCGGAAATGCGACAATCTCTTGGCACAGCAGTTTTCTCTGGCATGCTCGGTGTCACCTTTTTCGGCCTGTTCTTGACGCCGGTTTTCTACGTCGTGATTCGGAAATTCGCCCCCGAGAAGACACCGGTCTCTGCTCCGGCTGCCGCAGAGCCTCAAGTCTCTTCTTAATCTTCTTAGATTTAGTCTGCCTTTTCTTCGATCACCGAACGGTGCCAAAGAGCCAATCTTGACAGGATGACCAAGACCTGCAGGAAGGTCTTCATTCGCGTCACCCGAAGCACTGCGGACTACCACCGGTCACCGGTTCCGACTAAGACTCCCCACGCAATTTCTCCAAATAGTGAAGTAATATACCGAATACCGCCTCCCCCATCCATTCTGGCGTCGCCGCAGCGGAATTACGTCAGCATGGGATAGTGTATTTCTCTCTCTATGCGTCCTGCCCCTTCATCCTTTAGCCCCAATACTGTTCACTTAAGGCTTTCCATTCTGAAGCGCGGCTGTTATTGTGAAGTGCGGTATGGCGCGCACAGCAATGACAATGAGCAGCGGGGGCCAGATCGCCGAGCACTTGAGTGTGGGGATTCTGGCCCG
>DATDAL010000115.1:0-54891 GCA_036525415.1 Terrimicrobiaceae bacterium | reverse complement strand
GTTCTTAAGCACTCTCAGAGTGTTTTCTCCCTCCGCGCAGCGGAGTTCTAGCAGCCCGTCGAAACGGCCCGCTCGATTTTTTCGGAAATTTTCCACCCCAATTTACCGCTCGCGGGCTAAGTCCGACGGGCTGCTAGGGGCCTTCAGAGGCCTTTGGAATGACGCCAGCGATGGTTCACCTCATAATTCCCGCGTACAACGAAGGACGACGTTTGCCGAACTATCTTCCCCGGCTTTGCAGGACTCTTTCCAAACTCACCGTGGCGTGGCGGATTACGGTCATCGACGACGGCTCGCGCGACGAAGATTCGCGCCTGATGCAGTGCTGCGCACAGCTGTGCGGCCCGCGCGTCGAATTTCGTAGGCTGCGCACTAATTTAGGAAAAGGCGGCGCGGTTTATGCGGGTTGGGATTTGGATCAAGATTCCCAATGGCTTGGGCTCCTGGATGCAGACGGCGCGATCCCGTCGCACGAAGTCTTGCGAATGCTGTCCTTGCTGCAGCAGGATGATGCGCCGGACGCTCTTTTTGCCTCGCGTTGCAAAATTCTTGGCCGGACCGTGCATCGCTCCTGGCTGAGGCACCTTTGTGGCCGCCTGTTCGCGACGCTCGTTGCTGTCGCAACCGAAATTCCCGTGTACGATTCCCAGTGCGGTTTCAAGCTCATAAGGCGCAGTGCGTACGAAATGGTCCGGAGCCGCCTTCGCGAAAGGCGATTTGCGTTTGACGTAGAGCTCCTTTACGCGCTTCGCAAATCTGGCGCGAAGGTCATTGAAGTGCCCATCGATTGGTTCGACGTTCCGGGCAGCAAATTGCATTTTCTAAGAGATTCAGCGCAAATGCTTGCTGCCGTGATCGGCATGCGAATGAGAAATTCAAAACGTTGAGGCCATCGACGTCCCGAAGCGACCGAGAAACAAATGCGATCAGCTCTCTCGCGTAATTGCTCATGTCCTGGCGTTTTGTAAAGGACTGGAGAAAGGCTCCGCGCGACGAGCTGCGCGAGCGTGCGAAGGAAGTCATGTATTTCCTTTATGACAAGCTATTGCTCCCGCTCAGATTCGACGAAAAATACTACCTGAAGGCTTATCCTGAGGTTGCCGATGAGATTGCTTCGGGACGGTACCGCAGTGCGATAGAGCACTATCGGTTCGCCGGAAGGCAACTGTCTCTCGCATACTCGGGCTCGAGTCTCTTGGGCTGCGGGCGCAACGTTGTCAATGACGTGCCCGTCGCATTCTTCGTCTTCAATCGGCCGGCCCTTACACAAGTTGTCTTCGACGAAATTCGCCGATTTGCGCCAACGACGCTGCTCATCATCGCGGACGGTCCGCGCAACGACGCCGAAAGGCAGCTTTGCGAAGAGGTCCTAGCCATCGTAAAGGAGGTCGATTGGCCATGCCGCGTGCTGCGGAATTTGTCCGATACGAATCTCGGCTGCAAGAATCGAATGTCGAGCGGCCTCCGATGGGTTTTTGAGCAGGTTGAAGAGGCGATCATCCTCGAGGATGACTGCCTCCCCGACCCGACCTTCTTTTCGTTTTGCAGCCATCTTCTCATTTGCTATCGGGATGATTCCCGCGTGATGCACATCAGTGGAAGTTGCTTTCTCAGGCACCCTTGCACCAGGCATTCATACTGGTTTTCGCGCCACAGTGACATCTGGGGCTGGGCCACATGGCGCCGCGCATTCCGCCATTACGATGTCTCAATGTCCTCCTGGCCTGCTGGCAGACTGCGTCGCTCGCTCATTTGGAGAGACCGCATCGAACGCAGGGCCTGGACGAAAACGTTCGATGCCACGCACGCCGGGAGCATCAACACGTGGGACAATCAATGGCACTGGAACGTTTACAAGAGGAATGCGAAAGCCATCGTCCCACGCACCAACTTGATCACGAACTTAGGGTTTGGCGCGTTTGCCACGCACACCCATGACCCCAACGTCCCCACAGCGAATCTCGCGACACAGTCGATCCACAAAATCTGGCATCCGCCTCGTTTCCAACGCCAACCCCAGGCTGACTTCGAGGTCTTTAGCTCTCGCTACTACCTCCGGGACCATCTTGCACGCCGCGAAGCGTTGATCCCTGCATTTCGGGGACCGATCGACTTTATCGTAACTCATGACTTGCCAGTATTCGCTCACGGCGTGGGAGCATTGATTCAAAAGGTTTTCGAAGGCTCGCGCCCGTGGGCCAGCATTCGCAGCGAAGAGCATCACGACCGCCACAAGGCTCCGGTGCCGAGTTTGCTGATCAGAAGCCATTCCTCCGAGCATCCCAACCGGTTAGCGACCATGTGTGCCACTGCAAGAGCTATTGGCGAATCGCCTGTGCGTGGAGTGCTAGCTGTTCCGTACTCGGACCAGGATTGCCTGAATGCGCTGGCGCTTTCATACCTCTACAGCGTGCCTTTGCGTCTCTGGTTAATGGACGATCAGAACATTTACGGCGACAGAATTTCCGATTCACTGATGCGCGAACTGATTGAAAGGTCTGTTCTTCGGCTGGCAATCTGTGAGGAGATGAAGGAGCATTACGAGACGAAATTCGGCTATCCTTTCAAGGTGCAAATGCCGGTCGAGCGGGAATGCGATCTCGTCGATCGCGCCTTGCTTGCGACGCTAAGGGACCCTCCCAAGTTTGTCAGCTGCGGCAACGTGTGGTGCGACAGCACGATGCGTACCCTAATGGAATTCACGAGAAGCGAAAGGTTTATGATCGACTGGTACGGTAATCTCGGAAACGACATCGCTCATGAGGAACTTGCGGCCGGCGGGATTCGCGTTCAGGGCAGCCTGCCCCATGGCGATCTTATCGCCAGATTGAGAGAGTATGATGCGGCGATCGTCGCCATGCCCGATAACTCCTCGCCCGGCCGAGCCTGGCAAGCATGTCTAAGCTTCCCATCAAAGATAATCACGCTTTCCGTTGCAGGCAATCTGCCCATTCTATTCGCGGGGCCGCGGGATAACCCCGGCGCGAGTTTTATTCGAAAAAACGACCTGGGCGAGACGTGCGAGTGGGCCCCGGCGCAATTCTCCGCCGCCTTGGGCCGGATACTTAGCGTCGGGAGGCTTGCCCAGATTCGACGCAACGCCGCGCGCATTTCCCGACAATTTTCCGCTTCGCCTGTCGCCGAGAAGATATGGCGTGAATTGAATCGATGATTAAGTCCATTCTGGTTGCCGGCGCCGGCGGCTTTATCGGCGGGCATCTCGTTGGCAGTCTCCTGCAAAACGGGCATCGCATCCGGGCTGTTGACAAGAAGCCGCACTGGCAGTGGTATCAAAGATTTCCGGCCGCGGAAAATCTGACACTCAATCTCGAGGAAAAAGAACAGTGTCTCGCTGCCGTCGAGGGCTGCGATGACGTGTATAATTTGGCCGCCGACATGGGCGGCATGGGATTTATCGAGCTCAACAAGGGCCTTTGCATGCTTACGGTGTTGATCAATACCCACATGTTAATGGCGGCTCGTTTCTGCGGCGCTAAGCGTTTCTTTTATTCCTCGTCTGCGTGCGTTTACGCAGGCTTCAAACAGCAGCGTCCCGATATACAAGGCTTGAAGGAGGACGATGCTTACCCGGCCGATCCCGAAGACGGCTACGGCTGGGAAAAGCTCTTCAGCGAGAGGATGTGCCGCCATTTCCGGGAAGACTTTGGTCTCGAAACTCGGGTTGCCCGCTACCACAACGTCTACGGTCCTCACGGCACCTTCAACGGCGGGCGGGAGAAAGCCCCGGCTGCGATTTGCCGCAAGGTGATCGCGGCGAAGCTCTCAGGGCGGCATGAAATCGAGATCTGGGGCGATGGTGAGCAGACGCGCAGCTTTATGTTCATTGATGACTGCCTCTACGGGACGCGTGCTCTCATGGACAGTGACATCGTCGATCCCATCAACATCGGAAGCTCGGAAATGGTGACCATTAACCGGCTTGTAGATCTCGCCGAGGAAATTGCTGGAATCAAGGTCAAGAGAAACTACAAGCTCGATGCTCCGAAAGGGGTTCGCGGACGCAGCAGCGACAATACCTTGATCAAGAGCAAGCTGCGGTGGGAGCCGTCTATTCCCCTTCGAACCGGACTGGAAAGGACGTACGCGTGGATCTTCGACCAAATGAGGAACGGCGAAGTGAAGGCTGCTGTGGTTAATCAATACTGACGAGACCGATTCGTCTTAACTATCCGCAGATGACGCAGATTGACGCAGAAGGGAAAAAGGACCGCTTGATGAAGGTTCTGCTGCTCAATTTCGGGAGTTCCGCGCCTCGACTACAGGCGTTTGGTCTTCATTTGCGTCCACCTGTTCCAGATTGTAGATAATCCTTGGCCTTAAATCTGCGTCATCTGCGGATTCCCGAACGTGCCGCTCGTGAAGATCTCCATCGTCACTCCTAACTTCAATGGTGCGGATTTGCTCGAGCGCGCCATCCAATCGGTGATCTCTCAGGATTACGGAAACTTCGAGTATATTGTGATGGACGGCGGTAGTAACGACGAAAGTCTGCAAATCGTCGATCGATATCGAGAGTATATTGCAAAGTTTGTTTCCGAAAAGGACAACGGTCAGTACGACGCCATAGCAAAGGGTTTTTCCATGGCGACGGGAGATATTTTCTGCTGGTTGAACAGCGATGATGTTTATTTTCCCTGGACCATGCGTGTGGTGGCGCGCATCTTTTCCGAGTATCCGGAGATACAATGGATCATGGGCGTTCGTTGCGAACTGCGCGATGGAGCGGTGCAGGGTATTTCCAATGTCGTTCCGTTTCCACGCGATGTGATTCGCTCGGGAGCTTTCAATCCTCGGGGCCTTGGCAGCATCATGCAAGAGGCATGCTTCTGGCGGAGGAGCCTCTACGAAAAAGCGGGAGGCATTTCAGTGAAATGGTCGTTCTCGGCCGACTATGAGTTGTGGCTGCGGTTTGCAGACCATACAGACCTGGTAGTGACCACGGCGCTGCTTGGCGGGTTCAATTATACTGGAAAGAATCGCTCACAACTCAACGCGAACGCCATGCAGCAGGAAGTCGATGCAATCCGGAAGAGAATTCCAAAGCCCCTTCGAACGATCGGCGACCGCTTAGTGCAACGAAAAGAGTTTGCTCCGAAATTTCTCTTCGGAAGACCACGCCTGAGACGATACCTCCAGTCTTGGCTTTGCCTCACTATGCATCGCGGGCCTGTGTTGAATTACGATGCTCGGGCCGACCGGTACGTGCTGTGCCGTCCTCAGCTTTTGCTCCAGTGAAATCGCGGATTACCTTTCAGTGGATCGACCCATGCCCCAGCGACCGGCTCCGCGCAGCGCAGCAGAGGCTGCTCGAAAGCGTTGAGGCCTTGGGGTTGGAGGCCGCGCTCTTCCCTGCGGGTCCCGAAATGATAAAACTCGCTGATATTCTCTCTTATGCCCGGCGGAGCAGTTCGGGCGACAGTTTTGTTTGGTGCAATTCCGACGTTCTGCTCACGCAAAGTCCTTTTACGATAACCGACCGGACTAAAGTCCACGGCTTTCATCGCCGTGAGTTGCCCTCCGGCGATATCTGCGGAGGAACTGACATGTATTTGTTCCCGAATGCCATCTGGGATAATATTCTTTCAAAAGATGTTCCGGATCTGTGGTGCGGCGCGACCCACGTCGATTGGTGGCTGACACGCGCATCGTCTTTGCTGAGCGACTACGAATCCCATATCGGATTCATCGATCACGTTTCCCACGATGAAAGCGGAGCGTCGAAAATAGCGAGTGATCCGCACTACCGGCATAACCTTCGCGAATACAACGCGTGGGCGCGACGCAACGGCGCAGGCACGCTGGAAGGAAGAGTGAGTCTCCCTTTGATCGGCTCATCCATGTCGCCTTTACGAGACTACGTCGCGTGGGCAATGAAGAAAATGCCGTGGCGAAGGTGAAAACTAAGCTTCGATGGCTGCCGCACTGACTTCAATATTTTCCTTTGATGGGGCGAGGGTGCGGGACGATTACCTCTCTGCCGAGCAATTCATGCGTCATTGCGATTGCATCTTGAGCTCCAAACCGCTTGCGAAGCGGCCGCATTCGCACCCGGTAGACTTTTCGCCCGGCCGGATCCTCTATGCGAAATTGGACGATTATGTCGGCAACTTTGATTCGTTTCGCGGCCAACGCAATAGGGTCGTTTTAGTGAGTTCGGAAAGCGATATCGCCATTACAAGGAGGCGAATCCGCCAGAAGCCTTCGCAGGTCCATCATTGGTTTGCCACGGACGTCGTGGAGCCGGGGCCAGGGGTGAGCGGGCTGCCGCTTGGGCTGGCAAACTCGTATTGCGGCGTCACGCTCAAGGCACCGCTCCTGGCCAATCGCTCACGTCCACTCAGCGAACGCCCCTCCTGGCTCTATGTGAACTTTCGCCCCGAGACGAGCCCTTCCGTGCGCGCTCCCATCATGGAGCATTTCGCAGACTTGGCGGACGCCAAGTGGCTCACAGTGCGGCGATCGACTTTGGACCTCGGCACCTTTCTCGATGAGTTGACCTCCCACCGTTTCGTGATCTGTCCGGAAGGAAGCGGAGTGGAATCCCATCGAATGTGGGAAGCGCTCTACAGTCGGACCATTCCCATTGTGACCAGGAATCCCGCCTTGGAACCCTTTGCAGATCTTCCGATTCTCGCAGTCGATGACTTTCGGATGGTTACTCGAGAATTTTTGCAGACGGAGTACCAACGGATGACGGCACGAAAGTGGAACCACGAATTGATGTTTTTGCCGTGGTGGGGTGAGCGGTTCCGGGAGGAGTCGAAGGCGGCCCGGCGAGCGAATCAAGGGCGGCTTTCCACGATGGAGTATTTCTGCGAGCGAGTCCGGCACCGTTTCAGATCGGTGTTGCAGAGATTCCGGTAGGTGCCGGTTTTCGATGAAAATCACGATCAGCAGTCCCGACGGATTGGGCGACTTTGTTCTTCGCATGCCGCTTTTCGAGGCGCTGCGCGATGCGGGGCATGATCTGCAGATCTTCATGCGGCCGCCCGCTTTCGAGCTTGCTGTGGCGGTGCTCCCTAGGGCGAGGATCGAGAAGATCCGCGAAGATCCTTACGCCCGGCTCGTGCGGTTCCGCCGCAATCCCTTCGCTTTCGAGTTAAGGAAGATCGCAGCGTTCGCTCCAGATCTGTTTGTGGTCGCGCTCTTTCAACACAGCTCCTTCGACGAGATTTGCTTGTCCAAGCTTCCCAAACGCCTTCGAGTGGCCGGCTTTCGATCCGCGGATTCCTTTTGGGGCACACTGGCAAACACGGCGCCGCAGGAGCTAGCCGAACGCTTCGATATGTGGGTGGAGGTGAAAACCGGCATCGCAGAGTTGGAAAAGAATCGATTGCTGGCTTCTGCAATCCTGGGATCCCCCGTTCGGAGAAGGCCCGCGCGAATTGCTCCGCCACAACGAGCAATCGGCGATGCGCGATCGTTTCTTCGAGAACACAACATCGACGAAGGCCAATATTGGGTCGTGTGCGCAGGTAGCCGGCGCGGTCTGGAAGTCAAGGATTGGGGTGAAGCGAACTGGATTGCAGCCCTAAGCCAAATCGTATCGGAAGCTAAGGCACCTTTCCTGTTCCTGGGCAACGAGGCCGAAGCCGCGTCGATCGAGCGAATTCGAAGTCGCTTGCCGGAGGATTCGCGGCATTTCAATCTCGCTTCCAGCCCTCCTTCCCTGCTTCAAGCGTTTGGAATCATCGCCCTGTCGGCTGGCTTCGTGGGACGCGACTCTGGTCCGATGCAACTCGCAGCGGCCTCTCAGCGTCCGATTCTAGCCATTTTCGGCGGATCGCATTGGGGGCGATTCTTCCCCGAGGGCAGCGGAGCCGTCATCGTGTCTCGCGAAGTGCCCTGCCAAGGGTGCCTTGGCTACTGTCACTTGCCCGAACCCTTCTGTGTTCGGCGTGTCACCGTGCAGCAATTCCTCGACGGATGGAAAGTGCTCCGTGACACGCCGCCGCATGAAACTCGCATCGTCGAAATCCCGATGGACGCGGATCTAAGCCGGGAAATCGCCGAGACGGGACATCTTCGCTTTCCAGAGCTTGCGCACGAGGCTCGGCGGCAAATCTTCGAAACCGGCCGTGCGGTGAGCCTGCTCGACAGCGCCGGCTTCCATATGCGCTTACTGGCGCGCCAAAACTACCGCCAGAGGTTTTCCCGTTAGTGTATTGACGGGTGCTCTCGAAATTCGGGGCCGTCGGCCCCGGCTTCAACTATGCGCTTTTTCAAAAGCACCATCGTCGCCGCGCACAAATTGCGGGTGCAAGCGAGCAATCTTCGCCGGTGCCTTCGCTCGGACCTCTTCCAGCACGTGATCGATCCGCTCGCGGAAAGACTCCGCCCCTCCGGCGTGACCGGTTTCGTAAGGTCCCAGTTGCGCCGTGCAAACGCGCCAACCGGCGAGGCATCGAGCCGGGACCCCTCGCCGCGACCATCGGTCTTCGTCTCTTATGCCACCAATGAAGGACTAAAAGGGAGCCATCGCTACTGTGGCGGAGAGAAGCTCCTGAACAACCTTGTGCTATTGCTTCGGCGGCACGGCTATGACGCCTACATGGTCAGCACGGATGGCACGCATGCAGAGTGGCTCGTCGAGCATGCACCATTTCTCTCGCTTCAGGAATTCGCTCGCCGCGCCGCGAGGGCGGAGTCCGTGCGATTCGTCACCTCGTGGATACTGGCCGAAGCTTTCCTAGAGCGCTGTCCAAAGTTTTACTTTTGGGATCAGGAACTGGCCACAACGACGCGCAGCCATTTCCCGATCCTTGCGCGCATGATGCGCAAGCAGCGCGTCCTGGCGACCGCCGGATTGAACCGTTCGATTCAATCCTGGCACATGGCGGTTTTCGAGCGCAGGGCCTCGCTTCTGAGAACTCTCGTGGACGAAAGGCATTGGCAGCCCGACGAACAGCGGCGCATGAGTCACCGTATCGGCTACATGGACGAAGGCCCGCTCACCGAGGTCTTCATTGAAACGATCAAACGCATTACGGCCGGACAGGGCTTCCGGTTTGAGTTTTTGCGGCTCGAGGGAATCGAAGCCGAAATCATTCGCGGCATGCAATCATGCTCGGTTTTTCTGGCCATGAACGTGGGAAAGAGCCCGCTTTGGGGCGAGGGAGGCCCGATGACTCCCCATGAAGCGTTGGCGTGCGGGACCGTACCGGTTTGCTTCGATTTGAACGGTCCTTGGGAGCTCATTCAGCAGGACTACAACGGCGTGGTTTTGCCCGAAATCAAACCGGAGCTCATGGCGCGCGAGCTCGTCCGGCTTTACACTCAACCCGGCGGACTGGAGTTCCTCCGAACCAACGCCCTTTCCGTGTACCGCGCGAGCCAGAGCATGGAATCGCGTTGGCCGGCAGTCCGCGAATTTCTTAATTTGCCCGACGAGCCGTGAGAACGCTTTGGCTTGCAGACCATTTGCTGGTCGGCGAACGCGGGCACCATCTCAGTTACAACGGCTCTATCGCCGATGCGGCGCGACACGCGGGATTGGGCGTGCGAATCCTCTGCGGCCGGGACTGCGACGTAGAGGTTCCGGGGGGGTTTAGGATGCACAGAATTTTCCGAAAGGATCTCCGAAACAACCCGCCGCCTCTGCTCTCACGTTCGCGACTTGCTCTCGACCTTCTGGAAAGCCTTGCAGAGCGCCGTTTCGAATCCGACTTGGGCCACGGAATCGCTGCCGCGGAGGTCGAGCGCGACGACATCTTCTTTGCGGAAATGCTGGCGCCTCGAAATCTTGCAAGCTGGCTACGCTGGCTGAGGTCTTTTCCGAGAGGGCGCGAGCCAATCCTCGCGCTCCATCTCGGCTATGCGGCGGAACGCTTTGGGGCGAAAGCTGAAATTCCGCAACTACTCGGTTCGCTGAAAGAATTCGGCAAACTCGCGCGCGTACGATTCGTGACGGATAGCGACATTCTGAAGGAAAAGTATCAAGCGATTCTCCAACAGTCGGTGTCGCTCCTTCCCATGGTCGTCTCGCGGCGAGCCGCAGAATGCTATAAATCGCCGGGGAGACCGCTGCACTTCGCGTGTCTCGGGAATGCCAGGCAAGAAAAGGGCTTCGCTGAAGTCCTTCGGGCCATTGATATTCTAAATGCCAATGACTGGCAGCCCGCTGCGCGGTTTACGCTGCAGAGCAGCGATCCCGATGCCGCTTCGGCGGCGGCGCTGGTCAACTTCCGCTCGGCGGCGGCAGAGTCTGTCTCTCTGATCACCGAACCATTGCACGCCGAAAGCTACTTGCAGCTTCTCAAGAGCGTCGACGTTCTTCTGCTTCCCTATCACCTGGACAAATACCGCGACCGCACAAGCGGTGTGTTTTGCGAGGCCATGGCGTCGGGCAAACCCGTGATCACCACCGAGGGTTCATTCTGCGGGCTCGAAGCATTGAGGGAAGGAACGGGCTGGCTCGTTCGAGATCGCGATCCCGATTCTTTGGCGCAAGCAATCCGACACGCGATTGGCAACCTCGAGCCCGTTGCGGCTCGCTGTGCAGAGCTGATGCCGCGCTATCAGGCGATGTTCCACCCCGATACCTTCGTCTCCGAGCTCCTCGGCCTAGCAGCCTGTGGGACTTGGAATCAATCCGGAATTTGAAGCATGAGAAAGGCTGAGACCCGGATAGCGGTTTTCTATCCTTGGACGGGACTGCCCGCTTTGGACCGCGGCTCTTCCCGACGAGTGGTCCCGCTGATACGCCTTCTGGCTGAGCAATATGATCAAGTTCGCGTTGTTTCGCCCGGCGCGCGGCCCGACCAATGGAGGTCCGGCAACCTTGAGTACCGCCTCCAAAGGCCTTCGGCCATCGAACGTGCAATGTTGGGAGCTGCCTTTGCAGTGTTCGACAGCGCGTTTCATCGCCTTTTCCGCGGGCGTGTCCCCCCGCGCGAACGCAGGCAATGGTGGCACTATCTGAGTGTGGACCTCCAATGGAATCTGGCGCGAGAGGTCCGGCGAACCGTCTCCTGGTCGTCGGTCGTCCTGCTCGAATACCCGTTTTGGGAGAAGGCTGTGCTGGCGAGCTGCGCTGAAGCGCGCAGAGAATCGCTGCTCACCATGCATGACACTCTTTCGGATATTGTCGTGAGCAGCACGTGGCTGCGCGAGAAGGTCCGAAATCGCGAGCTGTCCGCTGCCCGCAAGGCATCTTCTGTGTTTTGCGTTTCCGAAAGCGATCGCCAGCATTTTGCGAAAGAGGGGATCGTGGCGCAATTCGTGCCCCATGGCATCTCGATCGAGCCGTGCACGCGGGATTCGACGCCCGAAAGTCCAGAGTTGCGGCGAGTGGAGCGGGCGCGGGGTTTGGGCAAGACGGTATGTCTCTTTGTTGGCAGCAGCCTGAGCACAAACCAGGAGGCAGTAGAAGAAATTCGGAGAATAGCAGCCGCCCTAGCGTCGCAAGGAGATTTTCGATTCGCGATTGCCGGCGCTTGCCTGTCCAGGGGAACCTACGAGCATCACGTCATCGCCTTCGGCCCTGTGGAAGACGCTTTACTCGATAAACTCTATCAAGTTGCTGACATCGTTTTGGCGCCCTTGAGATCGGGGACCGGAACCTCGCTCAAGGTGCTCGAGGCCTTCGTTCATCAGAAGGCCCTGGTTGCCACCCGCATGGGCGTTCGAGGATATCCAGTGCGCGACGGAACAGAGTGCATGATTTGTGATGAGCCTCAGAGCTATCCGGAAGTCCTAAGCTCGCTTCGCGCAAATCCCGGCCGGTTGCGCGCGCTCGGCGAGGCGGGAAGCGCGTTTGTCAAGGCCTACGACTATCGCGTTGTCTACCAGCCCTACCTCGAATGCATTGACCGATTCTTGGCAGCCCGTCCGGCTTGAACCCGAACGGAAAACGGGTGAAGTCTGCAATTCTTCGGCACGCTGCGCCGGTTTAGATTAGAAGGATGTCGCAGGGAAGTCCTGCGCCGCGAAGGCGAATTCTCTGAGAAAATTCGACACGCAATTTCAAAGTTCGAGAAACTTCCAGGGTGACAATCAGCGTGATCATACCCGTCTATAACGGGGCTGCCACCATTGCGGACGCCATCGAGAGCATCCTTTGCCAGACTCGCGCGGCCGACGAAGTCATTGTCTCCGATGATTGCAGCACCGACCGGACCGCTGAGGTGTCCGCGCGCTACTCAGGTCGCGTGCGATACGTGCGACGTGCGCAGAATGGCGGTCTTTCCGCCAATCGGAACACGGGGGTGCGGGCCAGCAAGGGAGATTGGCTCCTCTTTCTCGACCACGACGACGTACTGCTTCCCCATGCGCTGGAATGCCTTTCCAAGACAGCGGAAACAACTGGGGCGGGGGTGGTTTATGGCTTCGTGCTGCTCAGGGGCTCCCGTCCCGAACAGGCCCGGCTGCACGGCCTGCCCTGGGCGGCTGGTGAGCCTCCCGTGGCCGCCAAAGCGAACTTCTGGTGGACTGCGATCACCAGCACGGGCTGCGCCCTCTTCCGTCGTTCGCTCATCGACGAAGTCGGTGAGTTCGACGAGTCTATCCTGCAAGCCGAAGATTGCGAGTTCTGGCTCCGGTGCGGGGTCACATGCCGGTTCGCGCATTGCGACACGGTCGTTCTAAAGAAGTATGAAACGCCGGGCTCCCTGGGTTCGAGCGCGGCAGGCAGCATCTGGTGGCGCCTCAGCTTCCAGCGAAAATTTCTCGCTTGGTGCGCAGCTCGCTCGCTCGATACGGCGTTTCTCAACGCAACGGCCGCGCAGCTTACCGATCACGCCTTGAAACGCATCTTTCACAGGAAGGCGTGGTGCATTCTCACTCCCGTCCTCGAGCAGGCGCGTATCCTAGGGGCAAGGACGCCATGGTATTACCGCGGCGTCCTCACCGAGAGATTTCTTGCCCTGCGGCGGATCCCGACTTCGCCTAGCAACCTTCGCACCTACTCGTGCTGACGCGATTTCGTTCCGCGGCGAGACGCCAACTCGCCTGGGTGGGGCGTCACGCCATTAGCCCGCTCATCTTCAGGATGCATCGGCCTCTTCGTGGAGCGCAGGCCCCGGTTTCCGTGCACATGCTCGTCTCATCCCAGACTTGGGACGCCGGAATCCTGGCGGCCATCAGCTTCGAGAGATGCAGCGGCCGGCGTTGGCCGTTGTTTATTCATGACGACGGGTCCGTCAACGAAACCCAGCGAAGAGTTATCCAGAAAACCCTCCCCGGAGTCCATTTCATCCCGCGGGCTGAGGCGGAAAAAGTTATGGCGACGAATCTCGTGAGCCACCCGAAATGCCTGTCCAACCGCAGCCGGCACAATCTCTTCCTCAAGTTCTTCGATTTTCCAGCCTACGCGCCATACGACCGATTCGTCGTCCTGGACTCCGACGTGATTTTTTTTAAGCGTCCCGGAGAGATTCTAGACTGGGCGGATGCTGGAAGGGAGGAATGCTGGTTCAACGAAGACACCAAGGAAAAGTACTGCATTCCGCGTCCACGCATCGAGGAGGAGCTCAGGATGAAGATCTGGCAGCGTGTCAATACCGGAATCTGTCTTATGCCCAAGAGCGCCATCTCCCTCGATCTCGGCGAACGCTTGATTGCAGCGTTCGAGACCAACGCGCATCACCCGCAATTTTTCGAGCAGACCCTCTATGCTTTGATGGCTTCCGCGCTCGACAAAGGCGGAATGCTCCCTCCCACCTACAACATTAACTGGGGCTACTTAAGGGCTCCAGGCAGTATCTGCCGGCACTACGTAGGCGCGTTCAAACACGACTTGCTTTACATCGAAGGCGCGCCCAGCTTGCTTGCGCTCCTGGCGATTTCCAGGACTTTGCAGAAAAACTGATTTCCATGGCGTATTTCCGCGATCTCATTGCGACCAAGCCCCGCCCGAAATTCTGGGCAAAGACGTTTTTGCACCTCGTGACACCCGGCGGATTCGGCTACATCCGCGCACTGCGTGCCGGGCGCGATGCTTCCTACGTTCACGAGCGCGATAAGCATCAAGTTCGCTACAAGCACCACGGCGGCGGCGGATGGAAAACCGAAAGGGAAGATGGCTTCGTCAAGCGCGACTACGTCAGCTACGACGAATACGTCACTCACCAAAAACTTAAGCTGGACGAAATGGTGAAAATGAAGGGGGGATTCAGCAATTTCGACATTTTCGACTACCGCCTGAAGTTCTACGTGCGCTTCCGGTTGTTCACGAAGTTGCTTCCTTCGAATGCGAAGATCCTTTGTTGCGGAGCACGGCAAGGCACCGAGGTCGATGTGTTGCGAGACCTGGGATTCTCCAACGCCCGGGGCATTGACTTAAATCCCGGACGCGGCAATCCGCTGGTCACCACCGGCGATATGATGAGACTGGATCTGCCAAACGACTCGCTCGACCTTCTCTACACAAACTGCGTCGATCATGCTTTCGACCTCGACCAGATGATCTTGGAACATGCGCGTGTGCTGAAGCCTGATGGTTACCTGCTTTACGACATCGGAATCAACATGGAGGAGGGCGGAGGGCCATTCGAGGCCATTTCCTGGGACCGCACGGAGGACGTCGTGCTACGCCTTCTGCGGAGCTTTCGAGCGATTGTCCGCATCGAGCGAGAGAGACAGTGGCTTTGGGTCCTCGTCCAATGCAAGCTACGCACTTGAGTGCGCCTCGGATTGTCGGAATGGCTCTTGTCCGCAACGAGGACGTCTTCGTCGAGACCGCGGTGCGCAATATCGCGGCTTTCTGCGACGAAATTCACGTGGCTGATCATTCCTCAACCGATGGCACGTCGGAAATTCTGCACACGCTCGCCAGCGAATTTCCAAAGATTCATTACAAACGCATTCGGCACCCCGCGGAATCCCATGCGCACATCCAGCAGTTCGCGGGTTCGCCTACATGGATATTCGGCGTGGATGGAGACGAGATCTACGAACCGGATCGACTCGCACGGCTTCGGCAAAAGATCCTCGCCGGTGAGTTCGACAAGCATTGGATGCTCTTGGGAAATGTGCTTCATGTGACCAAGCTTGCAAAGAACCTCCGCGCGGCGAGCGGTCATCTCGCGCCTCCCTGCCGGAGCATGACCAAACTCTATAACTTCAACGCCATCGAATCCTGGGAGGGTTATACACCGGAACGTTTGCATGGCGGCACTGTGCGCTTTCGCGCCGGTTTCACTTCCGGGGATCGCCGCATGCTCCATGACGAGGTCACTTGGGAGGAGGCAGATTTTCGCTGCCTCCATCTCTGCTTTCTCAAACGAAGCAGCCGTGACAGTGAAATTGCCGGCCGCCCGAACATCATCGAGACCTTTGGCCCCACGCGGTTGCACACTCTCTGGTATGCTGTGGCACGCGCATTCGGTTTTCAAAGAGCTGCCGACTGGAAACGCTCCCGCTACATGCGCGGCCCAGCAGTTACGTTTCCCGTCCAGACATTCTTTCCGGAAAACAAATGAGCTGGTTTTTCAGGAAGCGTCAGCCGGCCGCTACAGTTGCCTTCAACATGATTCCGCGCCGCGGTCCATACGGTGGCGGCAATCAGTGGTTGAGCCAGCTTTCTTCCTACCTCAAGAGGTGCGGCTACGCCGTCCAATTCCACCTCGACGAGCGTGTCGATTGTGTCATGGGATCGCATGCCGGACTAAACGGCGAGCTGGCATTTTCCTACGAAGACGTCCTGAGCGCGAAGGGAAAAAATCCTCGCCTCGTCTGCATCCAGCGCATCAACGACAACGACGTGCGCAAAGGAACAGACGCTATGGACCGCGTGCTGGCCGAGGCGAACCGCGCGGCAGATCATACCGTCTTCGTCTCGAAATGGCTGCGCGATTACCACGTTTCCCGCTGGTTCGACGCGTCCAAACCCCACTCGGTCATCCTCAATGGAGCCGACCCATCGATCTTTCATCCGATCGGAACTGACGGATGGAGACAGGGCTTACCCTTGCGTCTCGTCACCCATCATTGGTCGGATAATATGAGCAAGGGATTCGATCTCTACGAGCAAATCGACACCGAGATCGCTTCAGGCGCGTTGCAGGAGGCGGAGCTTTGGGTGATCGGCCGCTGGCCCGCAAAGATCAAGTGGCGAAAAGCACGGACATTTCCGCCCTGCGCCGGACATCGACTGGCGCATCTGCTGCGCCAGTGCCACGGCTATGTGACCGGATCGAGACATGAACCCGGAGCCATGCATCCGGTGGAAGGCCTTCAATGCGGGCTCCCATTGCTTTATCGTCGTGACACGGGAGGCACTGTGGAGCTGGGTCGCAAGTACGGGATCGAACTCTCCGATGAGCCCATCGCGGCAATTGCGCGCTTTCGGGAAAGCTACGATGAGCTTCGCCAAAAGGTTCTGGTCGACCCTCCCTCCGGGGACGCGATGTGTCTCACGTATCGCAGATGGATTCAGCGCCTCATCGCGGAAGCCCGTCGACTCCAGCCGGAAGCGGGCAATTGAAGCGAAAACCTCGCAAGGCCTGGTCCGTGCATTTTGCCGGCCAGCAACGAATCAAGTGGGCGTTGGATGAGGACCTGCGCTGGGCGCGAAAGGCGTTGGATGGGGACTTGCGCCTGACATCAGCCTGGCAAAGCCGTATTGTGCACGCGGCGTGGTGGCCGAGTGCCTGGCTTCTCGGAACCGATGTTTTGAGAAGTCAGAAGGTTGTTTGCTTTTCCGACAACGCACCTTCTTTTTACGCGCGGCAGCCGGAGTTTCACGCTGTGCGCCAATTCGTCGATAGGTGGATCGCGCGGTCCCGCCAGGCCGTAAGTGAGTTTTCGGCGCTGGGAATCCAAGCAGACCTGGCGCCCTATTGTGTGGACCCAAAGGTCTTTTTTCGGCTGCCTCACGGGAATGCCGATTTGACGGCATTGCGCCGGCAACTGGGATTGCCTGTCGATGCCTACCTGATCGGCAACTTCCATTCCGACACCGCCTTCACGCTGGGACCCAACCGGCCGAAATGGCAAAAGGGCCCCGACGTGTTCGCGGAAATCGTGTCTCAGGTGTGCGAGGTTGAGCCCCGCGTCTGCGTCCTGCTTGCCGGCCCGCGACGTCATTGGTTACGCCGGCGACTAAAAGACCTCGGGATACCTACGTTTTTCCTTGGCCGGGAAACGGAGGGAGACGATTTCGGCGTTAATATCCTGGACCGCACCCAGCTCAACCGTCTCTACAATCTGCTGGACTTGTGCTTGGTAAGTTCCCGGTGGGAGGGTGGCCCGCATTCCATCCTCGAAGCATGTTTTGCCAAAACAAAAGTTCTGAGCACGCGCGTTGGAATTGCCGAGGACGTGCTGGAGGCAGAGAGTTTGTTCGACACGACTCCGGAAGCGGTAAGCCGCATTTTGGATGACATTCGATATCAAACGCTGGAGACGACTCGAGAACCTCAATACAACAGAGTGCTCGCACAGAATACGCCGCAAAGACTCACAGAGTCCCTCCATCGAATTTACGGTAGCTTTCCCCAAGCGCCGCCGAAGAGAATCGCAGAAGCCGCCGGCGCCTGGTTCCGCACGAGTTGCAGAGCAGTTCTCCGGCGGCGACGATACGAACCTCCCGCTGTGATCGGATTTTTGCGCGGAAGAACTCCGGGCGTGCTTTTTGATTTTCTAAGCGACGCATTGCGGCAGTCTTCGTCGGTTGTGGTGCGCGACGAAATTACCGAGGATTGCCGATCTTATCTCGCAGACGAAAGCTGGGTCTCCCGGAGCAAGCCAGAGACGCGGTCCGATCGAAAAGTTGTGATGGTCGCCGATCACCCGGTTCCCGATGCGCCGGTGTCAACTGATGCCGTGATTGTTCCCTCTTTCAAAATGCTCAGTGTGCTTTCGCAACGACATCGCCTGTGTGGCCTGGTGATTCCCCCAGTCCTGGACGGAACGCGCTTTGAGCGCGAAGTACCCGTTCGAGAGCAATTGACTTCGACCGTCCCCGGCGCCATTCAGACGATCCGGCAACTGTTCGTGGTCTTGAATGCGCCCGAGGACGTGCAGTGGCTCGGGTTTCGGTGAATCAAAAAGGTTGCTGACCAATTGCCCGAGCCAGTAATTACACTCGAATGACGCCTATGCGCATAGCTGTGACGGGAGGACGGGGACGCTTGGCTCCCTATATCGCGGCTCATTTGCGCGAACTTGATTCGGAGGTGGTCTCTTTCTCCCGGTCGGCTGGAGACAACTTTCAAAAGTTTTCGCTTCTCGCCGAACCTCGTATGCTTGCGGATTTCGACGCTGTTCTTCACCTTGGCTGGAGCACGGTGCCGTTGACTGCCGAGGAAAGGCCGGGCACGGAACAGAAGAGTGACCTGCCCCAGCTGCAAGATCTCTTGAATGCATGCGCAGCCGTGCGACGCCCGCCGCATCTTGTTTTCTTTTCCACAGCGGCCGTTTACGGAAACACGACCGCTCAAGCCACCGAAGAGACGCCATGCGCCCCTCTCGGCGGCTATTCCCGCGGCAAGCTGCTCGCGGAGGAGATCATTCGTAACGCGTGTAGCCGCCATCGCACTCTGAGGTGCGGCATCTTGCGGATATCGAATGTTTTCGGCTGGAATACCAACTCGACGAAGCCGCAAGGAATCATTTCTCGCATTTGCCGGGCGATCCATGAAGACGCGTCGATTTCCCTATGGGGCGACGGAGAAAACACCAAGGACTATCTCTTCCTCGCTGACTTCCTTGACGCGGTTCAAGCCGTTGTCACTTGCGGCTTGACCGGAACCTTCAACGTGGCTTCCGAGAAATCGCTTTCCGTTAACGATATCATTGCACTCGTCGAATCCCTTGTGGGCAAGAAGCTGACGATCGCCCATCGCCCCGCTTTTGCTTGGGACGTTCAGGAGAGCCACATTTCGGCTCGAAAGCTCCGCACAGCGACAGGATGGCGCCCGCGACACGATCCGGCGGAAGCAATCCAGCAGTTGACTGAAGCGGAGCTGAAATGGGTCTAGCAGCCTGTGGGACTTGGAATGAAGCCGGAATTTGAAGCATGAAAAATCCCCGAAAAATGAATCCGCCTCTTCAGACAGGCTGCTGAAACTCCGCTTCGCGGAGAAGAACGAGCATTCTAGGTCTTTTCTCGGCACGAAGTGGCGATTTAGCAGGATGTCAGGCGATTGGCTCTCTTTGCACGGTGGGTTTGCCCGAGGAAATCCCACTCGGACTTCCAAGTTCGACAACCTGCTGAGCACTGTTCGTTCCGCGCTGCGGGGTGCGCTTGCCCTGCCTGCCCGCCTCTCGCATCGACGCAGGCTGTCAGGGATCCGCCGCAGCGATCGCACAACCCCGGTCGTTTCTTTTGGCGGAGTTCTGGAAGGGCGCCGCCTGATCCACGGCGGAGCGGTAAAATTGATTCATCTTCGCGACGCCTGTGTCTGGAACGAACGGACCTTCAACCTTCTCTATCTGGTCAGCAGCGCCCTGCCCGCCTTTGCCGAGGATCTTCTCGATCGCTGCGAGAGGCTCGGCATTGCCCTCGTCTGGAATCAAAACGGCGTCGCGTACCCTGGATGGGCCGGCAAGGAGGCGAACAGATACAACGATCCCATGCGGCGATTGCGCGCGAAGTCGAAGTACGTCATCTATCAAAGCGCATTTTGCAGGGACTCCGCAGAGCTTTTTCTGGGACATGCCGACGCAGCCAGCGAAGTAATCTACAATCCGGTTGATCTAAAGAAATTCCGCCCTGCGGAGGATCCTCTTCCTGCGATCCCACTTAGGCTGCTCACATTGGGAACCCACGGATACCCGGAGCGCGTTTTCTCTGCCGTCCGCTGCGCTCGTGTGTTGATAGATGCTGGGATCAGCTGTTCGCTGACGATCGCGGGCCGGCTTGGCTGGGCCGGGGGCTCTGCGGATACCCGCCGTGAAATCGCAAGGGTCGGGCTCGAAAGAGCCGTTACGGTGCTCTCTTCGTTCACCCAGGATGAAGCCGCTGAACTTTACCGTCGCCATCACATTCTGCTGCATCCCAAGTATCTCGATCCCTGCCCGACTGTTGTCATCGAAGCGTTGTCTTGTGGACTCCCGGTGATTGGATCCGCTTCGGGAGGTTTGCCGGAGATGGTCGCGCCTTCCTGCGGCGCCCTAATTCCTGCGCCACTCTCCTGGGAAAAATTGATGACCCCAACCGGGGAAGAACTCGCCACTGCCGTGGAATCCCTTCTGCCGAGGCTGAAAGAAGCCGCCATTGCGGCGCGTGCTCACGCCGAAGCTAATTTTGACGGCACAAAGTGGGTGGAAAGGCACGCGACCATCTTCCGCAGCGTTCTTGAATGAGTACGCCCGTTATCAGCGTTTTGATGACAGTATTCAACGCGGGACGCTTTTTCGAGCCATCCATCCGCAGCATCCTGGATCAGACGTTCCGCAATTTCGAGTTCTTGATCGTTGATGATGCTTCCACGGACGGGTCCGCGGAAGTCGCGGAAGCCTGGGCGGAGAGGGATCCGCGTATCCGCCTTATCCGCAATGCTGAAAACAAGGGCCAGACAAAATGCTTGAATCAGGGGCTTCAGCTGGCGCGCGGAGAGTGGATCGCTCGACAGGACGCAGATGATCTCGCGCATCCCTGGCGGCTTGCGAAACAGCATCGATTCCTCACAATCCAGCCCGGGATCGTGTTGCTGGGCAGCAGCGGAAGGATAATCGACGAACACGACCGGCTTGCCGGGCTGCTCGACGCTCCCCTCTCCCAGCATAGCATTGCATGGACGTCGCCATTTCTGAATCCCTTCATGCACACCTCGGTCATGTTCCGCGCGAACGTCGTCCGCGATCAATTTGGAGGTTACAGCGAAGACTATCGCATCGCACAGGATTACGAGCTTTGGACGCGGCTAATTGCTTCACATCAGGCAGCGAATCTTCCTCAGCGGCTTGTTTGCTACCGGCATCTCGCGACGTCGCTTTCAAAATCAGGAAGGAGTGCAGCCTTTGCCGAGGCGGCCGAGGTATCCGCGCGGGAGGCCAAGCGCATCTTTGGACGCGATCTGAGTGAGCGCGAGACCGGACTGATAGCAGCATTTCGCGAGGGACTGGACCCGAGCAACAGGCGGGCGTTCTGGGAGCTCTACGGGGAATTGCTCTCGGATTGCGGTCCACGAGCCGATGATATTGCTCGGACCGTTGCCCTCCACCATTTGAAGGCGGCGGGAGCACTTTCTTCCAAAGCTTTGCGTCCCGCGATAGCGGAGATCCTTACTGCATTGCGCGTAGACTTCGGCGCAACGCTGAGATGGCTGGCGACCCGGTATTTCAACACCTGAGTCGCGCGTCGAACCAAACGCTGGCTGCCTGAACCGCATGAAAAAGGCGACGGGCGGCCGCGCCCTTGTCTTGCCAGCGTTCCGCCAGCCTTTGCACGGTATCACCCAAAAGATGCTTCCATCGGCTAAGAATTGCCTCGGATGTGAAGTTCCTTCCCGCGATTCTTCCCGCCGCGACGAGCCGCTTACGCAAGGCAGGGTCCTCCTTCAGCCGGCGAATGTGCGCAATGAGCTCGTCAGCTGCCGCTGCCCTCAGAAAATTTCTTTCCGGTTCTCCCTCGGCGTCGTAGGCGGAGTCTGTTCCCCCAATGAATGGAACTTCCGCGAGCCATGCGTTGTAAAGTTTTGTCGCAGGTTTGTGAAGATAGCGCGAACCGCCGAAGCCGCGCACGGCCACCACACAATCGGCCTCGCTATAGTCGTGCCAGCGATCCGCTCCGCAGACGATAAAGTTGACGCCGAGTTCGTCCTTGAGTTTCCGCTGCCAGCGGCTGTCGGCCAGCTCTCGCGCGAGATTCGAACTATCGCCAAAGAAACAGACGTTTTCAAACAGGTCGGACCGCGCCGGATCGCGCGGAATCAGATTGGGTTGCGGCCAGTGGGGAATGAAAGAGGCGTTCCAAAGTCGCCTCGCGTGTGCAGCGTTTTGAACGATGTGCCGATGCGCTCGAGGATGGGCGAGGGAATCTGCCACGATGCCTGCAAAAAATAGGCCATCCGGAGCACGAAAATCTTCGCTCACGCAGCTGGTCAGGGTCACCAACACGCCATTCGACGGCAGCGAGTGAGTCAGATGAACCGGGAAACCGCTTCGCTCGAGAGCAAGCCACGTCTGAAAAATCCAGCATTGTGCAGAGGCAATCTTGCCGCGTTCCTCAAGACGGGCGATTCTTCCGGACCTCCAGGCTTCCTGCCGGTCAGTGTCCGGAAGATACCTTTGCGGAAGATAAAAATGAAACTCCATGAAACCTCACGAGCGTAAATGAAAGCCGGGATCCTTCAAGATTGGGGGGCCAACGCCGGGAATTGGAAGAGCCGCAGCGCACTGGTGCTGTACCGCGCCGCGCAGAAAATTCGGGAGATGCGACCGCCGCTTCGCTGGCTCGGGTCTCCTATCGTCGCCCTCTATGTGCTGTATGTGGAATGGGGACTTGGCATCGAACTCAATCTCAAATCGAAGATCGGACCCGGTTTGCGACTTTATCATGGAACGGGGCTGGTCGTGCATGAAGCCGCAGTTATAGGAAGCAGTTGTGTGCTTCGGCACTGCACGACGATTGGCATGAGAAAGGGACCGGCGGACTGTCCGACTATCGGGAGCAATGTCGATATCGGTTCGAACTCGGTCTTGCTTGGCGCCATCAGGATCGGAGACAACGCAGTCATCGGTGCAGGTGCAGTCGTTCTTCACGATGTTCCTCCGGGAGATGTGGTCGCGGGGAATCCCGCGCGCTCGATCAAACACCGGGCGTGAAATTCCTTTTCCTTTCGGGCTACGCTCATCTTGCGCTCGACCCTTCCTCGGGACGGGCCTCGGGGGGAGCGGAACTTCAAACTGCCCTCCTTTCGCGTGAACTCGTCGCGCGCGGGCACGAGGTCGTGATCCTCGCCGCAGACGCAGGTCAGATCGACGGAGTTATTTGGGAAGGCATAAAAGTTCGCACAGGCGGACGGTTCGATACCGGACTTCCTGCAGACACCCTGCGCGCACTGCCGCGTCTCATTCGCGTTCTGCGAACAGAAAGGCCAAGATACGTCGTGGTTTATGGCTGGACGGCGTGGCTTTACGTGCTCTGCCAATTGCGCCCTCTGGTCCGCTTTAGGCTCGTTTTCGTCTGCGCGCTGGACGCCGAAATCGACGGTGGATTTCGCCGGGCGAACCCAGCTCGCGGCGTTCTCTTCGAACGCGGCATGCGCCTCTCGGACACCCGATTCGCGATTACCGAGCATCAAGCCCGGCTCTTTCGGCAAGGAGGCATGCCCTGCTCGGTTACGAGGCTGCTCCTGCCGCAATCGAAATTCGCCGCGTTCGCGCAAAAGCCTATCGATCTCCTCTGGGTCGCACGGTGTCACCCCGTAAAGCGACCGCACCTCTTCCTCGATCTCGCCGAACGTTTGCCAGAGGCGCGCTGCCGGATGATTTGCTCTGTACAAGACGAGCCGCTCTGGCAATCTGTGAGCGCCCGCGCAAGCAGGCTCCAAAACGTGGAGTTTCTCGCGGCTGCTCCCTACAGGGAAATTCAGCGCCATTTCAATGAAGCGAACGTTTTCGTGAACACCTCGCAGCACGAAGGCGTGCCGAACACCTTCATCCATTCCGGTCTTGGTCACGCAGCAATTCTTTCTTTGGCGGTGGATCCGGATGAAATGTTTCGAAAATTTCAGGCGGGCATTTGCGCGTCGGGCGATTTCGAACGGCTCGTCCGCGAAGCGGTGGAGATGCTCGGGAACCGGGAGCGGTTGACTGCCGCACAAGACGAATGCGCGCGCTTCGTGCGCGAGTGGCACGATAACGGCACAAACGTCGAAGCCTTTCTTGCAGGCTTGCCGCGATGATCCGCGTTCTTCATGTCATCGATCACCTCGATCTCGGCGGCGCGCAGACCGCGCTCTTGGACATGCTTCGGCATCGCGATCAATCCACCTTCGATGTGGAAGTCGCCGTCATGCACGGCCGCGGCCCGTTTGCGGAGGCGCTCGAAGAGCTCGGAATCAAAGTGCATTCGTTGGCCCGAAAAAAATGGCCGCCCACCTATGTCGTCGAGTTCGTCCGCCTGCTTCAGAGTACGAATTTTGAGATTGTTCATTTTCACCTTCAAGGGGCGAACTGGATTGCCAAGCCGCTTGCGGCGCTGGCCGGACAGAGGGTCCGGATCGCACACGAACACTCCAGCGGAGATCCACGGTTCCGCGGAGTCAGTTCACTCTTGCCGGATGCCTCCTCACATCTGTTCTCTTCGCGGATCATCGCCATTTCGAAGGGTGTTCGCGATTTTCTAGCACGCTGGGAAGCGGTGCCGACTGATTTGATCGAACTTGTGCCGAACGGCGTGGACGTAGATATCTTTCATCCTTGCACCAAAGATCAAAAACGCGCGGCGCGGAGCCGGATGTCCATCTCGGCGGAGGCCTTCGTGGCGGGCAGCATCGGGCGGCTCGCGCAGGAAAAAAATCTTGTCATGCTGGCGCACCTGGCGGTGCGGCACCCAGACATTGTCTTCGTCATCGCGGGCTCGGGTCCCGAGCGCGCCCGGATCGCTGCGCTCGCTTCGGAACTCGGTGTTGGCTCCCGTCTGCGGCTCTTGGGAACGATCCTCGACCGTTCCTCCTTCTATAGCGCACTCGACGCCTTCATATTGCCCTCGCTCTACGAGGGACTTCCGATGGCTCTCCTCGAGGCGATGTCCTCAGGCGTTCCGGTGATATCCTCCCGGCTCGAGGGAATTTCAGCCGCCCTTGCTGACGAAAAGGAAGGGCTGCTTGCGCAGCCCGGAGACGTTGCGGACTTCTCGAGGCAACTGAAGCGCCTTAGAGAATCGCCAGAGCTGAGTGTGCGCCTTGCGCAAGACGCTCGCACGAAGGCATCGAACCGGTTTTCGGCCTCGATGACGGCCCGTCACATCGAAAGCGTCTATCGACAAGAGCTCAGTATTGCGAATGCGAATGCTGCTGTTAAGTATCCCTTGTGATGACGCGCATGCGAAATATCCTGCTTTCGGCGATCTTGCTGGTCCTTGGCGCCTGTGCGACGCAGACTTTCAAGCCGGATCAGGCTCCCGAGTACACGATTACCCGTAACTTCACGCCCTTCTATCAGAAGCGTCCTCTGCAGGGAGCCACGACGGACGCTTCGTTGAGTGCAAAAACCCGTGTCAAATTGCTTCGCAAGGAGATGGGATACAGCCTGGTTCTCCTTGAAGACTCTCGCACGGGGTACGTTTCCAATAAAAACATGGTTGTCGCTCCTCCGGGATCCCAGAAGAAGCCTTTCGGCTCGACGAGCGGAGAATCTTCAGCCAAACCGCGCCGCAAAAAGCGCTTCGGCCCTGTCGCAACTCCGACTCCCAGCCCCGTGTCGCAGAGCGGCCAAGTGAACACCGTCCCGTCACAAGAGCCCACTGCTCCTTCGCCAACGCCTCCCCCCGATCTGCCCGAGCCCAGTCCGACACCCGTACCGCAAGCTCCCGTGGAAAAGCCAAAGTTCCGGCTTTAGCATTGGTCGGATCGACCGCGGGGCCGACTTGAAAGATACTACCAATGAAAACAGCGACCATCATATTGTCTTCAAGCGTGGCAGCCTGTCTGGGACTTCTGGCTTATCAGCACACCACCTACTCGGCGCTGTATGAACGCCAGAATCAGGCGATTGCCCTCGTCCAAAAGCGATACGAGGCAATTCTTCGTGAGAACCAAACTCTCAAAGCGAGAGACCAAATCGAAGAGCGTGCGCGGATCGCTTTTTTGCAGGCGCAACCTATCGCGGCCCGCTACCAAACGGTCTTGAAGGCCCAGGGCCGGACTTCGCGTCCGTAGATGCCGGGCGTCACGGGGTTGAGGTGCCATGCGGAGCGGCGAGATTAATCACATCCGGCTCACCGTCGGCAATCTCGCCGAATCGGCCGCATTCTACTCGCGTTTCCTCGCTGCATTGGATTATCGAGTTGCGCATCAGACATCCCGTCTCATCAGCTTTCATCACCGCATCAGCCCGCTGGCATTTATTCTCTCCCAGGCCAGTGAGAGCTGTCCTCATTCCCGCAATGCACCCGGATTCCACCATCTTGCTTTCCACGCATCATGCAAGGAAGACGTCGACCGCATCTACCAGGACGTCCTGCGGGGATCCGAGCAAATTCGAATTCTCGATCCGCCATGCGCATGTCCGGAATACAGTCCCGACTACTACGGGGTGTTCTTCGAGGATCGGGATGGCATCAAGCTGGAAATCGCGTTTACACCGAGGCATTTTCACCGAGTCGCTCCTGATCGTCCGGCTTGAAAAGCAACTCGGCGGGCGTAAAGGGGGCTGCGGGCTGCCCCTTCCAGCTTGACATCGTTCGTCCTATTCAATCTCATTCTCCCCTGTGTTTGATCTCCCCTCAGGAGCCAGGCAGTTAACGGAGTCGTATGATACATAGGCATTTGAGACCGTTCCCGGAAAACTTCTTATGGGGTTCCGCCTCTGCAGCCTATCAAGTAGAAGGCGCATGGAATGCAAACGGCAAAGGTTTAAGCGTATGGGACTTGTTTACCAAGATCCCCGGCAAAACATATAAAGGCAGCAATGGTGATATAGCCGTCGATCATTACCATCGCTTTAAAGAAGATGTAGCTTTGATGGCGGAGATGGGCCTGAAAGCATATCGCTTTTCAGTGAGCTGGCCCCGAATTTATCCCGCGGGAAGAGGAGCACTCAACGAAGCGGGCCTGCTGTTTTATGATAGACTCATTGATGAGCTTCTCGCCTGCAATATCGAACCGGTTTTGACGCTTTATCACTGGGATGTCCCTCAGGCTTTGATGGAAGAATATGGAGCGTGGGAGTCTCGCGAAATCATCAAGGATTTTGCCGACTATTGCATTACGCTATACGAGCGATTCCGTGATCGCGTAAAGTACTGGGTCTCTCTAAATGAGCAAAATTTCAATTTCAATCACAGCTTTATAACCGGCATGCATCCGCCGGGCGTCAAGGACAGGAAGCGGTTTTATGCGGCTAATCACATTGGTTTTCTTGCAAATGCCAAAGCAATCGAGTGCTTCCGTGAGTATGTGCCGAACGGGAAGATCGGACCGAGCTTCGCTTACTCACCCGCTTACCCTTCTACAAGTCATCCCAATGATGTACTCGCTTTCGAGAACGCCGAGGAGTTTACAACTCACTGGTGGCTGGATGTGTACTGTCGCGGGAAATACCCGCAAGTCGCGTTCGAATACTTGAAAGAGCACGGCCTGGCTCCCGATGTGCGCGAAGAAGACGCGGAGCTGCTGCAAAGGGGAACGCCGGACTTCGTGGGCGTGAACTATTACTATACACTGACCTATGAATTTAACCCCCTCGACGGCGTTTCAGAGGGGATGATGAATATAAGCGGTCAAAAGGGCAGCACTCAGACAACAGGTGTCCCCGGCTTATATAGGACAGCGTGCAATCCCCATCTGGAGACCTCGAACTGGGATTGGGCGATTGACCCGACGGGGTTGCGCATAGCACTTCGGCGCATTGCAAGCCGCTATGGCCTTCCCGTATTTATTACAGAGAATGGCTTGGGCGAGTTTGACACACTGGAAGACAATGATGTCATCAATGATACCTATCGAATCGCTTATCTCGACTCCCACATTGCGCAATGCAGGCAAGCTATCAATGACGGGGTAGATCTGATCGGCTATTGCAGCTGGTCTTTTACTGACGTGTTGAGCTGGCTGAATGGATACCAAAAGCGTTACGGGTTCGTATACGTAAATCGAGATGAAACGGATCAGAAGGATCTAAGGCGTATTAGAAAAAGGAGCTTTTACTGGTTTCAGGATGTCATTCGAACGAATGGATCATCTGCAAGCCAGAGCGAATGAGCCTAGCCTCGAGTTGCGGTGCTTCGAGGGATCGTGGGTCCCTCGCCGGGACGTGAAACATGGCTGAGCGGTACGTGCGATTTCGGCTGGCGACAAAAGATGACATCGATTCTCTCCTTAGCCTGCAGGAAGACTACTACCGGGAGGATGGTTATGCCTTTCACAAAGAGAAGGCACGCCGTGCTTGGGAAACCCTTCTTTCAGACCCGAGATTGGGCAGTGCATGGGCGGCAGAATCCGTGGACGGTCTTGTCGGTTACGTCGTGATCACACTTGGTTACAGCCTCGAGTATCTCGGTAAAGAAGCGCTTATTGATGAACTCTATTTTGTTCCGGCCGTGCGTGGCCGGGGACTCGGCCGTGAGGCGCTGAGCCTTGCGGAAGCTGCGTGTGCGCAACTTCGGGTGAAGGTCCTGCATCTGGAGGTCGAACGGAGCAAGTCTGGCGCGCGCGAACTTTATCGCCGGTCCGGCTTTGTGGAGCTCGAGCGCGTTTTGATGACAAAAATACTTCCACGATGCCAATCGTCCGGACGAGACTTCTCGCGGGAGGTCTGACCTGAATATCCGGCGCAGAGCTTATTCAGGGCGGCGCGGGGAGTTCGAGACTTGGAAGCACTGCGAAGGGGAGAGCCGGAATACCGTTTGAGAGGCAGCGTCTCTGGAGCAGGTGCACAAAAGAAATTTCCAAAACGGTGGCAAACGCTATGCCATGCTGCTTCTCAAGCGCTTCTCTTAAAAGCACTTGAAAAACGCCAGGCAAAATGGCCTGATGCCTTGCGTGCGCGCGGCAGGCGACTTCGGAGCGGAGGATCGATACCCATCCGAAGTCTGGATAATGTGCGATATTCTCGTATGAGGAATCTGGTCCTGATCGGCTCCATGACGATGTTGACAGGATGCGTCGCTCCCTTTCCGCCTGTTGGCGGATATGGGGGCGCCCCGCAGGAATACTACGACGACACGTCCTATTACGGCGGTGGACCTTTCTACTCAAACAGGCCATACTACGGGCGTTATTATGGTAACAGGCCATACTACAGTGGAGGCCGGTCGTATTACCGCAGGAACTACTATCCCGGTGATTACTATCGGGTAGATGACCACCGCCACGACGACGGCGATCGTCGCAAGCATCGACGGGACAAGGACGATCGGGACGGAGACAAGGATGATCGGGACCGGGACAAGGGCCACAGGGACAGAGACAAGGACGATCGGGACCGGGACAAGGGCCACAGGGACAGAGACAAGGACGATCGGGACCGGGACAAGGGCGATAGGGATAGAGACAAGGGCGATAGGGATAGGGACAAGGGCGATAGGGATAGGGACAAGGGGGACAGGAAGCACAAAAAGCATCACGACAATGACTAAGGCGAACGCGAGGAAGCTCCGCATGAGATCGCGCAATCGCAGTTCCGGCGAGGCGGGTTTATCGCTTGGTTTGTGAGTCGAAAGTGCCCACGCACTTTAGTTCCTCGGTAACGAACTTTTAGTCGAGCGGTTGGAGTCTTTTGCCCGAAAGCGGAGCAGCCAAGTGTAAGGATCGGGAACGTTTCGCGACCAAGTTTATAGGCGCAAACGGCGCCAAACGCTTCACGAGGCCGGCACAGGACTCGCCGCCCACGAATTTCGCGGTTCCTCGATCATACGATCGCAATGTTCTCGCGAGTCAAAGCCTCGTTGACTGCGATCGAGAGGTCGCTTCGCAGCCGGGCCCATGCCTCGAGCCGATCCGTCCAAACGCGGAGCTGAAAGATGATCACGGTGGCGGTCAGGTTTACGACATACACTTGAGGCGCCGGTTCCTTTGCTACATCAGGGTGACCGGCGGCCGTACTCTTCAGCAATTCGGACACGCGTGGCAGGCTGGCTCCCCCGGCCACGCTCACGGAGATTTCGACCGCGCGCTGTCGATCGGAAAAGGTCCAGTTCGTCACCTGGTTAGAAATAAGCGATCCATTAGGCACGATCACTTCGGAGCCGTCTGCAGTGCGAATCACGCTGGCGCGGATGCCGATACTACGTACCTCACCAACATTTCCGCCCACCTCGATAATGTCGCCGATCTTGATCGGGCGCTCGAAAAGCAAGATCAGGCCGGAGACAAAGTTGTTGATGACATTTTGCAGGCCGAAACCGATCCCGACGCTGAAGGCTCCAGCCAGGATTGTGACCTTTGTTAAATCGATTCCTAGAGCCCCGAGGGCGATGAAGAATCCGACAAGCAGGATGGCATAGTGGAGCATCGTCGAGATCGCGTAAGGAATGCCGCTTGGAAGTACAAAATATCGATAGACATCTTCTTCCAAGAGGAAACGCAGGAACTGTGAGATCAGGAACGATGCCCAAATCGCGATGAAAAACGCCAGGATGCCGCCCACGGACATGCTGACCGAGCCAATTCCGATATTGGCGTTCAACGTGGCCTTAGCCGCCGCTAGCAACGGCGTGAGCAAACCGAAAAAGCCCAGCATCAGATTCAACCAGAACAAAACCGCCGAGAGTTCCAGCAGAAGGCGCGCGCGTCGCAGAAGCATCGGTTGGTGCATTCTCACGACTCGCATTCGGCTGAGCGGCTTGATCCCAAAAGCAATGATCACCAATCCTTCGAGAATCCTCACCACGGTATAGAGCACGGCAGCAGCGTAAACGCCCCTCAAAAAGATGATGGATAAAAGGTTCCCCAAATTGAGGTAACCGAAAAGATTTGCGAGCAACGCAGCCGGCAGAAAGAAAAGTCCAATGAGGACGATCGCTCGCACTCGTGAGAAGCGGCTATTGGCTTCGGCCCTTAGGTTTCGGCTTCGGAGCAACCAGAGAAGGAAGAGGGAGCCGCCGAGCATTTGACCGAGAAACAAGAGCCTTGCAAGTTGGGGGAGAGATGCCGCGAGGACTCTGATTTGATCGACAAAGTACATGATGACGAGCGCATGGAGTAGCGGGGAGGATCGCCGATCCAGCAACCGTCGAAGAATCATTACGGTCGGAACGAGCGCAAGCGTTGCAAGGGTTGTCTGAATTAAGCGCGGCGCTTGAGGATAGATTGTCGGGCTCAGGAGAATAGAGAGAACGAAGGCTGTTGAGACAGGGAGATCGAGGATCGGCAATGCGCGTTGCAGTTCCGGCTTTTCCTTTGCCCGTTCTTCTATTCTGCGCCGCATCCACTGAAGCGCTGCAGCAATGAGGACAATGAGCGAAGCGTGAAACAGGAAGGTAAAAGGGAGTCGTTTCGTGAAAGCGGTCGATGCCTTCATTTGCGAAGCGAACGACTCGCCGGTTTGCTTTTCCCATTCGCTGCCAAAACCTTTGCCAAACCTCCAAATAGGCGGGCCATCTCTTGAAAAAAGACCCTTCAACGCCCGCATTTGTGACTGCTCGACCGAAGATAGAGTTCGTCGCACTCCCGTTTCCTGCTCTGAAACGCGGCTCAGCACGGTTAGCACCTCGGCAAGTGCGGATTCGGCAAGCTTTCGCGTTCGCTCAACGGATTCAACGACGTTCTGCACACTTTGCAAGGCGGGTAGCGGTGTGGCGTGTTGTTTCGCCAATTGGAGAGTTGCCTGCCAAGCCTTGTCCAACTGGTTTAGACGCGCGACTTCCTTTTCCAGACTTGTCGCGTCCTGTGTCAGTTCGCGTGCCACTGCGGACACGTGATCACCGATATCCTGCCAAGCGAGCTTTATCCGGTAAAGGATATCGAGGGGCGGATTCGCCATCAGTAGCCGCGAGTCTTCAACCATTCGAGGACCGATGTCGCTTGTCAAAATCGAGAGGTTGGCAGTGGCGGCGGCGGTATTTGATTGAACGTTTGACAGCTTTTCTTCGATCTCCTGGAGGGACGCCACGGCAGACTGCGCTTCGAAAGCCACGTTGGCGAGAGGGATGGGAGTCGCTTGCGCCTGGGGAGGCGAAGGCTGCTCTCCAGCAACACTGTCACAACTAAAGACGAGACCCAGCAGTAAGAGCACAGTGATCTGAATTACACATCGCATCGCCGCTTCCACTCCATTCGAACTCCTGAATCTCGCCGCCGGACGGTAGGTCGCCGTCTCGGAGCACGAAAATTCTTTTGAGGGTTTAAGCGGACTATGGAGTCCCTGGTTCCCAATGCCAAGACTGAATCGACAAAGCAATTGAGACGAAGCGACAGGGGTTTTCGCCCCATCCGATCCCGAAATCTCTTTTGATTACAACGGTTTGAGCGTGTCTCGATTCGAGAAGGGATGCCGACTCTCCGTTCGCGCTCCGCAAGGAGTTCCAAGGTTCGCATGCGTCATTGCAAAAAACGTCTCGCATGTACAGGCTAAAGCATCTGAATGAACAAATTTCCGAGATGCGCGCAATCACCGGCGCGAAACCTGTGGCCGGCACAGCTAATGCCGGTTCATAATTTCCAGCCTAATCTCTGATGAAGGCTTTGCTATTAGTTTTGTTTTTGCCCTTAGTCGCGCTTGGCCAAGAAATCAAGCCGTTCGACCGGCTCGGTCGAGACAATGTAACGATACGAGCCCAACACAAGAGTGGTGGCAACTCTGCGGATTACAGCTACAGGGCTTCATGGGGCAGCTACGTCCGGACGGTGACATCAACCAAAGACATTGAGGTTACCGTCACCCAACAACGGAAAGAGAAGCACCCGCTCAAATTGGAGTTTTTCTTTGTCATTAAGGGTGGTCCCAGCAGATACGCAAAGAAAGCCGGCATATTGGATCTACCGGAAGGTGAAGGAAGCGCTGTCTTCAGTACCAGTTCACAACAACGTCAAGCGCGATGGGTCTATCTCGGCTTCCGCGAGAAATCGGGAGAGCGAATCGAAGGCTGGCTCGTCAGAGCACTCAAAGACGACCGGATTATTGGGATCGCCGGATCATCTCCCAGCCTCGAAGAAATGGCGACCGATCCAGAGAAGTTGAAGAGCCTCTTAATTGACTGACGGCGCGGCGTTGCTCAGCCCACTCGCGGGCTCTGCTTCTGGGAGAAGTTCTTGCTTGATGACGCCAATGAGAACCGGAAGGATTTCAAGCGCGCTGATGAACGCGAGTCTTTATGATTACTGCACCACCTCGCCCTCGCGGGGCTACGCGCCTGGTTCCTGGGTGTGAAGTCTGAAACGCCGCAAGCACAAAAATAGTGCAAATAGTAGCAGCATAGTGCTGGCGGGCTCGGGCACCGGATACATGAACTGCCGTCCGGCAAAGTCGTCATTACTGAGTGATAGTCCTGTCCCGAAGAACGCCTCCGGAATGCTTGACTCCATTAGAATGTCCACACCGGAGGTATCAAATCCCGGATCTCCATCTGCCACCGTGTAAAGCTGTAATGGTGAAGCGGCCGGATTGAATGGATTGATGAGGAGTGCATAGGAGTTTGTGAGGGTAGCGAGGGCGGTCTGGGAGTTGCTGGCATTGAGGTTGTCGTCAATGAAAGTGCCAGAGGCTCCAGACGTGATATCCACGTCAGCAAACCCTAGAGTGTGTCCGATCTCGTGAGTCAGGATCGTCCGAAAGGAAGTCAGGCTGTATTGCGCACCGGGATTGGTGTTAAAGGTGATGTCAGCACCGCTGATTGCGAAACCGGGGTAGTTGGTCGTCCCAGAGGTGAGTTTGAGGTTTCCGCTCACACTCACCGAATCAAAAAATGCCTCAGCGCGGTTGCCGCTGTCTCCAGGGTCCCAGAATGCACCATCAATAGCGCCGAAGAGGTCGATCTCAGCGCCAAGTCGAACACTGCCGCTTGTCGCACGGCTGACCGGCGTGGCCAGATCCGGAACAAACTTCAGCGTCGTGCCCAAATCGGTTTGAGGGTCTGACATCGTCCAGAAAGCGAAAGCCTCTAGCACAGCCTGTTCAAAGCTTGCAACTGAAGGCGTCGGTCCACTCCAACTGAATAAATCGCGATAAGATTGATACGACCCGCCCTGCAGGGAAAAGCGCAGACCGCCATCGAGGGAACGCTCAACTCCGCCAAGCGTGCGTGGCGCAGCATCCCAGCGTGAACCGCCATTCAGGCCGGTCGCATTAAAAATGCCGAACCCGACGGAGTGTGAAGCGCTGCACAGAAATCCCACCATTCCGACAACTGCCAGAAGCCTTCTTGCGTAGTGAGCCTTGCGTGGAGTGGGTTTTCGTGTTGGTAATGGTCTCATGTTTTGTTCTGATCTGAGGACGAGCAGAGGGAGGTAGCGCCGCCCAGAGGCTCTTGTCTCGGCCATGCTCATGGCTGGGAAAGCTCAAGCATTCAGCGCCACATCTTTGCCGGGGAAATCATCCGAACCACCCGCGCAGGAGCCGATTGGCTGTGAAATGGATTCGGTTGACGGCAGCTTTGGTGTAGGCGGCATGGGATAGGGGTCCGGCGGGAGGAGAGAACGTACGAACGGACGTTATCAGGACCGTGACGCCTTTGTCCATATGGATTTTTCGAGGCAATTGTCGTGGATTCTGATGCCCCTTGTTTTTGCCGCCTTAATCCTCAATTTTGATTTCTTATGCCGTTTTCTTTGTCGCCGCACGGGGCGATCCACTTTGACGAACAGAGCGCGCGGTCGCTTGACTCTCGGACCGCGGAGGTCCTGCGGAAGGCTGCTGCGCAAGGATCTGCGCACCTGCTGTTGCATTTGGCAACCAAGGAACTCGATACCGCGCTGCCACCGGCCGGCGCTTATTGGCGCAATCTCGCGCGCCGCTATCTCACGCAGCTTTGTCACACCCCGGATGTTGCTGCCGAGATAGCGCTCGCGCCACCGCCGGAGGAGGAACTCACAGCGCTGGCGGAGTCCGCTCCGCCCATGCCAGGCGCTGAATACTTGGACACCGGTACTCTGCAGCAACTATGGCAGACGCTCGACGCGCTGATTCTTGGAGAAGTCCGTGCTTTTCCCGGTGGGGCGGCGGCTTGGCTCAAGGCGCGCAATCCCCTATGGAACCTCGTTGGACGGGTGACCTTCCACCTGGCTGAGAATAAGCGCGATGCTGAGCGTCCTTTTGCCTTCCTGGCGACCTACACGCATCGGATTTCAGACCAGGCGAAGCCGCAGTATCTGCCCCTGGGCCGCGCGTTGCAGGAATACGCGGGCGCGAAGAACCGCCCAGCTCTGCTTTCGTTGCTCGCTCCCATCCAGCGCGCGGCGGAAAAGAGCCCGCTGATTCGCGAGCTCGTCGATTCCCAGAGGGTCTATCAGGCACAGAGCTGGACAGCGCGTGACGCACATCTGTTTCTGCGGGAAATTCCCATTTTCGAGGAATGTGGTCTGCTCGTTCGCTTGCCGCCGTGGGGGAAGCGGTTGTCCCGTCCGACTGTCAGCGTCTCGATCGGTTCGGGAAAGCCAGAGGGTCTTGGCCTTACGGCTCTGCTTGATTTCGAGGTGTCGCTCACGCTCGATGGCGAGACTCTCGGCGAGGAGGAATGGAAGCAGATTCTACAAAACGAGGAGGGATTGGTAAAGATTCGCGGGCGGTGGGCGGAAGTGGACCGGAACCAGCTCCAGAAGGTCCTTGAGCATTGGAAAACGCTCGATAAGGCCCGTCGCGAAGAGGGTATCTCGTTTGCCGAGGGCTTGCGTCTCTTGAGCGGCGTGCGAGAGGATTCGGAGGCTGCAGACTCCTTGGCCGCGTGGTCAAATGTGCGCGCGGGCGATTGGTTGGAGAAAATCCTGTCCGAATTGCGAACGCCCAGAGCGGACGAGGACCGTTTGCCGCCCGGGCTGCATGCGACCCTTCGGCCGTACCAGCGCGCGGGCGTCCATTGGCTGTGTTTCCTGACACGGTTACGCCTTGGCGCATGCCTTGCGGACGACATGGGCCTGGGAAAAACCATCCAGGTTCTCGGAACTCTGCTGCGTTGGCGCGCCGAGAGTCCGGCCGCTCCTCCGGCTCTTCTCGTTCTGCCGACATCGCTTCTCGGCAATTGGCTTGATGAAGCGAGGCGTTTCGCACCGTCACTGCGACTGCTGGTGGTTCATCCCTCGGCGAAGAACGAGCCCGATCGTGCCCTTCCGGAAGTTGATGTTGTTCTGACCACCTACGGCATGGTGTCGAGGCTGGAGTGGCTCCGTGAGCGGGAATGGAGCTTTGCGATCCTGGACGAAGCCCAAGCCATCAAGAATCCCGGGACGCGTCAGACGAAGGCGGTCAAGCAGCTCGAAGCGCCGGCCAAGATCGCTCTTACCGGCACACCGGTCGAGAATAGTTTGGGCGATCTGTGGTCGCTCTTTGATTTTCTCAATCCCGGTCTGCTCGGTGGCGCGCAGGAATTCAGCCGCAGGGTGAGGCGGTGGTCGGACCCGGCTCGTGCCGGCGCATCTTTCGCGCCCCTGCGCCGGTTGGTGCGCCCGTACATTTTGCGCCGTCTCAAATCGGACAAATCGGTCATCGCCGATCTGCCGGACAAGACCGAGATGCGCGCTCTCTGCTCCCTGACAAAGCGCCAGGCTGCGCTTTACGAGCAGTCGGTGCGCGAACTCGAGGAACGTCTCGAGACCGCAGAAAGCATTCAACGCCGCGGCCTGATCCTTGCCTTCCTCATGCGCCTCAAACAGCTCTGCAATCACCCTGCACAATGGCTTGGAAGCGGCGACTACGATCCCGGCCAGAGCGGTAAGTTCCAGCGGCTTGGCGAGCTGGCAAGCGAAATCGCGTCGCGTCAGGAAAAGGCACTTGTCTTCACCCAATTTCGGGAAATGACCGGCCCGCTGCAGCACTTTCTGACCGCTGTCTTCGGGCGCTCCGGCCTGGTGCTTCACGGGAACACGGGCGTAAAGGACCGCCGCACCCTCGTCGAACAGTTCCAACGCGAGGATGGCCCGCCATTCTTTGTTCTCAGTCTCAAGGCGGGCGGGACCGGACTTAATCTCACGGAGGCTGAGCATGTCATTCACTTCGACCGTTGGTGGAACCCGGCCGTGGAAAACCAAGCCACCGACCGCGCCTATCGCATCGGGCAGAAGAAGAATGTCCTCGTGCACAAGTTCGTCTGCCGCGGCACTGTCGAGGAGCGTATCCACAGCCTTATCGAGGAAAAGAAGGCGCTCGCCTCGGAGTTGCTCGCCGATGGAGGGGAAATCGCGCTCACCGAAATGAAAAATGACGAACTGCTTCGCTTCGTCTCGCTTGACGTGAACAGCGCGGTGGGCAGCGATTGATTGAAGCGAATGGCCTTGCAAAATTCCGATTTGCCTCGCTCATTGCCGCGACCACGATAAACGAATCCCTAACCATGAGCTGGCATTCATTCAGGCCTTACGTGACAGCCGGTCAGCGCCGCGCGAAGGCGGCGAAGCAGGCGGCTAGACTTCTTGAAAGGGGCCTAAAGCTCTCCCCCGTCCATATCCAGGGCCGCGATATTGCGCGCACATTCTGGGGCAAGGCATGGTGCAATCATCTTGAATCCTTTAGCGACTACGAGAATCGCCTTCCGCGCGGGCGCACCTACGTTCGCAATGGTTCAGTGATCGATCTTCAAATCGCCCCGGGCAAGATAACCGCCAAGGTGATGGGCTCCTCGCTCTACGAGATCACCGTCTCCATCGCGTCGCTAAGCGAGTCCCGCTGGAAGGAGATCAAAGACGAGTGCTCCGGGAAGATTGACTCGCTGGTCGAGTTGCTCCAAGGCAGATTGTCGAGCGCGGTCCTCCGCATCATCACTGACAGAGACAATGGGTTGTTTCCCAAGCCTTCTGAGATCACGAAATCTTGTTCGTGTCCCGATTGGGCAAATTTATGCAAGCATATCGCCGCCGTGCTGTACGGCGTGGGTTCCCGGCTGGACCAGGAGCCGGAGCTTCTCTTCGTGCTCCGCGGCGTGGACCATCTCGAACTCATCGGAAGCGCCGCGGAAAGCGGCACCATGGCCCAGCCGGGCAACAGTTCTCTGGCCGATTCCGATCTCGCCGAAGTCTTCGGGATCGAGATCGCCGAGGTCGTGCCTGCGCCGCAACCTGCGAAGAAAGCCGCGCCGCGGAGACGGCCATCGAGGAAGAAGAACTCGGCGCGCGGCGCAGCAAAGCAGCGACGAACGCGTTCTACCGCTCGCAAGTAGCGCTGCCAGCATGGCAATAGCAAAACGCTCCGGCCCGGCTCGAGATCACCGGCGCGAGCCTTCAGCGCTTAACTGGAGCCAATCCCCCGTCTGTCGCTATGGCAAAGGAAATTGAGCGCAAGTTTCTGCTGTCCGACGACAGCTGGCGAAGCGGTTCGCAAGGCTGCCATTACGTTCAGGGCTATCTCTCCCGCGACCCGGAGCGCGTTGTCCGTGTCCGGCAAGCCGGAACTTGCGCCTTTATCAGCGTCAAAGGCATCGCGCAGGGCACGACACGGCAGGAATTCGAGTACCCCATTCCGCTTTCGGACGCGGAAGCTCTGATGAAGTTGTGCATTTGTCCGCTGATCGAGAAGACACGCTACGTCGTGGAATATCACGGCAAGCGCTGGGAGGTGGATGAATTCCACGGTGAGAACGAGGGGCTTGTCCTTGCTGAGATCGAAATCACCCGCGAGGACGAGCCCATTGATTTGCCGCCCTGGATTGGTGCTGAGGTGTCCCATGACGCCCGATACTTCAATGCGAATCTCGTGGAACACCCCTTCATGCGGTGGGATATTCAGTGAGGATCTATTGAGTGGAGAAATGGAAGTGTCCGAGCATCATGCCGAGCAAGTCCTGACGATTGGCGAATACCTAATTAATCGTCTGCGCGTGCTCGGTGTCGGGCACGTTTTCGGTATTCCGGGCGATTATGTGCTGGGCTTTTTCGATCAGTTGGTCGCAAGCGAACTGAGAGTGGTCACCATGTGTGATGAGCAAGGCGCGGGGTTTGCAGCCGACGCCTACGCGCGAGTTCGCGGACTCGGCGTCGTATGCGTGACTTATTGCGTTGGGGGACTCAAAGTGGCCAACCCCACCGCCGGGGCTTTCGCGGAAAAGTCTCCCGTCGTTGTGATCAGTGGCGCGCCGGGAGTGAAAGAGCGTGAGAAAAACCCACTCCTTCATCATAAGGTGCGCGAATTCGACACACAGCGCAAGGTTTTCGACCAACTGACGGCGGCTTCGGCGGTCCTCGATGATCCGCAAACGGCATTTCAGGAAATCGATCGCGTTTTGCACGCCGCTTTGCGGTACAAACGGCCGGTCTATATCGAGATTCCGCGTGATATGGTAGCGCGTTCTGGGATGAGGCACCACGCACCCGCCCGCATCCACGAAACGAGCGACCCGGCCGCGCTGGCTGAGGCGCTCGACGAAGCGGTTCAAATGATCAATCGCGCCCGGCAGCCGGTTATTCTCGCCGATATCGAGATCCACCGGTTTGGCTTGCAGGAGCTTCTTCTGGCGCTGGTCGAGAAGGCGAACATACCCTTCGCTTCGACGATTCTCGGCAAGTCGGTGATCAGCGAGCAGCATCCGCTTTATCTCGGCGTTTACGAGGGCGCAATGGGCAAGGACGATGTCCGCGATTACGTGGAATCCAGTGACTGCGTCATCATGCTCGGCACGTTCATGACCGACATCAATCTCGGGATCTATACCGCGCGCCTCGACCCGGCCCGCTCGATAAGCGCCACGAGCGAGAAGCTGTCGATTCGCTATCACGTCTTCGAAGAAGTTCGCTTCAAGGACTTCATGCGTAGTTTGGTTGCGGCCGGTCTGAATCGCCGCGCGTCTGGAGAGCATCCCCATCCCGAAGAGGAACCGGATTTTACGGTCCAGCCGGGAGCCAAGCTGACGGTGAAGCGGGTTTTTCAGCGGCTCAATGCATTCGTTAGCGATGAGACGATTGTCGTGGTGGACGTAGGAGATGCGCTCTTCGGGGCCGCGGATCTCTTCATCCATCGGCGCACGGAGTTTCTGGGGCCCGCCTATTATGCTTCCATGGGCTTCGCCGTGCCGGCGGCCATTGGTGCACAGCTGGCGAATCCAGCGCTCCGCCCGCTCGTGATTGTCGGAGATGGGGCGTTTCAGATGACCGGCATGGAGATCGCGACCGCCGTGCGCCACAAACTGAATCCCATCGTCATGGTTTTGAATAACGCCGGCTACGGCACCGAACGCCAGATTCACGACGGGCCATACAACGACATTCTGCCGTGGAACTATTCCAAGATTCCGGAGGTGCTTGGCTCAGGCCGAGGCTTTGTGGCAAGAACCGAAGATCAGCTCGATGAGGCGCTCCGCGCCGCGGAGGCGGACACGAGCCGGTTGTGTGTGGTGGATGTACACCTCGATCCCATGGATCGATCTCCCGCGCTCGAACGTCTTGCGGAAAGGCTTTCGAAGAAGATTTAACTTTCGCAAGCTTGGCATGCTTGTCCGATGTCAGGCGCCTGTTGCAACAAAATTCCGCTCGCTGTCGGAGTTGTCGTTGACTAAGCTTAGGAATGGCTGCGATGGTGGCGCTACGCAATATCAGCAAGAGATTTGGTGGCTTTACGGCCCTGCAAGAAGTCAGTTTCGAGATTGCTGAAGGCGAATTCATGACCTTCCTGGGCCCCTCGGGTTGCGGGAAGACGACTTGCTTGCGGCTTATCAGCGGCTTCGATACGCCCTCGACAGGGGAGGTTTTCATCGGCGGCAAGGACGTCACCTTTGATCCTCCGTACCGGCGCAGCGTCAATCAGGTCTTCCAGAGCTACGCGCTCTTTCCGCACCTTTCGATCTACGACAATATTTGCTTTGGCTTACGGATGAAGAAGGTTTCCGCGCCGGATATCAAAAAACGGGCCGATCGCGTCGTCGAGATGACCTCGCTCCAGGAATTTGTCAGCCGCAAGCCCGCGCAGCTTTCGGGCGGCCAGCGTCAGCGGGTTGCCCTGGCGCGAGCCATCGTCTGCGAGCCGAAAGTCCTCCTGCTCGACGAGCCCCTCAGCGCCTTGGACGCAAAATTGAGAGGACAGATGCGAATCGAACTTAAGCAATTGCAGAAGCGTCTGGGCATCACGTTCATCTTTGTGACCCACGATCAGGAGGAGGCTCTGACCATGAGCGACCGCGTCGCAGTAATGAGCGCTGGACGCGTCGAGCAGATAGGCACTGTCAATGACATCTACTATAGGCCCGCAAGCCGCTTCGTCGCGACATTCATCGGCGAAACGAACATCGTTGAGGCGGAGGTTATCCCAGGACGCGGCGGACAACTCCGTTGTCGCATCGAAGGCGGCCTGGAACTTGATGTGCAGGCCAGCCCTGGCGCGCCTGCCAGGAATATCCTCCTCTCCCTCCGACCAGAGAAAATCTGCCTTTATCGCACATCCCCTGTCGGGCCGAACGTTTTCCCGGGCCGGATCTCTTCTGAAGTGTTCAAGGGGCCCGTTGATGACTTGACGGTCATCGTCGCCGGCGGTCTTGAGCTGCGGGCGCTTCTGGCGAACGACGGCCAGCAGGAGGTCGACTTCCGCGAGGGCGAGGAAGTCTTCTGCCGCATCCAGCCCGACGATATTAACCTCGTCGCCGGGTAAATCATGCACGGGTTGACACCCGCCCTAAGGCGGCCAAGGCATTAAGCCATCCAAACCACACGCGGGATAACCGGCTCGGCGGGCCAAAATTCGACAATCGCTGTCGCGTTTCGTTCAAAAAAAAGACTGAGGCACTTGAAATCTAGGGTAACTGTGCCTTCGCGTTTGGCACGTTATGTGCTCAGTGGACGTGCTTTAGACCGCGCGGCGCGAAGAGGGGTAGATTGGGCTTCGAGAAAACGACAGAGCCGAACGGCTGCATAACCAAAAATAAAGGAAAAAATCACATGAAATTCGTTACGAGGGTTCTCGCCGCCGCCGGTATGGCAGCTGTCTTTCTCACCGATCCGCTTCTCGCTGGCGACGGCAAGGCACTTCAGGAAAAGGTTGTCGTAAAGGAAGAAGAGGCGCGCAAGTGGTGGGGGGCGTCTCTGAGCACCGGTTGGGACAGTCTCTATATGTTCCGCGGGGTAAACGTGCTGCGCTTTGACCAGGATGGCAACGAGCAGAAGTACGGCTCCAGCCTCTACTGGACGCAGGTCAGCGTTTCTTTCATGCCTACCGAAAACGACACCATTACCTTTGGAGGGTGGATGGCGTTTGGCCTTACCAATACAAACTACAAAGAGTTCGATGCAACCGTTAACTACGTTCACACGTTCGGTGATCTGGCGGTAGGACTTGGTTACACCTTTTACTATTACCTCGCGAGCGTCCTCTATCAGAATGAGCTCAATGCCTCTTTGGCTTACACGTTCAACCTTCCTGCGGGAATCACGCTGGTGCCGTCGGTAACCTACTACTTTAACGTTGGTCCCGATTTCGACGATTTCCGGAGGGGAACGGGTGTCGTCGAGACGGCCTCAAGCTTTTTGCTTGCCCGACTGGACGCTAATGTTCCGGTTTACAAGGATATTATCGCCCTAGCTCCGTGGTTCGGATTCGGAACCAGTTTTGATTTCAATGCCAAGACTGCGGACAATGACAGTGGATTCGACTTCTTCACGGGTGCAAACAACATTGAGATCGGTATTGGGTTGCCAGTCAAAATCAACGACGTGATCTCTGTTTACGGATACGGTGCCTACAGCTACCAGTGGTATGGTCTCGTGGGAACGGAGCCCAGTACTTTCTGGGGTGGCGCAAAAGTGACCTTCTCGTTCTGATCCAAGCGATTCAGCCCGGGACTTTCGAACCCCTTCCGCCGCGGCGGAGGGGGTCCTTTTTGTACTCGTAAAATCGCGTGACTTCGCTGCGACATGGGGGATATTCGCAGCATGGATGTGCTGGAAACGCTAAGCGTCGCGCTTGGGTTGGCCACCTTGGCGGGCATTAATCTTTACTTAACCGTATTAGTGACGGGGATGGCCATTCAGTTCGGGTGGGTTGTTCTACCTCCCCACCTCCATGACCTCGTCGTGCTGGGCGATCCATGGGTCATCGCGATCTCCGGAGTTTTTTATCTGCTGGAATTCTTTGCGGACAAAATTCCTTGGATCGATACAGCCAATGATGCGGTGCACACGTTTGTGCGTCCGCTGGGCGGGGCATTGCTTGCCGTGCTTGCGCTTGGCGAGGCAAATCCCGCGGTACAGGTAATTGCGGGTCTTTTGGCCGGTGGGGCGGCTCTGACCGCGCACGCTGCCAAGGCGGGCGCGCGATTGATGGCGAACGTTTCGCCCGAGCCGTTTTCCAATATCGGCCTGAGTCTTGGGGAGGATGCATTGGTGTTGGGCGGCTTGGGACTCTTGCTTTGGAATCCTCTGGTCGCGTGCGTTCTGACGATCCTCGCTTTGGGCGTCATTTGGACAATGTTTCCTAGGCTTTTGAGACGAATGCGTTCCACGGGGTGGCTGGCATGGCGAAAGTTGAATGGTCCATCCGCAGGGCTGGAGGCAACTGCCTTACAAAGCGAATTGCCGGTGTCTTGTTTCGACGCCGTTCGGCGCCGCAGAAGTACGAACGAGCCCGTGGCGTTTGCGGCCCGATGCATCAGCGACGGTGGCCCAGGGCTGCCCAAGGGCTATTTCGGCTGGCTCACACGACTAGGGGATGGCTCCTTGTTTTTCGTGGCACCGCGGAGGCGCGATCCGCTTGTTGTCGAAGTCCCTTTGCCGGGAGCTTCCATCCAGCGCGAGTCCCGCTTTCTTTGTGAGAGACTTCGCGTTCGCCCGACGAGCGGCAGGGGTTTCGACTTTGCGTTTGAGAGGGGGCACTGCCGCTTGGCGGACGAAATTGCCAGAGAACTCACCGAGCCGGCCCGCAAAGAACTGGAAGTTGCCGCGGCGATCTGATCGCCCGGCCGATGTTTGATTTCGACCGGTCGGCGTTTCTCCTTCTTCTCCCCGCCGCGATTCTTCTTCCGTGGATCGGCGGGCGGCGTTCCCTTGCGTGCTGGCCAGCCCGGCAAGCGATGTTTTGCACGCTGCTGCGCGCGCTGATCCTCGTGCTGCTCTGCCTCGCGCTGGCTGGTCCGCGCTGGCTAACGAAGACCTCGGAAGCTGCTGTGGTTCTCCTTCGTGACATCTCTGCCAGCATCGAGGCCCCAAGCGATAGCCAGCGCGTTGCCGCCAGCTTGGCCGCGAAGGACTCCGGGCGCGTGGCGGAGGTCGTTTTTGCTCGCGAGCCTCTTGTGGTGAAGGCCTTCGGAACGCGTTCGTCGCAGGAGCCGGCATCCGCTCCGGGCGAAGAGGCGACTGATTTGTCCGCGGCGTTGGAGTTCGCGGCAACGCTCATGCCGGCAGACCGCCCCTCGCGCATCGTGCTCTTCAGCGATGGGGTTTCCACCGCGGGCCGCAATCCGGTCGAAACCGCGTCGCAACTAAAGAACGTGCAGATAGATACCGTGCCGCTGGCCTCTGTTTCAGGACCGGACGCCGCTGTAGTTTCCATCAAGCCTCCAGGCTCGGTTCGGGAAGGAGAAATTTTCGACCTGTCGGCGCAAGTGTATTCTGCGACATCCGCCGCGCCGGCTTCGATTCAGCTGTATCAAAATAACCTTCTGGTTTCCCAGGTGCAGAGGCAGTTGTCGCAGGGTGTTTCGGAGATCACCTTCCCCAATCTCCGCGCCGAGGGACGCATGGGACTCTACGAAGTTGCCGTGAACGCTCCGGACGATTCGACCGCAGAAAACAACCGCAAAAGAATTGCCTTGGTGCATGCGGGCCGACCTCGCGTTCTCATTATCGACCAGAAACCCAATCAGTCGGAAGCTATGGCCGAAGCCCTGCGGGCTTCGGATTTTGATGTGGAGATACGGCCACCGGGGGGCCTGCCTGCGAGCGTTGAAGAGTTCGAAGCGGTTGACTTGGTCGTCTTTTCTGAGGCGCCCGCGGGAGGCTTTTCTGACGGTCAGATGAAAACCCTCGAGACTTGGGTGAGGAATTTCGGCGGTGCTTTTCTGATGCTGGGAGGCGAAGAGAGCTTCGGAGCCGGCGGGTATTTTCGAACGCCTGTCGCACGTTTACTCCCTGTGGGGATCGAGCGCGAGGAGCGGGAAGAAACTCCCGTGGTCGCTTTGCTTGTCATCCTTGACCGCTCCGGCTCGATGTCCGCTCCCGCGGGCGGGGAAACGAAGATTGCCCTCGCCAATGAAGGAGCGGCTCTGGCGCTGGATGTCTTGCAGCCGAAGGACCTCTTCGGACTTTTCGCCGTTGATACCCGTGTGCAGGAAGTCGTGCCCTTGGGCAGGATCAGCGACAGGCAGAGCGCATCGCGGCGAATCGCAGGGATTACAGCCGGAGGAGGCGGCATCTATATCTATACGTCGCTTGCTGAGGCGTTTCCCAAGCTTCGTGACGCCCAGGCGAAAATCAAGCACGTCATCCTCTTTTCGGACGCCGCCGATGCCGAGGAGAAGGCGTCGGGCGAGCTCGGCACCAGCAAGGCCGGCAAAGGGGGTTCCGCCTTCGACCTGGCGGCGGCGATGCTAGCCAGTCGGATCACAGTCTCGGTGGTCGCCTTGGGGACCGAAATGGATAAAGACACCGCGTTTCTCCGCCAACTCGCGGCGCAGGGTGGGGGACGCTTCTACTTGACTGCCGATGCGGCAACGCTGCCACGTCTGTTTACCGTCGAGACCATGCGCGCGGCAGAATCGAGCCTGCGCGAGGACGCCTTTCTGCCGCAGCCTGCAGGTGTGGGCGAAGCAATCACGGGCATTGATTGGCGAGAATCCCCTTTGCTTCTGGGTTTTAATGCTTCAAAGCTGAAGCCGGGCGCAGAGCTTCTGCTGTCCACCGAAGGAGGCAATCCCCTTCTGGCCCACTGGCGATACGGATTGGGGAATGTCGCTGCCTTTACCAGCGACGCGAAGGCTCGCTGGGCTTCGGAATGGCTGGGCTGGCCCGGATACGGGAAATTCTGGGGTCAGATCGCGCGGATGCTCGTCCGACCTCCGGAACGAAGCGATCTCGTCGTCAGAACCCACGTAGAGGGAGAACAACTCACTGTTGACGCGGAAGCTGTCACTGCAGAAGGCACTTTCCGCAATGGCCTCAATGTCACCATCTCACTCGCCGCTCAAGGAGCTTCTCCGATTTCGATTGCGGCCGAGCAAATAGGACCCGGTCTTTATCGCGCCACGTTCAAGACGCCAGAGGCCAGCGCTGTCATTGCCGTCAGTGACGAAGCGGGGCGCCCGGTTTCCCAGGCGTGGACGCCGGATTATCCGGCAGAGTTCCAAGTTATGAAGGATGGAAAACCCCTTCTGAAAGAACTCTCCGCGTTAACGGGCGGGAAATTTGACGTCCAACCCGATGAAATCCTTCGCCCGGGACTTCGGGCGACGGCGACGCGAAGTCAACTCGCACCATGGTTGCTTGCCGCGGCGCTTTTGCTTTGGCCGGTGGACATCTGGCTGCGGCGAAGAGAATGGCCGCTCGGAAGTGGAAATTCCTTGTCGGCTTTTTCGAAGGCCAATTAGCCTTACGCGATGAAAATTCTTGTTACCGGTGGCGCAGGCTTCATCGGTTCGCACGTTGTTCGAAGGCTTCTGCGGGCAGGCCACACCGTGGCCGCCCTCGACGATTTCAACGATTTTTACGATCCGGCGATTAAGCGGGCGAACGTCCGTGGATTCGACGGCAATGCCGAGGTAATCGAGGGCGACATCTGCGATGCCAGCAAAATGAAAGAGGTGGTGTGCCGGGGAAAATACGAATCCATCATCCACATTGCAGCCCGCGCGGGCGTTCGGCCCTCTGTGCAAAATCCTCTCGCCTATATCGAGACGAACGTCAAAGGCACTTACAACCTCCTCGAGGCTGCGCGCGCCGGGGAAGCGGGCCAGTTTCTCCTAGCCTCCAGTTCCTCCGTTTATGGCCTCGCGAGCAAGGTGCCTTTTTCGGAGGATCTGCCCCTCCCGCAGACGCTGAGTCCCTACGCCGCGACCAAGCTCGCAGCCGAACATCTCTGCGGAAATTATTCGCATCTCTACAACCTTCCCGTGGTCGTCATGAGGTTCTTCACCGTTTATGGACCGGCCCAGCGCCCGGACCTCGCGATTCACAAGTTCACCGATCGCATCTCCTACGGGAAGCCCATCCAGCAATACGGCGACGGCACAACACGCCGCGACTATACCTATGTGGATGACATCGTTCAGGGGGTTGTCGGCGCTCTCAAGTACAGCAGAACACCCTTCGAGATCTTCAATCTTGGCGAAAATCAGACCACCACCCTCTCCGAGCTGATCATGGCCATTGAGAACGCGCTCGGCAAGAAGGCTATCATCGAATGCCTCCCCGAGCAGCAGGGCGATATGCCACTGACGTGCGCCAATATCGACAAGGCTCGCGCCCTGCTTGGCTATCATCCGCAGGTCAAAATCTCCGAAGGCATCCCAAAATTCGTTGACTGGTACCTCGAGCGGAAAAAGCAATGACTGCCGCCGATCTTCTCCGCGAGCTGATCCGTATTCCAAGCGTCAATCCCGATGGCGACCCAGGTACAACCCACACGGGCGAAAAGGATTGTGCAAATTTTGTCGCGGAATTCCTCCGGTCCTGCGACGCGGAGACCAGCGTCGAAGACATCGAGCCAGGCCGCCCAAATGTCCTCGGCCGCTTTCCTTCCCATGGCCAGGGGAAACCGCGTTTGCTCCTCGCTCCGCATATGGACACGGTGAGCGTCGCCGGGATGACGATCGATCCTTTCGCAGCAGACCTTCGTGGAGGCAGGGTATGGGGGCGTGGCGCGACCGATACCAAGGGTTCGATTGCCGCCATGCTTGCCGCGTTGCGGGAATCCCGCGATATCTTGCCGGGACTGTCTCACGAGATCTGGTTTGCCGGGTTGATGGGCGAGGAAGCGGGTCAGCAGGGAGCCAAAGCTCTTGCGGCCGCGCAGAGGTTCGATTTCGCGATTGTGGGCGAGCCGACACAGTTGCGTATCGTCCATACCCATAAGGGTGCGGTTTGGCTTACTCTCCGGGCGCGCGGTCGGGCCGCCCACGCTTCCGTACCGCAGAATGGAGAAAACGCGATCGAGAAGATTATGGATGCTCTAGAGTTTCTGCGTCGCGAGCTTCGGGCCGGCTTCGCTTCTCAAATCGATAAAACACTGGGGCCGCCCACCTTTAGCATCGGAACCGTTCAGGGCGGCAGCAAGATCAACATTGTGCCTGACCTCTGCGAGGCCCGGGTTGATGTCAGAACGATTCCTGGCCAGGACCTCTCGCCCTTCGTGGACTCTCTGGAAAGGCGTTTTCCGGGACTCGAAATCAAACGGAGAATTTCCGGACCACTGTGGACGGACCCCGCTCATCCTCTTGTCCGGACGCTCGAATCTTGCGGGTCGCATTGTGCGGGTGCACCCTGGTTCTGCGATGCCGCTGTGCTTTCCGCGGCGGGCACGCCCGCCGTTGCGCTCGGTCCGGGCTCAATCGAGCAAGCTCACACCGCTGATGAATGGATTTCCGTGGCCGATCTCGAAGCGGGTGTCTCATTCTTCAAGCGATTCCTCCAAAGCCTTCTTAGGAACTAAGTCGCGTGTCCTGCGCTGAGATTGCAGCGAGCGCGCAGCTTGAAGAGCGGACTGCACCCATACGGTGATTCGCCCCCCGAGCGCTGAAATATTTTCCATATGCGAAAGCTGGACCCGCTCGGCTGGTGCGTGCGGCGCGAACTCTATATTGAACCAGAGGTCCGGCGTCCCGGCACTGTTACGATTTCGTCACAACGGCGGATTGATTGGATCGAAGATCGCGATTGGATAAATTCGGGCGCATCTCGACCAGTGAGCCCGGATTTGCAGCAAATTGACTTGAAGGCATTGATCGGTCACACGACCTCAGTGCAAGCCGAGGCAAGGCTCGAAGACGTCTACCAGTTGTTCGAAAAACATAAGATCGCGTTCATCGCCGTGCTGGAGAACGAACGCGTCATTGGAATGTGTTCGCGCTGGCAGATCGGCATGCTGCTTGGTTCAAGATATGGGTTCTCGCTCTTTTCGCGAAAATCAGTCCGAGATCGTCTCCTGGCCGATGCGCTAGTTGTTTCCGTACATAGTCCGCTCGTCTCGGTGCTTGAACAGGTGGACTCCCGTAGCGAGGAAGCGTTTTATGACGATGTGGTGCTTGTGAATGAACGGGGCTCGTTCCTCGGCCTGATCTTCACCCGGACGCTTGTCCAGATCCAGTATCGGTTTCTGCGCCAAAACATTGAACGCTTGGAGGAGACGCAGCGGGAGATCAATGCGAAGAACGACCAAATGCACGAAGAGCTTCGGATGGCGAAAGAGGTGCAGCTTGCGATGCTGCCTCGACGATATCCAAGTTTTCCGGCGGACGTTCCCAACGAGGCCAGCGTGCTGCGCTTCTCTCACTGCTATCATCCGGCGGGCGAAGTTAGCGGCGACTTCTTCTCGGTCGTCAGGCTGTCCAATGAGACGGCGGGTGTCTTCATCTGTGACGTAATGGGCCACGGCGTTCGCTCCGCGCTTGTGACCGCGATGCTGCGCGCGATGGTCGAGGAGCTGTCGAGCGAAGCCGGCGACCCCGGCAGGCTCCTCTCGCGAATGAACCGAGGCTTGAGAGTTATTCTGCGCGAATCGGACCACCTGATGTTCGCAACAGCGTACTACTTGCTCATCAACACGGCGAAAAGGTGTGTGCGTTATGCCGCCGCGGGCCATCCTCTCCCGCTCCATTTGCGAAGGGCGCCCGGCCTTGTCGAGCAGCTCGGCGCAAGGGACAATAGCCGCGGCCCCGCGCTCGGCCTGTTTGAAGAGCCGGTATATCTTTCCGGCCAAAGAGATCTAGATGGCGGCGACGTCTTGCTCCTTTTTACTGACGGACTCTTCGAGGCAGTCAATGAGGCGGACATGGAATTTGGAGAGGCGCGCCTTGCGACCGCCCTGGTTGAGCGACGAGATCAGCCGGTGCAAAGATTGCTCGACGGAGTGATGAGCGACGTCGAGCGGTTCATGGGGACTCGTAAGTTTGGCGACGACGTGTGCGCTGTCGCGATGGAGCTGACGCCGTAGAGCTTTCGGTTGACGGCGGCGATGACGCCTGATCCAGGCCTCCTTTCTCCACAAAAACAAGCACTGGCAACGAAATTCAAAAAGCCGGCCTCTCCGGCGGCAATCTCTACGGCATCAAGGTCTCGGGTTCGTTTTCAGACGAAATCCGCAATGGCCCAGGAGCCGCTTATGGACTCAACAAGGGGGCATCAACGACGCATCCCTCACGGAACTCGCCAAACATGACGTGGCTCGATCTGGCGACATCGACCAGGGTGCGACCTCTCCGTTCAACAACGACGAGGAGTTCTCCGGCATCATCGATGTCGGCACCAATCTTTCCCGAAAAAAGATCTCCATCCTTGACAAAACCGACCAGTTGGTATGACATTGTCCCCTCATGAAGCGGCTAAACAATCCGGACGCTACGCGAACCAAAATTCTCGATGCGGCCTTCAAGGAATTTTACCGGCACGGCTTTCAGGGGGGGAGTCTCAATCGGATCGTGGAAGAGGCAAGGACTACCAAGGGATCCGTGTTCCATCATTTCCACGGGAAGAGCGCGTTGGGCTATGCCGTCGTGGACGAGTTGCTTTACGAGACGGTCAGCGAGGAGTGGTTTAAGCCATTGAAGAGTTCGAGCGATCCGATCGCCGAGATCAAGAGAATCATCAATGCAAAGGGTCAGCAGTTCGCTCACGATGGCACGATGCTCTGCCAGGGATGCCCGATAAACAACCTTGCGCAGGAGATGTCGCCCCTCGACAAGGGCTTCCAGAAACGCATTGCGCGGATTTATGATGATTGGCGCCAGAGTATCGCAACGGCCCTCGAAAATGGAATCGAGCACGGCAGGGTCCGCAAAGATGTGTCGCCTCAAGCAGTGGCGGCATTGCTGGTGGCGACGTTTGTCGGAACCGCGGGCACCGTCAAGAGTGCTCAAAGCCCGGACCTGTTCCGACAAGTTCGGGAAGCCTTGTTTGGATACTTGGACGGCCTAAAGCCATGATTTCTCGCTAATAACAACCGACCAGTCGGTAAACATTTAGGCGCACGCCTCAGCATCGGTCTGGCTGCCCAAGAGGGCGATCGGTTTCGGAGAGGGCCGGGAGAATTTCAGAACTCAAATTCAAAACGGATTTCACTTATGACTAGAAAGACGCTCACCACGACGAGTGCCTCAGTCTGCACTCCCGGCGAAAGACGCGAAAGTATTGGCTTCGAGGCGGCGGCGGTTCTTGCATCGGCCAGCCCGCTAGGCATCATCACGATGGGCACATTCCCATTGAGTCTGATTGCCCTGGGCCGAATCAGGCGCCAGCATTTCGACGACACCTTCGGACTGAGACCGAAGAGAAAACCGATAGACGAAGAGCTCTCCTCCTAATCAATGCACGCGGATCGAAAGGAATGTGACTGCCAAGCCAGTCGCGATCGTGAACCCGACGGGAAGCACCCGAACAGCTGAAATCTCTCTTTGGTTCACTCTGTGGCGGGCGATCCATCTGACTGCCGGCGGCGAGCGTCCAGGAAGAGCGACACACAGGCGGCGGCCAACGCAACGGAGAATGCAAAGGAAAGAAGCACGACCGCTACTCCCATGAGGAGAGTGCCATCCGAGCAACTTTGGCATGCCGGCTGTGCTCGTCGAGCAGCTGGCATGGTACTCGCTGCGTGTTAAATACTTCATTGAGCAGTTACGAAATTGTCACAATTCTTTGACCATGTACGCCGAACCAAGAGGGTAGCTTTCTCTCAGCTTCCTTTTTATGAGCAAGAACTTCTTCCTTGAAATCGAGTCCCTCATTGCACGGCTTCAGCCCATTCGGCTCGACGTGCTGCAGGCGGAGCAGCATTTTCGCGAGGAGCTCGATCATGTGTATTTGGGTAACCTTCAAAGTGCGCGAAATCTCGTGCACTACGTGGGCTTGCGCCGGCACGATATTCGCGAACTCCAGCAGAATCTTGGCCGTCTCGCGCTCAGTTCGCTGGGGCGCTTGGAATCCCACGTGATTGCCACGCTCGACGCTCTGCTGGCCCTGCTCTACAAGCTCACGGGAGACGTCTGGCACGGACGCGCGATCGAGGAAACCTTTGCCGAGTTCGATTCGAGTTCGGCGCTGCTCGAGAAGCACACGGTGGAATCTCTCGGTGAGGCCCCAGCGGATCGCAGCGTTCGGATTATGGTCACTATGCCGAGCGAGGCCGCTAACGATCCTGCGCTTGTTCGCGATTTTCTAAACCGCGGAATGAACATCATGCGAATAAACTGTGCTCACGACAGTGCCGAGGAGTGGCTGCGCATGGTCGAGAATCTGCAGGCCGCACAGAAGGAAACGGGCCACGCCTGCAAAATCGCCTTCGATCTCGCAGGTCCAAAACTGACAACCGGCCCGGTTTCTCCAAGTCCCGGTATTATTCGCTGGAAACCGGTTCGAAACGATCTCGGGCAGGTCACAACCTTGGCGTTTATCGCATTCTGCACCGAGAACTATTTTTCTGATGGCCAGACGACCGCCATCCCGGTTAAGGGCTCGATCTTTCATCACGCTCAAGCGGGAGACATCGTTGAACTTACGGATACTCGTGGACGCGAGCGCAGCCTGCACGTCATCGAGGTCGATGAATCATCCTGCGTTTGCACCAATGACCGCACGGGTTACGTGGTCCAAGGGACCAGATTGCGGTTACGACGGGGAAAGGAACTCCTCTGTGAAGACGAGGTGGGCATGCTACCGGAAGTCGAGCACTCGCTTTCACTGAGTGTGGGAGACGATCTCCTGTTGACGCCTGCTGAGGTGCTCGGAAAACCAGCCGTACACAACGAGGACGAGGTCGTCTATCAACCCGCACAGATCGGCTGCTCACTTTCAGCGGTTTTCGATGACGCGAGGCCCGGTGAGCGCATCTTCTTTGACGACGGTAAGATCGGAGGAGTCATCCGCGCGGTCTGCAAAGACGGCAGTCATCCCCAACTCGAAGTGAAGATCACCCATGCTGCTAACGGCACTGCCAAGCTTCGTGTAGAGAAGGGCATTAACCTCCCCGATACGAGACTCAATATTTCGGCCCTTACGGCCAAGGACCGTGAGGACCTCGAGTTTGCGACCGAGTATGGAGATTTAGTTTCGCTTTCGTTCGTTCGGCGTTCCGAAGATGTGGCGGAACTCATCCAAGAACTCGACCGCCTCGGAGCCAGCGAAACCGGAATCATCCTCAAAATTGAGAATCGTCCCGCCGTTGATGCTCTTCCGCGAATTCTGCTTACAGCAATGGGCCGGCCAGTGACCGCGGTGATGGTAGCCCGAGGCGATCTTGGAGTGGAGATCGGGTTCGAGAGAATGGCGGAGATTCAGGAGGAGATCCTGTGGATCTGTGAGGCGGCCCACATGCCTGTTATATGGGCCACGCAAGCACTCGAATCCCTCGTCAAGCGCGGCCTGCCCTCCCGGGCCGAGGTGACTGATGCGGCAATGTCGGGGCGAGCCGAGTGCGTCATGCTTAATAAGGGTCCGCATATCTTATTGGCCCTCGATTTTCTTTGCGACGTGCTGGCCCGTATGGAGGGGCATCAGACAAAGAAATCCGCTCTCATGCGCAAACTTAGGGTGGCAGAGATGGCTTGGAAGTAGAGCGTTTGCCACGCACTTGGGGGCACGCAGCGACTTGGGCGAGTTTGCAACGGCAGGACCGTCGTCCCGCAAAACACGTCCAATGAACCTACGACGCGCGTTCGAGATGTTGCTGATGGGTTCTTGAGCGTTCGTCGGATGGGTTGGCGTCTTGACGTGATTGGAGTTGCGCCTCCACTCGCGCGAGCGCCTTTCGAATCTCGGCTATATCGTCGCGCTCTTCGATCTCTACAGCTTGAAGGTTGTTGACGATCACACCGACAAAGAAGTTCATGAACACGAAGGTGGCGAACAGGATGAAAGTCACAAAGTAGATCCAGGCTGCCGGAATGTGCGGAAGCACTTCGTCCATCACCGCTATCCATCCCTCGAGGGTAATGACGCTGAACAGGGTGAGCACGCTTTGATGCAAGCTGCCAAAGTATTTGGGCGCAAATTCGCCGAATAACGACGTCCCGATCGCCGCGTAGACATACATCAGAAGGGCGAGCAGTATCAGGATGTGGCCTAAAGCTGGCAGGCTCCGCAGCAACGCGGTGACGACTTTCTGCAAATCAGGCAACACGCTGACGGTGCGCAGGGCGCGAAGAATGCGAAACAGGCGCGCAACGGTGAAAAATTGCGACGCAGGCAGAAAAGAGACCCCCACGATTATCAGATCAAAGAGGTTCCATCCGCTGCGGAAAAACGCTATAGGAGGATTGGACCCAAGGAGACGCAGGACTAACTCCAGCGAGAACACGTAAAGAATGATGCGATCCGCCAGACTGAGAACCTTGCCATAGGCGGCGTGTATCTGCGGATACGTATCAAGGCCGACAATAATCGCGTTGAGCACAATAAGAGTGATTACGACCCGCCGGAACAATGCGGAGTCAGTGATCCAACCGATCTTGTCCGCCACTGTTTCCGAACTCATGGGTCTTACATCCTCTTCACCCCACAGCCTTCAGCCTCTACTACATCAAGGGTCGGATAAAGTCCACCGTGTAAGCCGGCAACGCTGCGACGGAGCTGAGGGCAATGCCGATTGGGAAGTTCCGGTGGGGAACGCCGAGGGCGATTCCGACGAGCGCTACTCCGAGTAGCACCCCGAGGAGGAAGCGGACATACGCAGGGACTTGCGCATGCGGACGGCCACCTGAGTCGATTGCGTGTTGACTCAATGAAAAATAGGGCTATTTACGTGACTCCGGTGATCCCACATCTTGTAGTTTGACGATATCAGAAAATGGGGTCGGGCCGACTTGAACTGCCTGTTGGGCGAGCCGATAGAACAATTTGCCCCTGGAGGCGGACTTCCTGCGATTGAAGCGAAAGGTGAACTCGGCGAGATAGGCATTGAGGTGAGCATCGGAAACGGCCCCTTGGTGAGTTCCCAGGAGCCATCGCTTGAGCAGAGACACCACCCGATGAACACGAGGGAGTAGATGTACATCTGGAGCCTCTCGCCTCTGGAATCAGTCGTTCATGATGATATCCCTCAAGTTGGCGGCAAGCGTTGAGGCCG
>DATDAL010000114.1:0-10879 GCA_036525415.1 Terrimicrobiaceae bacterium | reverse complement strand
CTTCTCTGCCGCATCCCTAATGAGAACGACCTCCTCGTAGTGTTGTCCCTGATCTATCGGGACATCTGCATCGGATTTGGCAGCAGGGCCAAAAACCGCGCTCAAAAAACATCTACCGGATACAGCAGAGCGGTTGCCTAGACCAGCGTGGCGGCATCGAATGGCACGAGCGCCGAGCCATGGGTTTAAACTGGACGTACGAGAACTCCGTAAATACTTATATAGTACATTTATCATCAGACACTTGTGAAACAACACTTGTGTTTAGGAACTTGATGCGGTTGCTGAACGCTTGCTTCCTAAAGGGTCGCGCCGTCCGGGCCGGAAACACCGATTGCGATCCAGCGAAACGGGAACCGTTCATCGAGAATTTAGCAATACCAACGTCTAAATTTGACCCACCTTCGCCCGACTAGGGGAAGGTTTTTCGGTTTGCCTGAGCACGGAGCGAAGCGAAGTGCCCTGCCAAACCGAAGCACCCAGGGGGCTCCGGTTCAGCACCGGCGCCGAGTAATTGGCTTAGCTCTTCGGCGTCGTGATGACCGGAAGGCATGCTGCCCGAGATCGAACCATGCACATCCTCATTCTCCACAAGCAGGGCGACTCCAACCGCCAGACCGCCCGAAAAAGCCGAAATACTCTGCGCAGCCATCTTGCGGATATGCAGCGATTTGCCGAATTTTGCTCCGTGATCGGTCTTCATTTTGAGCGACATCGTCTCGATAGTGGGCCGGAGTAGTATGCAGACCGGTGATTCGGTGCTCGAGATTTCTGCCAAGCAGTCCGAGACAACCAGAACGATTCGCTTCGGCTGTTACTGTTCCATCGGTCGATCAGGCCGTGAAGGCACTCCGCGAACAGTTGGCCCAAGTGGTCACCGAAGTGCACGATTCACGATGGAGACGACGAGCAATTGTCCAAGATCTTGAGGGCCAAGGTCGAGACGCAGGAACAGCATCAGTATTGGACGGTGCATTGCACGAAGCAGTCGCCGGTGCCTCAGTCTTCGCGCTGCGGACGATACCTTGCGAGTTTCAGTCCGATTGACAAATGCGCGTTATGGAAGCTGTCTCGACGTTGGAATCTCGCGCTATCGGCGCATGAGACGGGCCGGTCGGCTGGATCGGATCTTGCCGTTATACGGCTTGCGGAACACAGCAGACGATCTACTTCAGCGCGGGGAATCATGATCCGTCCGCATTGAGTAATCGCTTTGACTGTGCCCCTGTAGAGTTGGCGGTATCCCCAGGTCTGATGTTTCCCAAATAGGGCTGCAAATTCTCCCGGCGAATACGCTATGCGGTCGTCGAGAGAAGGTTGTTGATTCGGTTCGTCGTTCTTTTCCATGCGACGCAGTATTCGTCGGCAAGTGCAGGAGGCTGCTCCATCCGCGGTGCGATCGCAGTCTTGGGAAGACCGTCTAAAAAACCGTAGAAGAATCCAATTAATTGCTGAAACGATTAGGCGCTCGGCAAGGAGTCGAGTGCCACAAGTTGCGGTGAAATTTATACGGTCAGTTTCTACGGTCAGCGAACTTTCCTGAATACTCGTGCAAAACGGGGGAACGATTTGAAAAGCTCAATCGCCCGCAAATGATTTACTGGAGCCACTTCCGAGGCGATACGCAAAATGTTGCAAACCTCGGAAAAGCTCGCTTTTTCACTTTCGAGTCGAGTGCCTTCAATCGGACTCAGCCACCCTTCCTGACATCAGCAACTTATGACGGGGGAGACATCGCTGAATTGACTCTCGGTTTATACGGTCTGCAAGCGCGAAACGCCATTCAAGAGATCGTAAAGAAAGACCGTTTGAAGTCCCACTCAGGTTCAGTTCCCTGTCGTCATCGTAATGGGCGGTACTATGTGCGCACGCTCGCGTGTGGCAAGGAGAAATAGACGAGTCTCCAGACGAAGGGTTGGATGAAGCAGTATCCGTAGGGCTGCTGGGAGAACCAGGGATTTTGGTCTACGCCGTTGCGAACGCATCCAGCGCGAAGCAGCTCAGGTCGTCCTGGCACCGCAGTTTTACGTTTTTCGGACATTGAAGACAGGCTAGTGTGCTGCCATGCCAAAGATCGTACGATTCCATCAAACCGGAGGAGCTGAGGTGCTTCAGCTTGAAGAATTGCCTACGCGTGTCCCGCAGCAGGGAGAGGTTCGCATCAGAGTCGAAGCGATCGGCCTCAATCGGGCGGAGCTGATGTTCCGCCAAGGCGCATACCTGGAACAGCCCCAGCTTCCATCGCTGATTGGGTACGAAGCTTCCGGAATTGTTGAAGAGGTTGGGCCGGGCGTTGTGGATCTCAAGCCCGGCGACAAAGTTAGTTCGATTCCATCGTTCTCAATGACCCAATACGGCACATATGGCGAGGTCGTGGTGCTGCCGGCGTACTCGCTGGCGAAATACCCCTCCAGGCTCAGTCCGGTCGAGGCGACAGCAATCTGGATGCAGTACCTGACCGCTTACGGACTGGTTGAATTCGGACATCTGCACGAGGGTGATCAGCTACTTATCACGGCAGCCGCGAGCAGCGTCGGGCTTGCCGCCATTCAGATCGCAAACGCGCTCGGTGCGAAACCGATTGCCACGACGCGCAATCCGGCTAAGGAGAAGGCCTTACGCGATGCTGGGGCGTACCAGGTGGTCAATACAGGGTCAGGCAAATGGATCGAACACGTGCGAGAGATTACGGTCGGCAAAGGAGTCGACCTGGCGTTTGATCCGGTGGCCGGCTCGGGTCTCGAACAGATCGCACAGATCGTTCGAGAGGAAGGAACTATTTTTGTGTACGGCGCACTCGCTTCCGAGCCGACACCGTTCCCGTTGTTCGCTGCTCTCGGCAAGAACTTGACGATTCGCGGTTACACCTTGTTCTCGATCGTCAAGGACCGGGACCGGTTGGAACGCGCGAAGCGATGGGTCTACGGTCAGTTGTCAGCCGGGACATTGCACCCTGTCATCTCTCGAACTTTTGCGTTGGGCGACATCGTTGAAGCGCATCGGTACATGGAGTCGAACGAACAGATCGGGAAAATTGTTGTGACCGTGTGATGGCATACGACGTTTTGTGGGTTCTAAGACTTAAGGTCAATGCGAGCCACGTAGCGTAGCAGAATCGGTCGCGTCAAGCCGAACGCCTAAGCCCTACTTTGCCTGATCACGCTAATGTGATGCACACCTCCGAAACTCAGCCGTGCCTGTCCCTGGGCGTAGAAGTGCGACAAAAGGAGGCTTGGAATTGAGCCGCCAGGAGAGCCAAGAGGTCCTGTGTTAGGTTCAAGTTATGGATGCGACCGAGCAGGCGTATCGCGCCTTCCAGCGGCAGGTGGACAAGGTCTGCACGCTCATTCTCTTCGAGCGCCCGGAGTGGGAGATCGAGAGGGCGCGGATGGAACTGCGGAGCGAGGCGGAGCGGCTCTTTCCCGACAAGGCTCAGCTTTACGAGATCATTTACGAAAGTCGGTTCTGCCGGCTCTGGGAACAGTTTCGCGAGCAAGGAGGCGATTCGCGATGACGATGCAAGAACACGAAGGAGATCCGGAGATCCAATCCCACAAGGGGGTTCCTCCGCGGTCATGAGGTAACCTCCGGCGATCGCTCGGGGCCGCAGCAGGCTATGGAGACTGGGAGCGGGCGCTTGAAAGCGCTCAGAAAACAACTAGGGTACAACCCCAGAGTTCCCGAAACGCCAGCCTAGTCGCCGGCTTTCATAAGCTCAAACGTTTCAAATAGCGGAACCAGATCGATCACCTCGTTTGCTGCGCCCTTCAGGCCGGCGCCGAGGGTTTGAGCGGTCGCGGCGACTTCCACACGAATCCCACGACGCCGTAGCTGCAAAGCTAGATGTGCAAAATCAGCGTCGCCCGTCACGAGAACGACGACGTCGGGTCGCATCTCTACGGACAACTCGACTGCATCGATCGCCATCAGCACGTCGACGTTTGCTTTGTAATGCTTGCCATCCGCCGGCGAGCCATCCTTCGCTACTACGAGGAATCCGTTGGAGCGAAGCCAATGCAGGAACTTGCTCTTCTTCTCTCGTTCGGTTTGCCACTCCGGTATTGGAGGAGGTAACCCAGCGTAGATGACCATCTCGATCAACTCTCGTCCCCGCTCGGCACTCGCGAGGTGATCGCGTAGCTTTAGCCAGTCTAGCTTTCGACCGAGTGCCCGCACTGAGCTGACGGCGTTGGATTCATCCACAAAGACCAGCACTCTCGTTGTTCGCACAGGGATTAGAATGCCTCTTGCCCTTTCAGTCGCGCAATTGAAAATAGATCGCCCGAACGGAGCCGGGAAACCCGACAGCAGCCAGGTCAGTGAATCTTGGTCCGCGCTGCTCGGGACGCCACGCAAACGATTCGCGCCAACAATGGCGGCGTGCTGCAGCGTGACCCCTGGAATTCAGCTTCCTCTCGAGCCTGCTCAATCCTGCTAGAAAATCGTAGCCCGGCGAGAGCATTGAGGCGCGATGGCGCAAAATGCTGCGAATTGCACAAACGGTTGCACAGCCCGGGACCGGGCGATCCGGAAGCGTTTACTAACGATTCTGAGGAGGTCCTCCGCGGCTGGCATCCACAGTTTCACGCTCGGGTCGCTTGACCCCCGACTTTTTGACGCTCTCCATTAGGCGTCCTCTGGCGCGGTCCAACACGAACTCAAGCGCATCGCGTTCTGTCTTGATTGAGTGGCCTAGCGGTTCGGTCTCGCGGCCAGACAAAATCCACTGGCTTCCCTGCCAATAGAGAGTCGCGCCAAGGTCTGCAACCTGTCGTCGCAATGTCCGAATGTTCGGTGAAGGTATCTTTCTCATAGTAAGGCAGGAGTGGGATTCGCCCAGCCGATTAATCTGATTTGCCGGAGAGACAACAAGTTTGTGACGGAGATGCAGAGGTAGCGTATGGATGGCCATCAGCAGGGGTTCGCGGCCGAGCCTATCGTCCTCCCCTGAGAACCCGAAAACTGCCTAACCCACTTCATCCCCAAATCCTCGTCCCGCGGGGTCCTCGCTCCCCTTAGAAAACTTAGAAAACTCCCCGCATGGAATCGACACCGAGCCCTCCTGGATCGGCACCAGAAACATACGCGGGGTCATGCAGGTGATCTCGTGATCGGCAGGCTTGTGGTAGAGGAATCCAATTCCTCTTTAGCGAACCGCTCCGGTCGCGAGACGACTCGTGGCTCGGAGATGCAGACGGAGGATGCGTTGGATTTCCGCGACGGTTTGCGGCAGGTCGTAGGAACCGTGCGGACCAGGCACGATGAGTTCGGACTGCGCACTATCGAGGTGCGAGCTTTGATATAGGACGACGCCATCGGAGCTATTCGGCGTATCGCCCTTGCCACGGTCGCCGGCGATAGTGTGGTGCGGCGCCTGAATCGGTCGCGCATCGAGCGCGTGCAGGAGCGTCGATTTCGGAGAGAGCCCATGCACGCTAGGCGGGAAAACGAAGCCTTTCTTTCCTCCGATTACGGCCAGCGAGTGGCCGATCTGTTTTTGGATGCCATCCACGACCTGCGCCGGGAGATGAATCAGGCTGAGGCCGATCGCGCCGACGAAGCTGTCGGCCAGTGGGCTGCCGCGATGCGGCACGCAGATGAAGATAACGCGCTTGACTCGCGGGTTGGCGTCGAAAATAAGGGCTCGCTTCACGAGGTTGTCCGGCGGGACTCTGGCGTAAAGCCGGTCGGCATCGCGGCCGAAGACTCCGTTCCAAGCTGCGCGCCCGGGGCTGATCGTCTGCATCTTGGAGAGAAGTCCGCCGAGGCTGTGGCTGATCAGCACCATGTCCTTGGTTTGGGGATAAAGCCGGTAGACGCCCGCAAGGCCTTCGCGAAGCTGGAGCGCGGAGATCGAGATGGGATCGCCGGTCGGATAGCCGAAAGCCCAGAACTGAAAGCGTCCTCGCAGTTCAGGATCGGATTCGACGGCGTCGATCGTGTCCCGCCACATTCCCGGTTCCGAGATGAGCCCGTGAACGAAAACAATTGGAATGCGCTCGGGATCGTACGGCTGCAACAATTCCAGTCCCGCCGTGCGATAATAACGATCCACCCGCATCGCCTCCATCAGCCCAAGGAAGAGCGGGTGAGGATAATAGGCGAGCGGCGCGGTAAAATCCGCGGCCAACGGACGGGTAGCGTCCGCGATCAAAACGGTTTCGCGCAGGGTCGGATCGTGGAGCGAGAGTACCACCTCGCGAGGTGCCTTAGAGCCGGGCGCGGCGGGTTTGAAATCGAGCACCGCGGTCACAGCCCCGGCGACGCCGACGGAGGGGAAGTAGAATTTTTCCGGATCCGCTGGCCGATTGATTCCGACCAAAGTTCCACCAAAGCCGGCGTCCCGAACGCGCAGCCGGATGCGGTCCTCATGCACCTGTTTCGGCGTCTCGAAAGCGGTGAAGCATTCCGGCGCCCAAGTGCCCTCCTTGCGGGAGGTCGGCGCGTAACGCAGCCGGTAGCTGGTGCTGCCGATCGTGACCGCAAGCGGCCGATTCCAAAGGCGCCCACCCTCCGCGGAACGCAGCAGGACGGTGAATTCCGCCACCGTTGCGTTGTAGATGTCATGCACCGCCGGCGCCTCCACGCCCTGCCCGAGCAACGGGCCAGCCGCCTCCGCCGCTTGCAGATAGTGGCCCAGACGTTGTTCAGTCGAGGCGTGCTTCGAGCGAGCCTCGCGCAATTCCTTCGCAGCCTGATGGTGCCTCGCCTCCGCTGGTGGCAGCGGAGCTATGGCGCAACCCGCCACAACGGCGAGGCAGGTGGCGGCAAAGATAAATCGCATGATGATGGCTTCGAGCGAGGAAGGAGTGGTCGTAGCGCTAGAAGTCGGAAAGTGGTGCCGTTTCATATCGAAATCAGCGTAGGAAGATGATGGCGCACCGAGAACCTTATAGTGGAGCGAGAGCGCACCTTTGACCTGGAGGTGATTGGGAAGCGCTTCGAACGCGGGAACGATGGCATATCCGAAGGCGAGCCCAAAAAAGTGCCGAGGAGCAATGGCACCGTGGTGGTGACCAGGCCGAAGAGGATCGACCGGGTCTGAGCTTTGCGGAAGAGATCAACGTCGACCTCAAGACCAGCCGAAAACATCAACAGCAGCTTGCCTAACTCCGCGAAGAAATTGGCGACGGGTCTGTCTTCACCGAAGGAGCCCAGGACATGCGGCCCCAAGACGACCCCCGAAGAGCAAGCCCGACGATCTCCGGGAGCCCGACGCGACGGGCCAGCGGCGGAACGCCGACGATTACCGCGATGGCGATAGCAAACTTCGCCAAGGGCGGCAGAGCCAGTATCTGCGACCTAAGCGCTTCGATTAATTCCATCGCGCTCTGAGAAGAGGAGCAGCTAAGATCCGGCTGCTTAAACGCGCGCTCGGTCCAGCGCTACTGGTTCTCGTCGGCTTCTATCGAAGTGTAACATGGCAGCTGATTCGCAGGCGGGATCCGAAGTAGCTGGCGGATCGACAGAGTTTCCGCGTGGAAGCGCCTTCTTAGTTCCGACAAAGCGTTTTAAAACGGCGTTGCGGAGGAAATACCGCGTTGCGAAGATAGGGGATGTCTTGAAGTTGCTTCGCGGTCACCTCATCACCGTCTCCAAGAGCCCGAGCGACCGAAAGCGCCGTGGTAGGAGCCGGAGCCGCCGCCCCACGAAGCCGAGCCACCGCGGTAACCGCTGATATGCCCCGATCCATCATCCCATGAAGCGGTGCTTCCGCGCCATCCTCGGGCGCTTCCCGAGCCATCGTTCCAGGAAGCGTAGCCTCCCCGCGCGCCATAAGCACGCCCGTAACCATTGTTCCAGTAGGCCGAACTAGCACCATAGTAGGCGCCATGATAGAAGCCCGCTCCGCCGTAATAGGCTCCGCCATAGGTCGCGTAGGAGCCGTAGGCGGGATCGTCCGCATAGACTCCAGTGCAGCCAGTCTGGGAGACCAGAAAAACCGCGCCGACAGTCATCGTTGCGATGAGAGAGAAGAGATGTTTCATAAGAGTTTCATTGATGCCCAGATCAGCGGGCGTTTGGCTTGATCACAGAGACGAAGGGGATTTCGCGGGCGCCGGCCGGTTTTCGGAAGGAAAAATCTCCGGCCTTGAGCCACGGATTGAGATTCCAACTGCGGAATTGCACCAACACGCGCGGAAAATTTGTCCGGTCGGTAAAGGTCACCGCCAGTCGCCAGGGCAATGCACGCTGGCCCGACTCGATCCAGACTTCCCAATTCACGCCAGGAGACCGAAATGCCAGATGCTGGCACGGGCGTCCGTTGACCACCGCCGGACCGACGACAGTGCCGCTGATCAGTTTCCGCGTCAACACGCCATAAGGATCACTGAAAAGGAAGGGGGCGGAAACGAAGCGGATACCAGTCTCCTGCTGCATCGCAGGGACCATGGTGTCGATTGTCGACGGAGCTTCAACCGTGGAATAGACCTTGGTTCCGGGAGCGAAAGCGGAGGCCGTGGCTCCATCGAAATAGAAATCGAAATTGGGGGCTTCGCCAGTGAGCCGGGCACGCAGCTTGTCTGGCCGTTTAAGCGCGACCTCCGCGGTGGAGAAAAGCGTAATGAACTGGCCGGTTTTCGCGGGCACCTCGACGATGGTCCGTGAGCGGTAGGTAAGCGCCTTCGCCGCGCCCAGCGTCGTGCTCATGCGTTTCAGGGCTTCGAGAGCTTGAGCGTCGACGCGTGACATGGCCTGTGCCGGCGAGGGAGACGCTTCCTCCGCCCGCACGGTGACGGATGCCAGAACCGCGAGCACGGAACAAGCGGTCAAGGCTGTCGTAACGAGATGGTATATTTTCATGATCGGATCACTGTTTTGGGCGAGTTATATTTGGAAATTTACCTTCATGCGCCGTTGTCGCGTTCGGGCAGGCTCATCTTTTGGCAGGAGTTTAGAAGAAACACGGGTTTAATTGCTTTCAATCAGGAATCTTCACTGACTGACACTAGTTGCTTCTGGCATCGACTTCTTCAGAATTTCACGCCCACGCCCATGAAAAGTCCGGATTGCGCGGCATCGTAAGTCAGCCCGTTCTTTACGTAATCCATGTAGAAATAGCGGTAGCCTGTCTCCAAGAAAATGTTGCGCGTGAAATTGACGCCAATGGAGCCGCTAGCGAACCATGCGATTTGAGAGCCTACTCCAAATCCGCCGACGTCTCCCTGGAGTGCCAGGAAGAGCCAGCGCGTGACGTTAATCTGACTGCGGAAACCAATGATGGGATCGATCCACCACCGGTCACCGGATTTTGATGTCGGGAGACGGTTATCGAGCTCCTTGGAGAGGGCTTTGGAGAGCTTCTTTTCGGCCTGAACGACGCGAGCTTGAGCATTGGCGACCGCTTGGGCTTCGCGCGCGTCAAGGCGAGCCCGAGCCCGCGCCAAGCGCGCGTCGAGCACGGCGTTGAGAAAAGCTCGGTATTCGCCGCGCAGTCCTCTGGCTATACGGAGAACATCCGCGTCGCTGACTGCATTTCGAAGCGAATCGCTGCTGGCAAGCTCTCGACGCAGTCTCCTTTGAAGATCGGACTCGAGAGCCACGCCAATTCTGTTGCGGGCATCGTCTTCCAGGATGGCTTTCTCATCGCCAGATTGAGCTCGCAATCTCTGCACTTCCCCATCCACGGCAGTTTGAACGCGTGCGCCAACGGCGCCAAAGATGCGCTGCGCTGCGTCGTCGCTCACCTCCTGAACGCCGGCATTGTCAATGTCCGCGCCGACATTGATCCCGAAATAGTTATAGCGCGCGCCCGCATAGATATCGAGGAAGCCGCGCCGGTCGTTGATGATCCGGTAAGCGAGCGCAAGCTCCATCATTCCCTGCTGAAGCTTGAGATTCGCGTTATTGTAAAGCGGCCCTGGAGGATCGCCGCCCGCTGAGAGCTGGGCGAAAAATCCGTCGCCGAGGATGCCCCACTTCCCCTTCCGTATCTCGCCCTTGGCCATGATTCCCCAGTCGAGATGCTTGACCACCGTCAAGGGGTTATAATCAACGTGAGTGTCAAACCCCTTTACGCCGACAGTGCCGTGTACGCCCAGGCCCCACAGGTAGGGTTCGAGAATGAAGGACCAGCCGTTGGGATCTTTGCCGGGGACTACTTCGAAGCCGGTGTGTCGAGCGACGACGGAGTCGCCCAGCGCCTCAACCGGCACGGTGTGTTTCAGTGAATGCGTGTTACCCGCAGGGCCAGGCGCGGCTCCAGGATTTTCGGCAGGTGTCGGTAAGGCGGCATGCAAAGTTGAAACCAGCGCGAGGCCGGTTAGGAAGGCAATAAGCCTGATGAATGGCATGGAATAGCTTTTGTTTTTGCTCATGTTTTAGCCGGGGCAGACGATCGACGAATGGGCGAAGGCAATGAGTAGGATCGGCAGCTGGTTATCTGAGCGGGTTGGGTAGCTGCTTCTCTGAAAATTTGATTCCGCGCGCGGTCAATTCTTCGCCAGCCATTGGCGACACGACGCCCGTAAGAGCGACGAGATAGCCGGTAGGACGGGCGCTGAAATCCGCTGCCTTGAGCGCGGTGATGAAACGCTCGGCCACTGGCGTCCATGCCACATAGTCCCACTGGATCGGGACGACCACGGTGCCGTCATTGGTCTGGCAGACGGTGAGGCCGTTGAGATGGGTGATGCGGGCAATCGGTGCAGTATTGTTCAAATTGGCCATAATCTGGACGCTCTGTTGAAAGGCGAGCGCGTCGTGCTCGTCCTGGCTGTTCGCGGCCTGGAGGATGAACTCGCCCTGACCGGGGATGTTTCCGAGCTGCGCGAGGGCGGCGACGATGAGCGTCTGAGTAGTGGGTGAAATGGCGTTATTGTTCAGGAAGGCATTCGCGGCGTCAGGGGCGATGCCCATGTTGTTGGTGAGCAACCCG
>DATDAL010000113.1:0-3106 GCA_036525415.1 Terrimicrobiaceae bacterium | reverse complement strand
GTTGAGCTAGGCGAACTCTATCCGGAAAGCGTTCGTCGCGCTTTGAATCTCTATGAGGCAATCTGCAAATCAAAGGCATCTCGCTACGGGATAATTTTTCTATCTCCTCTGTTAAGTTGCTCCCAAATGGGAGCAGGGGCCTTGGATTTTGTCGCTATGGTGGTCACGTGAACATGCTACTCGCTCAATCCACCTCGCTCGACGGCGCCATGTCTGAAGGACTCGGCATCATCGCAAAATTTCTTTTTATCGTGGCCGTCATTGTCATCGCTCACGGCGGCTGGCAGGCACGTTCAGGCAATGCCGACATGGCCAAAATGTCGATTGTCGGAGGACTGCTTCTTGGTCTCGCAGTCCTCATCGCCGAGGCCCTCTTTAACGCGGGCGGAATGCCGACGATCCAAATCACCCCGTGAGCAAATCGATAGTCCAGACCCATGCCGGGGATGATAGCGACGGCAAGATGTGGGGCATCGAAGGGATCAACATCCTACTTATTCTCGCGGGACTGATCCTCAGCGTAGCCCTGTCATTGATGCTCTTCCGACAACAGGCGCATTCGGTGCTATTTAGCTTTGGGGTTGGCTTCCTACCGCTCGTCTTGATGGTCGCCTACGTCTTTGGCCTTCGCCAAGGAAAGCCTAAGTCCTACGACACTGATCTGCTGGAGACATTCGTCTCCGGTAGCGCATGGCTGCCGTCCTTGCGCAGTCCACGCCATCCACTCTATCGCCATGAACGCGCCTAACGGCTGGATCTCGCACGATCTTCTCATCTGGCACGAACTCGATAAACGCGGGTTCGTGGCGAAAGGATTCGTCCTGGAAGTGCCCGACCTTCGCCACGCAAGCGAGCGGGCCCTGGACAGCTTCTATGAGTCGGTGCGACAATTTCTGCGGACTCTGCAGGAATCGACGCGAGCGCAGTTCCGTTGGTCGGTCGATTCAAATTATCGCAAGGAACTGTTATCCTATAAGCAGACCACCGACGAACGGTGCGAACCGGACTCATGGTCAGGCATTGCACGTAACGAACGCTTCAACCGCTATTGGCGAGCGATGCAGTCGGGCAAACTGCGTCGGGAGAAACTCGTATTGTTCCTTTCCAAGCGCATTGACGCAAATCCACCGGCCACGACGAGCAAAACAGCTATCGCAGACCACTACCGGCGAATTCTCGCGCAATACAATGAAGCTTTCGATCAACATCGCCAGGTTGTTGCTTCCCTCTTTGAGCCGCATGGCTGCGTCGTTTCAGCCATGTCGACTGAGGATTTGTTTCGCTACTACGCAAGTTTCCTCAATCCGTCTTATCTGAAGCGCGACAACTACGACCCGATCGGACAATTCCGAGAGGAGGAATCAGTCCATCAGAACTGTTGGCACCAGGGTGTTCAGGCGGGCAGGAACTTCGGATTTTTTGCAGATGGATTTTACCACAATCTCGTCATCCTCAAACGCCGTCCGCAACGGACACGACGCGGGATCTTCTGGGCGCTCACTTCGCTTCCGATTCTCGACTACGCCATAACGGTAAATCTCTACCCGCAGCATGTCCGAAAGGAAATCGAAAGGACTGAAAAAGCTTTGGAGCGCGTGCGCGGTGACTACCTGGCGGAGGGCAAGCATTCTCTCCTCACAGCAAAGGAGGTCAAAGAACAGCGGATTAGAGAACTCGCCCAGGGCGACGCCGCGCCTTTCAAATACGATTTCGTCGTTCACGTCTGGGACGCAACCGAGGACGGTCTGATTTCCAAGACACGGCAGATTGAGACCGCCTTCAGCCAAATGGGGGATGCGCAATGCTGGACATCAAACATCTCCTCGGCAGCGACGACGAAGAACATTTGGCATCAGACGTGGCCGGGTTGGCTATGGGGAAAGTATGACTGCCACGCGGATAACGGCATGGATGAGTGGCTGGCCGACATCCTGCCGCTTTCCTCAAGCTTTGATGGTCATCTCGACGGAGCCGAAGCCCTCTATGACGGGTCCAATCAAAACCTAATTGGCGTGCGCAATTTCGTTTCCGGCACGCCGCAACTCGCCGTTCTGCTCGGTATGACGCGAGGAGGAAAGTCCGCCTTCATGTGCGACCTGCTTTCGCAGACCGATCCCTACTATGATTTCACCCTTATCGTCGAGGAGGGTCTTTCCTACGGGATCTGGACGCAGGCACAGGGGTCAATTCCCATAATCGTTCAACCGGATGGCGATCTTACCATCAATTACCTCGACACCCATGGCGGACCGTTAACCAACTTGCAGATCACTACGGCGGCTGCGCTCGCTTTGAAGATGATGGGCCACCCAGCGGACGAGGATCGCCGTAATCTTCGACTCGCACAGATCACGCAATACGTCGAACAGCTTTACACAGAAGTTTTTGACGAATGGATTTCTGAAAATCCTTCGCGTCTCGACGAGGTGGCCCGCTATGCCATGGCGACGCTCGAATACAAAGCTACTCACCTGCCGACCACGGCAACGTTCCTGGAAGCGTGGATCGAATTCCAGCACGTAGCATCTGCAGATGAACGGGAATCCCTCATAGCCAGCCCAACGCCGGAGGCAGTTACGCGTTTTTTAAAGTCCCCCGAGACCGAACACTACGTACGCAATACCGCTTTCGCATTCCTTAAGCCTACGGACTATCCGACGCACGACTTGCTCTTGCATCTGATGCAGAGATTTCCATTTCCGGAACACGATCCCAAGGAGGTCGACCAGATGGTGAGCTTACTCGCTCCCTGGAACCGACAGCGGCTTATTTCCGGTCACTCGACAATATCCATCACAGGGAGACTTGCCCATTTCGATCTGACTTACGTCCAAGAGTCTAACGAGCAGCTGAAGGAACTCGCCGGATTCCTGATCGCCAATTACGCCCGCCAGCACATTATCACGCTGCCGCGAGGCAAGCGAAAGCGCGTCATCTTCGAGGAAGTCGCACGAACTCTCGACATTCCCGGCGGCGAGCGGCTCGTCAGCGAGTTCTACGCGCAGCTCTCCAAGTTCTCGACCTGGATCGTGTCGATCTTACAGCAATACAGCCGTCTTCAACAGTCGCGCATACGCCCCACTGTCTTCGGTAACGCCAAGCAGTT
>DATDAL010000112.1:0-2677 GCA_036525415.1 Terrimicrobiaceae bacterium | reverse complement strand
TTGACCATGCAGTCGAGCTTCTCGGGCGTGCGGCTCGAGAGCTACATGTTTACGGAGCAGTCCTTTCGTGCTGTCAGGAATCTGCTCGCGCCGAATGGGTTGCTCGTGGTCTATAACTACTTTCGAGAGCCATGGCTCGTCGACCGCTTGTCAAACATCTCGGCAGCGGCGTTCGAGCAGGAACCACGGGTTCACGTGCACGAGGCACGAGCATACCTGGGTGTCCTGATGGCCGGCCCACGGCTTTCGACGCTGATGTCCGATCCTGTGATTCCGGAACGGGTCACGGCATACGGACAGTCGCATGCGCCAAGTCCGGGCCGCTTGCATGCGCGCGATGCTGAGATCGAGCCGGCCACCGACGATTGGCCGTTCCTCTATCTGCGCGACCGTCACATCCCGCGCCACTACCTAGCCGCGCTGGGCCTCATTCTAGCAGTCTCCATCGCAGTTGTTTTCCTCGTCGTACGCGGGCAGGCCGGCAAGTGGTCGTGGGGATTCTTTCTCCTCGGCGCCGGATTCATGCTGCTCGAGACAAGAGCCATCATCCAGTTCGCATTGCTGTGGGGATCGACTTGGGTCGTCGCATCTCTTGCGATCGCCTCGGTTCTTTCGATGGCGCTTATCGCGAACTATACCGTGTCGAGGATTGAAATCATCAGACCGTGGCTCGTAGGGAGCGTGCTGCTCGCCCTGCTGACGCTGAACTTCCTCATCCCTGTCGGCACGATCACGTTTGAGAGCCGGGTCGTCGAGTCGCTCTTCTATGCGATGCTCATGTTCAGTCCGATCTTGTGCGCCGGGTTGCTCTTTGGCTCTGCGATTAGGCGTTCAACCTCCCTCGCGCGTGACTACGGCACGAATCTCCTCGGTGCGATGTTCGGCGGAGTCAGTGAGTATCTATCGCTAGTTACAGGTTTCGGCGCGCTGCTGCTCGTAATCGCCCTTTGCTATCTCGGTGCGATTACCGCGATGAGACGCTCTTAGACCTTTCTTGTCCAATCGACCCTCGCGTCGCAAGAATTGGGGATCTCTCGATCCTGTGCAGGCAGGCTCAGGCGCCAGCCCTCCAACTCTGAATCTCAAAGCCCGAGGGCAGTCCTGCGCCACGAAAGACGTATCCATGTTTCCGGACGATGGCTTGCGTTTCCGATTGCTAGAGCAGCTTCAATACTGAAAACTTGACTCGATTCTGAGAGCTGTATGACTGAAAAAGAGTACGAAGCCCTGTACGAGGCGCTTGAAGCGGCGCACAAGATTTTACCAGGAACCAAGGACTGCGATGAAAAAGACGCTGAGTTACGCAAGAAGATCCGCAAGCTTGAAAAAGCCGTCCTAAAACGCCAGAAGAAGGCCGCCCGGGCGGACCGCAAGGAAAAGAAGGAATAGAACTGTCGTCATTCCGGCACGCGCGCGTTTCAGCGTGTTTGCAAGCTCCTAGTGTGGAGTCCCGTAAATAGGATTGTATGTTTCTTCTAGCAGGGCTTCCCAAGCTCGCAAGCTCGGTCGATTTTTTCCAAAACACGGAGCGGCTTGGCCGTCCAGCGATAAGGCTTCGGGTTAAGGTTATGGTGATCAACGGAAGCGGAAAATGTCGGCCACCAAGGCGCCGACGCTACGAAAGCTGCCCGAGCGAATCAACTTGCGGGTAATTTCCACAAAGAAGCGTTCGACCAGGTTGAGCCAGGAAGAGGAGGTTTGCGTAAGGTGCAAATGAAAGCGGGGATGGCGCTTAAGCCTGGCAATGACTTTGGGATGTTCGCAATGGCGGCAGGCATCCTTACCATGCTACAACCGCCCCGTTTATGCAATCATACTTAAGGGACGGGCACACTAGAGGCCGGTCCTCATCTCACGCGCGAGGGGCGCCCTATCTTGAGCAGTAAAAGTGGACGTGTACGCCGCGTTGAACCGCTCGCTTCCTACTCTCGTAACCGCGTAGGTTGCTGGATGGTGTTCCTGTTGCACCCAGTAAGCCTTCCGGCCCACGATTCGTCGAATCCACACTTTAGCCTCTTCCGGGGTGGAGAAGCTGAGATGCGTTGCTCCCGAACCATCCAAGACGAGCGAGATATCGGTCTCGGAACCGCCCGAGTTACAGATCTTAATAATCGCGTAGCAGGTTTTCAGAGTAAGCACCTGTCGGACAACCTTACCTACATTCGCAGAATCAAATGGCTGCCAGAATGACACAGTGACAGACGGGTTCATTTTTTGCTCGAATGGTCCTACAGCAGGGTTCGACGGCTGCGAATGTGGAAACGCCATGTGACCAATGGACGCTTTTTGGCTCCGAATGGTCCCCAAATGGGATCGATGGCACACTCAGATTATCGCTAACCTTGAGTGCCAGGACGACCTTACGTCGCTATCCTCGGCTCTGAGCGTCTTTGCCGACAGCGTTGGGACTCAGTGAGGGCGGAAGCTTAAGAGCACGGCGATCACAGGCAGCGACACTCTCCTTCTCGTTCCTTCGGACCCTGTCGAGATCGCTTCTGCGAAGGTTTCCGGGCAAGTGCATGATGGAGGGTCGTGGGCTCAGCGATCCGTCCCACGAGACGTGTGAATTGCAACGATGGCGCGATGGCCGGGTTCGCCGCAGCGGATAGGGTTAGACCCCACGTTTCAGCGCCCACGCGTTCACGGATTGGCCGAGTCCCTTCAGTTGCAAGGCTCT
>DATDAL010000111.1:0-10761 GCA_036525415.1 Terrimicrobiaceae bacterium | reverse complement strand
TTGCGGGCGCGCGCCAGCGGCGCCGCTGGCGCTTAACCGATAGCCAGAGCCTGTACGGAGAGGCGGTCGCGTCAACCGCCTGTCTATTTCAGGCCCTTCGCACAAGGGTCTATCTGTCGAGCCCTTCCTGCCTCTGCGCCCGTCATCTGCGAATCCAGAAAGCTCGCCTCATGCGGACCGCGCATTCCGAACTCTGCGACGGGCTTTTGGCCTTTGAGCCATTCGACCATGTTGAGAACGAGATAGTTCCAATTCTGAAAGCCGGGGTTCAGAATTGGTTCGCCATTCTCCGGTTGATAGTATTCGTGGAGCGCTCCAAAGCGCTCCAAGTCGCGGCCGAAAAGCTGAACCGTCTTTGCGGCTAATTCCTCGGCATCATCGCGGAAACCGTAATTCAGCAACCCGCGCCAGACCATGTAGTTGGAGATTCCCCAGATCGGTCCGAGCCACGACGACGGGTTGCCAGTGGCGCGGAGGTTGTACATTTTCTCCATGCGCGAGAGAGTCCGAATACCGAATGGCGCGTTAAATGTCGCCGCGTTACGAAGATGTTCAATCACAATCCTTTCGGACTGCTCCGCGGTTGCAAGCCCGGCCCACAGCGAAAGAAATCCCGACCAGACGCCAATCCGCTGTATCAGACAAGGCCAGTCCCGTGGCATCCCCTGGTGAAGGCCAAATGTGCGCTTAGGATCTGCCGGAAGAAGATTCAGATCGACGCTATAGAAAAAACCATCCCGCTCGTCCCAGCAGTGCTCCTGAATAGCCTCACGCAGATCGTCGGCATCCTTCTGATAATGTTCGGCGATTTCTCCCAATTCGAGGCAGCGACAGAGATAACACATGGCCTCTAGCTCTTTGAACATCAGTGTATTGAGGTAAATCGCACCCGAACTGCGCGGAGGCCGGTAATAGGTGCAAGGATCGTTGTCCACGCCGATGGATGTGTCGTTCTTCCAGAAATACAGGCCGCACGAATGCCGGTGGTGGTTGCGATAGTTGTTCAAAAATGCCTGGAGATAGTAGAATTTCGACCGAAGCCACTCTGCATCTCCGCCATCGGCCTCGATGAGAAATGCGGCATGTTGTGCCAGACACGGCTTGTGCATATTCTGCTCGTAAATATGCTCGGGCTTGGTGGGGCCGTCCCGACCGGACAAGATGGGAACCCAACCGTCCATTCCTCCAAATTCGAGAAAGTTTAATATGCAGCCTCGCTCGTAGGGCCGTGCTCTTTCTTGCTCAGAGACGTTGCCCAATTTCGCCAGAATTTGTCTCAACGCGACGTTGCTGAACCATGAATCCCAGTCCCACAAGACGTCCGCATACTGATCGCTGCCGGGCGTCAGGAAGGGATGTTTGAGCGCTCCGCCCGGCTCGCGGAACATTCCGGCGTAATCCGCAGTGAGCTTTTCTTCGATCAGGGGAAAGTAAGAATCCGCAGCTTTCATAAAAAACGAGGACAGCGCCAAAGTTTGGCCATGTAGCTTATCGCTTGCTTGAAGTAACAGGTAAAAATTCGTGCACGGCCCTTCCGTCACGCGCCCTTCACTTGGTCGTCAATGCTCGCTCGCCCCGTGTTGGACTTCGTAATGGCGCTTTCCGTCCGGACCCTCCGTCGAACCCTTGTCACTGACCGCCAGTGTTGATCTTGTCCCAATCCTCCCAGCTGTTTTGGCTGATGAGGCGATCGGCCGCAGCTACCCTCTGGGCTTGCGTTTCCGCGCGGTGCGCCTTCCAAATGGCAATTCCAGATTCGACGAGCACGCGTGCAATAATCACCGTACCGGCGGACGCCGGTTCCAGCGCACCGCTCGCCTGCTGCGCGAAGTCCACGAAGTCTTTCGTCGAACTGCTCGCCTTTTCCGCCAAGGCTTCGTACTTCGGATTCGATTCCAGATTATCATTGTTTATGATTCCGTTGGCCACCGCTTCGAGATAGCCCCTGTTCTGCGACGCGGCCTCCCTGTATTTTGCCTCCGCGGTCCGTAAAGCCGCCGCGTCGGCGGGCGGATTGCGTTTCAGCTTTCCGGCCCACTGCTGCGCGATGTTCTTCTGCTGAGCGAGTTTGGCAGACGGTTCGGCAAGGTCGATTTTCGTGGCGCATCCCGAGGCTAAAAGCACCGCGAGCATGCCAGCGAAAAGGGAGAATGCCGAAAACATGTTCTTCATGCGAGCAGCCAACCATCTCCATTTCTGGCCAACAAGGAAAAACGGCCTGCAAGTGATCAACCCTTGATGCAGCCGAGCGGGCGGAGCTGCGCGACTTTCCGTGAGATGCCGGCGAGAGCGCACGCATCGACGACGCTGCAGACGTCTTTGTATGCCTCGGAGATTTCCTCATCCACCGTGCGACGACTTTGCCCGCGAACAATGATCCCTCTTTCCTCCATCTCGCGAACAATGTTGCGACCTGCCGCCGCCTGGCGGGCCTTGACGCGGCTCATCGCGCGACCGGCGCCGTGGCAGGTGCTGCCGAATGTCTCACGCATCGCCTTCTCGGTGCCGGTTAGCACATAGGAGTAGCGGCCCATGTCGCCAGGGATCAGCACGGGCTGGCCGATCGCGCGGTATTCTGGCGGCACCTCGACGCAGCCGGGCGCAAAGGCGCGCGTAGCGCCCTTGCGATGGACACACAGCTGCCGCTCGCGTCCATCGACGACGTGCCTCTCGAACTTGGCAATGTTATGTGCAACTTCATAGACAGTGCGCAGGCCGGCCTCCGCTGAACTCACACCGAGTGCCTTTTCAAAAGCCTTGCGCGTATGGTGCGCGATGACCTGCCTGTTAGCGAAGGCATAATTGACCGCGCAGCGCATCGCGCCGAGGTAGCGCCGGCCTTCGGGTGAATCGACCGGCGCGCAGGCGAGCTGCCGATCGGGCAATGCGATGTGATATTTTCTTACTGCGCCGTCCATTATGCCGAGATAGTCGTCGCAAATCTGGTATCCAAAACCCCGCGAGCCGCAGTGGATAATGGCGGTGACCTTGTCGATTTCGAGGCCGAGGACGCGAGCGGCCTCCGCATCGTAAATCTCTGCAACGTAGCCGATTTCTAGGAAGTGATTGCCCGAGCCGAGCGTGCCGAGTTGCTCGCGACCACGCTGCCACGCTCGGCCCGACACCTCCGCGGGATCGGCGCCGGAGATGCAGCCGTGCTCCTCGATGTGTGCGAGGTCGGTTTCGCTGCCGCAGCCCCGCTCCACAGCCCAGCGCGCGCCGCGTTGCGCAACGCGACGCAATTCGTCGACGGGCACGGTCAACGCACCCGCAGCACCGACACCGGTGGGCACGTCACGAAAAAGCTGGTTCACGAGTTGGCGCAGCCGCGGTCCGATCTGCTGGCGTGTAAGGCGCGACGCCATCAGCCGCACACCGCAGTTGATATCGTAGCCGACGCCGCCTGGAGAGATGACTCCCTCATCAAGATCGAACGCCGCAACCCCGCCGATCGGGAAGCCGTAACCCCAATGGATATCTGGCATGGCGAGCGATGCGGTAACTATTCCTGGCAGGTGCGCGACGTTGGCAGCCTGCTCAGGAGCTTTGTCGCCAGTGATTTGCGCGATCATATCCTCCGTCGCGTAAATACGCGCCGGCGCACGCATTCCTCCGGTCTTCGGCAGCTCCCAGAGGTAATCGGTTAGCTTCCGGATCTTGTAATCCATAGCGTCGTCAAAGGTCGAAAATGATCTGCGCCTTCCAGCTTCGCTCATCACGTTCGAGCTGCAGATCGTGAAAGGTCACCGCCTTGATCTCGGTGAAAATCGTGTGGCGCGCCGGGTCGAAGACTTCGCCGAAAACGCCGGCTTCGAGGTGCTGCTCACTGAGAGTCATAACTTCGAATTTCGAGAGAAGGCGATGCTCGGTAACGTGGAGGAAGTTGAGTTCCGAAAGCCAACGGACAAGCAATGCTGCGCGATCGGACGCATCGACCCGGATGCGAAATGTTTCCGTAGCCCGAACCGCAGCGACATCGGTGATGACGGAAAACATTCCCCACGCCGCACGCTCGAAGAGCCGCCCGAGATCGGGCGCCTCCACCGCGATTCCAGCGTCGGCGGTGTGATCGACTAACTTCAGCCATGCCGGCGTCTTCTCCACGACCTTCATAACCCGAATTTACACCCTGCCGCTGCGTATATCGAGCCTGCAGAAAGGCTGACTTATCGATAACGCCGGGTCGCCTCACTTACTTCACATTGAGAGCCGAAAGAACCTCTGCCGCATTCTGGTAGTTCGTGTCGTCCTTAAGCTTTGCGTCAAAGTACGCCCGCTGCTCCTTGGAAAACTCATCGGGCATCTCCTCCTTGCACGACTCCTTTATGACTTTCCCGGTGGCCGGAAACTTTACATGCTTATCCAAGTGCTCCTTCAATACCACCGGATCGCCCCACTCAAACTCTTCCGCGTAGCTGACGGACAATCCAGAAAAGCCGATAGCGATCAAAGTCGCAAGGAAGCTCACTAAAATTTTCGCTTTCATTTGTTCCTCCTTTTATTTCTTCGCACCAGCTTACTGCGACGCAATCGATCAAACAAACTCAAACCGTCGTGGGAACAAATCCGTGGAGTCCATTTAGTTATGCGCCTTATCAACCGCCAAACGGAGCGCGGGTCGCGGATCATTCGTACACCCACTTCTTCTACCAAACACGCGTCGAGAGAAAAAAATTTCAAAACAAGTGTCCCGACAGGCGTCGATTATTCGTTGTATTCTCGAGAACCAAGCAGCACGAGCAATGAACTACGACTTTCACGTCACCACGGACGAAGCTTTAGCGTACATCGAGCTATCAACACGAGTCCTGCCGCTTTCGCGGCGAGCAGCATGGCGTGAGCGTCTTCGTCCAGGACAAACCTATAAAACAACCAAAGGAGACTAGCTATGGCACACTACGTTGACGGATTCGTTTTGCCGATTCCGAAGGATAAGATCGACCTCTACCGCAGCATCGCGGAGCAGGCGGGAAAAGTCTGGCGCGAGCACGGCGCGTTGGAATACCGCGAGTGCGTCGCGGAAGACATGGATGCGAAGGATATGGTGTCCTTTCCGCAATTGGCTGGCGCAACACCCGACGAAACCGTGGTCTTCGCCTGGATCGCGTTCGAGTCGCGCGCCCATCGCGACGAGGTCAACGCCAAAGTCATTGCTGACCCGCGTCTCAAGGAGATGTGCCAAGGCGGATCGATGCCCTTCGACTACAAGCGCATGGCCTACGGCGGGTTCACGACATTGGTAAAGCTCTGAACGGAAGCCCTGAGTTCTCAGCCACACTCTCACCTTAGTTCAACCAGCCAAAAAACTATGATTATCAAAATCCTTATTGGCGTTGCTGCGATCCTCGCGGTGCTCCTCACCGTCGTAGCCATGCAACCCGGCACGTTCCGCATCGAGCGGACCGCGACTCTCGGAGCCCCCGTCGGGACTGTGTTCGCACAGGTCAATGACCTCCATAAATGGGAAGCGTGGTCTCCGTGGGCGAAACTCGATCCTACCGCGAAGAACACCTTCGAAGGGCCTCCCACCGGGGTCGGCGCCGCCTTCGTGTGGTCCGGCAACAACCAGATCGGCGAGGGCCGCATGACCATCACCGACAGTCGTTCCAACGAGTTGGTGCGCTTCCGGCTCGATTTCCTCCGGCCGTTCAAAGCCACTAATACTGCCGAGTTCGCATTCAAGCCGGAGGGTGACAAGACCGTCGTCACGTGGAGCATGAGCGGCACCAACAATCTGGTCGGCAAAGCCATGAGCCTGATCATGAACTGCGACAAAATGCTCGGCGGGTTCTTCGAGCAAGGCCTGGCCCAACTGGACTCGGTCGCAAAAACAGCGGCCACGAATTAACCCCAGTTTGGCCGGAACGACGCTTCCACCGGTCGAGATCCGCCATCTTTAGACCGCGGTCATTTCGTCGCCATCGGCAAGCGGGCTGCCCAATCAACCAAAGAATCGCAACCGAACAAAACGAAAGCTATGGACACAACAACAACCACGAAAGAAAAGACTAAGAGCAACTCGACCACGAAGCCATCCGTGAAACCGATTCCGGACGGGATGCACTCGATAACACCACACTTAGTTTGCGCGGGAGCAGCCGACGCGATCGAGTTCTATAAGAAGGCGTTCAACGCTGTGGAAATCGTCCGGATTCCGGGTCCGGACGGCAAACTCATGCATGCCGCCGTCCGAATTGGCGATTCGGTGGTGATGCTCGTCGATGAGTTCCCGGATTGGGGCTCGCTGGGACCCAAATCGCTCAAGGGCTCGCCAGTGACTATTCACCTCTACGTCGAGAACGTCGATGCGGCCTTTGAGCAGGCCGTGCATGCCGGGGCGAAGGTCACCATGCCGCTTGAGAACGCATTCTGGGGCGATCGGTACGGAAGACTCGAAGATCCCTTCGGCCACAGTTGGTCCCTGGCCACGCAAATTCGGGATTTGAGCCCGGAAGAACTTCAGGGGGCCGCCACGCAAATGTGTGGCTAAGCTTCAGCTCCTGGATAGGATGGGACAGGGCTTACAGGTGCTTTCCATCCTCTCCGGAGCGTCGAACTCTAGGTGAAGGTTCTTGAACAGGATGAAATGGCAATTCGCTGCTTTGACCTGCCCATCCTGTTCAACCTTCGTTCAATTCGAAGCCCGCCTCCCATGCTCGAAACCGACGAGCTTGTTGTTCGTGGGATCGAAGCCGCGCCACCCCGCGCCGGGCAGGTAGATCTCCGTCCAAGCGTGGGTTGCGCCGTGCTGGCCTTCGCCCATTTGGATATACCCCGTGACAAATCGCGCTCCAAAACCCCAATGCCGAGCGGCCTCCATCATGAACACCGCGTAGTCGCGGCAGGATCCCGTGCCCAGCGCGAGTGTCTGGCAGGGGAGCTGAACACCCGTTTCCTCGCGGCGGGCGTATTGGAAGGATTCGTAGATGCGCGTATTCAGTTTGTTTAGCAGCTCGAAGGTGCCGATGAGTTTCCCGGGGCTGTAAAGGTCGTGGAGCCAGTTCTGCACAGCCGGGCCATCGTAAGGATAGCTGGGGAGACGGTAGAGAATGAGTTCCACCTGCTCGCTGGCCGCATACTGAAAAAGGGTAGAAGGCGGCGCTGGGTTCGATGAGGAAATCGAGAGGATTGTCATCGTAATGATCCACGTTGATCTCGCTGAAAACCCTCAACTTCCGAGCCGGTTCCGCGAAAGTAAGAACGGCAATGGAATTTCCGTAAATGTCGCGCAGCCAGCGCACGTCCGCCTTGGGCTCTATATCGAGAAGGGTGCTGTCGATATGGACATCGTGTCCCTCCCGCTTCAACCAAAATCCGCATATCCCTGCGATTCACCGTAAGCGAGGGGAATTGCGATTGCCGCTCGACAAGCCGAGACGGGCTGCGATAACCTTCGCGACGTGAGCAAGGGTTGGCCGCAGCGTCTGCCTGGGGTGCAGGGTTTCGCTAGGGCCTGTCGGTGTTATCGAAGCGGTGGGCGCGTCCGTGCTTGCACCCGCGTTGTTAAGATCGGCGATGAGCTTTGACTCCCATCGTTCGCTGGTCTTCGGATCGCAAATCATAGCCCTTCTCCTCGTTGTGTTCAGTCTGATCGGGCAACGCGCCGAGCTCCGTAGCCAGCGCCCTAGCTCACGGCAGGGGGATGCGTTCCAAGACGAGTCGTGGCGCGTCCGTTTGTGGGACGATCCTTTTCGGGTACTTCGCGAGCTGAGTAGGGCCGAGGCGCCGAGAGGGGCTCTTGAAGAGATCTCATCGGAGCAGGAACTTGCCAGACAAATGGTCGGGGCCAGTCCCGAGTCTGCAGAGGAGGCACTGATCTTGATGATCGTGCTCGATGGGCGCTCGACACCAGAGGCGGAAGAACTCCGGCTGCGCTCGCGCTACGCTGTCGTTTCTGCCCTGCTGACTGCAGGTTATCGGGCAGTGAGCGACTGGGGGATTTGGCCTTTGCTAGCGAGAACTGATGATCAGCGAAACCCAGTCGTCTTTCCGCTCCATGAAAATATGGTCTGGGAGCCCTTCCAGACGCAGAAAATCCGTTCACGCGACTCTCTCGGTGATTCGCCTAGCACTCAGACCACCTATCCACAGGTCTATGTTTGCTGGGTCCGAGGCGACAAAGTTCTCAGTGAACAGCTTTTGGATGAGGCGGCGCGCGGCAACATGGTGTCAAAAATGCGCGTAAAATGGCCGGCGCGTTTTGTCATTTTCGACTTGGGCGACAGCGACCGATTGCACGGTTTTCTCCGAAGCGTGGACCTCCCGAAGGCGGACCCGCGGGAGGTGGTCCTGAAGCGTCCCGAGGATGTTTATTTCCTTCACGCGACTCTCTCGAACTGGCTGTTCAAGGGAGCAATGAATTCGGGAAGATCATCCCGCGTGGTGCGGCTGGCGCAGGAAGATCTTTACCTCATCGATGCCCTCTGGCGCGAGCTGAAGCAGCGTTTGCCGGTGCTGCAGCGGAGGGCGAAGTGCCCCGGCGAGACGCTCGGACAGATCGTCCTATTTACAGAGTCCGACACCACCTACAGCCAGGGAATTGCCCTGGAGATGCAGACGAAGCTCTTGGAGCGGCAAGGGAATGCCAAGGATGCGCGAGCGCCGTTGGATTGCGGATGGAAGCTCCGCATTTTCACCTACCTTCGAGGGCTCGACGGACGTCAGGACTCCTCATCCGTGCGGGCTGCCGAAGCTGCGGTAGCTCATGGTTCGATCGAGGGCCTGCTCAATAAGCGAGTGCTCTCAGAAGAGAGCAGCGGAACCTCGCAGTTCGACCACCTGCGCCGCCAAGCGATGCTCCTGAAGCTCCATCACCTGAAGGAACCGGTGGTCGCCGTGGGCGTGCTCGGCAGCGATGTTTATGACAAGCTCATCGTCCTCCAGGCGTTGCGGCCTGAGTTGCCGCAAGCCGTATTCTTTACGACCGATTTAGATGCGCTCTACCTGCATGCGGACAACGTGGAGGTTACGCGAAACCTTCTCGTTGCCAGCGCCAAAGGTTTGCATCCGGAGACCGGCGACCGGGAGGATCGATGGAACGTGCCTCCGCTGCGCGACAGCTACCAGACGATTCTATTCGAGGCGACACAGCGCCTGGTGCGCGGTCAAAGCCTCGAAGATGTGACGTACCAGCCTAACCAGGAGGCGATGCTCTTCGAAATCGGCGCAGGAACGGCCGTGCCCCTCACGCCGTTCCCGCGCGACGTGGGGACCACCATGGTGGGGTGGCTCGCGAACCCGTATTGTAATCTCGTTGTCTTCGCTCTCGCGCTTGGCAACGGAATTCTTGTGCTTTTGGCCGTCTCCTCCCGACAAAATACGCCCGAGGATGAGCGCAAACCGACCCCGCTGTGCAGGTGGGCGCGCTGGTTACTGGCGGCTGAATTCGCTTTCGCCTTTTTGGCAATTCTGTATTTGGCCAGTAGGTTTTTCCTCAAATGGATACCGAGCGGGGCCGAGGACCTGCTCAAATGGATAAGGGGCGGTGGCGAAGACTTTCTCATGATGGAGCCGTTGAGCTGGACGCTCGGCGTTAGCATCTGGCCCACGATCTTCATCCGCTGTCTGGCTTTCCTGGTAGCGCTGATCCTCTTGATCAAGGCCTCTCAAACGATGGATGTAGAATATCGGCTCGCCCGCGGGCACCTTGGAAACTTGCTAGGGAAGAGCGCGCGTCTGCGCTTGAGCCTGTCGCTGGAACTCAGCCGCGCCGCCCTGCAGTTGCCGAGAGTATCCTTCGCCCGCCTCGGCTTCAAAAAAGCTCGCTTGCAGGGGCGTCGAAGCAACTTTTGGAGCCAGCTTCAACGTCTCGCATCGCAGAAGCGAGAACCACGCGCGATTGAGGAACTGCTCGAAACGATCCACAGCCGTAGCTATCGCGTCTTGCGTATCACAGCGCTCGCGATCGTCTACCTGGCGATTTCGATTTGTCTCTTTACGATGTTTCCAACCTTTACGCCTGGACGGGGCTTTACCGTGCTGCTGGTCGAGAAAGTGACGCTCGCGCTCGGAATCGGCCTCTACGTCGTGCATCTGCTGTATTGTCTCGACCTTCACTTGGGCGCTTGGATGCTTCTGTGCGCTCTCCGCGAGCATCTGGCTAAGAGCGAAAACGTCGACGAATGTAAGGTGCTGGAGACCGCAGCAGAGTACACCGTCGCCGTGGGCCGCACCCTGCTTTACCCACTCACGGTGCTCATCATTCTCATGCTCTCGCGGATCAGCCTGTTCGATGCCTGGAGCATGACGCCCAGCCTCTGGATCGCGTTGGGTGCGGGGGCAATATTTCTTACCGGCGCCTCCTTGATGATCGTCTCCGAGGCGAGTCGCATGCGCGGAGAGGCGATCGAGCGCGCGCGAGAGAAAAAGCATGAGATCGAGACCCGGGGCCTCGTCCCGGGCGAGCAGGCGGTCTCGGCGCCGCTCCGAGAGAGTTTGCAGTCGCAAATCGGTGGGCTGGAGAGTCGGATAAAGGCCTTGCAAGAACTCGAAGTGGGCGCATTTTCGCACTGGTATCAGCAGCCTATCTTCGCCGCGCTCGTCTCCCTGATCGGCGTGCTCGGTACTATTGGCTTCGCGGGACCATTTGCCGAGCTTCTTGTCCGCTAAAGGCAGCCGGCGATCTTTAGCCCGACTTTCTCAACTCGGGGCGAAAACTAACGATTTTTTGGCAAGAATGGCCCGCGAAGGCGCATAAAATGGACATCGGGGTCGCCGGAGCCGTTGTAGTGAAGACCTAGGCTCTTCTCAAGGCAGATTTTC
>DATDAL010000110.1:0-25226 GCA_036525415.1 Terrimicrobiaceae bacterium | reverse complement strand
GCCCGCCACTCCCGAACCCGAGCGCTATTTTCCGGCCCCCGGAAGTAGTTTTGGTTCTCCGCTTTGGCCAGCCAGAGGCGCTGGCTGAGCGCCTTGGCAACCTTGCGACACTCCGGCTTGGCACAATGGCGCTGGCGCCCACGATTACGGAAATCTGCAAGGAACAACTCACGACAATGCAGACATTTGCACTTTGCGCTTCGCTTCATTGGCAGACTGCAACTCTGCCCCCGAAGCTCAAAGAAACCCCACCGCCCCGATCAAAAAATCAGCCGCCCAGCAACTTGAAGAACCCCAAGAACAACACGCAGGAAGAAGAGTGCTGTCCTGAAGCTTTTGAAGAAGATCTTCGCCCGACCAAACGTGATTTTCAAACCGGCCGATTTACACGATTTTCAAATCGCCGCTGACAGAAGGCGGCAGCATCATCAATATCGGTTCGGTGGCCGGCACGTCTGCGCCCCCTACGGGCTCGGTCTATAGTGCGACCAAGGCCGCGGTGAATGCCGTGACCAAATCGCTCGCCAGCGAATTGGGACCGCGCGGCATTCGTGTCAATGCCGTGAACCCGGGCATGGTCGAGACCGAAGGGGTTCACGCCGCAGGCATCGCGGAAAGCGAGTTTCAGAAAATCGTGGAATCTCAGACGCCGCTCGGACGCATCGGTCAACCGGAGGACATTGCCCCTCTCGTTGCGTTCTTAGCGTCGTCCGACGCTTCTTGGATCACGGGCGAGGCGTATCACGTTTCCGGCGGCTTCCGTTAATCAGAGAGTTGGGGCTCGGCGACGCACAGATCGAGGAGTTCAGGGCCCAAGCCGCAGCCACCACGTTTGAACGCACCGGCACGCCTGAGGAAATTGCCGCTGCTGTCTTATTCGTTGCCTCGGACGAAAGCAGCTACATCAACGGAATCGAGCTGTTCGTGGACGGCGGCGCAGCCCAGATTTGATCAATGACCAAGATGAACACCCGCGACATCGTCGAGGAATCGTGGACATCGCCAAAGGGAAAATTCGCCGGATCGAGCTGCGTCGTCGCCGACAACCCAATCGGCGAATCGGTCTATTACCACGACAGCAAGAAATGGGGCGTCCGCTCGCCCGAGTGGAGGGTCTTCCGCGGCGAGCCGCTTGAGGACTACGAGGGTGAGAAGTGATGCCGAGGGTGAAGAGATGGAGGAGGCGACAGTTGTGGGCCCTTGTGCCAAGGGTTTGTGATAGACGGGCGGTTGGCACAACCGCTCCACAACGCCGCCGGGCCCTACCGGGCTCTGCAATTTACATCCATCCGTTTGGCAAGAAATTTCGAGGCAGCCATGATTCCGACACCGAGCCTAGTTTTCTTTACAATGGTGGCGACCCTTGCTTACCTCGGGCTCGCTGTGCTCGGATGGGGCGGTTTCGCCGCGTTCTTCTCCCACCCGGCCCTGAGCGCCCTCGCGATCGCGCTCGTCCTGATCTCCGGCGTATCGCTCTTCAGCGGCGGAAACCTGAGTTCCGGCGAGCGCGAGGATCGTGGCAACCGCTGGGTCCTCGCGGTCTTTGGGCTGATTGGGCTGTTGTCTGGCTATCTGCCAGCCTACACGGACCGAAGGGAGTTCTGGACTCTCGACGGGGATGACATTCGCTGGCTTGGCGTTTTTCTCTTCACCGTTGGTGGCGCGCTAAGACTTTGGCCGGTCTTTGTACTCGGTCGTCGTTTCAGCGGTCTGGTAGCGATCCAGCCGGGACATACGCTCGTCACGAGAGGTGTCTATCGGTACATCCGCCATCCCAGTTATCTGGGCTTGCTCGTCAACTCGGTGGGATGGGCCCTCGCTTTTCGCTCGGGCGTCGGCTTGGTGCTCACGGCTCTCACCATTCCGCCGCTCCTCGCACGCATGCGAGCAGAGGAGCAGTTGCTACGCACGCAGTTCGGCGAGGAGTACGATGCCTACTGCGCCCGGACATCGCGGTTGATTCCTGGACTCTACTAAAGGCGAGCGCCAAGGGAGCTTAAACGGTTGCAAAATTCAGCGCTCTTAAATGCTTGCAGCAATACCGGCGAAGGTCCCAATCTGGCGCGCTTTATGGAACGCCTTGATGGCAGAGGGGGATCAGACCTCCGCGAAGTAGTGATCGAGCCCGGTGTAGCTCCCCACGCCCATGGATCGGTCTTGATTCGGTTTGGCCGAACGCAGGTGATCTGCGCAGCGAGTCTTGAAGAAAGCGTCCCCCGGTGGATGAAGGAGCAAGGGGTGGAGGGTGGCTGGATTACCGCCGAGTACTCGATGCTTCCCTACTCGACTCTGCCCAGAAAGCCGCGCGAGATTGCCCGGGGCCGACCCGACGGGCGCGGCACAGAGATTCAGCGACTGATCGGCCGCTCCCTGCGCGCAGCAGTCGATCTCGTTGCGCTCGGCCAACGGACGCTTTGGGTTGACTGCGATGTCCTGCAAGCGGACGGCGGAACGCGTACGGCGGCGATTACAGGGGCCTGCGTTGCCATTGAATTGGCTTGCAGAACCTTGATCGGTGCGGGGAAAATGGCGGCCTCTCCGCTCAAGCGAAGGGTGGCTGCGGTGAGTGTGGGTGTCGTTGGAGGCGAAGCGCTTCTGGATCTAAACTATGAAGAGGATAAGGCCGCCATTGTGGACATGAACTTGGTCATGACGAACCAATTGGAGTTCGTGGAGGTTCAGGGATCCGGCGAGGAAGCGGTCTTTTCCGACGAGCAACTGGCAGGAATGTTGGGACTCGGAAAATTAGGAATCCGCCGTTTGCTCGAGGTTCAGGATTCCATTCTGCGCGCATGAACAAGGCATTGATCACCGGCATCACGGGGCAAGATGGATCCTATCTCGCCGATCTCTTGCTCCGAAAAGGTTACGAGGTCCATGGCATCATTCGCCGCGCGAGCACGTTCAATACCGATCGAATCGACCACCTGTATCAGGATCCCCACGTGAATGGAGTGAAGCTCTTTCTTCATTATGGCGACCTGGCGGACTCTGTAAACCTCGTCAAACTGATCTACCAGCTTAGGCCGGATGAGATTTACCACCTCGGCGCCCAAAGTCACGTCAGAGTGAGCTTCGATATCCCGGAGTATACCGCTGATGTGACCGGTGTCGGAACGATCCGAATTCTTGAAGCAATGCGCGAGGCGGGGGTAAACTCGCGCTTTTACCAGGCTTCGAGCAGCGAAATGTTTGGGAAGGTGCAGGAAGTGCCTCAATGCGAGACAACTCCTTTCTGGCCCCGCAGTCCCTACGGGGTGGCAAAAGTCTTTTCCTACTGGGCCACGGTCAACTATCGCGAAAGCTACGGCATGCATGCCAACAATGGCATTCTTTTCAACCACGAAAGTCCGCGCCGGGGTGAAACCTTCGTCACGCGCAAAATTACGCGCGCGGTCGCCGGCATCAAGCACGGCCTGCAAAAGGAGATCTTTCTGGGAAATCTTCAGGCCAAGCGCGACTGGGGCTTCGCGCCGGAATACGTGGAAGCCATGTGGCTGATGCTTCAGCAGGACAATCCTGGAGATTATATCATTGCAACAGGGGAGACGCACACCGTGCAGGAATTTCTCGAGCACGCCTTCGCTCACGTCCACCTCGACTGGAGGGACTACGTGAAGCATGACGATCGCTACGAGCGCCCTGCGGAAGTCGATCTTTTGGTCGGCGATGCCTCGAAGGCTAGGCGCCTTCTCGGTTGGGAGCCGAAGGTTCGTTTTCCGGAGCTCGTTCGCCTCATGGTCGATGCCGACCTCGCCAGCTTGGAAAAACACGCTTGACGCCTAGTTGGATCGGTTCGAGTATTTACGCTTTTCAAAATTCCCATGGCTAGAAAATGTGACATTACCGGAGCGCGCCCAAAGCGGGGAGGCAAGATTCATCGACGCGGTCTCGCGAAGAAGAAGGGCGGAATTGGCATGCACGTGACCAAAGTGACGCCCCGCTGGCACTCCCCAAACCTGAAAACTAAGCGGGTGTGGGTTCCGGAACTCAAGAAGTTTGTTACAATCAAGGCCACGGCCCGGGCTTTCAAGACCCTGTCGAAGAATGGCGCTTTTAGGACACTCGCTGGGGCGGGAGTGGTGTGATAGACGCCTAACCCCAACCTCTCTTTATGGCATTTAGCGTCGTTAGCAAAAAGTCCGGCAAAACCTACTATCTCCACGCGCGTCTCCAAAAGCTCAAAGGCGGACAAGAAGTCACTCTCTACTACTTCGCGGGGCAGCCAGGGCCGGGAGCGATCGATGAGTTGCCCACAGGCTACAAGGTCTCGGAAAACGAAAAGACAGGGCTGCCTCTCCTCAAGAAGGCCTAAGCTTTCCGGCTGAGAAGTCAAACGAGCTCAGCGCTCGCCAGCCCAAGGATCATGCTCTCGGATGCGCTTTTGAGTAAGCGCGCTTAAGCCTTTCTGCTGTGACATGGGTGTAAATCTGCGTCGTGGACAAGCTGGCATGGCCGAGAAGTGATTGAACACTTCGCAAGTCGGCGCCGTTGTCGAGCAGATGGGTGGCGAAGCTGTGGCGCAGCTTATGCGGGCTGAGATCCGCAGGCAGGCCGGATTCTCGGAGGTACTTTTTCATGGCAAGCCAAACGGAGCGTGCCGAAAGCCTTCGATGCGACTTATTGATAAAAAGGGGCCCCGAGTGCACACCGGCCTCGTGCCGGTAACGCGAAATCGCCTCAAGCGCGGGCCCTCCCACAGGACAAATCCGCTCCTTCGCTCCCTTTCCGAAAATGCGGACCGTCTCGCTGAAAGGATCAAGATCTCTCACCTCGAGCCTCACCAACTCGGCGAGGCGCAGGCCGCTCGAATAGAAGAGTTCGAAGATCGCTTCATCCCGACTTGCCATCCAAGCGGGAGCCTGCTTCTGGCGCACACTCTTCCGAGGCCTCTCAACTAGGGTTTCGATTTGAGCCTGTGTCAAAAATCTTGGAAGCTGTTTTTCCTTTTTTGGTATATCAATAGACTTTATGATATTTGACTCAAGCAGATTGCGATTTACAAGAAAGTTGTAAAAGCTTTGCAATGCGGAAAAGTGGAGTCTGATGCTCGATCGGGCGCGTTCCGCTTTCATAAGATGGAAGAGGAAGGCGCGGAAGTCGTCTGAGGTCGCTCGTTTCCAGGAGAGGTCAGGCCGGAACCTCTTAAAGGCTTCCAGAGCGTTTCGGTAACTTGTCTGGGTATGAGGCGAGGCATTTTTCTCGCCGTCGAGGTAGAGCAGGAACTCTTCAGCCAGGGCGTCGTCCGTGGCGGTGCGGCGGCGCCTTTTTTGCGGCGGGCGAGTTTTCTCTTTCAGGAGACAGAACCCATCGGGGGGGGGAGGGGGGGCTGGCCGGTGTCTTCGACCTTCCCGGACTTTTGCGTGCCTCGTTGGAAGCGCAAAATAGCGGAGCGGGATTCCACGCCGTCAGGGGAAACGGCGACGATAGGGATTTCGTAAACCCCGTCTGGAAAGATGAAATGGTAGCGGAAAGAGCCGTCCGGATTGAGGGTGACGGGTTTTCCGTCGATAGTGACTTTCGCGCGTGGATCGGTGCCTCCGTAGAAGATGACCTCGGCGTTGACGTGCATGAAGAAGTTTCGTGCCGCGCCGAAGGAGCTGACCCATTCCGAGGCGCCCGACCAGCTTGTGATCGCCGCTTGAGACCAGCTGGTTACGGAGGCTTGACTCCAGCTTGAAATAGCCGCCTGCGCCCAGCTGGCTTGCGCTCCCTGCAGCCAGCTTGAAATGGCGGCTTGCGCCCAGCTGGCTTGCGCTCCCTGCAGCCAGCTTGACATGGCCGCCTGCGCCCAGCTGCTTTCGCCTCCCTGTAGCCAGCTTGAAACGGCCGCCTGCGCCCAACTGCTTTGGGCACCCTGTAGCCAGCTTGAAATGGCGGCCTGCGCCCAACTGCTTTCGGCTCCCTTGAACCAACTCGGCAACGCTGGCAGGCCGCCACTGGATTCGGCGGCCTGCGCCGCCCAACTGCTGAGCGACTCACTGCTCCATCCTGCGGAACTCACTCCCGCCGCGGCCCAGCTCGACAGAACCACCGCCGCCCAGCTTGAAAGTTCTGCCGGACTCCAGCTGGTGACTTCTCCGCTGGAAAGAGCGCCAAAGGCGCTAAACAGACTGCTTTCTGCCGCACGCCACTGTTCTTTCGAAAATGAGCTGACGGGGCCTTGGCTGCTGAGCTTCTCCTCGAGATGCCTGCGAACCTTTTCCTCCAGCTCTTTTGAGCTTATACCCCCACTAGCAAGCTCCTCGAGGAAATTGCTTCCCAGCAGAGCCTCCAGAACGATTCGCTGTTCCAATGAGATTCCCGAAATGGCGCCCGAGCCGAATGCAAAAAGTTTGCCCTCTCGCTGAAGCCGGGACAGCGCAGTGATCGGCAACTCGCCGGGCTGCATCGCGTGCTCGACGGTTTCCGTAATCTTTTGAAAGGCCAAATGAAGCGGAACGGTGGCGTAGTCGAACCTATCCGACTCCGAAGGATGATCAGGCGGTGTTTCGATGGTATGCGAACGGGCGATCACATTCCAGACGCTGCCGCGATTATAACCGATTTCGACGGTATATTTGGCGCCCGCCTGCTTCACGGGAATATACCAATTGCGTTTTTCGAAGGGGACTTCGATTTGCTTTTCGAGGGTCCTTTCACCTTCGTAAACACGCAAGAATGTCTTTCCGCCAGGATGCAGAGAGATATCGATGTCCCAGGAAGTAAAAAGCTGATGCGGTTCCTGGGCTATAAGAAAAATCGTGTCCGACCCGTAGCTTTGGGGCAGATCCCCGAGTCGGTCCAGATCCACGGATTTTTCCGAAGAAGGAGGTGGAGTCGAATCGCCTGCCGCCACGGGAATCACCGACGCTTCACGTAACCTAGAACCCGATTTTTTCTTGGTTTCGCCCTCATTTTTTCGACTCATAAATCCTGATTTTACTTCTCAAGGCACATAAATCACACGCTCTCAAACCTGGCAACGCTTTTTTCCCAGCGGCTGTTTGTTGAAAATCTATTGTGGTATCGTAATTTTCCGCGTATGAAAATTAGGGTTTTCGCCGCGATTCTCGCGATAGGATTTGCGGGCTCGGGGGTTGCGCAAAATTCCGCGACGTCCGGAGCACTCGCCCGCCAGTTGAACGATGCGTTTGCTTCTGTGTACGAGAAGGTTGCACCGGCGGTCGTCGTCATCGAGGTCAAGCGTTCCACAGATGTTTCGATGAGCGGGCTCCCGGAGGGACTCGAGTTCTTTCTGCGTGGACCTGACGGCGCGCCGACTCAGACTAACCAGGGTTCCGGTTTCCTCATATCCTCCGACGGCTATATCCTGACGAATGACCATGTGATCGGCGATGCGGCCAGGGATGGGATCACTGTGCGCCTTAAAGATGGACGCAAGTTTTCGGCAAGCCTGGTCGGGTTGGACGACAAGTCGGACTTGGCGGTGATCAAAATCGACGCCAAGGATCTTCCGACGGTTGAACTTGGAGACAGCGATGCGGCGAAAGTCGGTCAGTTTGCGTTTGCCATTGGTGCGCCCTTCGAATTGCCCTACACGTTTACGGTTGGCGTGATCAGCGCCAAGGGCCGCACGAACCTTACTGATAGCCGCAGTTACGAGGAGTACATTCAAACCGACGCCTCGATTAATCCCGGCAACAGCGGCGGGCCGCTCTGCGATATAGATGGTCGCGTAGTTGGCGTGAATACGCTCATCTACCGGATGAACCGCGGTCTTGGATTCGCTGTTCCTATCAACCTCGCGCGGCAGGTGGGCGATCAGCTGATTTCGAATGGCCGCGTGTCAAGGCCATGGCTCGGCATCGAGATTGTGGGCATCGAGGAAAACGAGGCACTGCAGCAGTATTTTCCGGACCTAAAAAAGGGAGTGGTCGTTAACGGGATTGCACCGGGGACGCCAGCATCCAGTAGCGATTTGCGCGCGGGCGACGTGATTGTGAAAGTTGATAACGTTCCCGTTTCATTGTCGCGTGATGTCCAGAGGGAGATTCTTTCCAAGAAAGTTGGCCAAAGCGTCCAGTTGGAACTGTGGCGCAACGGAAAGGCCACGGCAGTTTCCCTGCGGACCGGAGAGCAACCCGACCGGATGACGCGCGCGTCGAACCGGCCTCTGCCGTCCGCACCGCCGATGAAGCAGGTTCCGCCCGCCCCGAATCACGGCCTGGTTGTTGAGGATGCGGTCCGCGGAGGTGCGAAGGGAGCCATCGTCAGGGACGTCGCAGCCGGAAGCGCAGCGGATGCGTCGGGTCTCATGCCAGGGGATGTAATTACGGAAGTGGCCGGAAAGGCTCTGAAAGGAAAAGCAGATTTCGACGCCGCGATTGCCGGAGCCGATCTGACTCGCGGAATCATGTTAATGGTTGACCGGGACGGCCAGAGAACCTTCGCAATTCTCAAGCCGTAGGGGCGGCTGTCGGATGCGGAATTTTTCGCGGTGCAGTGTGCGACATTCCTTCGCAACGTTTTATCGCAGAAAACCTCGCCAATTTTGAATCGAATGGCCAATCTAGCAGCTGGCCATCATGCAGCGTCTTATCTCCCAAATTGGCCGCAGCCAGCGGCTTGCGGTTGTTAATCTCCTTAAGCGAAGTCAGGGACTCACTGTCAGAGAACTGGCGCAGCGGCTCAGCATGAGCTATATGGGAGTCAAGCAGCACTGCCTGAATCTCGAGCGCGACGGATATCTCGGGACGTTCCGCCGCCACCGCGGCGTCGGAAGGCCCGAGCTTCTCTATCATCTCACTAACAAAGCACAGGATTTATTTCCGCAGGCAGACAATGTGCTTTCGATTTCGCTGCTCGAGCAAGCCCGCAAGCTTTATGGCGCGAGCGCGGCGGAAAAGATTCTTTTTATGCATTTCCAAGAGAAGGCGAGGGCCTATGCGGATAAAGTGCAGGGGGCGACGGCTTCCGACCGCGCGAAATCGCTGGCTCGCCTGCGTGACCGAGAAGGACATATGGCGGACTTTGAACTTCAACCTGTCCCGCGCATAGTCGAGCGGCACCACCCAATGCAAGCGCTTTTCGCGGCGTTCCCTGAAGCCGCCGCGATGGAGCGCGAGCTGTTTCAGCGTGTGCTTGGCGTTCCGATTCGACGGGAGCAGCGACAAGCGGGAGGAACCTATGAATATGTCTTCTCGTTGGCAGCCTCTGGACCCTGAATCTCGTTGGCGCAGGACAATGCCAATTACTCCGGCAACCGAAATTCCCCGGATCGCTGCGGCATCAGGCCGAAGATCTCGAATTTTGTGAGAGTCTTTGTGCCTTGCACTTGCCAAGTAAGTCGCAAGAGGTTTCTTTCCTCGCGACATTATGAGTCTTGATATTCCTGCTCTCGAACTAGCCGCCCGCGACGCGCGCGGACTCGCAATGGACGCTGTAGCAAAATCGAAGTCCGGCCACCTTGGACTGCCTCTTGGAGCCACCGAGATTGGCGCTGTTCTCTATGGCCACGCCTTGAGTCACCATCCGGACGAACCCCGTTGGCTGAATCGTGATCGCTTTGTTCTCTCTGCGGGCCACGGCAGCATGTTTCTTTACGGCTGGCTTCACCTGTCCGGCTACGCGCTGTCGCTCGAAGAGATCAAGAACTTCCGCCAGCTTCACAGCATCACGCCCGGGCATCCGGAGTTTCGTGAAACCCCCGGTGTGGAATCGACCACGGGCCCGCTCGGCCAAGGTGTTTCCAATGCCGTAGGCTACGCAATCTCATCCAAGATGTGTGAGGCTCGCTTCAATACTCCCGAGCACAAGATTTTCGACCATCATATTGTATGTCTCGCCGGCGACGGCTGTCTGCAGGAGGGCGTGTCCCAGGAAGCGTCTGCGCTTGCCGCGCACCTCGGCCTCGACAACCTCATTCTGTTCTACGACTCCAACAACGTCACCCTCGATGCGATGGCTCCGCTGACACAGAGTGAGGACACTGCAGCTCGCTACGAAGCCTACGGATGGGATGTTTACAAGATCGACGGACACGATCTCCACGAAGTTCTCAACGTTTTCGAGAAGGCTAAGGCAGCGACGAGTGGCAAGCCTCAGTTCATCGTGGCAAAGACTCTCATTGGCAAAGGCATTCCCGAAATTTGCGGCACGAACAAAGCCCATGGCGAGGCCGGCGTCAAATACGTCGAAGCCTCCCGCAAGGCCATTGGTCTGCCCGACGAAACCTTCTTCGTGTCCCCGGAGACCCGTGCCTATTTCGCGAAGCACAAGGAAAAACTCAAGGCGGCCTACGAGAAATGGCAATCCGCGTACGAAGCGTGGCGGCAAGCAAACAGGGATCTGGCTTCGGAGCTTGAAGCGGCGCTTTCGGGCAAGACTCCTGAGCTGCTTTCGGTGATTCCAAAATTCGATCCCGCCGCAAACATTGCGACTCGAAAGGCCGGGAGCGAAGTCCTTCAGCCGATTGCGCAAGCCATGCCGCTTCTCATTTCAGGGAGCGCCGACCTGCATGGCTCGACGCTGAATTATATCGACGAAGGCGGCGACTTTAATTCCAAGAACCGTGAAGGGCGCAATCTTCGCTTTGGCATTCGCGAGCATGGCATGTGTGGCATCCTCAACGGCATTGCTTACGATGGGATACTGCGGCCAAGCGGAGCGACATTTCTAATCTTCAGCGACTATGGTCGTCCCTCCATTCGCCTCGCGGCACTTTCGAAGCTCCCGGTGGTTTATATTTTCACCCATGACTCTGTTGGTGTCGGAGAGGATGGACCTACACACGAGCCCGTCGAAACGGTCGCGGCTCTTCGCGCCATACCGGGTCTCGATGTGATCCGTCCGGCCGATCCCGAGGAAACGGCGGGTGCCTTCGCCGCAGCCTTTCAAAGGATCGAGGGGCCGACCTTGCTCGCGCTTACGCGGCAAAATCTGCCGACTTTGAACGCTGTTCCCGTCGAACTGCGCCGCGAGGGCGTCTTTAAAGGCGGCTATGTTGCAAGAAAGGAGACTGCAGGCTTGGAGATCATCTTGCTCGCGAGCGGAAGTGAACTTCAGCACGCGCTCAAAGCTGCCGAGGAACTCGGACCCGGCGCGCGAGTCGTTTCAATGCCGTGCTTCGAGCGCTTCGAGCGCCAGGACGCCGCATATAAGGAAAGTGTGTTGCCCAATACCGTTCGCAGGCGCGTTTCGATCGAGGCGGGTGTATCCGATCCGTGGTTTCGATTCGTCGGATTGGATGGAAGGACAGTCTCTATTAATCGCTTCGGAATGAGCGCGCCCGGTTCTAAGGTCATGGAAGCTTTAGGCATCACTGCGGCGAAAGTCGTCGAGGCGGCAAAGTCGCTTTAGCAAGAGACAAGATCCATGTGAACACGTCCGAGCGCTGAAGGGATTTCGGAGTTAATTCGACAATTTGCTAACCTAGCTGGGTTTGGATCAATCGCCCACCTGCAGTCGTGGAATTAGCGCTTCCACGATGAGGGGCCTGGATTTTAGGCGCCGGCGATGTAGGGTTTGCGCGCTTCTTGGAAAATTCTTGGTTCACTCTTAGTTTCACCGATTTCTCGTACGCTTTTTTAAGCGTCTTGCTCGAGGGGGTGCCATTCATATTGATCGGCACACTCCTTTCGGGAATTATTGACGAGTTTCTTCCCTCGCGCGTGATGGTGCGACTGCTTCCACGGAATGCGTTCCTTGGCATTTGCTTGAGTGGAGCAATGGGTCTTGTTTTTCCGATGTGCGAGTGCGGGGTGGTTCCCGTGATCCGGCGCCTGATCAGCAAGGGCCTCCCGGTATCCAACGCGATTGCTTACATGCTCGCGGCGCCGATCGTGAATCCCATCGTCATCCTTAGCACGTATGCGGCATTTCGCGGTCAGAACGCCACGGAGTTTACGATGCTGCGTCTTGGTGTGGGGTACCTCGTTTCGGTGATCGTAGCGCTGGCCGTTCACAACCTGCCCTTGCGGGGAGTCCTGCGCAGAGGAGTTCTCTTGGAAGCTTCCAAGAGCCACGGCGCGGAGCGCGCGCCCGGGTTCTCCATTCGCATTGGCAGTGCTTTGCGTGCAGCTGTAACCGATTTCCTCGATGTGATGGTTTTTTTCGTCCTTGGCGTCGCGGTTTCAGCCATGTTTAGCACCGCCGTGAATCAAGAGGTGATCATGCCGCTCGCGCTCAACGATTGGATCGCAACATCTTCCATGATGGTTTTCGCGGCGATTCTTTCTCTTTGCAGCACATCCGACGCGTTCATCGCGGCGACTTTCATAGCCTTTCCCGGCGTGGCAAAGCTCGCGTTCCTGATTTTCGGCCCAATGTTCGATCTGAAGCTTCTCTTTATTTACAGCGCGGTGTTTCGGAAAAGATTCGTCGCAGGGCTGGCAGTGGGTCTTTTTATCTTGATTGGGTTGATTTGCGTGCGATTGAGAATCCTTGGATTATGAGCGCATCCCTCCAGCGTTACCTCTCCGCAGGAGTGCTTACAATCTGGGGCGTTGTGCTGGCGCATTTCTATATTTCCGGCCGTCTGGCATCATACTTGCATCCGTCGTTTCATGCTTTGACCGGCATCAGCGGAGTCGTCTTGTTGCTCCTGGCCGTGGGCGTGCTTTTCCTGCCTGCGGAGGATGAGCAGTGCTCGGGACCCTGTTGCGAACATTTGCACGGACAGCGGAGGCCCGCACGCAGCGTTCTCGCAGCCTTGATCCTCGTGGTTCCCTTGCTCGCAGCCGCGCTGGTATCTCCAGATCAGTTCGGTGCGGTGGTTGCCACCAATCGGGGTCTTATCGATAGAATCAGCGATCTTCCCGGTTATAAACCCTACGTCGAGCCTCCTTTGCCGACGGCGGCCGATTCCCAAGAAGGGGAGGGAACCCAGGGCGCAGGCGAAAGCTATTTGCCAAAGAACGAAGCGGGTCAGCTCAAGGCGCAAACCGTGGACCTCATTTTCGCTGCGGAAGAGCCGACAATGCGCGCCGACTTCGAAGGCAAAGAGGTCGAATTGATCGGACAGTTTATGCCCACGCGCGCCGGCAATCCCGAAGGCGACCGTTTTAACCTGGTGCGAATGTTTGTCATTTGCTGTGCGGCGGACGCACGTCCGGTGGCGATTACCGTCCAGACAGACAAGGCACAGCCTATAGCGGAGATGAGTTGGGTGAGGGTCAGAGGCAAGGCCGCTTTTCCGGTCGAAAGCGGCAGGAGAGTTGCATTGGTGCTCGCCGAAAGCGTGATGCCCTGCGATCCGCCCGAAGAGACGTTTATTTACTGATGAAACATAATTTGCTGTTCGTTCTTTTTCTTTTGCCCCTTGCGGCAACGGCCGACGACTTTCGCGGAGCGTGGATAGCGTCGGTTCACAACATCAACTTTCCTTCGAGCGAGGGTCTTTCAGCCGGCGCGCAAAAGGCGCAAATCGTGCGCCTGCTCGACGCGGCGCAACGCTGCCGGTTGAACGCTCTGATGGTGCAAGTGCGCCCTGAAAGCGACGCTTTGTACCCATCTCGCGTCGAGCCGTGGAGCCGCTATTTGACCGGTGCGCAGGGCGTGTCGCCAGGCTATGATCCGCTCGCGTTCTTCATTAGCGAAGCGAAGAAGCGCGGCATCGAAATTCATGCGTGGTTCAATCCGTATCGCGGGGCTGCGAATGCCTCGCAGCCCAGAGCTGCCAATCATGTCAGCAGGCGCTTTCCCCAGTATGCGTACCGAATCGGAAGCGTGCTTTGGATGGACCCAGGCGCTCCAGCAGTGCAGGAGAATATCGTCAATGTAGTTCGAGACGTTGTGCAGCGCTACGAGGTGGCGGGAGTTCATTTCGACGATTACTTTTATCCGTATCCAACCGACAGGGGGCAGGTGTATCCATTTCCTGACGATGCGACTTACGCAGCGTATCGTGCGCGAGGTGGAACGCTTTCGAGAGCCGATTGGCGCAGAGACAATGTCAATACGCTCATCCGCCGCGTGAGCCAGGTCGTACATTCGGAAAGGCCTGGCGTGAAGTTCGGCGTCAGCCCTTTTGGGATCTATATGCCGGGGGTCCCCGCCGGCATTCAGGCTGGTGTCAACCAATATGAGCAACTCTATGGCGACCCCGTGAAATGGATGCGCGAGGGATGGATCGATTACCTTGCTCCACAGCTTTATTGGCGCGACGGTGGACCGCAAAGCTTCTCTTCACTGTTGCGCTGGTGGCGCGGTCCTCAGGCGAATCCGCACAGCGTGCCTGTTTGGCCGGGTGTAGCGCTAGACAGATTGAGCTCGCACGGATGGACCTCCGGCGAGATCGCGCGGCAATTGCAGCTGGAAAAATCGATTGGTTCGCGCCTGAGAGGGGGCGTCATTTTCTGGAATATCAAGGCTCTGCTAAATAACACCAAGAGCGTGAGTGCAATCGTCGCGGGCCGCTGATGCGATTGCTTCTCCTCTTGTGCCTTCTTGCGACCGGTGCGCTGGCCGATTGGCGGATGGCCTTACCGGGCTGGAAGTATGAGTTTCCGCGCGATCATGGAAGTCATCCCGAGTTCAAGACGGAATGGTGGTATTTCAGCGGAAATCTCACTACGACGGATGGGCGCGAGTTTGGCTATCAACTGACCTTTTTTCGGCAGGGTATAATGCCTTTGGACGCGGACATCATTCCCCTGTCGCGTTTCGTGACAAGCAATGTGAAGTTCGCGCATTTCGCTGTGAGCGACCTCTCAGGAAGTGCATTCCATTTTTTTCAAAAGCTTTCTCGCGGCGCATACGGTGAGGCGGGATTTGGAGAGGCTTCTCGTCTGGCTTGGATCGAGGACTGGTCGTGTGCTTTTGGGGACGATGGGATATTTCGGATCCGTGCCAACGCCGCGGATATCTCGCTCGAACTCGCGTTGAAGGCGGTGAAACCATTGGTCATCCACGGGCGCAATGGCGTGAGTCAGAAGTCGGAAGGCGAAGGCAGGGCGTCGCATTACTATTCGTTCTCGAGACTTTCAAGCGAAGGCGTTTTGCGAATGGGCGAACAGAAGTTCGCAGTGTCTGGGCTGAGTTGGTTCGATCGTGAGTGGGCCACTAACCAGCTTGCAGCCAATCAGGTCGGCTGGGATTGGTTCGGTCTGCAACTCGATGACGGGAGCGACTTGATGCTCATTCATTTTCGTACAAAGGACGGCGAACCCGATCGAAACTCGGCGGGCACCTTCATTGACGCGAACGGAGTCGCCACCCCGCTCACCGAGGGGGACTTTACGATCGAGCCGGTCGATGCCTGGACAAGCGCGCAAACCAACGGCCGCTATCCTGTGGCCTGGCGGATCAACGTTCCAAGCAGGAAACTGCAACTCGAAATTCGTGCTTCGCTCAAGGATCAAGAACTTCGCCTAAAGCCTATTGCTTACTGGGAAGGATCGGTTCGTGCGCAGGGAACTGCCGGCGAAAAGAATGTCAAAGGTTCCGGCTACCTTGAGATGACTGGCTACGCAGGTCCAGTCGCCGGTATCCAAGCGGAGCCGTAAGGAACAACTTCTAGTGATATCGCTGCCTGTCAGGTCGGCCGGCGAATCGTGCTTCTTCTCAGCGCGTGAATTCGTTGCTCGCTTCCTTGCCTTCGTGGGGCTCTTTGTGAACCCTGGTCCCGTGCCTCCGGTGTGGGCGGGGGACTATGGCGGCGAATCGCCTCATTGGTGAGCACGCCGATGAAAGGCAGGTTGCGATACCGTCCGTTGTAATCCAGACCATAGCCTACGACAAATTCGTTCGGGATGTCGAAGCCCACGTAATCCGCTTCGACCCTGCGAGGGCGATCGATTTCCTTTCTAAGCAAAACGCAGACTTTGAGGCTCAACGAACTGCTAGTTGCAGCAAGGTGCTCACGAATGATGTGCAAGGTGGTGCCGCTGTCGAGGATGTCGTCTAGGATCAACACATGGCGGCCTTCCAACTCGGCTGTGAGTTGGTTCTGGCGAATGGCAACCCGGCCGGTGCTCTTGGCGCCATGATAGCTCGACACATTCAAGCAATCGACTTGAAGGGGAAGGGGAACTCGGCGCAGGAGATCCGCCATGAAGATGAAACTGCCGTTGAGGATGGCGATCACGGTCAGATCCTTTCCCCTGTAGTCATCCGTGAGCGCTTCGGCAAGTTCATCCAACCGGTCCAGGATTGTCGACTCGTGGTAAAGAATTCTTTGAATGTCTTGAAGCATTTGAGCCTCGTCCCAGCGTTCTCACCGATAGGAGCCAATAGCAATGAGTTTTCCCTTGCGAATCGAGAAAAGTTCCTTGCTTACCGGATATGCGGAGGAATCGTATTCCGCAATAACTAGCTGCGAGAAACTCCGGTAAGCCGGCGAGAGTTTAGGAAAGACGAAGATTCTAAAGCGATTGGGAATGGCAATGAGAATATCGGGCCCGAGGGTGTCGTTGAAAAGCGTCGAAAATTCAGGTGCCAGCACCGCGGATGCCGTCAGGGGGCTGTTTGATTCGATTACCGCGCATTGGATGACATTTCGTTCGTCACGAATGAATCGCGGAGTGAGTCCGGCAAGCACCTCGGAGGCGGCCTTGGACGCGGATGCCAGAATCGCATCGCGAGTCGCTCCAAGTTCAACGACTTCGCTTTCGCGCAGGGGAAGGACTTCGCCGTTCACGAAACGCGCCGGCACGAGAACGGTTCGCTCCGCCCCGACGATCGGCCAGCATGATTCATAACGCATGAACGTTGGCTCTATGAGGAGATGCCATGTCTCTTCTGCAGCGGATCCGGAGACTAGCGCTGCCAGAAGAAACCCGAGAGCGCATTTGAGTTTTCTCATCCGTCTGCTAGACAGAACGGGGTCATGATTGCGTTTTTGGAAGGCGTGCTGGAGGAAGCGCTCCCCACGCAGATCGTCATCAATGTCCACGGCGTCGGCTACCACGTGATGATCCCGCTTTCAAGTTTCGAACGGCTTTCGCAGCCAGGCTCTCAGGTCAAGATCCTCACTCACTTGGCTGTGCGCGAGGATTCGCACGTGCTTTACGGTTTCGGCACAGCAGGGGAACGCGATCTCTTCAGGCTCTTGATGAATCACGTTTCGGGCGTCGGTCCGAAGCTGGCGCTCGCAATCCTCAGCGGGATGAGCGTCGAAATGTTCAAGGCGGCTGTCATTATCGGCGACATCGCCGCCATTTCTCGTGTGAGCGGCGTGGGCAAGAAAACCGCTGAAAGAGTGGTCCTTGAGTTGAAGGATAAGGTGGGTGTTGCGGCGGAGTGGGAGGCTGCGAGCGCTGCGAATGCGCCCAGCGAACGCGATCAAGCCGTGCACGATGCAGTGCTGGCACTGATTTCGCTCGGCTACAAGCAGCTTGAAGCTCACAAAGCGATTAAGCAGTGTTTAGCAGGCTCTACAAGTTCGCCTTCTGCGGACGAACTGGTTAGGATGGCACTGAAAATTTTGGCATGAGCGACGACAGGATGCAGCGTGCCGAGGCGATACGCTCCGCAGTGCCGGAAGGCGGGCTCTTCCATGAGAAATCCTGGCGGATCTCTCCGAGTGCTTTCTTGATTGATCAGGAGTTTGCGGAGGAGCTTGATAAACTCGGTTATCGGCTCTCTCGCTTCATCCGAGCGTGCAATCAGCTCTATCGATTCAGCATAAGCGGTCGCGAACCGGCGTGGATTGCGGATCTGCTGGATCGTGGAAAACCTCCCGCGTTGGCCGCTCTGCAACGCGAGAAGGCGCTGGTAATGTCCATCCCCAGAGTCATTCGTCCTGACCTTATTCTTACAGACGGCGGCTATATCATTGCAGAGCTCGACAACGTGCCAGGTGGCATAGGGCTGACAGCTTGGCTGGATCGGATCTATTCGCAAAACGGCGCGGCGATTCTCGGCGGTACCGAGGGAATGCTCGAGGGATTCGCCTCGATTCTGCCTGGAGGCGATATTGTCGTTTCTGAAGAGGCCGCGACCTACCGGCCCGAGATGGAGTGGCTCTCCGCGCAACTCAACGCATCGCGCCGGGAAGTCGGTTTCTGGCGCGTCGTGGATGCGCGTCCGCGCGATGATTGGCAATCAAGAGTCTATCGGTTTTTTGAGCTCTATGACCTGGCCAATGTTCCCTGCGCACGGCAGCTTTGGGACAAGCAGCTCAAAGGTGAACTGACAGTTACGCCGCCCCTGAAGCCGGCTCTGGAGGAAAAGATGTGGTTCGCGCTTTTCTGGTTAAAGCCGCTCGAGTCCTTTTGGCGCCGAGAGCTTGGGGAGCGTGCCATGCTGGCGTTGCGTAGGGTTATCCCATACACGTGGCTCGTCGATCCCGAACCCTTGCCCAGACATGCCGTACTTCCCCGCCTTGAGACCCATACTTGGGACGAGGTCGGCCGCTTCAGCCAGAAGCAGCGCTCTCTCATTCTCAAGATCAGTGGTTTTTCCGAACAGGCCTGGGGCTCGCGCGGCGTTGTCGTGGCGCAGGATATGTCGCAAGCCGCGTGGCAAGCGAAACTCGAAAGCGCTCTCGCCGAATTCGACACCCACCCCCACATTCTTCAGCAATTCCATCAAGGGCGGCTGGTCGAACACGACTATCTCGACACGCAGGCGGGTGGACTTCGCCGCATGCGGGGAAGGGTGCGGTTGTGCCCGTATTACTTTGTCGGTGAGAAGGCAGCCGTCTGTGGCGGAGCACTGGCAACGATTTGTCCGGACGATAAAAAGCTCTTGCATGGAATGACGGACGCCATCCTCGTTCCTGCAGCTATTGACACCTCGCGGGAGCCGCGTTGATCTTTTTTGTTGACAAACCGTTTATTATCTCTTCTTGTCCCCTTCCCCTGCGATTCTGTCGCCGGATGCAGGTGTTATGAACAGCCAACTTCTTGACGAAGCTTCCAAAGTGATTCACGAGCCTCAAGTTTTAATCAATATGGTGTCGAAGCGAGTCCGCCAACTGAGTGCGGGCAGTCGCGCGATGGTTTCCGTAGAGGGCCGTATGGGCCTTGCAGACATTGCCTTGGCGGAGATCGCCCAGGGAAAGCTCATTCTGTCTGAGGCTCCCAACGGCCAGAAACCCGAGGAGTAGTCCCACGGGCGGGCGTGCCATGTCCGCAGAGATTTCAAGCAATCGCAAGGCGCTCCGGGACTATCACATCCTGGAAACTCTTGAGGCGGGCATTGAGCTCAAGGGAACCGAGGTGAAGTCCATCCGCGCAGGTCTCGTGAATTTGCAAGGCTCGTTCGCCCGCCTCGAAGGCGGAGAAGTCTTCTTGTACGACAGCGACATTCAGCCTTACTTGCGAGCGAGCCACGAGCAGCATGAACCCAGGCGGCGTCGCAGGCTTCTTCTCCACCGCGCAGAAATCGACAAGCTTGCTGGTCAGACGGAGCAGGCCGGGCGCACACTCGTGGCGCTGAGAATGTACTGGAAGAAGGATCGGGTGAAAGTTTCCCTCGGAATCGGAAAAGGCAAAGATTCCGCCGACAAACGTGCCGATCTGAAAAAGCGAGTCCAGGAGCGGGAGGTTCAGCGGGTTCTCGCCGCGATCCAACGCAAAAGATAGCAAAAGATTAAACGATGCCGGAAAGGACCGGTTTTCTTCCGAGGTGCGGTGACAAAAAAAGATTGTCTTTGAAGTTCGGGGAGCCATATTTGCCAACCCTCTTTCAAGGAGCCTTAGCTCAATCGGTTAGAGCGCTGCCCTGTCACGGCAGAGGTTGCGGGTTCGAGCCCCGTAGGCTCCGCGTCTTGTTTTTTGCCGCAATCGCCTCTGAAACCTCGTAAATAAAGGCTCTCCGGTCGGTTGCCTCTTTTTGTCGAATTTGCAGTTGAGTGCTATTTTCGCGAGAAATTTGTCCTGTTTTGTCCTGCAAAACCGTGAGGGAAACACTCGCGTCGAGATACTTTGTGAAGGGAGGTTCATCACCAAGCCATTCCTGGAAGGAAAGGCTGCGGACGATCTAGCGCGGGTGGGTTTTTCCAAGAATTGAGCTACCTGCTCCGGTCTTGAAGAACCGCCAAGCGCTGACATCGAAAAGAAACTGGCTTTTTTGAATTTCGCAAAAATGCAGTCGAGTGACGTCATGCATCCCGAATACGCGAAGGCCATCGGTCGCTTCGCATACATTTGGGGCTGGCCGATGGTGAACCACATGAACCGCCGTGCCTCGGATCACCCAGGCGCCGGAGCCTGGACGGCTCAACGGCGTGCTCCCGGTCGCTCCGCGCGGACAGATCGGCGTGCTCAATGACTACATTGATCCCGGACAAAACTTTGTCACCTGCCCGAATCAGGATGTCGTTTACGGCCTGGGCTTCTTTTCCCTCGACGATGAGCCGGTAATCATGCAGGTGCCGGATTTCGGCGACCGCTTCTGGGTTTATGCGCTCTATGATGCGCGCACCGATCAGTTTGCCGAGATCGGAAAGCCCTACGGGAGCAAGCCCGGCTACTACCTACTCGTTGGTCCGAACTGGAAAGGCGAGGTGCCGGCGGGCGTCAACGCGGTGATCCGTTCCTCGACGGAACTGGCCAATGCCATCCCCCGCGTGTTCATGGACGACACGGCAGAGGATCGGAAGGCCATCCAGCCGCTGATCAACCAGGTGGTGGCGTATCCGCTGAAAGACTTCGACGGCAAGATGAAGACCATCGACTGGTCCCAGGTCCCGGCGATTCCCGGGCCGGCGTCCAGCGGCGGCGAAACGCCGTGGGTCGTGCCGGAGAAGTTCTTCGACCAACTCAGGCAGGTGCTGGATGCGGTTCCGCCGCTGCCGGGCGAGGAAAGCCTTTATGGCAACTTTCGCGCGCTGCTGGATGCAGCGTCGAAAGACCCCGCCATCAAGACGGCCCTCGACGAGGTGGCGGCGGAAACAGAGAGCGAGGTTATCAGTCCCTTCCTCCAGTGGAAACACAACGGTCGGCCGACCGGCAATGGCTGGAATCGCTCGGTCAACAACGCCCGCTTCGGCACCGATTACTTCAATCGTACCGGCACGGCGAAATCGAACATGTTCGATAACAAGCCGACGGAGACGCAGTATTTCTACACCGACACAGACTCCTCCGGCGCCTCGCTTGATGGCAGCCACAGCTATGAGATCACCTTCGCGCCCGGCCAGGACCCGCCAGTCAATGGATTCTGGTCGCTGACTCTCTACAACGAGCACCACTTCTTTCATCCCAACGATTTGAAGCGCTACTCGCTTGGAACCAAAAACAAAAACCTCAAGCGCAACGCGGATGGCTCGCTTACGCTTTACGCGGGCGCGAAGTCGCCGGGCAAGGACAAGGAATCGAACTGGCTTCCCGCGCCGGAGGGCCACTTCTCGTTTCTACATCCGCGCTTATTGGGGCAAGCCGGGCATCCTCGACGGCTCGTGGCAACCGCCTGTGGTGAAGAAGATCGACTAACCGCGAACACGGCACCTTTAGAACATCGACGATCTATACTATGAAAACCAGACTCTCGATCACCGCCGTTGTGTGCGGCCTTGTGGCCGCGATTCCGGCCGGGGCCCAGCAGGCGCGTTTCGACGGGCTCGCCAACAGTCCGCAATTCGAAAACCGTCCCACGCCCGATGCCGCCTCCGCGCTGACGGACGAGCTGCTCTTCCAGCGCGCGTCCCAGGCCTATCTCTGGGCGCTGCCGCTCATCAACACGTTAGGCATGAAGGTGGGCTCGGAGGAGAAATTCGGCGCGGGCTATCACGTACTGCCCGTCTGGAAAAAGCGCCTCAGCGCCAAGACGCTCGTCACCACTCCCAACTCCGACGTGATCTACGCCATGAGCTACGTGGACCTCGGCAAGGACGGCCCGCTCGTTATGGACGCGCCGCCGGGACTGCAGGGCATCCTGCTCGACTTCTGGCAGCGCCCGATCCCCGGGCCGACGCTCCGCGGCCAGAGTTACCTCGGCGACGTGGGCTTCGCCGGGCCCGACAAGGGCAAAGGGGGCAAGTTCCTGCTGCTGCCGCCGGACTACAACGGCGCGATCCCCGACGGCTACTACGTGTTCCGCTCGCGGACCAACAACGTCTTCATCTTCTCCGTGGGTTCTACCAGGACCCGGCCGACCTCAGCCCCGGCGTGAAAACTCTCGAAGGAGTTCGCGTCTACCCGCTCGGCAGGGAAAAGGAGGCCACGGCCATGACCTATCCCGACGCCTCGGGCGTGCCCGCCAACCTGCTGCCGCGCAAGGACGCCAGCACGTTCGAGCAGCTCAAGCAACTCGTGGACACCGAACCCGCGAGCCTCGCGGACCCCGACTGGATAGGCCTGCTCGCCGCTATCGGCATCGAGAAAGGCAAGCCGTTCAAGCCAGATGAAAAGACCCGCCGCATCCTCGATGCCGCGGCGGCTTCCGCCTATCAAATGAGCCGTGTCCTCGGCACCAAGTCGGAGATCAACGGCGTCGACTTCAAAGTCTATCCGGACCGCCAGTGGATCAACCCGATGGCCTCGGGCAGTCCGTACGACATGGCCTGGCATCGTCCGATTGACGATTCGCTCGCCCTCGACGCGCGCGTCAACTTCTTCACCAACTACTACTCGTGGAGCCCCGGCATGGTCTCGCAAATTCCCGGCAAGGGCGCGAACTACATGGTCGCCAACTTCGACGCGGAAGGCGTGCCGCTCTCTGGCAGCAAGAATTACGAGCTCCATCTTCCCCCGAACATCCCCGCCGCCAACTTCTGGTCGGTCACGCTCTACGAAGCCGAGAACTCCTCGGGGCTGGAAAACGGTCAGCCGTTTCCATCCCTCGGCTCTCGCGACAAGCCGGAGGCGAACGCCGACGGCTCGATCGACCTCTATTTCGGCGCGAAGGCGCCAACGGGGAAGGAGAAGAACTGGTTGGCCACCGTACCGGGCCGCGGGTTCTTCGCTATCATCAGGCTCTACAGCCCGGCCGAAGCGTCCTTCGACGGCTCGTGGAAGCCAAGCGACTTTGAGGAAGTGAAGTAGCCCGCTCGCAACAGCAGCCATGAGACAGTTGATCTCACCTGATGAGCGAGAAATTTGTCACGCATTGTCACGCAAATGGATGACGTTCGAAAGGTCCCGGTCTGGCGCTTCACGCGCCGTGCGATTGTCGCGGCCGACTTAGCCGTCGGCCAGCCTGCATAGAAGGCAAGATGCGTGATCAACGCGATCAGCTCATCCCGGCTGACACCCTTGTCGAGCGCTCGCTTCAAATGAAAGGGGAGTTCGTTGGTGCGGTAGGACGCGACCAGGGTTGCGACCGTGATCAGGCTGCGATGGCGCTTGGACAGGACGGGACGGTCTCAGACATGCCCGAACAGCACTTTATGGTGTAGTCACCGAGTGCAGGAGCAATATCACTGCATGGATTGCGTCGAGCGGTCGGTTCATCTCCTTATTTACTGATGACCGACGATGGGATGCGGGACGTACGGCTCCTCCAGGTATGCGACCTCTTCCTGGGTCAGTTTAACGGACAGAGCGCCGACGGCATTTTCCAGATGCGTGATCTTCGTTGCCCCGATGATAGGCGCCGTCACCGGCTTCTTCTGCAACAACCAGGCAAGCGCGATATGAACGCGCGGAACCCCATGCTTTTCCGCGAGTTCTGCGACCCGTTCCACGACCTGTCGATCGGTTTCGGCTGTCGCATCGTACTTGCTTTTCGCGATTTGATCGGTTTCGAAACGAAGCGTGCTCTCCGACGACCAGTCACGCGTCAATCTTCCGGATGCGAGTGGACTATACGGGATCACCCCGATCTTCTCCTCGCGGCAGAGCGGCAGCATCTCCCGCTCCTCTTCGCGATAGAGGAGGTTCAGGTGATCCTCCATCGAGACAAAGCGGGTCCACCCATACTTCTCGGCGACGTGCAGCGCCTTCTGAAACTGCCACGCGAACACGGCGGAGGCACCGAGATATCGGGCCTTGCCGGCCCTCACCACGTCATGCAGCGCTTCCATCGTCTCCTCGATGGGGGTTCCGTAATCCCAGCGATGGATCAGGTAGAGGTCCGCGTAATCGGTCCCAAGCCGTTTCAGGCTCTTGTCGATCTCGCTCAGGATCGCCTTGCGCGATAGCCCGGCGCCATTCGGTCCCTCGTGCATTTTGCCGTGCACTTTGCTGGCGATGACGACCTCGTCCCTATTCGCGAAGTCCTTCAAAGCGCGTCCGAGGATCTCCTCACTCTTTCCAATGGAATAGACGTTCGCGGTATCGAAGAAATTGATACCCAAATCGAGGGCTTTCTTGATGATCGGCCGGCTGTTTTCCTCGTTGAGCACCCACTTGTGGATCCAACGCTCCGCGTCCCCGAACCCCATGCAACCAAGGCAGATTCGAGACACGTCCATTCCAGTGTTTCCTAGCTTCGTGTATTCCATTGCCTTTTCCTTCTAGTGATCTTTGAATCTCATTGTGACCCGCCTAAGATGAGGGCACGGCCGTGCCGGCGCTCGTTGACCTAATGACTTCCCTCTTCGGTTTTCGACATCATGATTCGGCATTGCTCTCATGGTACTTCGCGCGGTAGGCGTCATCGATCGGGTCGTTGATCGGCCCGTTAACCGGTTCGAAAGTGACCTCCTTCGATATGCCGGCAGAGATGATACGCCCCGCCTTCTGCCGCACTGCGGCTTGATATCAACGAGAGCTCTGCCCGTTGTAGGCGCGCACGTAGAGGCGTCGCCGACCGCGACGGACCAAATCCACGTCAGAGTGCCGTATGTCACCCCGTCCTCACGGAACGGTGAGATGTGCAGGTCATCCGCCTCAGCGATCTTGCGCAGTTCATCTTTCGACCATGTGGCCATTGTGGGCCCTCCTTAAACTGATATGCTCCGGACTATTCGCCTGGAACAGAGATTCTGGCAGCACTCCGGCTAGGTTCCGCGGCCTCATGGAGTAGGATGATAACGCGACGCCTGATGGCTGCTTACTCATGTTAATGTGCTCATCCTATTCCCCGAACCATTCGAACCGGTAGGCCAGTTCTGGACCCTCCTGCCCCTCGTAGGCGAGCTGGGCGATGAGCAATGCAAACGGTTCGGTGCAGCGGGCGATCCGTAAGGGTCCAGCGTCCACCGGTTCGAAACCGACGTCGCGGATCAGCTCAGCGACGATCTTCTTGCTGCCCTCATCGTCACCGCAGAAGGCCAGACTTGGCCGGCTGGTCTGCGCTTGCCTTCGTGCACGCCGAAAAGCACCTCGCTGGGCACGGTCTGAAATGCCGCCACAACCCGAGCCTTCGGAATCATGTTTGCAAATTCCTCCGCGCCCGACGAGCTGTGGGCGACGACGAGTTCGGTGTTGTCGTCATTCATCGGCAGCGAGCAGGTC
>DATDAL010000109.1:0-72710 GCA_036525415.1 Terrimicrobiaceae bacterium | reverse complement strand
GTCAGAAAATCTGCCTTGAGAAGAGCCTAGGTCTTCACTACAACGGCTCCGGCGACCCCGATGTCCATTTTATGCGCCTTCGCGGGCCATTCTTGCCAAAAAATCGTTAGTTTTCGCCCCGAGTTGAGAAAGTCGGGCTAGAATTCATGAACGTTCGAATAGCGACCGACAGGGATGAAGTCTTGGCCGATGACAATGCCCGTCATTTTGAGCGCTTCTCGGGCTGCCATTCAGTGCACTCCACAATCGCTTTGAAGTTTGTTAGCTACCACTCGATAGCTGGAGCGACATTTGTCGCCGCTTTCTTTGAGTCGCTGGTTGCGGGATCCCCGGCTGCGAGTTGCGCGTCCGGCATAGCGGTTTAAGCTGACAAGTGCCCTCAAGGCAACAATCGAAAGTATATGAAAACCGCATTGATCACCGGAGCCAACAAAGGAATCGGCTACGAAGTTGCGCGACAGCTGGCCCGAAAAGGCTTTCACGTTTTTGTCGGAGCCCGAAATCCTCAGAAAGGACGCGAGGCGACCGAAGAACTAGGGAAAGCCGGTGCGATCGCGACTTTCGTTCAGATTGACGTGTCGAATCCCCAAAGCATTACGGACGCTGTACACGCGATCTCCGAGGTTGAGGGTCATCTCGATGTGCTCGTCAATAACGCTGGCATCCTTCTTGAAGACGATACCGCAATCGCTCAGCTAAGTACTGAGACCGTCAATAGGACGCTCCAAACAAACACGTTGGGCCCGTTGCTTGTGACGCAGGCCTTTCTGCCATTGCTCTCGAGAAGCAATGCACCGCGCGTCGTCAACGTCTCGAGCGGCGGTGGGCAGCTTAGCGACGGCATGGACACCTGGGCGCCCGCGTATTGCCTTTCCAAAACCGCCCTCAACGCAGTGACCGCTCTTTTCGCCGCAGCCCTCCCAAACATTCAGGTTAATTCCGTGTGCCCAGGCTGGGTGCGGACCGATATGGGAGGTGCCAACGCAACGCGTTCCGTCGAGGAGGGTGCCGATACAATCGTTTGGCTCGCAACCGACGCCCCTCAGGAACTCACCGGAAAATTTCTGCGGGACAGGAAGGAAATCCCTTGGTGAGCGAGGTTGTGTTCAGCTCGATTCGCGATCGCTGCGAGCCTTTTAAACAACTATTTCGTTGTTCGTCCTGAGGAATTGGACGCCGGATTAGCCTCGGATTAGCCTGAAAGCCATGTCAAAACGGGACGGCTACAATTCCCGCTGTTGCGGCGTCCGATTTATATCGAGAATCGCTCGCGTCCATGAGGCCGGGTAAGATCCAGCGCGGGACCGATCGGAACGATTTGGGTCGGGTTGATATCGTCGTGCGTGATGTAGTAATGCCGCTTGATGTGATCAAAGTTCACCGTCTCGGCAATTCCGGGCTGCTGGTAAAGGTCGCGCAAATATCCGTCCAGGTTGGGATAATCGATGATGCGGCAGACGTTGCATTTGAAGTGGCCATGATACACTGAGTCAAAGCGCACGAGTGTGCAGAAGAGCCGCCAGTCCGCCTCAACGATGCGATCGCCGAGAAGATACCGTTCTGTTGACAAGCGTATTTCCAGCTCATCGAGCGCAGAGAAGAGCGCGCGACAGGCCTTTTCGTAAGGATACTGCTTTGTGGCGAATCCAGCCTTATAGACTCCGTTGTTAATGTACTCGTAAACAAAGGCGGAGATCTTCGCGTGCTCGGCTTCCAGGTCTTTCGGAAACAAATCAACCGAGCGGTTGCCAAACTCGCGGAACGCGTCGTTGAACATCCGGCAGATATCGTCCTCGGAGTTATTGACGATCCGGCGTGTTTCGATGTCCCAAAGCACGGGAACGGTAACGCGGCCGTCGAAGTTTGGATCGGTCGCGGCGTAGGCCTCACTAAGGAAGGCAAAACCATTGACCGGGTCATGGCTGCAGCCGGGTCCGTCACGGAATGCCCACCCGCGCTCGTCGCGCACGGGATCAACGACCGTCGCGCCTATCGTATCCGTCAGACCCTTCAATTTTCGAACGATCAACGTCCGGCTCGCCCACGGGCAAGCGAGCGAGATGTAGAGATGGTAGCGTCATGCAACGGCTGGGTAAGGAGTCGAGCCGTCGATGGAAATGAGGTCGCGAAACGCATCCTCCTGTCGATCGAACTCTCCCTCCTCCGATTGCTCTTTTGGAAACTGTCCTTTGGCTGGCATGGGAAAAGGTAGCTCAGAACAACGGACTGCGCATCGCAAACGAACCGTTCTCGAGCTTGCATTGGACATTCTCGAGCAGATGGGTCAGTTCCACCCGGAGGAGCCGCATTGGTATCTGCCCACGTTGGGAGTCGATCCCATCTTTCAGAATTGCGGCCAAGGATCTGCGCTGCTTCGGAAAGCGCTGAAACAATGCGATGAAGACGGCTTGACCGCTTATCTCGAATCCAGCAACCCTCGCAACATTCCGCTCTACGAACGCCACGGATTCCCTGAAACTCGACGCTCGAAACGCCTTTGTAATAGGTAAACCGATCGTGAAGTAAGTGATGGTGGGAGGCCCGCTCCGAGAGCACAGGCCTAAAATGCAATCCTTATCACATCGACAAAACGAAAAGCAAGCACCGCTAAGGAAAGAAGGATTTATGGCACTACATGCAAGTTGGTTACACGGGAACGCACTTACTGTAGAATCGCCCGGCAATTTAGCATCAGTGGGTCATTTTGGATGGGGCGCCGATATGAGGATAATACCTGGAAAGTCCAGCTGGTTTCATATTCCATTGCCGACACCGGTCATTATTGGTGACGTTCGGAGCAAGGTGCAAACGCTCTTCCTCTTATTTAAGAGCGATTCTGGTAGCATTCGAAATGTTCATGTATACGATGGTTCATCCAAGGTCCAAGAGTTCAATGGACTCATGTTTCAGGGCGAGCACCGCGTTTCCTTGGATGGTCAGAATACATTCAAGCTGTCAGCGCCTCATACTGTCGTCTTTGGCATCGGCATCTCGTTCTTCTTTGTGGCGAGCATTGGGTTTGACACCGCAATTCCGCCGGCTCGCCTGATTGTAGCCTCCGCTGGAGGTGACTTCTTTACGTAAGGGTTCTGGCTATCTTTATTCCGCCGACCGGATGGCGATCAGGTCTTGCGGATCGAAAGTGTGGCCAAGTGCAGTTCCCATTGTGCGAATGCCGACGTTTTCCCCATTTAACTAGCCCTCGCTGCACTTTGCAGCCAGCGCAGATCGTCTTAGGCCAGCGAAAACCCGAATTGGACGACGAACACAGGGGCTGGTTGGTCGTAACGGGCCCGTAGCCGGATAGTAGTAAGTCGGCCGATAGCGATCACAGCCATGATTCCTTATCTTTTACAAGAAGCTATTCCTTAACGTCAGCAACACAACTCCTTGAGCAACCCCTGCTGCTTTGTAGGGAACGAGCGAGGAGAGGCAGAATTGAGTGGAAGCTGGTCAAGCACCCGGTCTTCCTGACGATGATCAGGTGTTCGATAACCTTCATCCCCAAAGGAATACCCACCCGATTATCTGTGCTACAATGTGCCCAAAAATCGCCAAATCTATTACGATTAGCGCAACTGTAAGAATTTTCATGTTCGGCGTTGCCCCTCCCTATGGTTTTACGCACGCGAGTGGACAATCTTGCGCACAAATCCGGCGAGGGAAACATCCGCACTTAGACCCACGATTACCACCCAACACGGAACGGTGACCTGTTTACCGCGTTGGACTATCTTTCCGGTCATTTCCAGTGTTCTTTGCGGCCAGTTTCAAGAGAATATTAGTAAATCATGAGGCGCTCTTCATGCAGGGATCGAACCACAACATCACGCACGGTCGAAGAATCTGCCCTTTCCCAGGAACCGGAGGAGAAAGACGCGAGCGCTGACCCAGATCTGCAAAGGATTTCCTTAAACAAAGCTTCTCCAAGATACCGCAATCCGCGGGAAGAGGCCGCTAATCGAGAAATCGCAGCGCACAACGAGGACAGCGATGAGAATCGGCGCTCCTTGGCAAAAGTAATGCTTGGCCGGTTGATGGTGGAGCGGAAATCCGAGCCAAAGCTTGAGAAGATCCTGGAGATCCCGGAAAAGAAGACCCTATTGCTCCCGATCGTCGTTCCCGAGCAAATGCATCCCGAAGTGCGAGAACTGCGTTTGCGTCTCAGATATGCTGTAGTCGGTCCCCTAAAGCGGGCCCTTGACGATTCTCACCAACTCCTCCCAGGGAACGTCGCTGAGAGGCCTCCGCCTTCCTTCCACAGAAAGCTCGCATCGGAAATGAGGAAGATCACTTCGGGCAACATTCGAGACGCCTGTTCAACACCCCATTGCGCCTCGCGGATTTCTGGTCACTTTGGAAGGCTTGCATCGATCCGGAGATCATTTTACCGGCACTCCTGCTCTTCTTCGACGACTCAGAAAATAGCTGAAGATTCAGGAGCGCACTTTATGCTTTGCCGGATACAAGTTTCCACACATGGACGTAAAACTTCGAAGGCCGGACGGGCACGCGTTGCGACGCGTTTCAGATGAAAGCATTGGATAGCGAACGCACTTGAAATCATGAAAACGAACCCATTTTCACGTCGAAAACTTTTGCTCGGCGCCGGCGTGACCGGCGTAACTGCGCTCACGTCCGGCTTCGGCCTAGCGCAAACTCCTCCGGCAACGACCGACACCGGCTCGCGTCGCATCCTCGACCAGGCGGTGGATGCCTTCTTTGACGGCTGGCGCACTGGAAATTGGAAAGCGTTCCTGGCCCTGCTTGCCGATGATTTTATCTTCCAATTTCCCGCGGGTCCGCAACGTGGACGCCACATCGGCGCGGCCGGGAAAAGCCGCATCACCGAATGGGCCGAAAACCATTCCACCGCCGGCAACCGCATCACCGAAAGCACGATCGACCTGCGGCTCTACGGCGAAAACTGGATCGTCATTTGCGACCGCGGCTCCGGAAGATTCCAAGGCCAGCCTTACACCGGGCTGCACGCCATTTTCATGCGAGCCGAAGGCCGAAAAATCGCTGAATTTCGCGAATACTTCGGCGAATTGCCGGCTTGATCGGGCGGCGGACTCAATCCAGGGTTCGCCAATGGATGAAAAGGTGAAAAGGTGTCAGTCATGATATATTGTTAATGTTAGAAATAGTAAGCAGTGAGGGAGCAGGGAGCCAAGAGGCGCGGGCGAATTGGCTATTGCTCAAAGAGGGTGTCGTGTTGACATATGAGATTTCTGAGATTCTTGCGTGAAGTGTCTCAAACATCCCGGTGAGACATTACTTGATCTCGCGGATTTTTCCGTGGGTCGCGCGAACGACGGATTCCATTTTCCGCCGGTCTTCAGGCTTCATCTCGAAGGCGATGAAATTCAGCACACAGCCCTCGGTGCCCTGAAGCGGGCCCTTGACGATTCTCACCAGCTCCTCCCAGGGAACGTCGCTGAGGCCTCCGCCTTCTTTCCATTGAAAGCTTGCATCGGAAATGAGGAAGATCACATCGGGCGACATTCGAGCCGCGAGTTCCAACACCCCCACCACGCCGCGGGGATTTCTGGTCACTTTGGAAGAGGCTTGCATCGATCCCGTCTCGACCCATTCTTCCTCGATCCAAGTCTTTGCCGCGATACGATTAGCCTCGGTCGCTGCCAATAGCTCCTCGCGAAAGGCTTTGAAATTCTGAGTGAATTGAATGAGTCCGAAACGTGCGTTGATGGGAAGTTGCTGCAGGAGGCTGATTGTTTCTTCCTTGATTTTCGCGAGAGATACCCCGCTTTTCCGCGCCTTATTCAGGACGCTCGTCGAGACATCGAAAACAAGCAGGATCCGTTTTCCATTTGATTCGATTCCCATGAAGCTGAAGCCCGCTTCGATCCCTGCCGAACCACCGGCTCCGCCCGCGCCCAGGCCGATTCCCGAGCCCGGGCCGCCCGGTCCCGTCAAGGCGGCCACTTGATCGGTGAGGATCTCCGCCGGATCGAGCGGCAGCAACTGGTCCATGGGAGCCCTCGGAAGCTCGGGAAGCGCGAGGTCGGCAGGACGAAGGCTTTGCAGCTTATCGGTAAAGCTGGGCTTGGGCGCCATGCCGTCAAATGCGGCCATATTCATCTTGTGTTCGCGCTCCTCTGCAGGAAGGCGAATGTCTTTTGCGGCTTTGAATTCAGCAGGCGGCTCGGCCAAATAGCGCGCCACAATCACGATACCCGCGACAACTGCTGCGATTACGTGAATGCCTATGCTTGCTAGAACGACGGTCATGATGATGCGCCTTCGGTGCCGCAGACGGACAGTTTCCGAGGAAATCGCCGTGCTCATTGCTCCTCCTCGGAGGCCGCGAAGGTGACGTCTTGAATGCCGGCACGGGCGCAAACATCGAGTACATCGACGATTCGCTGATGCTGCGAGCCGTCCGCTGCATCCAATGTGAGGAGAGCTTCGCTCTTGTTTGCGTCAGAGCTTTGCTTGAAGCGCATAAGGGTCTTGAGCAAGGCAGGCAGATTGCGATCCTGCGGGCTGTCCATTGGCAGATCATTGAGGATCACCTGGCCATCTGCTTGAATACTGATCCGCTGTTCATCAGGAATCTCCAGGCTTTTCTCTTGTGTCACGGTTCCCGGAAGCGTCATGCTCATGTCGGCTTCCGGTTTTACGGGTTTAGATGTCAGGATATAGAAGAAGAGCAGGAGAAAGCAGACATCGATCATGGGAGCGATCTGCAGTTCGATCTGGGAATGCTCGATGCGTTTCATTCCTGCCTGACGCCAAAAATGACTTCGATAGCGCCCGCTTCGGCGGCGATTTTCATGACTTCTTTGATCTGCCTTCCAGGAGTTCGAGCATCCGCTCGAACATAGAGTTTGAGAGGCGGGTAGTCTTTGAAGCGTTCCTTGAGATAGATCGTAAGTTGCTTCGAGGTGACAGGCTGATTACCGCTGAAGAGCTGGCCATTCCCGTCGATGTTGATGATGTCGCGATCACCCATTTCGCGCGGCACCTTTCCCGATGCAGCAGTGGGAACGTTGATTTCGAGGAGCTTGGCACCCTTCGTGAGTTTGCCCGAAAGCATGAAAAAGAAGAGCAACAGCAAGGTCACGTCGATCATGGGCGCAATTTGCAGCCCGACTTCCTCGTGCTGCACACGGCGCATTCGGCGGCGGGCTTGAGACATGGGAGGGTCTCAAACCTGATTTTCCTGGGACGCAAATTCCTGCGCCGTTGGCTCCTGCCTGTCAGAAGGCCGACTTCCCTGGGCTTCGCCGGTGAAGAGGTCGAGAATGTGAGAGAGCGTCTTATGCACGTCGGCCATGTTTGCCGAAACCTGACCGCGGAAGAAGAAGTAGAGAAACATCGAAGGGATCGCCAGCAGCAGACCGCCACCTGTTGCAATAAGCGCTTCTCCAATTCCCTTGGCGAGGTCGGTCGCTTCGGCCTTGCCAGCGGTCAGCGCGCCGAAGCTGGTAATCATTCCGGACACCGTACCCAAGAGCCCGATCATCGGCGCGAGTACGGCGAAGGTGTTCAAGTAATTCACGACAACCATCATTTTCGTCTCGGAGCGAAAGCAATCGTCAGCGATGGAGTTTTCCATCGCCGTCTTGTTGAACATGTCACGCTCGTAGTTTGCCTTTGTGAGGGCGGAGGCCAGCGCATGGGTGAGCGGACCGGGATGCGCCCCACAATACTCGTAGGCGGAAGCAAGATCACGCCGCGAGACGAGATGATTGAGGTGCGCCACGACGTTTGCCGGCATCATCTTCGCTTTGCGGTACATGATGCCGCAGTAGGTGCCGAGAGCGAGCGTCACAACCGAACACAGCGCAATGATGTGCATGACCGGACCGCCTTCGCGATAGAGATCTAGAAGACTTTTGTCAGTTTCCACCCCGGATGCATCCGCGGTGGCTGGCAGCAGCAAGACACCGCTCGCGACAAGGAGGAGGTTGAGTAACGGTCTATCGTTTCGCTTCGATTTCATTGTATTGTTTTCTTGAGGACTCGGGGAGCGCTTCGATGAAATTCTGGGCCTCCCTCGCGTAGGACGTCTCGGGATAGATTGCGACAAGATCGTGCGAAGCTTCGAGGGCTTGTTTTAGATCTCCTGCGAATCGACAAACCTCCACAGCGCTCCAAAGTCCGCGGGCCGCGGCTTCGATTTCCGAGCCAAAAAACAGAGCGGGATATAGGTAGAGCTCGAGGGTTTCCTCATACAGGCGATTGCGCTCAGGCAGGACGAAGGCATCTTCTTCCCAGCGCGGGTTGTCGTCCACTAGCTTGCGAAGCGATTTTTCGGTGGCTCCAGCCAGAATGAACTTGGCTTCGATGAGTATGGCCGGATCATTGGAAGTTCGCTCGAGCTCCTTCGCCTCGGCGGCCGCCTCCTGCACAATTCCCAGGGCCACCATAGCGCGCAATCGGCCCTGCCTGGCGCGCATCGCCTCCGGACGGCTCCATGTCCCGGTTTCGATGGATTTGAAGAGGTCGAATGCCTTTCGCGCATTGGCAAGGTCGCCGCTGCGCAGGAGCAGATCACCGTAAGTGAGACCGATCGCTCCCGCTGATGACTTAGGAATCGGCAGCCAGGGTCGTGCTTCGCGCCACAGAGCTTCGATCTGATGGGCATTTGCAGCTGTTGCATTTTTGAGCATCCGTACCTGCGCCTCATCGGAAGAAAACTCAACGCGATCCACGTGCGAGCGCAGGACCGTAACCGAAGCGAAAATCGGCGCGGCATCAGCCGCAGCACCGGGCAGGGGTAGCAATTGCCTTCGCAACCTAATGCTTTGTCCATCGATGCCCGTGAGTTTCCCCAAAAGTCTATCGCCCTGCCGAAGAAAGATCGTGTCCTGTCGAACCTGCGGAAGCTGGCCGGTCGCGTGATTCGCGGACACAAGACAGAGCAGAGCCGTGAGAATTACAATCGCTCTCATCCTTTTGCGGGCGTCATTTCCTCCGCTGACAAAGATCCGCCCAGGAGATTGAGGCGGCCACGGGCCTTAAGTGCCTCCTCAAAGTCGGCGAGATCTTCCCGTTCGGCCAGCTCCTGATAAGTACGGCGGGCGCTCGATTGATCATTGAGTCTCTCGAAGGCCTCTCCGCTGCGGTAGTACGCCTTTGCCACCCAGTCGCGCCAGCGTCCATGCATCACATAGAGACGTTGGAAATAAGGTATGGCCAGATCGGGCCTGGCCTCGTTCATGTAGATTTCGCCGATAAGATAGAGGGCTTTTGCTTTTTCCTGGCCCAGTGCATACTCGCTGGTAAGAAGCCGTTCCAAGGCTCCTCTGGCCTCCGCCGTACGGCCGTCCTTTTGAAGGAGCTCCGCTCGGAAAAGCATTACCTCTCCAAATAGCCGCGATCCCGTGATCTCGCGCTCGAATCGGTCGAATTGTTCCAGCGCGGAACTCTCATTTCCGCGCTGCATCTCAATCCGCCCCAGCGCAGCCAATGCACGGTCCTTCTGCGGCGCGCGAGGATTCCACTTTACGAGATCCCTAAACATTCTCTCTGCCTCGGTTTCCTTTCCTGCCGCCAGAAGCGCATCGGCGCAATCCGCGAGCAGCAGTGGGTTGTCAGTCTGCGCGTTCAGTCGTTCGGAGACCTCGATGAGCTCTTTGCGTGCGTGGGCGGGATCCTTCGATTTGAGCGCGATGGCCTGTGCCCACGATGCGCGCGTCGCAAGTTTTCTTTTGCCAGTTCGCTCGGCTTCCACGCGCAAGTTTCCGAGACGCGCAGAGAACTCGGCCGCTTCGTCGTCGCCCTTGTAAAGTTTCGAGAGCGCCGCGAACAAATCGTCCACGGACCAGATAGCAGCATCGTCTCCGTACTCGCTGATCGCCTCCCAATAAACATCGCGGGCTTTGCCTGGCATTCCTTGCTGGCGGTAGGTCCATCCGATCCAAAAGATCGCCTCAGCCACACGGGGACTTCTTGGGTAGTTCGTCTTGAACTGTGCCATATGATCGCGAAGCTTTTCGAATTCCTCCATGCGTTTGTAGGCCTTGCCAATCTTGAAGACTCCTTCGGTGTAAAGCTTCACGTCTTCTCGTGAGATTGCCTCGAGCGCGGCAATGCCCTCCTCCAGGCTTCCCTGGCTCATCAAGGCGTCGCCCAACAGAATGCGCGCTTCGTTACACTCCTCCGCGCCGGGATGATCCCGAAGAAAGGCGCTAAGTTCCTTGATGCTCGTTTGATAATCTTTGGCTTGCTGCGCACAGTACGCCTTTCGGAAGGCGGCGCTCGTCCGGTAACGACCGGCTTTGTGTGCGTCGAGGTAGTCGTCCATGACCTGCCGGCAGCGATCGAACTGCCCGTGTAGCGAATGACCGATCCCGCGCCAGTAAAGGGCATCCTGCGCTAATTCGTGCAGCGGATAGCGTTCCTGGAATTGCTCGAACTCCGCGATGGCCTCTTTGCCCCGTTCAGCTTGCAATAGGCAAAAAGCCTTCATGAACTTCGCGCGCGGAGCGTAATCCGAGGCAGGATGGTTGCCGAGAATTGCATCAAAGAGCGCAATAGCCTCGGCGTAACGGCTCCTTCGCTGTTCGGCGACGCCTTGCATGTAAACGATGAGGGGAACGCTGTCTGATTTCGGAAACTTTCTTGTGAAGACGGTTGCGGCCTCGACGACGTTTGACCAGCATTCGATCGCGCTCCAGCACTGGACGAGGTTCACTGAAGCCGATTCAACGATGCGATCGGGTGGCATATCGTTGAGCATTGCTTCCAAGATAAGGGCCGACTCGCGATAGCGATGCATCGCCTGATAGGCCGCCGCTAGCCGCAGGCGCACTGCCGCGTCGAAGCTCTCGATCTTGCGGAAGTTTTCGATCTCCCGCTTCACCTTCGCAATCATCTGACCGTAGAGGAGCTTCGCGTATGGGTCGCCACGCGGGTCCGCTTCAACTGCCTGAAGCTTCGACTCGAGGTCTTCGAGGCACGCCTCCTGATGCTTGAGAAGCCGGTCAGCGCTCCAGACCCGCTGGAGGCAAATGATGGCATTGCGCGGCTCATTCCTCTCGAGATAGCGCGCACCGAGTTCGAACGTCAGCGTCTGAAAGCTGACGAGCTGGAGGAGATCGCCCATGCGTGGAAATTCCTCAACGACGACTTTTCTCGCTGCGTTCTCCTCACCCGCCTCAAGCAAAGCGTGGAGCTGCAGGACCGTTGCGCGTCCCCGATTAATCGGAATGAAGCTCTGCTTAATGTGCGCATAATAGTCGGCCGCCTCCTTGCATTTCCCATCAAGAAGAAGGCAGGCGCCCATGAGCAACCGCGCCTCGGACACCTTTTGAGCGGCGGGAAACTTTCGAAGGAGTTCCGAGTCGCGCTCGGAGTCCGCCGGAAAGAGTGCGACAAACTGCTCGAGCGTCTCTCTGGCTCGTTCTCCCTGCTTTTCCTGCATCTCGCAGACTCCCCTCCAAAATAGCAGGTCCTGTCTGTGTGCTGTCTCAATAGGAGGTTCGCAAGCGAGGGCTCCCCGAATCGCATCGAGAGCCTCGGAGAATCTTTGCAAGCGCAAGAGACACATCGCCAGTGGATACCGCATCTGGCGGACCGCCGGCTGTGCCGCTTCAGCCGATCCAAAGTCCGTCAGAAACTTTCGATACATTGCCGCGGCCTCGTCATATCTCCCCTGTGCGTAGAATGATGACGCATTGACCGCCAATTCGTCGGCGGTAAGGTCCTGGTTGTCCGCAGCCTTCTGCGCGAACGAACATCCAGCAAAGATGCCAAACAAGATGGCGAAGCAGACTCGCAATCCGGAACAATGCATCGAAAGTGTGCGTGGTAGCATGCAACTTGGTGGGTGGCAATTCTGTGGTTATGCCGATTTTTTCAACGCGAGACCCTGATCATTCCGCAGACCTCCGCACTCTCGAGGAAAGCGTTCTTCGATTCATCCGGGCCGGCGAAGGTTCCTTCGAGGAGCTGATTCTTGTCGCACATTCGCTGCAGCGCACGCTTTGCCCACCGTACGACGCCTATTGCAAAGCTTTCGGGGAACCCGCCTCCTGGCGCGAGATTCCCGCAATTCCGCTGACGGCATTTCGCCACGCGGCCATCCGATCGTTTCCTTCGGAAGAAACAATTCGTTCATTTCGAACGAGCGGAACGACCGGAGAGGGGTATGGAGAGCATCATTTTCGCACGTTGGAACTCTATCACGCCGCCGCAGTTGGCGGCTGGCGACGCCTGAGCCTCCCAACGAAGAATCTCTTTTGCCTCATGGTGTCGCCGGCGAACTCTCCGGCCTCCTCACTGAGCTGTATGGCCGGATGGCTTGCTCCCCCGCAACGCTTTTTTCTCGGAGAGTGGGATAAACTGTTAGAAGAGTTGACACATGAGAAGGAACGCGTCGTCGTTTTTGGAACCGCGTTGGCCTTTCTTGATTTCTTCGAATGGCTTCGCAGCCGCGAGATTCGCCTGCCGCCGGGCAGTATCGCGGTCGAGACCGGAGGGTACAAAGGAACGAAGCGCAGCCTCCCAAAAGCAGAACTCTACGCTCTATTCGGAAGATATCTGGGCCTTGGCGAAAATGATGTTTGGAACGAATACGGCATGACCGAACTGAGCTCCCAATTCTACTCGCGAGGCTTGGGCAACCCGCATCATGGCGCACCGTGGGTGCGAGCGCTGGTCATTGATCCAGAAAGCGGCAACGAATGTGTCGAGGGGGAGACCGGAATTCTGCGGATCTTCGATCTCGCCAACATCGGCTCCTGCTGCGCGCTTCAAACCCGGGACCTCGCTGTCCGCAATGGCGAAGATTTCGAACTGATCGGCCGCGATCCAGCAGCCCTTCCGCGGGGCTGCTCACGGTCTGCCGACGATATTCTGGCCCAGTGAACACGGCCGAACGCGCCGCCGCCCTGGCTCGAGCGGCTGAAAGCTTTCCTTTGCTGGGCAAGGTGACGCCGCCGGACCTTCTCGACGTCGTCCGGCTGGAGCTCGGTCACACGGAAATTCTCGACGGATTCCGGCCATACGCCGGCCACTTCAGCCGGGTGACTCCCCGTGATCCGATCCTCCACGTCCTCAGCGGAAATACGCCTCACGCGGGCTTGCAAAGCCTGATCCGCGGGCTGCTCCTGGATGCAATGAACTTCGTCAAGCTTCCCGCGAGTGGCGTGCGGGAAGTCGAAGAGTTCGCCGGCATGCTACCGCCGGGACTCAACGAAAGACTGCGGCTGGGCACGGAATTGCCGGAGGACTGGCTTCGAGAAGCGAAGGTGTGGATTGTTTTCGGAACCGACAAGACCATCGCCCATTTTCGACGGAGGGTGTCGTCCGAGATTGTGTTCGAGGCCCATCCCCACCGCGTCAGCCTGGGCATCGTCTTCGATGACTCGCGCGGCGATTCCTCATCGGTAGCGGCCGCGGACATTGCCCGCTTCAATCAAAAGGGATGCCTTTCCCCGCATGATATTTACGTTGCTGGCGATGCGAGAAATTATGCGACTCGTTTGACTAGGGAAATGGCGCGATACGAACTCAAGGAACCACGCGGAACTATTAGCCCTGCGGAGGCGGCCGAGATCATCGATATGCGCGCCAGCTACCGCTTCCGAGCCGCAAGTGACCCGCGCGTGGGGATCTGGGAAAGTGAGAACTCCACAGCATGGACGGTTATCTACGAAGACGATCCCTGGTTCGCTGCCTCGTGTCTGAATCGGGTGGCTTTTGTCAAGCCGCTGCCTGCGAACCTGACCGATGCGCTGGGTGCGGCCTTGCCCTGGGTTGCGGCAGTCGGGATCTGGCCGGCGACGCCGGAAAACGCCGAAAAGGCCGCCGTCCTTCGGCCTTCACGCGTCTGCCCGTTGGGCCAGATGCAGAATCCCCCGTTCAGCTGGCACCAGGAAGGGCGCCAAACTTTGGCTCCCCTTGCACGATGGGTTGATTTCGAGCCGAATCTTGGGTAAAAGCCGCCTTCTCCCTGTGGCCAAAGAAGATTCGATTGTTACTGAAGGAGTTGTGGTCGATGTTTTGCCGGGCACAATGTTCCGGCTGAAGTTGTCCAACGGGCACATCGTGCTCGGGCATATTTCCGGCAAGATGCGCAAGAATTTCATTCGAATTGTTCCGGGCGATCGTGTGAGCGTGGAGATCTCGCCCTACGATTTGACGAAAGCACGCATAATTTTCCGCGAACCCGAAACGCCCCCGCCGAGCAAGCAATAATCAGCCGTCAACAGTCCGCCGGACTTTCAAGGAATCGGAAGCATGATAAATCCCCGAAAGAGTAAACCTGCCTTTGATATCGACCGCGACAAAAGCAAAGTGCCAAGTTTGGCAGGCAGTCAGGCCCTTTGTTGCGGAGCGGGCTTTCGAAAAGAGATTTCGGCCTACCTTCCACGGGCACCCTTCCTGGCATGAGTCGGATTTCTGCAAACACCTTGGCCGATCTCTATCGCGAAGCCGCTGAACGGTTCGGCGAACTGCCGGCCTTCGCCGCGAAGGATTCCTCCGGCGCCTACCGGCCCATCTCGTATCGGCGCCTCTACGAAGACGGTCTCTCGCTGGCTACGGCGCTCATCGACCTTGGGTTGCGCCAGCGAGAACACGTCGGCCTGCTTTCCGACAACCGGCCGGAGTGGATCCTCTGCGACTACGGAGTCCTGCTCGCGGGTTGTGCGGATGTCCCCCGCGGCACCGATGTAACGGGGGCCGAGATCGCCCATATCCTCGCTCACTCGGACTCGCGTTTCGTGTTCGTCGAGAACGGAAGCGTGCTGGAGAAGTTCGAACGTGTCCGTCATTCCGTTCGCGGAGTCGAAAAGATCATCCTTATGGACCCAAACGCTTCAGCTGCAGCTGGCGTGCTGAGGCTCCAGGAACTTATCAGCCGCGGCAGCGCGCTTCGCGCGAGAGGTGACCGTAGGGCGGAAGAACGCATCGCAAACATAAGACCGGAAGACCTCTTTACAATTATTTACACCTCTGGCACGACGGGCACGCCGAAGGGAGTGCAGCTGACTCACGCCAACATGACCTCCCAGGTTCGAAATCTTCCCTTCGACCTAGGAACTGGCGACCGAGCGCTCACAATCCTTCCCGTTTGGCACAGCTACGAACGCGTCTTCGAGATGGTGGCCATCAGTATGGGAGCATGCACCTACTATACCAATTTGCGCAGTATCGGTGATGACCTCAAGATCGTCCGGCCGACCGTCATGGCCTCGGCTCCAAGGCTCTGGGAAAATCTCTATCAGAAACTGATGGCTCGGATTGACGAAGCCCCTCCGCTGCGGCGTTCGCTCTTTCATGCCGCGCGTTTCTGCACGTGCCGGGTCAAGCGCGCAGAACGTTATTTCCGTGGGCAGGAACTCGACATGCACGGTCGCGGTGCTTTGGAAAGCTTCCGGCGGGGGGTGTTGCATCTCTTCCGCTGGATCGTGCTCTTTCTTCCTTACCAGCTTCTGGACAAAATCGTCCTGGCCAAGCTTCGTGAAGCTGTTGGATGCGGGGATTTCCGCGGTACAATTTCCGGAGGGGGAGCGCTCCAGCCACACGTGGATGAGTTTTTCAATTTCATTGGCATTCCCGTGCTCGAGGGCTATGGGCTGACGGAGTCCTCGCCAGTCCTTGCCGTTAGAACCTGGGAAAACCTGGTCATTGGCACGGTCGGACCTTTCTATCCAGAGACAGAAATCCGCATCGTGGATCTCGAAAGCGGGCGAGTCCTTTATCCAGACCGCTCTCGCAGGGACCTGGGCAGGGGACGTCAAGGTGAAATCCACGCGCGCGGACCGCAGATTATGAAGGGCTACTATAAGGATCCGGAGGGAACATCCCGCGTCTTCCGCGAGGGGTGGCTGAAAACCGGCGACATCGGAATGGTCACCTTCAACGACTGCCTGAAGATCGTTGGACGCTGCAAAGATACGATCGTGCTGCTCAACGGCGAAAACGTGGAGCCGCTTCCCATAGAGTCCAAGCTTCTCCATTCTCCCCTCGTAGATCATTGCATGATTGTGGGCCAGGACCAGAAGCAACTCGGAGCTTTGGTTGTTCCCGCACTCGACGGTTTTCGTGCCGCCGGCCTGCATGCCGCGAATCTCCGAGAACTCGCCGCGAGCAAGCAGGCGCGTGCGCTGTTGGAGGGTGAGATCCGACGGCTCATTAGTCCCGAACAAGGATTCAAGAGCTACGAACGCATTGCCGACTTTCGCTTCGTCACCAAACCCTTCGAGGCCGGTCAGGAAATGACGGCGACCTTCAAGGTCAAACGCCATGTCATTAGCGAAAAGTATATCTCGCTCATCGAGGAGATGTACCCCTCTGCACACGAGGCCGCTGCGCGGCGGGACTGAAGTCAATCACTCCGATCAGTGCTTCGGCGATCGTCGCAGCGTATGGATTGTGACCTCGGAGGGACAATTGAATCGCGCCGGAACGCCGCTGGCTCCTGTTCCGCGCGACGTGTAACCCACAAGGGACCCGTGCTGCCAAGCGCCTGCAAGGAAGCGCCGCGGAACCGGAGCATTTCCAATAATGGCGAACCCGCCAGGCAAGCAAAGCTGTCCCCCATGTGTGTGGCCGCTTAGCATAAAGGCGTAGCCGAGTCTCTCGGCCTCTTCATATGTTTCGGGGCTATGGCTTAGCAAGATGGCCACGTCTCCGGGGGGGACCCGCTCACGAGCCTTTTTCAAATCGTGCGCATAAAAGTAATGCGGATCATCCACGCCGCAAATCCACAGGCGAGCGCCCTCGCGCTCGATCACGTCGCATTCGTTCAATAGCACAGTGAGACCAATGGCTTCGAGAAAGGCGACTTTCTCGATGAAATCATGATTGCCCAGGATGGCGTACCGCGGCTTCTTGATGTGCGGCACCAGCCGTCCCATGAGCTCCAGGGAAAGGTCATGTTCTCGGGCAATCTTGTTATGATAATCGCCCGTGAGGACCGCCACGTCGTATTCGAGTCCGTCGATTCGCTCGATAATGATATCTGTCAACTTCGGATCCAAATCGCAGTGAAGATCGGCCAGTTGCATGAGTCGAAAGCCGTCAAAATGTGTAGGCAGTTGTGGCAAGACGACTTCGTTGTGCACGACCTTCACATCGAGAAAGTTCCGTTTCCCGATCTTGTCGAGTCCCGCAAGCTCGAGCGAATGCCACACGAGCGCATCCATCGGAATAATTCCCTCGAGCATGAAGAAGCCCTTTCCCTGATGGACCTCCCGAGCCCAAAGGCTCGCCTGCTTGCGGATTCTTCGCTCAAGCATCTTCAGGCCCATGCGCCGGGCCAGTTTACGATAGTCGGTGTGACCCGGGGCATCTGAAGGCTTCATCGCTATCCGATAGGAGGAGCGAAATCGACGCGTCTCACAAGCCGAAAAGAGTTGTTTTTCCCATTGCCCACTCGGAGGATTTCCCGCAATGCGGACTTTTCTCTCCCTCGCCGCTTCTCTGTTGCTCGCTGGATGCCCACCTGCAAGCAAAAGTCCACCGCCTTCTTCGCCTGATCCGACTCCAACCCCAACCCCGGCGACTCCGGCACAAGCTGCTGCGGCTCCAGAGCCGACGCCCACTGCCACGCCAGAGATTGCCCCTGACACCCCCTCGCCGCCCGAAACTTCCGTCGCGGCGCCAACTACACCCGCCGAACCTCCCAGAAGCAGGATTGCTTACGAAGGCATCTGGACAACGCAGGACGCTCAAGGACAGGCTTTCGACATCGTCATATTTCCGAACGGACAAGCCGTCACCAACTGGGCAAAAGGAGTCGAAGGCGCGCGAGGCGAGCGTGGATACTGGAGACAGGATGAACAGCGCCTTACCGCGGTCTATAGCGATGGCAGCACGGATATCATCGAACCTTATGAAAGCGGATTTCGACACAGACGTTATTCTGCTGGATCTCCATTGGATTCTCAGCCAACAGCTCAGACAGAAGCCACGCGAGCAGAGGGAAATGAAGCGGCTCTGGTCGGCGTCTGGCGCCTCAACAAGGAACCGGACGGCTCTCACCTCTACATCGTTCTCCAATCCAGCGGACGCGCGATCTCAACGGTAGCCGGCGGCACGGAAGGAAAATGGAAAGCGAACGAAAAAGGCGCTCTCTGCGAGTGGCCAGATGGGTGGGTGGATCAGATCGAACGCGGCACTGCAGGCTGGCAGAAGCGCTCTTGGATCGGCTCGGAATCCAGCGCCCCCGCCGATCTCTCCCTTGCCACCCGTGTCGGTGAAACGCGCTTCTCTGTCGAACCCTAGCTCGCGTTTTCTCGGAATGCTCCCGTTGTTGGGAGAGCGGGTGAAGGGAGTCGAATTGTCACCGGGCCTTGGGCCCGATGACCTGCCAAAGTGGCTTCGCCCAGCTATTGCGCTTCGCGCTGGCAGTCTCGCAAGCTCGGGTTCGATTCCCGTGAGCTTGAAAGGTAGGGAGATTTTGACTTGGAACCGCTCCGGGATCAGGGAGCGGGTGAAGGGAATCGAACCCTCGTGTCCAGCTTGGGAAGCTGGCGTTCTACCATTGAACTACACCCGCATGATCAATCCCAGGAGCGAACCTGCTGGCGCTTATTGTCATTGCCGTTCCACACGCCAACCTTCTTCGTGATCGTCGAATTTCCTGCCGTTCCGCCGTTGGTCGACACGTCAACCCGGTTGTCGTAGTCGGTATCCAGCGTAACGTAGTAGGGCTTTTCCCATGGATCAACGAAAGCGCCGTCCTTAATTCCCCCCTTGCCCTTCTTGAAGTCCTGAGCCTCGAAGAAGACAATCTTACGCGGATTCAAGGTATCGTTCCTCGCGGTGAGAGCGTCGAGAACGCCTACGGTGGTGACCTGCTGGGGACCGGCAGTCGAGGAAGGCAGTTTCCCGTATTCCGTGTCAAAGGCCACCATGGCGGTCGCAAGCTGTGCCACGTCATTCTTGGCCTGCGCCTTCTTTGCAGAATCGAGCGCGCTTTGAACGGCAGGGAAGAGCAAGCTCATGAGAATAGCGATGATGGCAATGACCACCAGAAGCTCAATCAAGGTGAAGCCCCGAGGGGATTTCAGAGCAGGCATTCCCTCGAAAGGTGGAACCGGAACTTTGCGGGAGCAAGCATTTTCTTGCACAAAAGCTTCCATTTGCGCGAAAAGTAAACGTGACCCGCGAAAAAAAACCTTTCGGTGAACGCGGAAACGACGATCTACGTTCGCGAATTCTGGCTATCCTCGGCCAAGGAGCTCTCGACAAGATCGAGATTTCCAAGGCGCTCGGCTTGGCGCCGCAACAGCGCAGGACGCTTCGCGAATTGCTCCGGGAGATGGAAGTCGCCGGCGAAATCGCTCGAATTCGTAAGGACCGCTATGTTCTCCCGGAAGACGCGGATCTGGTGACGGGAGAAATTCAGTTCCACGCAAGCGGCTCGGCGCATGTCCTCGGTAAGAAAGCCGGCCAGCAAGATCTTTACATCAGCGGAGAAAACACGTTCACGGCAATGCATGGCGATCGTGTCGTGGCTAGGCTGATTACCGAGACGGCTCGACCGCCTGAAGGGAAACCGGGACGTCCGGCAAAACCGCCGCGGCGCGAGGGACGAGTGATTCGCATCCTCGAGCGCGCAAACGACACAATCGTAGGGACCCTCCAAAAAACCCGGAACTTTCACTTCGTCGTCGCGGATGACCCTCGCTTTGTCCACAACCTCTACGTTCCCGCTCCATCGCCTCCGCTTTTCGCCGGGGTCGGAGACAAAGTGGTAGCACGGCTGGACGCCTGGACGTCGCGTCACGTCAATCCGGAAGGTCACGTTGTAGAGGTCCTAGGGCCCGCTGGCAGCCCCGGCGTTGACATGCTCTCCATCGTCAGAAAATATCGCTTGCCTGGTCCGTTTCCCCCGGAAGTGCTGCGTGAGGCAGAAGGTCTCCCGATCGAAATCGATGCCGGGGAGTTCGAGCGCCGTGAGGATCTGCGCGACCGCTTTATTCTCACGATCGATCCCGACGATGCTCGGGACTTCGATGACGCCATCGAGGTCGAGGCCGTGCATGATGGATGGCGGGTCGGCATTCACATTGCCGACGTGTCGCACTACGTGGCCCCCAAAAGCGGGCTGGACCGCGAAGCGGTCTCGCGCGGAAACAGCGTCTATCTGGCGGACCGCGTGATTCCGATGCTACCCGAAGCCCTCAGCAACGGACTTTGCAGCCTTCGCCCGAACGAAGATCACTTGACCTTCTCGGTGTTCGCGCAAATCAACCGCAAAGGGAAGGTCCATTCCGTGCGCTTTGCAAAGACAGTGATCCGAAGCGCGGTACGCCTCACCTACAAGGAGGCTTTCGCTCACTTGAAACGCCCGCCCCACGACGATCTCACGCGCAAGCTCCATGTGGCCTGGGAGTTGGCGTCGCTTCTGCGACGCCAGCGCTTTGCCGCAGGCTCTTTGGATCTGGAATTTCCCGAAGTGAAGGTCTGGCTGGACGAGCAAGGCAAACCTTTACGCCTCGAAAAGATCGAGAACGATATCTCCCACCAGCTCATCGAAGAGTTCATGCTGCTTGGTAACGAACTGGTCGCCCGCGAGATCATGCGACACCGGCAGCCGTCGCTCTATCGCGTCCACGAAAAGCCCGATGCCACCAAGCTGCTCGAGTTTCGCGAAACGACCCTTGTTCATGGAATCCACTGCGGCGACCTGTCTCACCGCCCTGAGCTGCAAAAACTCCTCGCCTCCATTCGCGGCAAGCCGCAGGAATACGCTATCAAGCTAGGGCTCCTCAAGAGCTTAAAACGCGCCCGATACGCTTCGGAACCGTTGGGCCACTTCGGCTTGAACAAAAGCAACTACACCCACTTCACGAGCCCGATCCGCCGCTACTCCGATCTTGTGGTCCACCGCGCCTTGGCACAATTGCTCGGACTCACGAAACGAGGGCCGGACTCGTCGGCGCTGGCTTCCGTTTCCGAGCACCTCTCGACGACCGAGCGCATCGCAGCCGATGCCGAAAAAGACTCGGTGAAGCTCAAAAAGCTCGAGTATTTCCAAGACCAAGTTTCCCGCCGCGCGGGGGAAGCCTTCTCCGCGCGCATCCTTGAGGTGCGCAACTACGGATTGCTTATCGAGTTACCCGACTTTCTCATGACTGGACTCGTTCACGTCTCCTCGCTGGATGGCGATTTTTTTCTCCTCGACGCGCCGCGGGCGCGCCTCGTCGGCCGTCGTTCCCGCCGTGTTTTTCAAGTTGGTGACGAAATCGAGGTCGCAGTGGCACGCGTGGACTTTTTCAAGCAGCAAGTGGACTTTCGGCCCGCCTGAGGCCCCGAGAGAATTACTCAAAAGGCTAAAGATTTAAGTTGTGACGCGAGGCGAGATGATTTTCAATGAGAATGTTCCCAACTTTGTATATTGATGGATACCATACTTGAGTCGCGCGAGGTTCAGGTCGAGCGCAAGCATTTCTTCATCGAGTTCCGTGAGAATGACAGGGGTCGCTTCTTGCGTATCACCGAGGAAGCTCACGGACGCCGGAATACGGTGATCATCCCCAGCACGGGGCTCGAGGAATTCGAACGCCTCCTTAATGAAGTGCTCGCGGTGGGCGCCCGCCCCTGACCTCGTTTAACTAATCTTTTCACGGAACATCTAGCTCGCGTTCCGCTGGCGCGTACTTTGCCTCCGCTAAGGGCCGGGGCTCCTCACAGCGTTTCTCTTTTATGCCGAAAAAATCCAAGCCTTCGAAAGCCCCCCTTCTAAAAGGAAAGCACGTTTACTCCTTCGGTCACGGCCGAGCCGATGGGGACGGTACAATGCGTTCTCTGCTGGGCGGAAAGGGTTCCGGGCTCGCCGAAATGACCCGCATCGGTCTTCCGGTCCCGCCTGGATTCACGATTACGACTGAGGTCTGCACTTATTATTCTAACCATAAGCGTTCCTACCCGCCGTTGCTCGCAAAGCAGGTTGATGAGGCCCTGGCGAAGATCGAGAAATCGGTCGGCAAGCAATTTGGAGGGCAGGAGAATCCGCTCTTGCTTTCCGTTCGTTCCGGCGCGCGTGATTCGATGCCGGGAATGATGGACACCATTCTCAATCTCGGAATGAATGACGCTACCGTCGATATCGTCGCAGCGAAGACCGGCAATCCGAAGTTTGCATGGGACAGCTACCGGCGCTTTCTGCAAATGTACGGAGATGTCGTCATGGGCGTGCAGAAGCGTCCCGATGAGGATCACGAGCCGTTTGAAAGCACCATTGAGCACCTCAAGGATGAGCGATATGGCAACCACCACTTTCCGGACACGCAGCTTAGCACAGACGATTTCAAGGAGTTGGTTTCCCGCTTCAAGGCTTTGATTCGCGAGCGCACAGGCAAGGACTTTCCGCAAGAGCCGAAGGATCAGCTTTGGGGCGCGATCGGCGCTGTCTTTGGCTCCTGGAACAACGATCGCGCGATCGTTTACCGGAGGAAATACAACATTCCTCACGACTGGGGCACTGCGGTCAACGTTCAAACGATGGTCTTCGGCAATATGGGCGAGTCCAGCGGAACTGGAGTCGCCTTTACGCGCGATCCGGCCACCGGTGAGAAGGTCTTTTACGGCGAGTACCTCATCAACGCGCAAGGCGAGGATGTTGTGGCGGGCGTTCGGACGCCGAAACCCGTTTCGCAGCTGAGCAAGGAGATGCCTGAATCCTACCAGCAGCTTCTTAAGGTGCGTGAGCTTCTCGAAAAGCACTTTCGCGACATGCAGGATCTCGAATTCACCATCGAGGACAATCGTTTGTACATACTGCAAACTCGCAATGGCAAGCGCACCGGCCTTGCTGCGATCAAGATCGCAGTGGACATGGTCAAGGAGAAACTCATCAGCAAGGAGGAGGCTCTCTTGCGGATTCCGGCGGATTCGCTGAGCCATGTGCTTGCGCCGATCTTCGACAAGGAAAGCGCCCAGAATGCGACCAAAATCGCAACGGGCCTGCCAGCGGGGCCTGGCGCGGCGAGCGGCCGTCTCGTGCTCCGCGCCGAGGAGGCTGTCCTGCGCGCCCATCGTGGGGAACGCGTTCTCCTCGTCCGCATCGAGACATCGCCCGAGGACCTTCGCGGGATGATTGCCGCCGAAGGCATCCTTACGGCGCGTGGTGGTGTTTCCTCCCATGCGGCCCTTGTCGCCCGCCAGATGGGGAAGGTCTGTATCTGCGGCGCCAGCGAATTGCACATCGACTATGCAAACAAGACTGTCACGGCCAACGGACATGTGCTTAAAGAAGGTGATTTCATTTCTATAGATGGCACGGCGGGCGTGGTATTCGCAGGAGAAGTGAAAACAGCACCCTCCGAGATCGTCCAAGTTCTCGTCAGCAAGACCCTCCAACCCGAGAAGAGCAAAAACTATCAGGATTTCGCAGCGCTGATGCAGTGGGCGGACAAATGTCGCAAGCTCGATATTCGCACCAACGCTGACACACCAGAGCAGGTCGAGAACGCCATCGGCTTCGGTGCTGAGGGCATCGGGCTCTGCCGCACCGAGCACATGTTTTTTGAAGGCGATCGGATCGACGCCATGCGCGAAATGATCCTTGCCCGCAACATCGACGATCGGAAGAAAGCGCTCGCCAAGTTGCTCCCCTTCCAACGGGACGACTTTATCGGCATATTCCGTGCGCTAGAAGGACTTCCCGCTACCATTCGCCTGCTTGATCCGCCCCTCCACGAGTTCCTGCCGCACGATCACGCACAGCAAAGCGCGCTGGCTGCCACACTTGGCATCGCGCAGGAGGAAATCTCCAAACGGGTGCACGAACTTCACGAGTTCAACCCCATGCTAGGACACCGCGGCTGCCGCCTCGGCATCGTCTATCCGGAAATCTCTGAAATGCAGGCCCGCGCAATCTTCGAGGCGGCCGCGCAAGTGCAATCCGAGGGCATTAAAGTGCGTCCGGAGGTGATGATCCCGCTCGTTGGTTTTCCAAAGGAACTCAAGCTTCAGATCGACATCGTAAATCGTGTCGCAAAGGAGGTCGCTAAGGAAAACCAGACGAAACTCAGGTATCTGGTCGGCACGATGATCGAAATTCCGCGCGCGGCGCTCGCCGCGGAACAAATCGCGGAAGACGCTGAGTTCTTTAGCTTTGGCACCAATGACCTTACGCAGACCGCTCTCGGAATGAGCCGGGACGATTCGGGCAGCTTCCTGCCCACCTATCTCGAGCATGAGATCTTCACGGCAAATCCGTTCGCTTCGATCGATCAGGATGGAGTCGGCGAGCTCATGAAGCTCGCGCGTGACCGGGCCAGGAAGACACGCAGAAACATCAAGCTTGGAATTTGCGGCGAACATGGCGGCGAACCAAGGAGCGTGAAATTCTGCCACGCGATCGGGCTGGATTACGTGAGCTGTTCACCGTTCCGTGTGCCAATCGCCCGCCTTGCGGCTGCGCAAGCGGCCTTGGACGAAAGGAAATAGCGACGCCAAAAGGAAGGAATGGCAGAACCGGCATCAAACAGGGGGAGGGCGAAGCTGAGCCGACTATTTACTCCCAAGGACTAGAATTCCGTTTCCTCGGTTGTGACAGCGTGCTCGGACGAGCAGGCGAGAGCTTGCTCAAGGGCTCGCCACGCCAGTGTCGCGCACTTGACGCGCTGGGGAAACCTGCGGACCGCGCTGAAGACGAGCAGATCGCCAAAATGAGACGGAGGCTCGGCTGGTTCGGGGGCCGTAAGCATATTGCGAAAAGCCTCGATCGCAGCCTGCGCGTCGCCGGGGGATTTGCCTCGCATTTTTACCGTCATCAGCGACGCGGACGCCATGCAAATCGCGCAGCCGTGACCGGTGAATTTGAGGGCATCGATCGTCTGCGGCGTGAACCTGACCGCCAGTTCCACTTCGTCGCCGCAGGAGGGGTTGTCGCCTTTGATGGTCGCCGTGGCGTCGGGAAGAGGTCCGAAATTCCGCGGGCGCTTGCAATGGTCTAGGATGACTTCCTGGTAGAGTTCTTCGATGTTCACGCAAAGAAGGCTTGAATTTTCCGAAGGATTTCCGCCATGCGCATGACCTCCTCAGGGGTGTTGTAAAAATAGAAACTTGCCCGGGCCGTGGCTGGCACGCCGAGTTTTCGCAGAAGCGGCTGGGTGCAGTGGTGGCCGCCCCGCAGTGCCAGGCCGTACTGGTCGGCCATGCTGACCACATCGTGCGCGTGAGCCGATTCCAGCACGAAGCTGACGAGTCCGGCGCGTTCATCGCGGGGCCCGAAAATGCGAACACCTGGGATCTCCTCGATCAACGCGATCGCCTGCAATGCAAGAGCCTGGTCGTGATCGAATATGCGCTGGCGTCCGATTTGGTCGAGATAGTGGGCTGATACTCCGAGGCCAATGGCTTGCGCGATTGCGGGGGTTCCTGCTTCAAAGCGATACGGCGGAGGTTTGAATTCGCTGTGGGTAAGGGCCACGCTCACAATCATTTCTCCACCCCCGTGAAAGGGCGCCATTTGTTCAAGGATCTCCTTGCGTCCGTACAGCACCCCGGCTCCCGTCGGGCCACACATCTTGTGCCCAGAGAGCGCCAGGAAATCGCAGCCAATCTCGCGTACATCGAGAGGCCGATGGCCGGCGCTCTGCGCAGCATCAACCAGAGTTGTCACTCCGGCTCTTCTTGCCTGGGCACAAAGATCGATCGCCGGATTGATTGTGCCCAGCGTGTTCGAAATATGCGTGAAGGCAAAGATTTTGACGGGGCCATCGAGCAGATCGTCCAGATTCTCCAAGTCGAGCGAGCCGTCGGCATCGATGGGAACGAACCGCAGCGTCGCTTCCTTGCGTCGGGCGAGGAGTTGCCACGGCACGAGATTGCTGTGATGCTCCATCTCTGTGAGAAGGATGACGTCGCCCTTGCCCACGTTGGCGTCGCCCCATGCGTGGACAACCAGGTTGATGCTCTCGGTCGTTCCTCGTGTGAAAATAATCGTCTCAGCTTCCGTGCCGAGATAAGCGCCCAGCCGCTTTCTGGCGTCTTCATAGGCAGCGGTTGCTCGATTGCTCAGTTCATGGAGTCCGCGATGGACATTGCTGTTGTCGTGCTCGTAAAAATGCGCCAACGCATCGATGACTGCGCGTGGCTTCTGGGAAGTTGCCGCGTTGTCGAAATAGATCAAGGGGTGTCCGTTGACCGTTTGATTCAGGATCGAAAAATCTTCGCGGATCGCTTCCCAGGCCCTTTGATCGACGCACTCCATGATTTTACTTAAGCGACTTCGGCGGCGGGCACAAGGTGGCGTGCCTCAAATCAAGCTTTTCACAAAGCGCTGCCACAGCTATTTGCAAAGCCATGCAGATCGAAAAGTCAAAGAACGATGGCGTCACTACGCTCAAGATCTCAGGGGAAGTCGATTTGCACGCCTCCCCGACGCTTCGTGCCGAACTGCAGACGTGCGTCGGCGAGGAGACCCCGGTGCTCTTAGTGGACTTTACCGACGTGGATTACATCGATTCATCAGGTCTCGCGACTTTCATTGAATACCTGCGCGACGCCGCGGCGTACAAGGGAAAGATTGCCCTTTTTGGATTGAAAAAGAAAGTCCGCACCATTTTCGATCTCGTGCGGCTCAATGAGCTCTTTACCATTACAGACTCGGCCGATGCGGCCGTGGCCGCCCTGGCCGCGAAGTAGTCCGTGACTGGTTTGCGCAACTATTTCGCGCTCAACGCGCAGATTCTCTATTGGATTTTTGCAGCTCCCTTGCGCGGGAAGCCACGCTTCAAGTTCTCGCAGGTTTTCCATCAAATGGTGCGCATCGGCGTGCAGGCCCTTCCCATGGCCTCGCTGACGGCCTTCAGTATTGGGCTGACCATGGCGATGCAGGGGGCCTATCAGCTGGCAAAATTTGGAGCGACCTCCTACGTGCCGGATCTGGTGGCGCTCACGCTCTTGCGAGAACTCGGTCCCATATTAGTCGGAGTCGTTGTCATTGGAAGGAGCGGCTCTGCGATTACGGCGGAAATCGGAACGATGAAGGTTTCGGAGGAAATCGAAGCGCTTCAAGTGATGGCGATCAATCCCGTTCGCTTTTTGGTCGTACCGCGGTTTCTCGCAATGCTCGTCATGCTGCCGGTGCTCACGGTGTTCGGCAACTACATAGGCTTCGTCGGTGGCTGGAGCATTTGCTACTTCGCATTAGATATGAATTCAAGCGCCTACATTCTGCGTCTGGTGGGAAGCGCTCAGCCCATCGATCTCTACGCGGGAATCGTGAAGAGTTTCGTCTTCGCATGGTTGATCGCCACGATTTCCAGCCAGGCCGGACTCGAAGTCACGGGTGGGGCAGAGGGCGTGGGCCAGTCCACCACGAGTTCGGTGGTTGTTTCGATCATCGCGATGCTTATGGCGAACGCGGCGTTAACTGCGATTTTCTTTTTTGCCGCGCCGGAGCCCTAGACTCAAGGAAAGGTTTGGCGTGAGCCACGATGTCCCGCTAACTCTGGAGGATGCAGGTGATTCGTCCCGCAGATCGCGGGTATGACAAATTGTTGAAGAAGCTCAACCGTCGCAAAGTACCTGATCCGAAGGTGCGCGAGGTGGTGACTGAAGTGCTTGAAGCCGTCGCCCGCGAGGGAGACGAAGCCGTCATTCGCTTCACCGAAAGATTCGGCGGATCGCGTCTCGATGTGTCACAGCTTTGCGTGACTCCTGCAGAGCTCGGCGCAGCCCGCTCCGGTCTGCCCAAGGATGTGCGAAAGGCGATTCTTTCGGCCAAAGCCAATGTTCAAGCCTTCGCCAAACGCAGCCTGCGCAAGAGCTGGTTCATGAAAAACAAGCAGGGTGCCGTCGTTGGTGAGAGATTTGATCCGTTCCAGCGTGTCGGCATCTACATCCCGGGTGGGACAGCTCCCCTCGTTTCGACGGCCGTAATGACCTGCACGCTGGCTGCAGCGGCTGGTGTAAGCGAGATCGTCGCGGTCACGCCTTCGGCTTCCGACGGTTCGGTGCAGCCGGCTTTGCTTGGCGCTCTCGTCGAATGTGGCGCCACGGAAGTGTACCGTGTGGGCGGAGCCCAGGCCGTCGCCGCTCTAGCCTTCGGGACAAAAACGATCCGATCGGTGCAAAAAATATTCGGTCCGGGGAATGCTTATGTGGTGGAAGCAAAACGTCAGGTCTTCGGTTGCGTCGCGATCGATTTGCTGCCGGGTCCGAGCGAGATTCTCGTTATCGCGGACGACTCCGCCAATCCCGAGTGGATCGCGGCGGATCTGCTTGCCCAATCCGAACACGGTCGGGGCAGCATTGCCATCCTGCTCACAGACTCGGCACGCGTGTTGGAGGCCGTCGCCACCGCCGTAAGCCAGCAAGGCAGCCTCTCCGGGCGTCCAAAGGAACTTGCTCTGGCCCTGAAAAACACCAACCTTGTTCTTGTCGGCGACATGGAAGCGGCTGTCACCATCGCGAATCAGTTTTCCGCAGAACACGTGGCTATCGCCACGAAGCGTCCGGGCGAGATTGCCCTTCGACTCACCACGGCTGGCGCGATCTTCCTGGGCGCAATCTCGCCGGTCGTGGGAGGCGACTTTGTGGCAGGACCCAGTCACGAACTTCCCACAGGTGGCGCCGGGAAGAGTTTTGCGGGACTTACAGTCGACCAGTTTCAGCGCAGGACGAGCGTCATCATGTACGACGAACCCTCGTTGCGCGCTTCGCTCCCAGTGATCGAGACGTTTAGCAGGATCGAAGGCCTCGATGCCCACGGGCGTTCGGCCGCAATCCGGGTGACTAAGGCGGATTAACCACAGAGGACACAGGGCACACAGAGGTGAAAAAACAAGCAGACCATGGCGAAACGGCTGCGTTGGGGGGCGGAAGAAACTTCCCGCTAGTCAATCGCCTTTTCCCCGTGTCCCCTGTGGTTAACAAATGATTGATGATCTGGAAACTCAAGCGCCGGACTCTCGATCTCACCCATCGCGGAATTATCATGGGTGTGGTCAATGTGACGCCGGACTCGTTTTCCGATGGAGGCAACTTTCTCGCTCCCGAAGCCGCGGTAGCCCACGCATTGCGCATGGAGAACGACGGCGCCGAGATCATCGATATTGGCGGTGAGTCCACGCGCCCCGGGGCCGAAGCAGTGGACGCCGACGAAGAATTGAGACGTGTTCTGCCTGTGATCCGCGGCGTCCGGGCACGAAGCGAGGTGATTATCTCCATCGATACCTCGAAAGCTGTTGTGGCGGAAGAAGCCGTCAAAGAGGGGGCGGACATCATCAACGACGTGACAGCGCTGCTCGGTGATGCACGAATGCCTGACGTCGCCACGAGATCCCAGGCCGGCGTCGTCTTGATGCACATGCAGGGCGAACCGCTTACAATGCAACAGAATCCTCACTACGACGACGCACACGGCGAGGTCGCTGAATTCCTTCGACAGCGCGTTTCGGCCGCGATAGGCTACGGCATGGCCGTGGAAAGAACTGCAATTGATCCTGGGATTGGATTCGGGAAGAAGCCTGAGCACAACCTCGCCCTTCTTCAATCCCTCGAAAGGCTCGCTGAATTTGGGCGGCCTGTCTTGGTGGGAGTTTCCCGGAAGTCTTTCCTACGCTGGCTGGCCGACGCACCGGCAACAACGGATAGATTCTGGCCGGGCATAGCACTCACCAGCTTTTGTCGTGAGAAAGGCGCGAGGATTTTCCGAGTGCATGAGCCCAAACCGCACCGCGACGCCTTACGAATGACCGAAGCAATCTGCCGGGGTTGAAATGGAAACGGTCATGCATTGCGGCGAATTTGCGACGAAAGACTCACGCCCCTTCGGCAGATTGCCATCCTCGGCCTATGGCGGTCTCCGCGGAGCGGAGGATAAGCAGTTTGTGGGCAGGGCTGCTCCGCTTCGGTGCGACGTTTTCGAGTTTTTAAGGTGCTCCCATCGAGACTTCCAACAACCTGCTAATGCTTGAGACCATCGGAAAGTTTGTCGTGCAGTATTGGCGCATCCCGGTCGAGATCGGCATTCTGGCGGCGGTTCTCTATTACATCTACATCTACCTGCGCGGCACCCATGGCGCGCGCATCCTCATCGGACTCGCCCTCATTTTCCTGACCCTCACCTTCCTCTCCCAGCTTTTCGATCTTGCCGTCATCAGCTGGATCTTGCGCAGCCTGTCAGTCTTTCTGGCGATCGCTTTAGTCGTTATCTTTCAGCCGGAACTTCGTCGCGCGCTCACCGACCTTGGCAGTCATCCGTTCTTCACTTCGGCTTTCGAGAAGCGCGAAACCATTGAGGAAATCACAGATACCGTCTTTGAAATCGCGAGCAAGGGCTTTGGCGCATTGATCGCGGTCGAGCGCGAGATCTCACTCAAACCGTTCATTGAGACCGGCGTCGGGCTCGACGCCGAATTCTCAAAAGAGCTCGCGCTCACGATTTTCCATTCTAAAACCGTTTTGCACGACGGAGGACTCATCGTTCATAACGACCGAATGGTGGCCGCGGCCTGCATTTTTCCCCTTACCCAGCGAGAGGATCTCGATCGCAACCTCGGCCTGCGACACCGAGCCGCCCTTGGACTGAGCGAGGAGTCCGATGCGGTCGCTATTGTGGTTTCCGAGGAAACAGGCCAAGTTTCTATTTGTCACAATGGAATTCTTGAACGCAATCTGAGCGTTGATAAATTCCGCCGGCGGCTTAGCCAGCTTCTTCTTCACAATGAACAAGATCAAAGCGATAGTGATGAAAGATTGGAGACCGAAAGTCACCTGTCTGATTCTCGCGTGCGCCCTGTGGTACCTCATCAGCAAGAACGTGGAGAAAAATCCGCGGCTTGAGCAGGGTGCCCCCCCTTCGAAGATCTCGAAACCCAAAGTATGACGACACAACGAAGGCTTTTTGGAACGGATGGCGTCCGTGGCGTTGCAAACGTCGAGCCCGTCACCGCAGAAACCGCTCTCAAGCTGGGGCGTGCCGCCGCCCACGTCTTCAGTACAGCGATAGGAAACTCGCATCATCCCCCCGACAGGCACAAGATCGTACTCGGCAAGGATACGCGGCTTTCCGGCTACATGCTGGAGAACGCCATTGTGGCGGGCATCACCTCCTTGGGCGTCGATGTTCTAGTCATCGGTCCGTTGCCGACGCCGGGCGTTGCCTACATCACCCGATCGCTTCGTGCGGACGCAGGGATCGTTCTTTCCGCATCGCACAACCCTTACGAAGACAACGGGATAAAGTTCTTCCGCCACGACGGCTACAAGCTGGACGACGAAGTCGAAAAGTGCATCGAAGACATCGTTTTCAGCGGAGAGATCGAAAATATTCGCCCAACCGCCACGAAGATCGGTAAGGCCTTCCGCATTGACGACGCGCTGGGGCGCTATGTCGAATTCGCCAAACAAAGCTTTCCGCGCGGGCGAACGCTGGATTCCTTGCGAATCGCTGTGGATTGCGCGAACGGCGCCGCTTACAAATCAACCCCTTGCATTCTGCGAGAACTCGGTGCCGAGATCCACGTCATTCACAACGTTCCGAACGGCACAAACATCAACGCAAACTGCGGCAGTACGCATCCGTCGGAGATCCAGAGAGCTGTCAAAGAGGCCGGGGCTCATGTTGGAATTACCCATGACGGTGACGCGGATCGCGTATTGCTCTGCGACGAGACCGGTGATCTTGTGGACGGCGACGAGATTATGGCGATTGCCGCTCTGGATTTACTGAAGAAGGGCCGGTTGGCCGAGAACACGCTGGTGGCAACGGTCATGAGCAACTTTGGCCTCGATGAAACGTTAACTGCCGAGGGAGGAAGGGTCCTTCGCACGAAGGTCGGTGATCGCTACGTCATTGAGACGATGATGCGCGAGGGCCTGAATGTCGGCGGCGAGCAAAGCGGCCACATGATTTTCCGCGACTATGCCACCACGGGCGACGGGATTGTGAGCGCGTTACAAGTTCTGCGCATTATGATGGAAACGGGCAAGCCGCTGAGCGAACTCAAGAAGGTCCTTAAGAAGTACCCGCAGGCTCAGCGTAATCTCAAGGTTCGCGAAAAGCCCGCCTTGGAGACCCTCGGCGCAGTACAGACGCTCCTTAAGGAGGCTGAGCAAAAGCTCGACGGCAGGGGACGTGTCCTTCTGCGCTACTCAGGAACTGAACCAAAGATCCGCCTTCTCATCGAAGGCCGCGACGAAGCGTTGATCAACGGCCATGCCGACCGAATCGCTGGCGCGATCCAGGATTCGATCGGCGACTCTTGAAACGCTTCCAGGGAATTCGGCAAAGCATTCATCCCATCAGCGCAGCAGCGCCATGAGCCGGGCGCGGCTCGGGATTTCCAGCTTCTTGAAGACAGAGTAGAGTTCGCTCTTCACTGTGCTCAATTGGCGGCCGAGGGCGTCTGCAATTTCCTGATTGCTCTTCCCCTCGTTGACCATCAGGGCCAATTCGCGTTCCCTCGGCGAGAGGCGCGTTAGGGTGTCGAGCTTTCCGTTCTGAGTCGCATCGTCGCTCTCGAAGTGAATAACGAAGCTTGGTCTTCCGGGATGCGGCGAGCGCAGGGCTCGCATGGAAAGACGGGCCTTGAATCCCGGTAGGCTGGAATGCACGACGATTCGTTCGCGAAAGGTCGAACCGGCAGTCCTCTTGAGCCGCATGTCCTCCAGAGCGTTGAGAAGATCCCGAGGCACTTTTAGCTTGCGACTCAAGAGCTTGAGTTGGGGGTCGATCCCGCTCCATAGGGCTGCGGCCCGGCGTGCGGCGGCATTGTGATAAAGGGGTGAAAGATGCCAGTCGAGCAGAATGGTCGATAAGGGGAGCATGGAGACGACATCCTCCAGTCCCCGGCGGACGGTTGTGGCGTTCTGAAGGCGGCTCAACCGTCTGAAGGCGGTCTCAATATGCGGATAAAGCGCCTGCACGGTAGCCATCTCGGTCGGGGAAATATCCGGCCAGTGAGAGCCCCGATGCGGCGCCAGCAAGAGGTCGACGATATCCACAGTTTCATTCCAGAAAAAGAGCGCGATGGCATGCCTCATGGCGACGCCTTGGACCGAAGGAACAAAAAAAGGGAAGCTTTCCGCTTTCTCTCCCCTGGGATGTTCCTCGCGCAGGCCACACGCCCTGGCACTCGGATTGGCTGCGAGAATTGAAAGGTGTCGATTGCCGCCAAGACTCGTGGGCTTGTATTCCTTCCCGAGCAGACTGCAATTCGAGTCCCAGACCGTACTCGAGCATCCTCCTCCGACGGCATCGTGGACCAGGCCGAAAACGATATCGCAGGGAATTGCAGCGTGAAGCAACCTCACCGCGGACTTGAAGAACGCCTGCAGATCCATCGCAGAGTGCAATTCGAGGAGGCGCTTCTGCAGCTTGGAATCAAAAAGGGAAAGGGCCGGATCGACGCGTCGCCGCCTGCCTCGGCTGGACCCTTTTGTGCCCTTAGACCCTTCCGATGGATGTCTTTTCAACTGCAAAGCGCGAAAAGAACCCTTCTTTTAGCGGCTCCCGAATTGGTCGCAAGCGCAAAAGGACGGAGCCGCGATTTTCATACTTTAGTTGGGAAGACGTCGAAGCCGGGTTCCGCTATGAAGTAACGACTCGTTGCGGAGAATCCGGAAATGTTGGACGTCGCACTTCAATTCTTGAGAGACGAGCTCAACACGTTCCTGCGGACGCGGACGAGTGCGGAGACCTTCAGCGTAGCGTTGAGCAAAGTGGTCGATGAGGCCGGCAAATATGCGTTCGATCAGGACACGATTGCGCTCAGCGTTATTAATATCGAAGAAGAGCGAACGGTTAAGACGCACCTTCCGGAATACGCCCAACTCAATGGGCGGCATGTCGTAAAGGAACCAGACCTGAAGTTGAATCTCTGCGTGTTGTTTGCCGCAAACTTCAAAAGATACGACGAAGCGCTCAAATACGTCTCTCACATCCTCATCTATTTCCAGTCGCATCCGGTGTTCACCCGGGAGGAGTTTCCCGCGTTAGACTCACGGATTGAGAAGTTGACTTTGGAACTGCAATCTCCGAGCTACGAGCAGCTCAATCAGATCTGGACCTTCATTGGCGGAAAGCAACTGCCGTCGATCATCTACAAGGTCCGCCTCCTGGTCCTCGAGCTTGAGACGCCTTCAACGGTCCAGCCTCCGATTACGAAGATCGCTGCGACCATCAAGGGGAGATGAATACGCAGTTCAACACCCTTTTCACCGTCGCCATATCGCATGCTTACTATAGCGATAACTGCCAGGACATTCGGTTCATCATTCCGGGCGATGCGGCCCAATTGTTTAAAAACGGCAAACTCCTGGCCAGGGAGCGCGACGGCAAATTGCACGTAATTTACGAAGCGGACGATGCCGGCGCGGCGCTCATAGCGATGTCGGGGAAGACCGTGCGGATCGGTTTGAGGCTCGCAAATCCCTTCTTCGGCAATTTTACCGAAGGAGGCGCCAACCTGGCGACGTCTCGACGGCTGTACAGGAACTCCACCTCGCCGACCGCCTTTGATCCCGCGGTCAACATTACGCTGACCGGCCCGGTCTTCGGTCACACGCTGACCAATGATGCTCGCCCGGCGACAATCACGCTGAAAGACTCCGCGGGTCAAGCGCATCAATCAGAGACGATATCGGCTTCAGACGATCGGCTCACCGTCTCATACGATCTCACGGGCCAAGCTCCAGGCACTTACACCCTCGATGAAGTGTATCCGGCGAGCGCGAAACAAACCCTCTATTACTTAGACTCCCCATTGCTTCAGGCCGGCGTCTTCGGCGTGTTGGAAGTGGAAATCGCCAACGGTTTTTATGCGTCTGCCCCGGAATTCCAAATCCCGTTCGATGCGAGAGAGGAGACGCTCAACTACTATGTGGTAGCCAGAAATTACTCCGAGACCGATCTTGGTCTGCTCTCCGTCGTGGATGCGGGGTTTACGGACGACGGACGGTCCCAGATTGCTTTCAACAAGATCCCTTCCGGCTCGTTCACTTCTGAGGACATCTCTCCGGCGCTCCTGGGCGAAAATTCCGCCCGCGTCGTCTTGTTTAGGTCGCAGGCCGCCGTGAAGCGAACGGAGAAAGCTCGAAAGAAGATCCAGCTAACACGGAATGGCGACGTGCTCGTAGCGCACTTGCCCCAACCAGGGCCTGAAAGTTCCAACGCGGACCTGATCATTCCGATTTCAAAACCATAACCAAACATAATCATGCCAACCTACAAGACACCCGACGTTTACGTGGAGGAGATAGCGGTCTTCCCGCCTTCCGTCGCAGAGGTAGAGACTGCCATTCCCGCCTTTATCGGCTACACAGAGAAAGCGACAAAAAAGGCTCCCAACGATCTCATCCTCGTGCCGACCAAGATCTTCTCGCTCAAAGAATACGAGCAGTATTACGGCGGACCGAAAGATGACACCGTTGCTCTCACCGTAGCCGATGATCCTGCTGGAGGCTTTACGATTACTGCCTTTGCGGAGCCGACCGTCAAGTATCTGCTATACTACAGCGTCAAGCTGTTTTTCGACAATGGCGGCGGCAAGTGCTACATAACGTCAGTCGGCACTTACCAAGCGACGCCAGCGATCGATCTCGCCGGCGACGCCACAACGAACCCAGCCACGATGTTTGGCTTGCAGGATGGTCTGAACGCGGTGGCGCTCGAGGATGAGCCAGACCTGCTCGTCATTCCCGAAGCAATCAATCTCACCACCGCGGACTACCAGACCTTGGTGCAGGCAGTGCTGACCCAATGCGACAAACTTCGCGACCGGTTCGCCATCTTTGACATCCGCGACGGAAAGACTGAATTGGACCCCGCCGCGCAGAGCACAAATCGGGGCTTTTTCGGAAACAACTTTCTTAAGTACGGGGCGGCTTATTACCCGTTCCTCAAGACGACAATCAATTTCTTCGTCAACGAGGCTGAAACCAACGTCGATGTTACCCACGGGGCAAGCCCAGCCGCGGATCTCACCTCCTTCAAGAGTTCCAATACCGCGCTCTACAACTTTGTGAAGAACGCACTGAAGGAACGCTTCCTCGTGCTACCCCCGAGCGGCGCGGTGGCGGGAGTTTACGCTACGACAGACAAGAACCGCGGCGTCTGGAAAGCCCCCGCCAATATCAGTCTTGCCGACGTCATCGAGCCTGTCGTCAAACTCGACAACGCCAAACAGGATACGCTTAACGTGGACGCGAATTCGGGCAAATCCATCAACGCAATCCGCGCCTTTGTTGGCAAGGGCACCCTTGTCTGGGGGGCGCGTACGCTCGCGGGCAATGACAACGAATGGCGTTACATATCCGTGCGAAGGTTCTTCACAATGGTCGAAGAATCGGTGAAAAAGTCCACCTACTTTGCCGTCTTCGAACCAAACGACGCCAACACCTGGGTCAAGGTTAGCGGCATGATCGAAAACTACCTCACGCAAAAATGGCGCGAGGGCGCATTAGCCGGCGCGACGCCAAAAGACGCCTTTTTCGTCCGATGCGGGCTCGGCACGACCATGACCGCGCAAGACATCCTTGAAGGGAGGATGAACGTCGAGATCGGAATGGCAGCTGTCCGTCCGGCGGAGTTCATCATCCTGAAGTTTTCGCACAAACTGCAAACCTCCTGACGCACTTGTTATTGTCAACGCACATCTAGCTATTAGACATTATGCCAACACTCTATCCTCTTCCTGTATTTCACTTCACGGTGCAGTGGGGCGGCACGCGCATCGGCTTCTCTGAAGTTTCCGGCCTGACACAAGAGAACCAGGCGATCGAATACCGCGACGGCGATTTCAAGGAATACTCTTCTATCAAAATGCCGGGCCTTCGCAAATTCAACAACATCGTCATGAAACGCGGGATCGTAAGAAGCGACAACGAGTTCTTCAAATGGCTTTCCACCGTGAAGCTGAACACCGTCGAGCGTCGCGACCTCGTCATTAGCCTGCTTAACGAAGAGCACAATCCCGTCATGGTATGGAAAGTTCAGAACGCTTTCCCTGTAAAGGTTGAAGGCCCCGGATTAAAGGCCTCAGGCAACGAAGTGGCCATCGAATCCATCGAAATTGCGCACGAAGGCCTCGAACTCCAGAATGATTAATGGCCAACTACTATCCGCCTCCGGGCTTTCACTTCAGAGTGGAAGTGCTGGGTGTGCCGCCCAACGATAATGACCTGCGCTTCACTGAGGTTGGCGGCCTCTCGGTTGAGGTCGCGACGGAAGAGTTCGCCGAAGGTGGCGAAAACCGTTTCGTCCAGAAGTACCCGGCGCGCGCGAAATATCCCGAATTGGTTCTAAAGCGTGGTCTGCTGTTGAATTCGGAAATCCTCAAGTGGATACGACAGAGCATCGACGAGCTAAAGATTCAGCCAAAGAACATAGACGTAAAGTTGCTCAACGAAGAGCACCAGCCGCTGATGACATGGCACCTGGTCAACGCCTTTCCCACGAAATGGGCTGTAAGCGACTTAAACGCGGCGAATAACGCGGTCGTGATCGAGACCCTGCAGTTCTTCTATCAATACTTTACTGTGGATCAGTCCTGACCATGCCAGTCATCGTCGATGAAGTCGTGATTTCTGTCGAAGTCACCAACCAGACCGCCGGAGGCGGCGCTTCGGCGCCTTCCCCCACGGAGGACAAGCAAACGATTATTAACGAATGCGTCGAGCGCGTGCTCGATATCCTGCAGCAGAAAGCCGAGCGCTAGCGGCCTGCCGGACGTTGAAGTCGAAATTCCACTTTACAGCATGAGCGACCGAGGAACTCTGGAGAAGGTGCTGATCAAAGCGTACGACAAGCCCGATTATGATCGCTCCACAAAGCCGATTAGCCAGTTCGAGTCGTACGTCAACCCTAACGAGATCACCCTGGCGTACGAGATCGAGTATGACGCCGCGCAGGGATCGGGCACCACTGGCAGCCGGATGGAGTTCAAGAAGATGAAGCCTGGCGATATGTCGCTGACCTTCTTCCTCGATGGCACCGGCGCAAATGGAAAGGCGATTGATGTTCAGAAGAAAATCGAGGAGTTTCAGACTGTCACCGGCTACAACGGGAGCAGTCACAGGCCAAATTACCTAAAGGTCACTTGGGGCACTTTGCAGGTGAAGCGCTGTGTGATCAAGAATGCGTCGATCGCGTACAAGCTGTTCAAGCCAGATGGAGTTCCCCTACGCGCAATCATCACGGCCAGCTTCATAGACAATTCGGACGATCAGACTCGCGTCGCACTTGCGCAGGATGAATCGCCCGACCTGACGCATGTCCGACTGACGAAGGCGGGTGACAACCTGCCGGCGATGTGCTTCGAAATCTATGGGGACCCGCGTTACTACCTCGATGTGGCTCGCGCCAACCGGATTGACAATTTCCGCAAGCTCACTCCAGGCACGAGAATCTTCTTTCCTCCGCTAAAGAAATAGAAAAATGGCCGGCGAGCGCACACTGCCAATTCCCGCGGAACATCGCGAGTTCACAGTCAAGGTGAACGGCACGGCGGTGGATCGGTTGCAGCACTTGCTGGCCGCCACGATCACCAAAGCCGCCAATAAGATTTCCTCGGCGCGCTTGGTTTACCTGGACGGCTCTGCTTCCTCGGGCGATTTCGCATTGAGCAACGCGGAAACATTCGTCCCCGGAAAGGAGGTGGAAATTCTCGCCGGCGCCAGCAACGATCCGGTTTCGCTATTCAAAGGGATCGTCATCAGGCAAAGCCTCAAGATTCGCGAGCACACGGCGCCGCAGTTCGTGGTCGAGTGCCGGCACAAAGCCGTCAAGCTCTCAGTCGGTCGCAAAGGCGCTTACTTTTTCGACCAGAAGGACAGCGATATCATCACCTCTTTGCTCGGCAACGCGGGCATAGATGCAGATGTCGAACCCACGACGGTCACCCATAAACAGCAAGTGCAGTATTACTGCAGCGACTGGGATTTCCTTCTTACGCGGGCGGAGGCCAACGGCCGGCTCGTCCTTACAAATGCGGACAAGGTCGAGGTCAAGAAACCTGTCTTCGACAGCCCCGCCGCTTGCACCCTGCAATTTGGTGCGACGATTCTCGAAATGGACGCCGAGATCGACGCCCGTCTCCAATACAGGGCTGTGAAAAGCGTTTCCTGGGACGCAGCCCAGCAAGGCGTAATGGAAAGAGGGGGCGCCGATCCCGGCGTTAGCGGCCCGGGCAATCTGCGGACGGCTGATTTGGCCGCGGTGATTGCTCTTGACCACTTGGAACTCCAGAACGCCGCCATAACCGAAGAAGAGGCGCAGGCATGGGCTGATTCGGAATGGCTGCGCTCGCAAATGAGCCGCGTGAACGGACGGATCAAGAGCGAAGGCATCGCCACAGTGAATCCCGGCAACACCGTCACCCTGGCTGGCGTCGGCGATCGCTACAACGGGAACGTCTTTGTTACGGGCGTGCGCCATGACTTCGACTTGGTCCAGGGCTGGAAGACACACATGCAATTCGGAAGCGTCGAACGCCGGTTAGCAGACGGCAACGGTCTTTCCGCGCCCAAAGCTTCCTCGCTGTTGCCGGGCGTCAACGGTTTGCAAATCGGCGTGGTTGTCAGCAATGAAGATCCCGATGGCGAACATCGCGTGAGGGTGCGGGTGCCGCTTGTAAATAGCGATGAGGACGGCACTTGGGCGCGTGTCGCCTCTTTGGACGCGGGGGACGATCGCGGCTTCTTCTTTCGTCCCGAAATCGGTGACGAGATCGTACTTGGTTTCCTCAATGACGATCCGCGTCAGGCAGTAATTCTCGGCATGCTCCATAGTAGCGCCAAGGCCCCGCCGTTGAAAGGCTCCGAAGACAACCATGAAAAGGCTTATCAGAGCCGTTCCAAGATGAGGCTCTACTTCGATGACGACAAAAAAGTCATGCAGCTTGAAACACCCGCCGGAAACAAAATCATTCTGAGCGAGAAGGACAAAGCCATCAAGATGGAAGACCAAAATGGAAACAAGATCGAAATGACTCCAGATGGTATCAAAATCGAGAGCAGCAAAGCCCTCCAATTGAAAGCCGGCACGGAGGCAAAAATGGAATCCGGCACTTCGTTTAGCGCTAAGGGAGGGACTGACCTCAAGTTGGAAGGAACCTCCGGCGCAGAAATTTCCAGCACTGCAACGACGAAGGTAAAGGGCAGTCTGGTTCAACTCAACTGATCTTATGCCCGCAGCAGCACGCGTAGGTGATACGACGAATCACGGAGGCACCGTTACCGGCCCAGGGGTGGTTTCCGTTTTGATAGGTGGCAAACCGGCCGCGGTGGCCGGTGACACGCACGTCTGCTCACTGCCGCCGACCGGCCACCAACCTACGGTCAGCGTGTTTCCAAGCGGCAGCACTGTCGTGCTCGTCCAAGGCAGGCCGGCGTTGCGCACTTCGGATTCTTGTGTCTGCGGCGCGATGGCAGCCGTCGGAGAGCCTACCGTAATAATCAACTAACTCTACAAGGAGCCCCGTGGACGAAGACCAATTCGATGCAGCCTACACCTCGTTTCTGGGAACGGGTTGGAGTTTTCCCCCTGAGTTTGTACAGGAAACCGGCGAGGTGCTCATGACTTCGGACGAAGAGGACATCCACGCGAGTTTGATAATCCTGCTCGGCACTGCGTTTGGCGAGCGCTTCCTCAATCCCAAATACGGAATCGACATGCAGGAACTGCTCTTCGAACCAATGAGCACGACGATGACGACCTTCGTTAAGGATCGTGTAAAGACCGCGATCCTCATCGACGAACCACGCATCAATGTGATTTCGCTCGAGATCGACACCTCGGCTCAATTCGAAGGCAAAGTGGCGTTGATCGTGGAATACGAAGTCCGAACCACCAATTCTCGCTTCAATCTTGTCTTTCCGTTCTCCACCACGGATGCAAGCGAGGTCAGAGCAAGCATCAAAGCTTTGAGCTAATTGGCTTTTTTGTTCCATGGCTGAAAAGGACATCATTCAGAGCATGATTCTGCAACTTGGGCAGAGTCAGAACGAGCGGATGCCCGAAGAGCTGAAGGTCCATTTCGCGGACATGGACGAACGCAAAACGGAAGACTTGCTCTTATTCGCCAAGGCCCTCGCGAGGTCTGTCAACTACTATCGGGGCAACGTTACGAGTCCGGCGAGCGACTGGACAACTTTCTTTCCCTACGATGAGAAGACGGTGAAGGATCTGCTACAAAGCAAAGAAGCAACAACCTCGCCTCACCTCGCGCTCCTACTTTCCTTCCTGGAACTGTACAAGCAGCCCCAGGAAATCCTTAACCGCCTGACGGGGCGCCATCTTGACTTCTATTACAAGGACGTCTTGCGACTGACAAGAAAGGCCGCCGTTCCAGACAAGGCGCACGTTCGGATCGAACTCAAGAAGCAGTCACCGCCGGTCACGATCTCGCCCGCCGACGTTCTTTCCGCCGGTAAGGACAAATCCGGCATCGAGTTGATCTATGCTCCGACGAGCGTCACAGTCATTAACAACTCGAATGTCGATTCGTTACGTTCGATCTTTATTGACGGTGCCGGCCGCGGCACCGTGCGCTATGCGCCGATCGCGAATTCGTCCGATGGTCTAGGCGGAAAGCTGCCGGCGGATGAGCCTAAATGGCGCGCCTTCGGCCATCAAGGCCTTCCGCCTGCTGAGCTCGGTTTTGCCATCGCTTCGCCCGTGTTGCGAATGAGGGAGGGTGAGCGCAAGATCACCGTCAAGCTCACGCTGAATAATGTGGATTCAAAACGGCTGAAATCCGCTTCGCTCGAAGGCGCCTTTGACGCATATATCACAGGAGAAAAGAACTGGGCGGCGCTGGACATCCATTCCGCCACGCTGAGTGCCGAAGGGGTTCTCCAATTCGAGTTCAGTGTGCCTCGGGCAGAGGGCGCGGTGATCGATTACGACAAAGCCATTCATGGGTATTCATACACAGCGCACGCGCCCTTATTGCAATTGCTGCTAAGGCCCGGAAGCACCAGAGTCGGCTACCACGATTTCCTAGGCCTTACACTGCGGAAAGCCCAGGTGTTGGTGGACGTTTCCGACGTGAGGTCGTTGAGTCTCGAGAGCGACGGAGGGGTGCTGGATCCTAAGAAAGCCTTTGTGCCGTTCGGGCCGCAACCGAGCAGGGGTTCGCGATTCCTGATTGGTTACGATGAAGCGCTCTCAAAAAAGCTTTCGGAGCTAACGATCAAGATCCACTGGAAGGACGCTCCTTTGAGCTTCTCCACCCTTTACGGCAACTATGGCCTTCGCGACGTAAGCAACAACTATTTTACGGCCGCGGTTTCCTTCGAGGACGGCGGCAGTTGGGTCACTAACAGCTCGGGTGTTCCGCTCTTTGAATCAAGCAACGCCTCCTCCGAACACACTTTAGCCTTTCGCCCGGGCAGTTCGTCGGTCTCGCCCGCCATCTCGACCGGTATGAGTATTTTTGCTCTGAGCGGCTCTCAAAGCCCCTGGGCGATTGCGGCGGCCAATGCTCTGTTGCTGAAGAATCCGGTGTTCAGCGCTTTCAAATCGACGGTACCTGAGCCGCGCCGTGGATTCATCACGCTGTCGCTGGAAAAGGATTTTCTGCACTCCAGATACCGGCAGGAATACGTGAAGCGCGTGATGAATTTCAGCAAGGGCGTGGAGGACAGTCTCGTCATTTTGAATGAACCTTACACGCCGACGATTCAGAGCATATCCCTCTCCTACAAAGCTCACTCGGACGAAGTTCCCATCTCGTCAACAGACTCCGGCGACTTCTCGAACCCGGACGTGCAATTCTATCATACTGCTTACTTCGGCCAAATGCGCGAACATGGCTATCAGCGCAATCAGTTCGGTTTTCTCACGCAAAAGCGCGTTTCCCTTCTGCCCGTCTATGAGAACGAAGGCGAATTGCTCATTGGCTTTAATCATTTGAATCCAGGTGACAGTGTAAGTGTGCACTTCCAGGTTGCCGAAGGGAGCGCGGACCCCACGCGGACGCAGGCGGAGGTCGGTTGGTCCGTCCTATGCGACAACTACTGGAAGATCCTGGGTAGCGACGGCGTGGTCCTCGACACCACCAATCAACTGCTTGCCAGCGGCATTGTACGATTCGTCATTCCCGCTGAAGCCACGACGCAGAACACGATTCTACCCGCCGGCCGCGTCTGGCTGCGCGCTGGAATCGCACGCCAGGTGTCCGCGGTGTGCCAACTCATCGACATAGCGGCCAATGCGGTGGAAGTGCGATTCACGAATCGTGGCAACGAAGAGAGTCATCTCACCACGGCTCTCGAGGCCGGCAGAATCGGCAAGCTGAAAAACGGATTGCCCGGTGTAAAGTCAGTGAAGCAGCCTTACGCCTCGTTCGGCGGTAACCCCGAAGAAACCGACGACAACTTCTACCGGCGCGTCTCTGAAAGGCTACGTCACAAGAACCGCTGCATCACATCATGGGATTACGAACGGATCGTCCTCGAAGCGTTTCCCAAAGTGCACAAAGTAAAGTGCATTCCGCACGCGAAAGAGGGTTCCTGGCTCGCACCGGGAAACGTGATGATCGTCGTCATTCCTGACCTGAAAAATAAGAACGCCGTCGACCCGCTCCAGCCGAGGGTGGACGCGGACACCCTCAGTCGCGTCACGGATTTCGTGCGCGACCGCGTCGGGATGCAGGTGCAAGTCAAAGTCAAGAGCCCCAGCTACCAGAGAGTTCAGCTTGATTTTAAGGTGAAATTCCGTGCTGGCTTCGAATTCAACTTCTACAGCGAGTTCCTCAAGCGGCAACTCACTGAGTTCCTTTCGCCGTGGGCTTTCAAATCCGAACGAGACATTTCTTTCGGCGGCAGAATCTACAAGTCGGTGCTGCTCGATTTTGTCGAGGAACTTGATCCGGTGGACTATGTCACCGATTTCAAGATGTATAGCTACACCGGTAGCTCCGCTAAAATCGATGTGAACGAGGCGCAGCCGGAATCACCCGACGCCATACTTGTTTCCGATTACGCACACGTCGTCAACGAAGCAGACTAAGGATGCTTTCTCAACTGACCATTCCGACAAATAGGATCGTCGAGCCTGCCCTGGACTGGCAGAGGCTCTACGCGATCGGTCTGAACCACGTTCAACGCCTCGCGAACCGGATTTGGACCGACTACAATGTGCATGATCCGGGCATCACAACGCTCGAACTGCTTTGTTACGCACTTACCGACTTGAGCTATCGCTCGGCCTTCCCCGTCAAAGACCTCCTCGCAAGCCAGACTAAGAACGAGGAGGAAATGAAGAAGCAATTCTTTACGCCGCGCCAGATTCTTCCGAACCGCCCTCTGACACTGCTGGACTACCGAAAGCTTCTCATCGATCTCAAAGGCGTCAAAAACGCTTGGTTGCATCCAGCCACATTGACCTACTACGCGGCCACCAAAGAAGGAAAGCTGCTCAGAACAAACCCCGGCGGTACGGACGTGAAGGAGGTGAACATCCGCGGCTTGTATGATGTAACCATCGAGTTCATGGACGATGCAACATCGGCGGAGACGAAGGCAAGAGTATTGGACGCCGCAAAAGCCCGGTTACATGCCAATCGCAACCTTTGCGAAGACTTCGTACGTTTCAACGAAATCGCGACGCAAAGTTTCCTTCTCTGCGCCGAACTCGAACTCACCGCCACTGCGGATGTCGCTAAGGTGCAGGCGGAAATCATTTTCCAGGTGCAGCAATACCTCTCTCCGCCGGTTCCCAACTACGCTCTCAGCGAAATGCTCGAGCGGACCAAAGCTGACGCAACTCCCCTCACGGTGGACGAGATCTTCGACGGCCCAGCGCTGGACTGCGGTTTCATTGACGACGACGAGCTGAAACGAGCGGATCTGCGCACGAAGATTTTCCTTTCGGATATCATAAGCGTCATAATGGACATCGGCGGCGTGCGGGCCGTCAGAGAGATCGTCATCAACCCGGAGGGCACTTCGGTTCCGCTCGCAGCAAAATGGATTGTTCCGGTGGCCGAGAGAAAAAAGGCCTTGCTCAATGAAACGAGGTCCCGCCTGGTCTTTTACAAGCGAGACATGCCGGTCGTCGCCGACGGCCGGAAAGTAGCGGCTTACTTGACAAAGCTAAGAGATGACGCCCGTTCCAAAGTCGAGACTGATCGGGCGGACGATATCGGGATTCCGCTCGGCACTTTTCGTGGTCCCGGCGATTACTATTCTTTCCAGAATCACTATCCCGCGCTCTATGGTCTCACCGAGTTTGGCTTAAGCAGCGGAGCAGACGAAAAGCGAAGAGCGCTCGCATTCCAGCTGAAAGCGTATCTTCTCTTTTTCGACCAGGTGATGGCGAACTACTTCGCTCAGTTGGCTCATTTTCGGGAGTTGCTCTCGGCTGACCCTGATCTCCAGCGCACTTATTTCTGCCAAGTCGTAGATTCAATCGCAGAATACAATAAGATCTACCGCGGAAACCCGCTGTCTTCGCTCGAAGAAATTATCGAGGACAAAGGCATGTTTGCTGATCGTCGCAACCGCTTCCTCAGCCACCTCATTGCACGCTTCGCCGAGCGCTTCACGGACTTCGTCCACGTTCTCCATTCTGCCTTCGGGTTTAGTCCCGAGAGCATGCTCGGCTACAAGTGCGATTTCCTGAACAACTACCCGGTCATCAGCGCCGGCCGCTCCCTCGCCTACAACTATTCGCTCAGAGACGACGTGTACCTCTGGGATAGCGAAAACGTCTCCGGACTGGAAAAGCGCCTTGCAAAACTCCTGGGGTTGCAAAATTTCGCGCGCCGTAATCTGTCCGAGGTAAAGTACGACGACTTCGCGGCTGTCGAACCGGCGGACGCCGAATTCGCGTTTCGCATCCGCGACAGAGCCACCGGAGACACACTGGTCTCCAGTGCCGCGAAATATGCGACTTCCGACCTGGCACACGCGGCGCTGACGCGTGCCATTTTCTTCGGGTTGCTGCCTTCGGGATACCTAAGGACGGAGACAGGCGATGGAAAGTTTTCTTTTGACATCGTCGACGACAAAGGAACCCCTGTCGCAAGTCCTCGGGGGAGTTTCGATACCGAGGCGCAGGGGAACCAGGCGATCGATCGGCTCATCGGTTACCTGCAGGCACATTACAGTGACGAGGCCCTTTATCTTATCGAAATGATACTTCTACGACCGGAGCTTCCCCTCGATCCGTTTCTCCCCCTCTGTCCCGACCAAGAAGATCCCTACAGTTATCGCATCCACGTCATTCTGCCGGCCTACAGCAGTCGTTTCGGCAACATGGATTTCCGGCATTTCGCGGAGGAGGTGATTCGCGAAGAAACCCCTGCGCACGTCCTGCCTCGCATCTGTTGGATCAGCAGACAGGACATGGCTGCCTTGGAGAAGGCGTACCGCGATTGGATCTCCGTGAAAGCCGGCGCAAACACCGCGGAATCAACAGCGAAGCTCCAAGCATTTATCAGCATCCTCTTCACGGTGCGAAACGTCTATCCACCTCGAAAGCTGCACGAATGCGGCGCCGGAGAGGATCAGCCGAAGTTTCTGCTGGGGCAAACCGCTCTCGGCAGCTTGCAGGCCACGCCTGAGAATAACTAACCGAATCCATATGAACCAGGTAACGAAAAGCCTCGCGGAAATCACTACCGGATACAGCATCTTCGAGAAGGACCAGGTGCTGAGCCACGAACAGCTCAACAGCATCAGCAACTACTTCGACGACCAGACCCGCCTTACGCGCATCAAGTTGCTTGGCGTCGGAATTGTCTGCGGCCTGCGTATTGTCCTACGGAGCGGAAACATCAGCTTAACCAAAGGCGCCGGCGTGACCACCGACGGCGACTTATTGTACGCCGCCGATAGTGTGTTCGACAAGTTCAAGCTCTACGATGAATCGAACCCGGTATATGGTCCCTTTTACGTAGATAATAAGATCATCAAGCTATTTGAATTGGTCCGGCAGGACACAACCGACCCGCAAGCCACCGCGCTGCGCTCATTCGACGCGACGACCGGAAGCTCGCTGAACGACATGGTGGCTGTGTTGTTTGTCGAGGGTTATGTAAAGGACGAAGACCTCTGCTCAGGGACCGACTGCGATAATCTCGGCAAGGACTTCGTCAATACCATGAAGATCCTCCTCGTCGGAAAATCATCGGTCGATTTACTCAGGACGAGCATCACCACGCCAAACCAGGCCGCGGGCGCACTGGATGAAATTGTAGCGGACCGTCCGTTGTTTGCGTCGGGCATTGCCTCTCCTGAGCAACTCACGACCGTTTATCGCACCGTATGCAATATAATCCATGGCAAGCTCGTAGCCGAATTGTCGAAGTTGTATGCGAAGTGCTCAGCTTTTCTTGGCGACGTGTTCGCTTCAGACCCCACACCCGGCTGGGTTGCGAAGCTGAATTCATATAAGACGTTCTTCGACGTGCACGGCTCCGGGATTCAGTACTATTACGACTTTCTGAAGGACCTTGTCGAAACTTATAATCACTTTCGCGAACTTCTGTTCGGCGATACAACCTGGTGTTGGCCCGAAACAGAAGCGTTTCCTAAGCATCTGTTGCTCGGTGATGTTGTTCCGGGGACTGACTTGGACGCAAACCGCATCGGGTTTTATCCGTCGCCGTTGACGAGCCAGACCGCTGGGCGGCTCAATCACGCGCAGTTCCTGGCGGGTAAGCTGAACACTTTAATTCAGACGTTCCAAGTGCCGTCCTCGTCGAGCCCGATCCGCGTCACGCCAAGCCGGTTCGAAGACGACTCTCTCGAAGAGCGCGCCATTCCCTATTATTACCAGGTCAACACGACTGACCCGGTCCAGAAGAACTGGAACTACCATCTAAGCAAGCGCGGAATGGATGCTTTCAACTATTCCTATAGCGCGAGCGCGTATGGGGCACAGGGTGGGGCGGCAAATCCTTTTGGCGCGCAAATCGGCCGTTTCTCATTCTTCCGCATTGAGGGCCACATCGGAAAGAGCGTGGCGGAGAGTATCAAGATCATTGAAGGCGAGATCGCCTCCAAGAACTTGCCGTTCAAGGTTCACTCGGTCCTATTGGGGACTGACAAGACTCAAATCGTAAAGCAGCCCGGAACTCGTTACAGTGACCTCCATCGCTTCCATTACCTGTTGCGGCAGGATGCCTTCCACCAACTCGATAGTGTCGTGAAATTTAGCGGCACATTCAAAGGGAAGGTGGACGACGCGGTTACGGCGGGCGTCGTCACCAATTCACCCGCAGACAATGACGGTGCCCCGGTCAAGGATATTGCGGCAGAAAAGCATGCCACCGTAACGACCAAGGCCAAGGAGGCCGGAACGAAGTTGAACCGCCCTTATTCGCAATTCAAAGGGGATAGCTCTTGGAAAACCGACTTGAACGACGCGATGAAAGCGAGCGGCGAGTTTAAATACAACCTGGGCAAGGTCGTCAAAACCGAGTTCACAACGCCGTTCGATTCCCTCATCAGCAACACACAAATCCTTTGGTTGGACTGGCTCGACGATATCATCGAGGCGAAGGACGAGAAAGAGGACGATAAACTTCTGTTTTCTGAGTTCCTTTCCCAGCATCCGGGAATCGAGCACTTCGCAGGCGTCGCGCGTGGCGGCACCTTCGTACTCGCTTACGACGCCGGCAAAAACGTCGTCGCGGATTTCATGCTGCCGTACTATTACTGCGAGGCTGCCGAGCAAGAACCCGAGGAACCGCCTCTTCCGAAGCCGGGATTGAAGCCCGACTGGATCATCGATAATGGCATCAACATTAATCCGTCCCGTGAAAAATTCGTCAACGGGAAACTGGATGCCCTTATGAAGAATACGATTGATCCCAAGATCGATGTCCAGAAGGATAATTTTGAATTCTTCAAACAATCGATGAAGACAGTCGCTGATGTGTTCGGCGGCGCGAGCTCAGGCGGAACAAGGACGAACGGAACCCGGTTAACTGACGACTTCCTGGATGCTTCCGTTGTGGGAGCTAAAACCGAACAGCGAAAGTTGCAACTTCTCAGGCAAAGGGCCGCCGACCGCAATCTGCCTGAAGAGACCCGTAAGAACCTTGAGACACAAGCCAGGGAATCCGAAGCAGCCCTGGCCAGGTCCGTTTTGGATACCGCCAAGTACATCTCGGATGGGGGCATAAGCGTCGCCAAAGGCAGCGAAGGCTTCAAAGCCATAACGGAAGTTTCGAGTTCCATCGGTACGCTAACCGACGCCAAGGTGAAGACGTCGCTCAAAGAGGGGCTATCCGATTTGATAAGAACGACACAGAATGAAGAACTGAGGAAGATGCTAGAAAGTATGAGCAATTTCTAAAACACACATGACAGCCTCTCCGCACAGAATCCGGCGACAACGCTGGGTGGTGCATGCCTGCTCGAAGGAGTCCGCCTTCAGGATCCGCAAACACCTGCGTGACGAAGGGCAGAATCTCTTGTTGCCAATCTTTGAAAAAGCCTTCGATCACGCTGCTGGCGGAAAGGAGACTCTCCGCATTCCAAAGATTGAACTTTTCTTGAAGGTTACCTCCGAAGACGAGCTGAGCAGATTGTCCGAGCGTATTTACGATCAACTGATCGAGCAGGTCGAGAAGCTTAAGCGCGCGTCGCCTCAGAGTGCTGGAGAGTCTGCGACGCACTACGGCTCGACGGAGAAACGGGGTTCGTTGGAGATTTTGCTCCACTATCTTCGTACCGGATTGGTGCCGTGGCACGCCGCGAATTGCACTCCTTCCGAATTGCTCGATGAGCTGAGAGAGATCTGCTGCGAGCGCGAGCAAGAGCTGCAAGAAATCTTATGGTCAAGGAACGAACAGGTTTCGGCTGCGTTCTATTTTCGATTGTTTCAGCTCGTTTCCGCGTCCGACGCACATCGCCTTGCGGAAGACGCGTTGCAAGGCGTTCAATATCCCTGGAGAGCCCCATTGCTCGAGGTTCTCGTTTCGCTGCTGCTCGGATCGTGTACCGAGGATCTCTCCGGGCACCTTCGATTGGAATTGGCGTCGCTTATTTTGTCGGAAGCCCTCGCTAGGGGGAGAAGCACCGATGCCCCTGATCTTAGCCTTATGGCGGAAACCTTATTGTCCCCTGGAAGCGACGATGCGCTTGCCCGTTTCGTTTCTTCGCTCCCCGCCCCCGCTGCCGCGCTCTTTCGGCTTAAAGGGAGGCTCGGCTCTTCCCTCACCGCTGATCGCCCTTTTGATTCTACTTCTCCCACGGATGAGGCGGAGCCCCATCGCCTAAGCGCCGAGAATTCCTCCGAAATTGCCAGGGCACCTCAGAACCAAGGGTGCACCGCGCTCGCTCCACAAACGCCAAATCATCTCCAGACCGAGGGCCTGGCCGAGTTTCCTTTGATGGTGACTCACGCAGGTTTGATTCTCCTTCACCCGTTCCTGCCGCGTTTCTTCGAATCCACTCGAGTCAAAGAAGAAGTCGGCGGTCGACTTACGCCACTTCTCTTACCTCGCGCTGCCGCGCTGCTCCACTTTCTCGCGAGCGGACAGGAGGAAATCTATGAATTTGATCTCGCATTCATCAAGGTCCTGCTCGGCCTGGAACCCGATACTACTGTATGCGTCTCGCAGGGATTGATTGGGAGCAGCGACAAGGAGGAAGCCGAGTCGCTGCTCACGTCAGCGATCACACATTGGGCGGCGCTAAAAAGCACGTCCATCACCGGATTCCGGAGTTCTTTTCTGAACCGACAGGCGTTGCTGCGAGCAGATGAGAACGGCTGGAAACTGCAGGTCGAGCGCGCGGCGTTCGACGTGTTGCTCGACAAGCTTCCCTGGAGCATCTGTGTGGTGAAACTGCCGTGGATGACACGGCCCATCTATACGGAATGGTGAGCGCGTTGCAGGAGAATGCCCGTGATCTCGAGCGCGAGCTCGAATGGTTTGCCAACGTGCTCGATGCCCGGCTCAAACTGTACTTTGGAAAACAAGATGGAAGCGGCTCGGTCTTTGACATCGCTCCTCCGGCTTTGACGGGCAGCAATTCTCCTTACGCCGGCCTTGTTCAATACTATGAATTGTCCTTCGCCGAACGCATGGTCGTGTTGCTTGCGCTGATTCCGCTTATTCGTCCGCAACTGCTCGATGTGCTTTGGAGTAAGAACGAGGCAACGGAGCGCGGGTTCACCGAGTTTGGCGGAGTGCATGGTTCCACACACGGAGGCTTCATTCCCACGGGCGAGACGGCGGCGTTCATCCTTGCTGGCGATGATCTGGCCACCCGTTTCGAAGTGACGCGCATCTTCGAAGGGGACCACTTTTTCGCTCGGCACAATATTCTTCACCTTTCTTCGGTGAACGCCAGCGAATCCATGCTGAGCGGTGCCATCACCGTCTCGCGCGAATACCGTCAGTTTTTCACGACCGGCATCCAGTCCAAGCCGAATTTCAACAGCGACTTCCCGGCGCGCCTCATCGAGACCCGGCTTTCATGGGACGATCTCATCCTGCCCCAGTCCACGCTGGAGCAATTGGACGAGATCAAACATTGGATCTTGTACGGACAGCGTCTGTTGACCGATTGGGAGATGAGCCAGAAACTTCAGCCCGGTTTCACGAGTCTGTTCTACGGCCCGCCCGGTACGGGCAAGACCCTCTCGGCCTGCCTGCTGGGTGAACACTGTGGTTGCGACGTCTACAAAATCGATTTGAGCATGATCGCTTCGAAGTACATCGGCGAAACCGAGAAAAACCTCGCGAAGATATTCGACCTGGCCGAGCACAAGAACTGGATTCTCTTCTTCGATGAGGCCGATGCCCTATTCGGCAAACGCACCCAGGTCGAGGACTCGCACGATCGCTATGCCAACCAGGAGATTAGCTTTCTGCTGCAGCGAATCGAAGATTTTCACGGCGTGGTGATTCTTACATCCAACATCAAGACCAACATTGATGATGCTTTCATCCGGCGCTTTCACTCCGTAATTCACTTTCCGATGCCTAAGCCAGCCGAACGGTTGCGCATCTGGCAGAATGCTTTTCCGAAAAAGGCGCTTCTGGAAGAGAAAATCGATCTCAACTCCGTCGCCGAGAGGTACGACCTGTCAGGCGGGACCATTATGAACGTCGTGCGCTATTCCTCGCTCAGAGCGCTGAGCCGGAACGAGAACACAATTTTGCTGGAAGATATTGAAAGCGGTATGCGCCGCGAACTTCTCAAGGAAGGTCGAACAGTGTGAGCATGGAGAGTAGGCCGTGGAAACCGTTGCGCAAAAGACTGTAAACCGCCCTGCAGCGACGATTCGGCCAGCCGCCTCGCCCCGGCCAGTTCAACGTAAGGCGGCGGAAAATCTCGCTTCGGCGCGGATGCCAATGTCTTTCAATGTGTCCTCTCCGAAAGATTCCGCAGAACGAGAGGCGGAAGCCACCGCGAGGAAGGTCATGCGCATGGCTACTCCGGCAGGCTCTTTTGCGAACGCCGGCGTTCAAGTCCTCCGGCAGACGAAGCCCGAGGAGAAGGAAAAGAAAGTGCAACGACATTTCAATTCCCCCTACGTCGCCCGCTTCGCGACATCCGGCGTCTTTGCACAGAGAGCAGAAGAGAAACGAATGTCGCGCCCGCCGGAGCGCGAGACCATTTTGACCCCCAGCGTCGAAGCGGAGATTCAAAGCAGCAAAGGGGCGGGATCGCCGCTCCCCCTTTCGGTGCGCCAGTTTATGGAGCTTCGCTTTCGCGCGGATTTCAGCAAAGTGAAAGTCCATACGGACGACAAGGCGGCAAGGCTTAGCAGACAGCTAAATGCTCACGCCTTTACCGTTGGCAGCCATATTTTTTTCGGCAAAGACAAATTCAAACCGGACAGCGCCGAAGGCAGAGAGTTGATTGCGCACGAGCTCGCACATACGATTCAGCAGGGCGCGGCAGTCCAGCGCAGCGCGGACGATGGTGTCTCGCAATGTGCCTTGCGAGGCGAGAATGTGGCCATCGCTCAACGCTCAATGCTCACCGCACAACGCCTGGCGATTAGCCAAAGACAAGCGCCGCGCGAAACCATAGCGAGAGCGAACGAGGATGAGAAGCGGATGTACCGGACCGCTGACGGCAAGATGGTGGAATTGCCCGAGGAGATGACGGCCGAAGAGGCGGCCAAGCTTGAAGCCGAGGCAAGAGCCGCGCAGAAAAAACTGGGCAAAGGTCCGCCGCCTCAGCCCGTGCCCGATGTCAAGAAACTTGCCAAAAGAGAAGAGAAGAAAGACACGCCTAAAACAAAAGCCAAAGGCAAGAAGGGAGAAAAAGGAAGAGGCAAAGCGGCGCCGAAGCCGGGGGCAGCGGTCAGCGCACTGCTCAAGGCGGTCAGCTCGACGAAGGTGGCGCAATACTTGGCCGCCAAAGGCGCACCCGTTCTGCTTAAGGGCCTCGGCATGCTGCGGAAGCTTAGACAAAACGAGCAGACGCATGACGATGCTGCGGAAAAATTAGACCAGTCCCAAAAGGCTGTCGTGATCCCAGCGAGCGACGGGCAATCGAAAAGCAACACCGACCAGGTAAATGTCGTCGGAGACCGTCCCGCGCCCGTGGCCGACGAGAGCAAGGCAAAGCTGAAGCTCCAAGATTCGCTGAAAGAGAATACACCACAGACCCTTGAGGACGTGGACAATTTCAAACGCGACCAGAAGGCGCAGCACATGGGTGCTGACGTAATGGGCATCGTGCTGATCGACAAGGGCGCCGTAGTTTCGACTTTCGACGATTTGACGCATACGCCACCGCCCACCCCCCCGGAACAGACGCCCGAAGCCCTGCCACCCGAAGAAAAGGCACCTCCGACTGCCAACATGAACCTCGGTGAAGGCGCCATTGCGCCGCTGCAGAAGGAGCATACCGACCTTAGTAACTATACGAAGGAGGCCGACAGCAAGCTGAAGGATGAAGGTATCACGCAGGAGCAGCTTGACATGGTTGACAGCGGAGATCTCGCCGAAGCGAACAAGGAAAAGAAAGGATTGGAAAGCAAGGCAAAGACCGAACCGCTCGCCACCCAGAAGTTCGCGCAGCAGGAAACTCAGAAAGTCGACCAGGACCTCAAGCAGGAGGAGAAGATCGAACGCGACCGGATGAAGGCCAAGCGCAAGGCCGACCTGGGCGCCACCACGCAGAAACAGAAAGGCGCCAAGAGCGACCTCGAAAAGAAACGCGAGGAGGTGGCCAGCAAGATCAACGGGATCTATCAGACCGCGCAGGACAAAGTGAAGAAGAGGCTTGCCGATCTCGAAACGCAATCGATGAAGCGGTTCGACGAAGGAAACGCCAAGGCCACAAAAGAATTCGAAGACAGCGTCAATCGCGAACTCGACGCTTTCAAAGAGGATCGCTATTCGGGCGTCTTCGGCTGGGCAAGAAAGGCGAAAGATTGGCTGTTGGGCATGGACGATCTCCCCGAGGTGAAGGCGATCTTCGATCGCAACCGGGCAGCTTTCGTCAGCACCATAAACAAACTGGTCGAAGATATCTCAGCCGACAACAAGCGCGTGATCCAGGAATGCAAGGACGAGCTGGCCAACGCGAAAAAGAAAATTAAGGAATTCGTGGAAACGCTTGAGCCGGGTCTGAAGGATATCGGCAAGAAAACGGCTCAGGAGATGGAGGCCAAGCTCGATCAGCTCGATCAGTTTGTGGCAAAGAAAGAGCAAGAGTTGCAGGACAAACTCAAGGACAAGCAGACCGCCGCCATCAAGGCGATCGACGAAAAGATCGAGAAGATGAAAGAGGCTATGTCGGGTGCACTAGCCAAGCTCGGCAAGCTGCTGTTATGGGCCGCAAAGAAATTCTTCACCTGGGCACTCGAAAAATTCGGCTTCTCACTCTCCGATATCGAAAGCATCATCGACAAAGGCGTGGCCGTTCTTAAGGCCATCTTCACAAAGCCCATCCCGTTCGTAAAGAACCTCATCAACGCCGCTGTGACAGGTTTCAAGAACTTCGGGAAGAACTTTCTCACGCACTTGAAGAACGCCGTTTTCGAGTGGCTGACCGGGTCGCTGCAAGGGCTCATATTGCCAGAGACCTGGGATATGAAAGGGATATTGAGCGTCGCTCTGCAGATGCTCGGCCTCACATGGACAAACATTCGCGGCAAGTTGGTGAAACTCATGGGCGAACCCGTCGTGAAAGGCCTCGAAACCACCTTCACGCTCGTGAAAACACTCGTAACTCAAGGCCCGATGGCCGCCTGGGAGCAACTAAAAGAGATGGCTGGAGAAGCCAAAGACGCGTTCATCGAAGCGGTGAAAGATTTTATCAAGATCAAGATCGTCGAAAAAGCCATCGAGACGATCATCAGCATGTTCGTCCCAGGAGCCGGTATTATCCGGGCCATTATAGGCATCTACGATACCGTTGTATTCTTCATCCAGAAAGCGAAGGACATCATCCAGATGGTCGGAAACTTCCTGGGATCGATTGCCGAAATCGTCGCGGGAAACATCGGCGCCGCCGCGGACGCACTCGAAAAAGGCCTCGCCCGCGCCCTCAAGCTCGTGATCGATTTCCTCGCCCGCTTCCTGCGTCTAAGCGGCATCACGAAGAAAATCCAACAAGCAATCGAGAAAATTCGCGGCAAGGTGGATGCGGCCCTCGACAAGGTGGTAAAGTGGATTGCCGATAAGGCGAAGAAGATCTGGGGAGGAATCAAACAGGCCGCTGCCGATATCAAAGAAAGCTTGGTGGAATGGTGGAAAGCCAAGCGAGACTTTAGATCGAAAGACGGTCGCGAGCACAAGCTGTTCTTTAGAGGAAGTGGCAAAGGCACGGAGCTGATGCTGGCAAGCCGTGAAGCCCCGGCATTGAAAAAACTTCAAGAGGCTAGGAAAGGCGCGGATCCCCAACGGGCTGCACAGCTTGACAAGGCTATCGCTCAGATAGCGGATATCGGCGCGGAAATAAAAATCCTGGAAAACGCCGGGACACCCAGCGATAGGAAAAAGAAAAACCTAATTAACCAGCAAATTGACAGAATAAAGAGCGTTCTCGAATCGTGCGATCTGGCCGATGCCGATGGCGAAGTGCAATATATCATCGAAGCAGACAGGCAGCCGATTACCTATGAGCTCTTCGGACCCTCTGTGAAAAAGGGAGCTGTAAAAGCGATTGATGAACGTGCAGAAACTGCCTATGTCGGCAACGTTCCCATGTACGCCGGGGAGCCAAGAACACCGACCAGCATCGCCGAAAAATATCTCGCCGGGGCTTTTGCGGATCCCAACCAAGCCTCGCAACGATTTGCACTTGTTATCGGTGTGAATATCCCAACAAGCGGCGATAAGAGCGCAGAGGACAAACTCAAGACGCAGGTCAATACCGCTTCAGGATGGGACAGCAATAACTTCCTGCTCGGTGTATTCGGATTCAAGTGGCGCCTGATGGCCAGCAAGGGTGGAAAGGACATCGGAACGGTAGAGGAAGCTATCGCGAGAGAGCCGGCTTCGCAAAGGGCGAAGATTGAATCTGAAGCAAAAGAAACCAAATCAAAAGTAGAGGCGCAGTCTAAGAAACCCTTCGGCGTCTTCAGAGATGCTGTCAAAAACCATCATTTCACCAGTTCGTTCATCAGCATGCTCGGCAAGCAGGCAAAGAATGTATTTATCCACGTCGGTGATTCGGATGTTGTCAGCTTAAAAGGAGGGGGAGAACATGCCGCTGACGAATTTAAGAACCTCGACAAACTTGCTGAAGGTGTTGGCGACGGTCTCTTTGACCGCTACGACCGTGCAATAAAGACGCTTACCAAGGATGACGAAGGCCACTATCCCTACCTTATCTCGGGCGGTTACAACATCTCCATGGTCATCGTACAGGGGGCAAAAAACAAGAACGCCACCGAGAAGCAGAAATTTGCCTCTAAGCTCGCATCGATTCTCGACATGCAAATCAGGCGAGCGATGGGCAAAGTCGATGGGAAGGCCGCCTACCTCCCGGAACCAAACCTCTTAATCAACGTCAGCGGCGGTACCGATCTCGTGCTGTCGACAAGCTTTGGTGTCCATGAAAACGAAGGACGCACGTTTGCAAAGAACCTCGCATCGAAAAGAGCGGGTAAGCCGGTGACAATGGCAATGACAGACGTGGAACTCACGACTGAAACCCCGGAGCGATTTGTCCTTGAAGAAGGAAAAACGTCGCAAGCTGTCGTCCAGAATCGATTCTTCAAAGGCTATCTGGTACCTGATCTCACATTCATCAAGAGCTTAATGAATCAGGCCCAATCGCATGCCAAGCCTCCGCTCTGGGCAAACAACGTCGGCCTCTCGTATGGTATGACGGTCAGCGAAAAATCGTCGAACGAAAGAAAAACGAACTGGAAAGCCGATGTCCTTAATTATCATTCACAGTACCATGCCCCCATAAAACGGGTGTTGAACGCAGAACCGCCTGAGCTGAAGTCCTTCTTTTCGAAGAAAAACAAGAACATCACTGAAGCGGAAGCCCGGACCAAGATTCTGAATGCATTGAGCAAGGCAAATCCGGAAGACATCACCGCGAAAAGACCAGATCCGGATCAGATAACGAACTACATTATGCTGGTGCACAATTCACAAGCATTAGCGACGGAAGTTCACTCAAAGGTTCCTGAACTGGCGCGTGAATCGGCTAGAGTGTTGTACAAATTCATTTCCGACGGGTTGGAAACGTGATGTTGACAGAACTTCTCGCTGAGCAAGCCACAGGTTCAGCGCCATCATCCAGGGAGCGGCTGCTTAAAATCGTCAGTAAACCTGAGGATTACTCTGAGCAAGAAGAGAGGTCGAAATTGGTTGATTTCGCGAATCGCATCATTTCCTGGATTGATGAAGAAAGCCTTACTTTCTTTGGCGACAAAATAGAGCTCGTACTGCGCAATCCATCCGAGCAGGCCATCGAATGTTTTTCGTGCCTTAAACTCACATTCCTCGAACTTCAGAGCCTGGATGCTGGAAGTATTCCGGAACGAGTATTCGGCATTCAGACACTCGAACAGTTATCAATTAAGAGCGGACACCTGAACGCGCTGTCTCCGCTACTAAAGAACCTGAAAAGGCTCGACACGCTCCTGCTCGATGACAACTTGATCACCGATCTATCCGATGATCTCGAGTTACCCGACTCCCTCCACTATATTTCGATGCAGGGAAACAGGCTCAGCCGTGTTCCGGCAGTCTTTGAATCGCTCCGGCATCTCGAATACATGAATCTGGGCGACAACGCGATCAAGAGAATCGCGCCGTCATTTTGCACCAACCACCCGCAGCTTAAAACGCTGTCGCTCTATAAGAACAAGCTTACACAGATCCCGGACGAAATCGCAGCATTACAGTCGCTGGAAAAATTGGTGCTTTTTAACAATAGGATCAATCAGATTCCGGATTCTATCGGCCGCCTCGGCAACCTCGTTCACCTTGACCTTGGGCAGAACAAGATTAGAAAACTTCCAGCTTCCATTGGAAATCTGGTTAAATTAGAAACCCTGGACGTTTCCGACAATGATCTGGGATTCATCCCCTCCGAGATCGGCATGCTGGTTGAGCTGCAATCTTTAGACTGGAGGGGAAATGTTCGCCTGATGGAATTGCCGGCAGAGATCAGCAAGCTTTCGAAACTAAAATGGGATACCGATGAATAGTGAGATCGGGGTCGGTCGAAGCCGGAATCGGATCTTGACGCTGGCGAGTATTCCCCCGAGTCTATCGGCGATTTGTCCGGGACGATGGGAAGGCGGTTCAGCCGCTGAGCACAAGCACAGAGAAACTTATGAAAAGCGTGATCGGATCGAGTAGAACCGGGCTTGTCCTGGGAATCATCCTTGTGTCAACCTTTCTTGCGGAGGCAGAGCAAGTTGAATTGAAGTTCGTCGTTAAGGAGTCTGAAGTTCCGGAGACGCTAAGCAAATTTTCTTTGCGAGACGACGGAGACGCACGGAATATTTACTTTTTGGAGACGGATGACATGGGCCTATCGAGAAAGGGCATCATTCTGAGACTGCGCGAGAATCCAGGAAAGCGAGACGATTCGACTGTTAAGCTGCGTGGAAAGCAGGCGGCCAACTTGCCCGATGCGGAGTTCCCCGAGATCGAAAAGAACGGGCAGGAATCAAAAGCGGAGAAAGACAAGACCATCGGCGGCAACGAAGCGCGTTCCTTTTCCATCACGGAGAAGCAGCGCGAGGGGGAGGTTGCGGAACTTCAGAAGGGAAAGCGCGAGCTGAAGGAGCTTTTTTCGGATGACCAGGAGAGACTGCTGCACAAATTTGCACAAGGAGTGGATTGGCAACGGGCGGTTCTGCTCGGACCGGTTAAGACGGAGAAGTGGAAGCTTAAGCCCGAGGGATTTCCTCGTGAGCTTACGGCAGAGCTGTGGCACCTGCCAAAGTGCGACCAGGAACAGATGCTCGAATTTTCGACGAAGGTGGAAGAGAGCGATGCCGCAGAGGTCGAGAGAAGTCTGCTTGAATTGATGAAGAAGAAGGAGGTCGCGCGCTCCTCGGCGCCCGAGTCGAAAACTCAGGCGGTGCTGAAGTGCCTCTTAAACCAAGGGAGACGCTGATTTCGATGCGCGCGGGAGGAGACAGGCTCTGCTGCGCTTGCATTGCGCTCCGCAAAGCAGAAGCGCTATCCGGCAGCCCATTGGAATCCCCAACATCACGTACTTAGTTCAATTACCCCACGTTTCCGCCCATCAGGACTTACGAGGGAAATGTTCGAGCGCGTGAGCCCCTTCCCAGCGCAGCGATTCTTCGATGGCTTTTGTGACGTAATTTTTCGCAGCGGATACGGCTTCCGAAAGCGAGGATCCCAGCGCGAGGTTTGCGGCTACCGCCGCCGAATAAGTGCATCCGGTACCATGGGTCTTAACTCCGAGCGTGAAAGGCGCCGTAAACTCTTCGGACCCCTCCGTGGTGACCAAAATATCCAACGCAACCTTCCCCCGCAAATGCCCGCCCTTGAGTAGGAACGCGCAACCGTGTTTTTCCACAAGCGAGCTTCCCGCCTCCCTCATCTCGTCGAGATTGCGGATCTCCCGTCCCGCGAGAATTTTTAGCTCGTCGAGGTTTGGAGTTACCAGCGTTGCGAGCGGAAACAGGAGTTTTTGATATGCAGCGATAGCGGATTTTTTTAGCAACGGGTCTCCGCTGCTCGCTACCATCACAGGATCGACGACGAGTTTCGCCTTCCTTGTTGCAAGCTCCTCCGCAACCGTCTCGACGATCGACGCGGAATACAGCATCCCTGTCTTGGCCGCCGCCACAGGGAAAGCTGTGAAACTCAATGCTATCTGTTTTGCAACGATCTCCGGCCGGACCGCCTGAATGGCAGCGACTTCGCCGGGAACTTCGGCCACCACGCAGGTGATGGCCGTGAGCCCATAGCAGCCGAAATACGAAAAAGTCTTCAGATCGGCCTGAGCGCCAGCTCCAGCACTATTGTCGGAGCCGGCGATTGTGAGGACGACCGGCCTGCGCAGAGCAGCCTTCCGGGCTCGAGATGGAAATGGCGTTGTCTCAGACAATTGCGTAATGGAGATAGTACGCCGGCAGCCCGCAGGGCTGTCCTCAGTAATTTGCCGGAAAGGCGCGCCGCCTCCTGTCGCAACGTTCCCCGCGACCCTTACGCCGTTCCATCAACTCGCGGCAAATTACTCAGCGTTCGCGGTTGCCCAATAGGATGAACAGATAGTAAAGCAGGGTGCCAAGAGAAGCGACGAAAGCAGCCACGTAAGTGAGCGCCGCAGCGTCGAGTACCTGATTCACACCTCCGGCTTCTTCGCCGGCACGAATGATTCCCATCTGCTGTAGAATGATTTTGGCGCGACGCGAGGCGTCGAACTCAACCGGCAGAGTGATCAGCTGAAACAGGGTCAGAACCAGGTAAACAACGACCGCTAGCATTGCCAGCTTGAAGATGCCGAAAAACAGCCCGCCGAGGAAAATGAATGGAAGCATGTTCGAAGCGATCTGGGTCACCGGCACAATTGCCATGCGCAATTTGAGCGGTGCATAAGCCTTCTGGTCCTGAATAGCATGACCGCACTCGTGTGCAGCGATTCCAAGGGCCGCAACCGAAGGCGTATTGTACACGTCGGTTGATAGGCAAAGGCGCTTGTGCGTCGGATCGTAGTGGTCGCCAAGCATGTCGTTGATCTCCACGACGTCCACGTCGTGAATGTTCGCCGCAGAAAGAATCTCGCGGGCCGCTTGCGCGCCGGTTACCCCGGACGTTGCCGCCACTTGCTTCCAGCGCCCGAAAGCGCTCGACACACGCATTTGGGCCCAGAGGCCAAGCAGCAGCGGAACACCAATCAGAAAAAGCCACGTCATCATATCGTCAGAATGTAGTTACGATTTCTTCGACAATCAACTCGATCCGGCGTTCGACAAAATCGGACGCTTCGCTCTCGACATTAACTTACGGAATTCCTTGCGCGAGGCGGCGCTGCCCAGACCGCGGGCGGTCCTCACCCTCAGCGACGCGGACATCGCCGGCACAAGACGCGCGCAGTTCAAATTTCGAGTTGTTTGGGAAAGCCGCTAATCAGCCGATGACCTTTTGCGGTGATCACGGCGACGTCCTCATGCCGAACGCCTCCCACGCCCGGCCAGTAAATTCCGGGCTCGACCGTGAACACCTGGCCAGTCAGGAAAGTCGCCACCGCAAAGCGTGGTTCTTCATGAATCTCAAGCCCCAGTCCATGTCCGGTTCCATGAAAGAAGCCCTGCCAACGGCCGTCTTTGATTTGTGTAGGATAGCCGTTTGCAGCAAAGAATGCTTTGACGTCCTCATGGATTTCGCTTCCCCTGGCACCAGGTTTCAATGCTTGGAAGGCGCGTTCCTGGCCGCAGAGGCAGGTTTCCCAGAGGTGCCGCTGTGCTTCGCTTGCGGTGCCACGCACTACGGTGCGAGTGAGGTCGCCGAAATAGCCGCTGCGTGCATCACGCGGAAAAATGTCGAGAATAATGAGCTGATTGGCTACGAGAGGACCGTTCCCGCGCTCATGCGGATCGCAGGCCAGTTCGCCGCAGGCAACGATCGTATCGCCGCGTGCTTCGCCGCCTGCACGCACGACCGCGATCTCCATTTCCATCCGCAGGACCTCCGCTGTGAGAATCCTGCGATTCCAAAGAAGCCTTTCATCCTTGCGAATCTTCGCCGCCTTCAAAATGTCGTGTCCGCGCGCCATGCCCGCTTCCGCAACGCGCAGAGCGGCCTCGAGGGCCTCGATTTCCTGGCCGGTTTTGACTTCGCGCCCTGGCCAAAACGGACCCTTCACGGGCTGAACGCGAATCTTTTCCTTCTTCAACGCGCGCGCAAGACCCAGGGGAAAATCGGCGGGCGTCAAAACCCGTCGTGCGCGGAGCTTTTTCAAGAAACCTGCCACCACTTTCGCATAGGCGGGTTTCTGGCGCTTGGCGCCTTGCACCTTCTTTTCCAACTCCGAATAGCTCATCACGTCGTCCACTTTGGCCTCGCGGCGCCCGCGATCCACCTCGAGATCGCTGAGCAAAATCACTGTTCGTCCCGGTGTCTCGAGAAAAACAAAGGTGTCCGGCGCGCGGAAGCGCGTGGCGTAAAACATATCCGCGGAGGCCTCGCTGCTAGCGACAATCAGTTTTGCGCGTTTCACAACACCGCAGTTTTGCGCAAGCTGGAGTCGCTTGTCACATTTTCTTGCAAAGACCCATGCGATTTCTGCCAACTCTCAATTCTCAACGAAGCTCGTCCCTCTGGCGTAGCCTCAGCCTGTTTTGTGCCTCCACGCAGCGGAGTTTTAGCAGCCCGTCGAAACGGGCGCTCGATCTTTTCGGAAAATTATCCAACCCAACCTACCGCTCGGGCGCTAAGTCCGACGGGCTGCTAGAGTGTGATTAAGACACTCCATCGCTGGACGCGCCTGAGTTCTACCAAGTGGGAGGACGCTTGGATCGAGCGCTTGCGCTTCCTAGGCCCCGAAAAGATCGCGTTTGTCACATGGCCGGACTCCCACGCCCTCAAGATCGAGGCGTATTGCGACGAGCGAACCGCGAAGGAGCTCGTCAAACGCTTCGGAGGACGCGCGACAAGACTCGCGGAGCATGTTTGGACGGGTGATCCAGCCCGCCCGCGCGGTCCACTGTCCATTCGGAGTAAGCTCAAGATCTTCTCTGACAAACCTTCCTGGCGTGAATGGCGGAAGGCAGATAGGAAAGCTGCTGGCATCTTCATTCCCGCTGGGATGGCGTTTGGCACCGGCGAGCACGCCACCACTGCAACATGCCTGCGCCTCCTCGCGGACCTGAGCGGCAGGTATCCCAATGGCTTTGCTGCCCTCGATCTTGGCACGGGCGCCGGCATTCTCGCCATTGGCGCAAAAGCGCTTGGCGCCAGCCGCGTCGAGGCGATCGACTACGATCCGGTCGCTGTGCGCATCGCTAAGAAGAACGCCTCAACGAACGGCTTGCGGACGATCAAGATTCTTCGCGGCGACGTGCTGAAGCTTGCAATCCGCGAGAGCTTTGACGTCATTCTTGCCAATCTCTTCAGCGACGTGCTCATTGCAGCCGCGCCGCGTATCGCCCGAGCCACAAAGCCCGACGGCTCGCTGATTTTCTCCGGCGTCCTGCGAAAACAGGCGCAGGAAGTCGCCAGCGCCTTCAAAGCCGCGGGCTTTTCAAATCCCCGAATCATCGTCCGCGGAAAATGGTGCGCGGGAACTTGCCAGAAGCACCAAAGAACAGCGGTGGAATCCACAGATTAACCGGATTGACGCAGATGAGGAGAAGGGAGAGCAAGCTAGTGCAGTTGAGGCCGTTAGTCTGAATGAAGACGCCGCCGCCAAAACTTCTGTTACTGAGTTTCGGCGCCCCATCTCCGCTTTCAGGCGCGTCCTCCAAAATCTGCGCCTATCTGCGACATCTGCGGATTGTTCGGCCGTGCCTCACGGAATTGACATGACTAAGTAATTTAGCTAATTTCGTCGGATGAAGAAGGTGACAATCCACGAAGCAAAGACGCATCTTTCTCGATTGATCCAGCAAGCGCTCGACGGAGAAGAGGTTGTCATCGCGAAGCGGAACAAGCCAGTGGTAATTCTCCAGCCGATCAAGTCGGGAAAACCCGAACGCCGGATGGGATGGATGAAGGTCTGGATGGCCCCCGATTTTGATGAACCGCTCGAGGATTTCGCCGCATACATGACCACCGCCGAAGAGGAAGCAGCCGGGATCAAGGACGCATGGAAGCAGAAGTGACGTTCCTCGCCGATACTCATGTTTGGATCTGGTTTGCCGCAGAAGAACGCTCCAAACTTTCCCGCAAGGCGACGGAAGCCTTTGAATCCGGCGCTCGACTGGTGATCAGCGCGGCGACATACTGGGAAATCGCCTTGAAAGTCACCCTCGGGAAGCTGCGATACGGCGGCGGAGCGTGGGAATGGGAGGTCTTTGACCGAGGACTCAGGAACGCGGAAGCAATTTGGCTCGCGATATCGCGCGAGCACGCGCGGGCCTCTGCTGCGCTGCCACTGCGTCACCGCGACCCCTTCGATCGCATGCTCATTGCCCAAGCGCAATGTGAAGGTTTCACGATTCTCACATGCGATCCCGCATTTTCCGGCTATGACGTCAAAGTCGCGTGGTGAGCCTCCGACGATGATGAAGCGCGATCACTCCCCTGGGATTGCACCGAGATACCCGGGCATCCTCGCAAGATCTCCGGCGTCTCGCGTGCGTAACATAAGCCCGCGGGCTTGCGCCAGCCATACATACGAGCCAATCGGATCGCAGCCCTTCGCAGATCTGCTTCGCCCGCAAGAAAGTCGGTGAGACCCTCTTGATTCAGGCTGCGGCGGTTCCGCCGGGCCCGCTCCCGTAACCGTGCGTGCACGTCGGCCGGCAAATTCCGAGTTGTCAATGTCGCCCCGGACTTCCATACGAATGCTCTCAAAGGGTTGCAAAAACCAAAAGTGGGTACAAAATAGAAATCGTATGATGACTTCCAAAATATCACCCAAATATCAAATTGTCATCCCGAAGGCCGTTCGCCAGCGACTGGGCCTCAAACCTGGACAAAGTCTCCAAGTGACTGAACGCGAAAACCATATTGAGCTGCGACTGATCCTCTCTCCCAACCGACTCCTTGGTATTCTGGCAGACTGCCGGCACATCCCTTTTGAACGTGAAAAGGATCGCGAGCTCCCGTGAAGGTGAATTCACTCGACAGTTCCGCCTGGATCGAAATTTTCCACAACGGTGCCAATGCCGAAAGCTTCCTGCCCGCACTTTCAGATCTCTCTGACATTGTCGTTTCTGTTATCGCGCTGTACGAGGTCTGGAGATACGCGATCCAGCATGCTGATCGAGCCCGGGCGCTGGCCATCACCGACTCGATGCAGCAGGGGGACGTCGTGTCGATCGATCCCGAGATCGCCATCGAAGCCGCCGATCTGAGCGTCCAACGGAAGATCCCAATGGCCGACGCCCTGATCTACATCACTGCCCGAAGGAGCTCAGCAACCCTCTGGACTCAAGATGAGGATTTCGAGGACCTTCCGAACGTCCGCTACTTCCCAAAAATCAAATCCTGATTGGCCTGATCCGCAGATGGATCAGATGAACGCAGATGGAGAGATGATATCTGCGGTTATCTGCCTCGCTATCTGCGGACCAGAGAAAACCAGTCCTGGCTTTGACGACTGAAGAAAAGCTCAAGCGCCTCGAGGCAAATTCTCAATCTCTCGCGCAAGACATCGAGGGTAGGACCGTAATTGTCCCAGTGGCTTTGTCATTATGGTGGCATGAGACTGATCCCTCCCGCCCCTGGATCGATATCCTGCTTTCTGTGTAACAACAATGTGACTAAAAGGAGCCAACCCTCATGAACAAATGATATTCCACGCACTTGCTTCCCGAAAGGGTTCTGACTTCATCATCGGCGGGTCGCGTTATTGGCTGTTTTGCTCTGCGACTCATGGGGCGACATCGTCTCCCGGAACAAATGCACCGTGGATCTAAGAACCACTAACTGACCGTGAGATCCTACTCCGTCCAACTCGAAATTTCCGGCCCCATCGCCCTCTGGGCACGCCCGGACACAATGCCAAATCCCGTCTCCTACGTCGCGCCGACGCTCAGCGCTGCCAAGGGGATCTTTGAGGCAATCCTGCGCTGGAAATCGGTGAACGTGCGCCCCACCCGCTGCGAGATTTGCGCGCCCGTCCAATTCCACCGCTACGCTTTCAACTACGGCGGGCCGCTGCGCAAGAGCGACCAGATGCGGAACCTTTCGTCGCTTCAGGTGTTCGCCCAGGCGCTCATCAACGTCTGCTACCGGCTCCACGCCGAGGTGAACTGGTATCGCGGGCCAAACGGCCAGCCGGCGGAGTCTCCCGATGGCCAGTGCGCGCCGCACGCCTACGCGGACGCCTTTTGTCGCCGGCTGGAGCGGGGCCGCTGGTTCTACACGCCCTGCCTAGGCTGGAAGGAATTCGTGCCGGACTACGTCGGTCCGTTCCGCGACGGCACCGCCCCGTGCGCCACGGAAAACCACGTTATCCCGGCTTTCTTGGAAATGGTTTTCAACCGACCGCAGAACGGCCTGCGTGGGAGCGAAACCTACTTGCGCGGCGTGCGTGTGAACAACGGCATTCTCGAATACAACCACGGAGAACGCGACCATGCTTAACGAACTCCACCAAGTCGTCAGCGCGTTTCAGGGCCGAGCAGTCACGATTGACGAACAGCACCCCTCGTTGACGCCGATGGGCAAGAACGACCCGTTGCTCATCGCTGAGCTTGGCACAGCCGGTTCGCCGACACACCTCGCAATCGAGCAGGCCGAGATCGCAGGAAAGTTGCTCCGCGTCTGCCACAGTTCCCAAGGATCGTCATTCCCTGGCTTCAACATCCCCACTCCGCTGCGGGTTTTTTCGAGGACCAAACCGGATAAGCTGAAGGATCACTTCAAGGAGTTGCGTCGGCGACGCCGCGATGCTTCTTGGGTGTCCCGATTCATACGCAAACTGTTCGCCCGCTCCAAGCCCGCGACGTTCACAACTGCTCAATTGAGACAGTTCGAACGTTCAACCCACGAATTGGTCGGCTGGCTGCGGGCCGATTGTGCGACGGGGGGACAGGAACTCACCAACCTCGTCCGCCTGCTCCAGTCGGTCTCCGACATGCGCCCTGAATTGGGAGCATTCGCTGCCGAGGTTGCCAGGCTTCTAGCGACTGGCGGCATGGAAGCGAACGTTGAGCAACACTGGCTCATGGCAGAGTGGTTGTTCACCAACCGCAAGCTCCCGGTTTTTTTGCAGTGTCACGAGGAAGACCTCAACCATCCACGAGTCGCCGACGTCAGGATGGGAAGGCTTCTCAACCAACATTTGCTCGCCATTGGCGCGAAGCCGTTCGACTCGAATTCTCGCAACGGTGCTTCTGTGGCAACCGCACATGACGCATACACGGGTAAGCCGTGCGAAATTCCAGGCACATTTCCAGATCCCAAAGTGGCCTTGCTTGGAAACGTGCGCCTGTTCTCCAACAACACCAGCGAAGCGGCTTGTTTCTTCCGCTACGGGTTGGGCGGTTCGGAAACCTTCAAGGTTTCCAAAGAAATGGCGCAGCGCATGGCCGGAGCGCTCCTGCGGCTGGGTTCTGACGACCGCCTCAACAAAACGTGCCGCGCGATACCCAGCAATCGCGAAGGGAAACAGGACCTGCTCGTTGCCTATCTTGAGGATGAACCCGATGCTCCTGATCCTTATGTCGATTTGTTCGGCAACGAGGCGGCCACCTATGATGCGCCGGACTTTGCTGCTGCCGCCCGCCCCGTTTTGGCTGCCTTGGAGGGGAAAGTCGCGGCCAATCCCAACCAGCTCGTTCGCCTCATTGCCATCGCAGCACTGGACAAAGCGAACAAGCAAGTGAGCCTCAACCGCAGCTTCACCGTCCGCGAAGTCATGGAAGCGGCGACAGCTTGGCAGGCAGGTGCCGCAAACTGTCCGCCAGTGAGTCTGCCGTTCTTCGACAAGGAGACGAAGAAGGCGCTGCCGAAATCACGTACCGTTCCTAGCCCCTTGGACACCGCCACCGTTCTAAATAAAGTCTGGGCTTCTAACAGCGACGGCGGCTTCAACTGGCACTTTCATCGCATCCTTTCTGTATCAGACGCCTACGACGTTTTTCTCGCACCGCCTTCGCTCCGCGAATCCAGGACGCGCTCTGCCCTCCAGACGCTGCTCGTCCGGATGCCGACCGTCTTCGCCTCCGCGGCAGTCGTCAGAGTAACCCGGGATTTCAAGGCTTTGAACGAACCCGCCCGCTGGTGCGTTCTCAAGGCTATCGCCCTCACCGGAATCTTCCTGCACCAACTTGGGCAACGGCACGAAACCTTTATGAAAGAACCAACCTATCAGCTCGGTCGGTTGTTGGCCTACGCTGACTCCCTGCATCAGCAGTACTGCAAACATGTGAGGGGCGACGAAACGCCCACGCAGCTCATTGGCAACGCGCTTTTCGCAACGGCGTTGGAGCAACCCGTTTTTGCACTGGCTCGATTGGCAGAGCGGCTTGTGCCTTACCAAGCTTGGGCGAAGACGTTCAAGAACACGAATCCTGCAGTGAAATCTGGCTACGAGAAAACGCTGCTCAGGCTCATCGGTGACTGCGCCTCCCACTTCATTGAAGATCGCGACAGCACGTTCATTATCCGCGTTGACGAGCTTCCCGCTCGCATGAGCGACACCGACAAGGCCAAATTGCTTCTCGGCTACCTCGCCGACCACCCGAAACCCGAAACGAGCGAATTTTATGAACGCAACAGAACAAAAAGCCATGATTGAAACCCAAGTTCCTCGAATTACCGGACTGCTCGTCATCGAGGTCCGCAAATCCAACCCCAACGGCGACCCGGAGCGCGATAGCTCTCCGCGCCAGCGCCCCGACGGCAAAGGCGAGATTTCCCCGGTTTCCGTAAAGCGGAAGCTACGCGATTTGGTGGAACGGTCCGATGGTCAGGACAGTTTGGTGTGGACGACGTTGAAAAAGAGCCTAAGCCTTGCAGAAAGCGCCGACGAACGTTTCCAGATTCTCGAAAGTCGGGGGCGCAAGCGCGACGAGATAAAGAGGCTCCTCGAAAACGACTTCAAGAAGTTCCAGGATACTTATTGGGATGCGCGCCTGTTCGGCAACACGTTCCTCGAAGAAGGCGGCAAGGACACCATCCGTGCTGGCGTAGCCCACTTCGGCGTTGGCGTCTCGGTTGCTCCAGTCGAAATCGAGTTCCAGACGTGGACGAACAAGTCCGGCGTCGAGGAAGGCAAGGATCGCGGCATGGCCCCGATGTCCTTCCGCGTTGTCAAGCATGGTCTCTACACCGTTCCCTTCTTCGTCAACCCCTCGCAGGCCCGCAAGACGGGCTGTACGCTTGCTGACGTAAAGATCATGCTCAATCTGCTCAAGCACGCGTATCCGCACACCCGCTCGGTCATTCGGACGGAGGTCGAGATTATTCACGCCCATGTTGTGCAGCATAACGAACAGCTTGGCTCGTTTTCCGACTTCGCCCTGCTCGACGCTCTAGCACCCAAACGCGTACCAAATAGAGAGAAACCCAGTGAAGCCCTGAGGCCGGATTATGAAATCCCGACATGGGATGATATCAAAGACGAGCCGGTTCGCGAAAGCAAGCCCACCAAATGGAGCGAAGTAGGCAGCTACACTGACTACGCCCTGTGAACGAACCGTTGGCCCACAGCGCCCACGACGGCGCGCCAGAGCAAACCTACCGGGCGCACGTCGGCGAAGTTATCCGGCTTGCGATGGAGTCTGGTCGAGGTGCGGCGGCCTTTTCGCCAAAGTGGCGGGAGCCATTCCTAGCCGCTTTGGAAATGGCCTCCAACTACCACGACCTAGGCAAACTCGATGAGATCTTCCAGGACGACTTACGCCGAAATCGTCGCCAAACACGCCTGAACCACGTGGATGCTGGCGTGGCCCACTTGCTCAAGGGCGGCCATGCCGAGGCTGTTATCGCGGCCTACGCCCATCATATTGGGCTTCCATCGTTGCCGGATGAGCGAGCCAAGAACGCCAACCGTATCGTGGGAATGTTTCGCGACCTGGAGAAGGATGCCGGAAACACAGGCTTCAAGACCCATCAGCGCAGCGACGCTAAGCTGGCCGATTACTTGGCTGAACACGCCTCCATTTTCACGCCTGTGGTTCTCCCGGCAGCGGTGGGCTTCAGCAGTTTGGTCCGACGAATTCTGCTTTCCTGCCTTGTTGACGCCGACCATTCCGACACAGCTCGGCACTACGGTAACGAACGACCTGTCGAGTCGCAGCCCCTTCTTGCTGTCGACCGCTTGGCGGCTTTGGACCGCTACGTTGCCGGACTCGCTGCCAAAGCAAATCCAAAGACTAAGCGAGAGCAGACGCGACACGAGTTGAGGCAGGAGGTCTATCGCGCCTGCCGAGAGCGGCCGGTCAATCCGGGCGAGAGCATCCTTTCGTGTGAAAGCCCGGTTGGCACCGGAAAGACGACGGCGGTGATGGCGCACCTGCTTCGCGCGGCGGCGGCGCGGGGATCGCGGCGCGTTTTTGTCGTTCTCCCATTCACGAACATCATTGACCAGTCAGTCGACACGTATCGGCGCGCGTTGAGGTTGGCCAACGAAACCGAAGCCAGCATGGAGGCTGTCGTGGCCGCTCATCACCATCGCGTGGACTACGCCAGCTACGAGCTTCGTCATCTTGCAGCCCGATGGGATTCGCCGATTGTCGTCACGACCGCCGTTCAGTTTTTCGAGGCGTTGGCAGCCAGGGCAACGGCTCCGCTCCGCAAACTGCATCAGGTCGCCGGCTCCGCCATCTTCGTGGACGAGGCGCACGCCGCCATGCCCGCCGCACTCTGGCCGCAGATGTTCCATTGGTTGCGCGAACTTAGCGACGATTGGGGCTGTCACCTCGTTCTGGCGTCAGGTTCGCTGGCGCGGTTCTGGGAACTGAAAGACTTCGTCCCGGCGAACGAACGGCGCCCGATTCCTGAAGTTGTCTCTGCGAACATTGCTAGCCGGACAAAGGAGTTCGAGGAAAAGCGCGTCCACATTCGTACAAACTTGGACAAGCTCTCGCTGCCGAACTTGGCAGACTTCGTCTTGACCAAACCAGGGCCAAGGCTGGTGATCTTGAACACAGTACAGTCGGCTGCCGCGTTGGCCGATTATCTTCATGACGACTGCAAGCTCGGCCTGAACGTCGAACACATCTCCACTGCGCTGACGCCATTGGACCGGGCCAAGACCGTGGGGCACGTGCGCGAGCGCCTGGCTTCGCCAGAGAAGGATTGGTGTCTGGTGGCCACCAGTTGTGTGGAGGCCGGCGTGGATTTTTCCTTCCGCTCCGCGTTTCGCGAAAGCTGGGGACTGGTGAACCTGCTCCAAATTGCGGGCCGCGTCAGCCGTTCAGGCGAGTATCAAGACACCGAGGTGTGGGACTTCCGCCACGACGAATCCGACAGACTTTCGCTGCATCCGCAGGCGGAAGTCGCGCGTGGAATTCTGTCGGACGTCTTCAACGACTGCGCAAAGCAGCAGCGCCAGCCTTCGCCGAGCGATTGCACCGAGGCCCTTCGCTTGGAGCTTCGGAATGATCGAGGCGCGCAGGTACTGCGCATCGAAGAGATTGAGCGTGCCGAGAAAGCGGCAGACTATCCCGAAGTCGCCAAGCTGTGCCGCATCATCACGGCGGACACGCAAACCGTGCTGGTGGACCAGGCGCTGGCCAAGCGAATCGAGAGCCGTGACCGAAGGCAGTTCCCGTCCTGGCGCGCCATCATGCAGAATAGCGTTCAGATCTGGGCGAGGCGGCTGGACCCCGGAAAGCTGCCCGTAAGGCCCTTGGGCTTTGACAGCGAACTTTGGCTTTGGGTCGGGAATTACGACAACTTCCTCGGTTACATGGCCGGCATCCTTCCATTGCTGAAAGCGGGGGCTAGGGGCTTTGAACCCTTGTAAATCCTATTGAAGGTGATGGAAGACACCATCCGCCGCGTCATTGAGGCTGCCATGGCGCGGAATCTTCCGTTCCTGTTGATCGGCGGACATGCAGTCATTTTGCTCGGATTTGCCCGGAACACGATTGATATCGATCTCCTGGTCCCAATCATGCGCCGCTCCGCATGGCTGGATCTTATGCGCGAACTCGGCTTTCGCTTCTATCACGGAACCGGGGCATTTGCTCAATTCGAGCCTGAGGACAAGAGCGTAACGTCTGTGGACCTGATGTTCGTTGATGATCACACTTGGAACGTCCTCTCAGAGGCGCCCATCACGAAGGCACTTGCCGGGCATGAAGTGCGGCTGCCACGCCCCGAACATCTCGTTGCGCTCAAGTTACACGCCGCAAAGGGTCCGGACCGCAGCAAGCCAGAGTCGGATTGGGAAGACATCCGCCAAATCATGCAGATCTGCGGACTGGATATCGTGGCTACCGAATTTCGCGCAATTGTCCTACGCCATGGTGGCGAAGAGGCCGTTCGTCGGATAGAATCATTTAGGAAATGAAGACCGATGCGGAAAAGCGGGCTTTTGAGCCCTTTGATCTTCCGGTTTTTGACGTGCCGCAAATCGAACGGCGACCGGGAAATCTCTCGTGGGAAACGGTCATGAGAGAAACGGAGTTGCTTCGCCGATACTATCTTGAACATTACGATACGCCTGAGAAGCGCCTCCGCGACAAGAATCCCGAGCCATTCCGCATGGACTGACTTGTCGCGCCGACCGGAAAAGTTGACTTAGTCCGTATGACGGACTAACCTGCTCTCATGCCGACGACGATCAATGTACACGCCGCGAAGACGCAGCTT
>DATDAL010000108.1:0-27228 GCA_036525415.1 Terrimicrobiaceae bacterium | reverse complement strand
GTCAGAAAATCTGCCTTGAGAAGAGCCTAGGTCTTCACTACAACGGCTCCGGCGACCCCGATGTCCATTTTATGCGCCTTCGCGGGCCATTCTTGCCAAAAAATCGTTAGTTTTCGCCCCGAGTTGAGAAAGTCGGGCTAGTAATCCTGAGCGAAAAACCTCGCCCGAAACAGGCATGGCACGAAACCTGCTTTACGCAGGACCGTTTTGGAGACCTACACAAATAGAAAGGACTACGATTTATGCTGAGCCTCATCCCGCAACTTTGGCACTGTTCGATATGCGAATGGTCAGGAGACATTCCCACGCATTACGTTAGGCAGCATTTCGATATGGGGGTCCGCCGACAGGAACTCGTCCCCCGTGACGCAATTCCTTGGCCCACGTGCCCCAATTGCGGAGAACACAGATTCTACATCGAGGACTTGCCGGTTCCATGCGCTGGCTAGACTGGACACAAGTGGACCGAGCGCGGACGCAACGCGGTTAGTCGTATCTGGCAAAAGCTAACATCAGGGGCGAGTTTGTTCTGAGGGGGCGTTCGATTCGCGTTCTGCAAGCAGGCGCAGCGTTTCGCGGATCGCTCTTGCATCTACGGCAAGGGCTAGCGGAAAGGGATTTCGGCGTCCCAAACCAAGGCGCTCGATCACCATGCCTACTACGCTGGGACTGCCGGTTTGGGAGGCACGAAAAACAGGCGCACCGCTATCGCCGGGATAAACGTTTCCGTCGATCAGGAAGCTTCGAAGGCCGAGGAGACTCTGGTCGAAGGATGCTACCCTTCCGGCACGCAAGACAGGAAACATTCCCAACGAAGTGCCCTGACCCTCGGGGAAACCAACAAAGTTCAGCTCCTCCCCCGCGCGAGGCTCGTTCTTGCTTTGCAAGTTCTTTTCTTCGAGCAGCGTGAGCAGGAGGGGAGTCGGAAGGTATTGAGGAAATCGCACCTTGAATGCCGCAACGTCCAACAGAGGATGCCTTACGTAGAAGGGCAGACCCTTTTTCGCCGGGGCAACTTCCAACACGGCCACAGAGAGATTCCTGTTGGCATCGAATCCTCGAAGTGGCATGTAAATGGCTCCGCGACTCGCCGTTTGTACCAGGTGGGTCGAAGTGACCATCACCGGCACCACGCCGCCCGGGGCGCTTCGGTCTTTCATCGCCATGAGAAAGCCCGTGCCAAAGGCCGTGTCCGAAGCCAGCGGATAAGTTGACAAGATCATTGTTTCCGCCGGTTTCAAGCCGCCCTTTCGCAAAGTCGCACACCCGTTGGAACTCAAGGGCACCAGCAAGAACAGAGCGAGTCCAACCAATCGTACAATCATACGGCTTCGCGATTCCGCCCCGTCCGGGAATCCGTTGACCAATCGGCAAGCGCTCTGGAAAATTGACGGATTGCGGTCGCACGACCGAGTTGCAGGTTCGGAGGAATCGAGGAAGCTCAAGATTCCCGATGCCATTCGGCTCGCGTGAAATAGCCCTCTTCGTCGTAGCGGAGTTCGAGGTCGCCCTTGTAAGCGTTGCGGATGGCTTCGGCGATGCGGCGGGGAAGATGGATGTCCGTAGTCGTGATGAGGATCAAGTTCGGCTGCTCTTCAATCGTGATGATACGGTTCATTGGGTGATCCCGCTTCTCAAGCGATTCGTTGTTTCGCGCAAGACGCACCAATTCCTGGCTATGCTCTCCAACAAAACCGCCGGTCAACTTCACGCTTCCGGCCGGATAGCCGTCCCGGATCCGGCGACAGGCCTGGCACGTATGCCGATTTGCGCCGGTTGGCTGCAACGTCGTCCACTGCCAGCGTCCATCCTGAAACACAGCGCAACAGATCGGGCAAATTGTCGGTTCTGGCAATTTGGACGGAGTTTGGTACGGGTCGTGAACGTGCTCGCGTATTAGTCGGTCCCTTCGCGTTCTCGAATCACTTTCGGATTTTAGATGCATCGTGATCTGACTTCAGAGCCGACGCGAAGCCGCGCCTTTTCCGCGTCTTGCCAGCTCTTCAATGTCTTTCCGCAGGATGCCTGGTGCCTGTCATAAAGTCAATCTGGGCCTCGAAGCCTACGAATTCAGAACCGTTTTCCGGATTCGTTCCGCGGAGATGTCAGGGCTGGAGAAGAAGGCTCATCGGCCGAGAGTTCTTCGCGCACGGAGCGGAGGGGGCCAAGCCGCGTTTGCGAAAACATCCCGGTCCTTTCCAGGCGATTGGCGGCTTCCTTTCGAAAGCGCGTCCAGGGCAGTGCCTTCAATCGCGCGGCGGGAATGGGCTTGCCGGATTGCTCGCAAATCCCATACGTCCCGTCGAGGATGCGCTTCATCGCGGCTTCGACCTCGTAGAGCGCATCCTGATCGACAGAAAGGCGGCTTAGCGCGATCTCGTGGTCGAACTCATCGGTCGCGGAATCCGCAAGGTCCATACTGTGCGGTTCTATGGGCTCGGCGACTTCGCTAAGTCGTTCCTTGCGCTCCCGAAGCAACCCCTCTAACAAGGACGACAGCGTTTCATAGTGCCATATCCATCGTTTAGGAACGCAGATGCCGCCGCCGGAGTCTGGTCTCTTCGGCGGCTTCAGCTCGCGGCGATCGACTGCAAGAGCCGCGGTGCCGCGCGGGCCTGCTTTCGTCTGCGGTTTGCGCCGGCTGTTCTTTACCATATTTAAGTCTTCCTAGCCGTTTTGGCAAAGAACGGTTCGATAATCTTTTCCAACTCGGCGCTTTGGCATTTCGGACACTGAATCTTCTTCGTGTCGCGCTCCTTGATCGTCAGAACTTCGGCAAACTTTTCACCGCACTTGCGGCAGAGATATTCGTAGAGTGGCATAGGGTTGGATTGGATGATGGTTTCCCGTGTCGCCCGAATGAGGAGGATGAACGCTTCATTGTGCGCGGCCTGAAAGGCACGATGTACGATCTCATGCCTGGCGGCACTTCGCCATCCGAAGTTTGCTCAATTCGCACCGTTTCTTGCCAAGAAACGGTGCGAACAAAAAATCTTACTCGCCTGCCGCCGCAAAGGACACCCGCGCCGATATCCTTAAGGAAAAGCGAGCATTCTCCGGCAACTTCATCATCCTATGAAAGCACTCCCTCTCAAACTCACAATATTCTGTTTCAGTGCGATTATCGCGTGCAAACCCACAGAACCTCCTCCGCCGGTCAAGACATCGGAAATCGCGGTTGTGGAGGAGAAGATCCGGAAATTCAAGGCCGAGCCGTCAGAGTCTAATATGAATGAGGCGGAGAAGGCGCTGGCGGACCTCAACGCAGAGATCAAGGAACTGGAGGTTCGGGAAGCGAAGGTGGGCGGTGCCGAAAAGGACGAAGCAACCCGGAAGCTCTCGGACCTAAAGAGGAAATATGAGACCTCCGTCGCGGAGTTTACCGCAGCAAGGGTGCAGTCGAGTTTGAACAAGGCAGGCGAAGCGACCGGGCAGGCCCTGGAAGAAGCCGGCGATGCCGTGAAAGACGCCGCGCAATCGGTCAGCGACTCTCTCAAATCCGACGACAAGAAGAACAATTGACTTTCTGCCTATCCTCGTTGCGAGAGATGTAACGGTAGAGAGGCTTGGTGTATAGCGCTGTCGTGTGCTAGTGTGGAGGCGCCGACGCCACCATGCAATGACTTCGCCGCTTCCTGCAAACCCGGTCGCCCGGTGGCTATTGGTCCTTATTCTGGCGGCCGGCGTCTATTTTTTTCACGGCTTTTTGGTGCCCGTGCTTGCGGCGCTCATTATCGGCTTCGCAAGCTGGCCGCTCTACAAGCGTTTGGTGCGCACCTGTGGGGGACGCACCCCTGTGGCAGCGAGCATTGCGTTGGCCATCGTCCTGCTCGTTCTCGTCGTCCCTCTGGCGATGCTTCTCTCGTACGGTGTGAACGAGATCAGCACGTGGGTTGCATGGCTCATCGAGGCCAACCGGCAAGGAGTTCCGGTGCCACAGTCCGTTATCGCCACCCCGTTCCTCGGTCCGTGGCTTGCTGAACACTGGCAGCGCTATCTGGGCGAGCCACGTGCTCTTGGCGAGGTCGTTCAGTTTCTGAGCGGCGAGCACATCGGAAACATTTCTCGTTGGGTTATCGCGACCGGACGGGGAGCGTTTGATCTGCTGCTTTCGGTGTTGTTCATCATGATCACCCTGTTTTTCGTTTACAAAGACGGGACCAAACTCGTCGGGCAGCTCGACCGCATAGGTGAGCGTGTTCTGCCTCTTCGCTGGCATCGATTCTCTCGCGTCGTGCCAGCGACCGTGAGCTCAACCGTGACCGGTATGACTCTCATTGCCGTTGGCGAGGGCATCGTCCTCGGTGTGGCCTACAAGATCGCCGGCGTGCCCTCGGCATTCCTACTCGGGGTGATTACCGGATTTATGGCACTGATCCCTGGCGGAGCGCCTCTTTCAGTCACTCTCGTCTCGCTCTATCTTGTTGGAAGCGGAAGCCCAATCGCGGCCCTGGCACTCTTCGCGTGGGGTGCGATCGAGCTTTTTGTCGTCGACAAGACTCTTCGTCCCAAACTCGTCGGCGGCCCGATTCGTCTGCCGTTTCTTCCGACATTGTTTGGACTGATTGGCGGTGTAAAGACGATGGGGCTGGTCGGCTTGTTTGTCGGGCCGGTTCTCATGGCGTTGCTGGTCGCAATTTGGCGCGAATGGCTTCTCACGACGGAGAGCAGTACCACCTCCGAGGCGATAATCGAGACCACGGCGCCGCCAGCGCCTGCTCCGGCCGAAAACGTCGTTGCGACGGGCACGATTACTCCACCGAAAAGTACGGCGTGGTCCACATCAAGAGCGCAACAGGTTCCCGAGCCTAAATCAGCTCGAGCCTGAAGTGCGCGCCGGCGTCGCGAGTTGCGACCGAGGCGCACCGCGCTTGCCGAGCTCGCGAGCTTTTGGCCTAGTGCATGCCCGGAGTTGAGACGAGGAATCGCACGCGGAATATCCCACGCGAACACCATTTTTCGCGTTGGCAAATAGCTGGCAAAATCCGGCAACGACCGCTTTCATTCCAAGCGTCTTGAATTTTCATCGTGAGTTGCCGCGCCATGCCATGGGAACCTGCAGGAAATTGATTGTCTGCCTGATTTTGCTCGGCGCTTTTCTTGCCGGCTCAGGCGAGGTGGCGGCAGCTGCGCCCCAGGCGGATCTCCCGCCCTTCCCGCGGCCCACAGATAGCTATAACGATCAAGGGATCTCGGATCTGTGGCAGAGGCTGTCCGGCAGGGTAGCGGTCGAACCGTTCAATCTCGTAGCGACCGTCATTTTTCTTCTCGCTATCTGCCATACATTCCTGGCGTCAAAATTCCTTTCGGTGGCTCACGATTACGAGCACCGGTACGACGCGCTCGTGGACTTCAAGGTGGGGCAGCCTTCCGGCCGACAGGGGGAGGAACGTGCGGACGAGCACTTGAGACTTGCGCGACAACGCGATCAGCTGCGCTTCAAGGCGACTCTTTTTCATTTCCTTGGCGAAGTCGAAGCGGTGTTTGGAATTTGGTTGATTCCCTTGGCTATTGCCATCGTCGCGTTCAAAGGCTGGAAAACGATGGTCTATTACTTCAATGGAGCGGAATACACGGAGGCGATCTTCGTTTTCGTCATCATGGCCGTCGCAGGTTCCAAACCCATTCTCCGCTTTGCCGAGAATTGCCTCTCGCTGTTCGCGGGCCTCGGCGGAAAGACTCCGGCTGCCTGGTGGCTTTCGATCCTCACCGTGGGACCGCTTCTCGGATCCTTCATCACGGAACCTGCCGCGATGACCATCTGCGCACTCCTTCTGGTGGAGCGAATCTACAAGCTCCAGCCAAGCACGATGCTCCGATACGCCACGCTAGGGCTTCTTTTCGTAAACATTTCAGTAGGCGGGACTCTCAGTCATTTCGCTGCCCCGCCCGTGGTGATGGTAGCGAACAAGTGGAATTGGGGGTTCGGCTACATGTTCATGAATTTCGGCTGGAAAGCCGTCGTGGGCATCCTCGTAGCGAACACTCTCTACTTCACAGTATTTCGCAAGGAATTGCTCTCGATGAGTTCCCGTTACAGCGCTTCAGACGAAGGAGGGCAGCCCATACCTCCGTTCGTTACGTTGGTTCATCTTCTGGCCATTATCTGGACGGTCGTCAATGCCCACTACCCCGCCTTAGTTATCCTTGGCCTCCTCTTTTTTCTAGCCTTTGTCGTTGCGACCGAGTGGCATCAACGCCCAATCAATTTGCGCAGTTCGATGTTGGTCGGATTCTTTCTGGCAGCGCTGATTGTGCATGGAGGATGCCAGCGATGGTGGATCGCTCCTGTGCTTGGAGACCTCGGAGAATGGCCTCTCCTGATCGGCTCCGTCTTGCTTACGGCCTTCAACGACAACGCTGCGATCACCTATCTTGCGACACTCGTTCCGGGCTTTACCGAAGAATTGAAGTTCGCGGTCGTTGCGGGCGCGATCGCAGGAGGTGGACTTACGGTTATCGCCAATGCGCCGAACCCCGCAGGACAGTCCATTCTGCAATCACAGTTCGGAGATGGCGGCATCAAGCCCTTGGGTCTTTTTCTGGCCGCTCTTATTCCCACCATAATCATGGGTGCGGCGTTCATGCTCTTCCCTTAGAGCAAAACCTGACGAAATTTCGGAGATTTTGCAGTCACCAACAATCGGCCAACTTCACGATGGTGTGAACGGTGCCGGGATTGGCAAGCTCGCCGAGATCGATAGTGATTCAGACTCGCTATCAATGGGTGGAATTACATTAAGTCCGCTCATCTGACCCGTTGCGCGCTTGGTCGCAAGACCCCTTCCCTCGAGGGCAGGACAGCGGCGAGTCAGAACCATTCAAACGCTAAAATTCTTCGCTGGTCACTGTTCGATTCCAATGTCGTACGCGGCGGGGTACGTTTGAGGAAGCATGAGTGAATTGAGCGAAGATTCCGGCCACTCCGCCTTGAAATGCATAATCGGAAAGATTAGCGATTCGCGACGAGACGCAAGAATTTTGGGTTCCCCCGAGGGAGCTAAGCTTGTCCGAGCCTCCAAAGACGAGATTTCTACCGGCTTGTGGAATCTACTGTCGTCGTTCAACCAGCCGGATGAAAACTGGTTCAATGCGAAGGACACCGGTCAATGTTCGATCTTCAATGGCCCATTTGGCGTTACTCTGATCGTCTCACTTTCCGACGCTTGCGAAAACACGGCGAGAACGACGGAACTAATCGCCAGCTTTCGGTTTGATAATAAGAATAGCCATTCAAGGCCTGAATCGACCTTGCTCGAGGAATTGAGATTGATGCCGCTCACAAGGGCAGATGGGGAAATCGCTTGGTCTCGCAAGGCGGACACGGACGACTGCCTCGGGGCAGCTGAAGTTGTATCGCTCGTCGCGGAGAAACTGGCGAATTACATCTCTCGACGCTTTAGAGGAGCCGATGGGCAGCCCCGTAAGGAGAATCTAAAACAGGCCCTGAGAGTTGCCGCCGTAGCGTAAACTCCAATCGCCCCGTCATGGAGGGGTGCGATCTCTTTGGAACGTGCCGGCGGCGGGACTCGAACCCGCACATCCCTCTCGAGATAAGGGATTTTAAGTCCCTTGCGTCTGCCATTTCGCCACGCCGGCGTATGTTGATCATAAATCACTTGCGAGATATTGATGCGAATGATCTTGCATTTGTACAAGGAACTGTGCAAGAGAAAAGCGATGAAAGGCAGTGAATTGTCTCCAATAGTCGCGGATGTAAGCACGCCTGGGGAGAAACGGGGAGAAATCTCTCGCCGACAATCAAGCTTTGCCGCGCAGTTTGTCCCGGTGAGAGACTCGCGCAACCGACGAGTGCCGGGACTGTGCGCCCGCAACGGTCGATTCTATGGCGTGCTCTGGGCGGATCGTGGCGATGGTCGGAAGACTGCGCGCCGCATCCCTCTCCTTGATGATCAGGGGGAACCGATTACGACACTCACTGCGGCGAAAGAAGCCGTCGAAATCTTACGTGGTCGGCGTCGAGAGAATTTGCTTGCTGCGGCGGGCCGCAAACCTTCGTTGGATGATTTCGCCGCGACCTACCTGAGCATGGCCCAAACCGCTCTAAAGCGGAAAGCAACGCAAGGGAAGGAGTCGCGTGCGTTGCATATGTGGCGATCGCACCTGGGCGCTGCCCGCGTGGATCGAATCACCACTGCAATGATTGCAGCCTTTGTTGAGAAGCGCCTGAAGGGTGCAACTCTGGGCGGCAAGGAGTACAAGCCGGCATCCGCGCGAACGGTAAATTTGGATTTAATAGCGCTTCGCAATTGCCTGAAAGCCGCGATCGACTCCGGACACCTTCGCGAACTCCCGCGCTTTCCGCGGGTGAAGCAGTTGCCGCCGGAGCGCCGGCCGCTGTTGACTCCGATAGAGTTCAATCGCCTTCTGGAAACTTGCCTCGCCTGCCGGGCGGACCAAGAGCCGATAACGAAGAACGGTCAGCAGCTTCAGGACTTTCTGCGCTTTTTGGCATATACCGGAGCTCGTGAGCAGGAAGCCCTGTGTCTCAAATGGATCCACGTGGATATTGCCGGAAAGCGTCTTTTCATCGGCGCGGATGAGCAGTTCGTTGCGACCGCGATGACAGTCGGCGAGGGTGGCAGCACCAAGAATAGAGGCTCACGCTGCCTGGACTTCAACCCGCAGCTCGAGCAGCTGATGCGCGAAACGCATTCGCGCCGGACGCCTGACAGCTCCTGGGTCTTCCCTTCGCCGCAACGCGGTGACAAGGACATCAGGGCAATGACTCTGCGGGAATCGTTCAATCTTGTCCGATTTGCCGCTGGCCTTCCAAACGTCGGCTTTCACGATCTTCGGCACATGTTTTGTTCATTTTGTGTGATGGCAGGGGTGGACTTCATGACGATTGCCGCCTGGCTCGGACACAAGGATGGGGGGATTCTCGTCGGTAAAGTTTATGGCCACCTGCTCGATGACCACCGCAAGAAGGCGGCCGCGCGACTGACAATCGGGCTGAGTCCGGTCGCGGCGGCGAGAACATAATGCATATTTCTCAGCCGAACCCAAAAAAGTCCGTCATCTCCGTCATTCGGCCCGCCGAGCCTTTGTTTATGAGGCTCGAAGGATGACATGCGGTCGGATACAGGCCGTCATTTATCCCCTAGCTTTGCCAATACACGAACGCTAACTTGCCCTGATCGAGAAATGCAGGTCCGAAACACGCACGCGTACTCGAAGTGTAAAACGAGTCACGAAAGGTGTCTCGATCCTCGTAGCATGCTGTCATCTGCTGGGGGATTGTGAGAATACTTATCAATGCAGTACGCGTACGAAGACCTCAGCGATGATCAGTTCGAGAACCTGATTGTGTTATTGTGCCAGCGCCTGCTCGGCTTTTCCGTTCAGCGCTTCGCCAAAGGGCCCGACGGCGGGCGTGACGCTAAATTCGTTGGGACAGCCGACTTGCATCCGAGCCGGGCCGCGCCTTGGGTAGGCATCACCATCATTCAGGCAAAGCATACCAACGGCTATAACAGAAGCTTTTCGGAGTCCGATTTCTACAGCCCCACCAGCACGAAGACAGTGCTCGGTAAGGAAATACCCCGCATCAAGAAGCTGCGCGCGGGCAAGCAGCTTGATCACTACATGCTGTTCGCCAACCGGCGCCTCGCGGCCAATGCGGAGAGCGAGATACGTTCGCACATTGCGGAGCAGTGTGATATTGGGATGCCGTCGATCTACTTGTGCGGTTTGGAGCAGTTGGAGACATGGTTGAAGGCGTTCCCCCAAATCCCAGGACTGGCCGACCTCGATCCCGTCGATTCGCCACTGATCGTCAGTCCCGACGATCTGGCCTACGTGGTGCAAGCGCTCGCACGGCAGAAAGAGCGGCTGATGGCGGTGCTCGACGATCCGCCAACGCCTCGTGTGAGCTTCGAACAGAAGAACACGATCAACAACATGAGCTACGGTTACGCCAAAGCGCAGCGCAAGCGTTATCTGAAAGAGACGACGCAGATTCGCGTATTCCTGGCCGCGCCCGAGAACCTCGAACTGCTACGAATGTATGAATCTGTGGCTGATGAGTTCGAATTCAAGATCATCGCCAAGCGCAAGGACTACCAGACCTTCGACGAGGTGATGGAGTATCTGGTGGATTTGCTTTTTGGCCGCGATCCAATCCTGCGCCAGCATGCGCACAAGCGCTTAACGCGGGCGATGCTCTTCTACATGTACTGGAATTGCGATATTGGGGAGGTGGAAGATGCTGCGGCCGACTAAGCACTCGCATCCTGATCGTACTGTCATCAACGTGTCGCTCTTGTTGTTGGCGCGCCTCAAGATGCGTCGACTGGATGACTATGACAGCTTGCGCAGGTACGCGAGAAAAGCGGTGGTTGGTGGCGACGTGCTGTTCCTGCCTGCGCTGAATTTTCTCTATCTGACGGGCCTGATCGAATATCGCCCAAAGACTGACGCGGTGGAATACGTGGGGCAGGCTCAATGAAGGTATCTAGATTCTATTCCAACAGGCCGGAGTTGTTTGAGCCCGTGGAATTCACGCCCGGCCTGAACGTCGTCATTGCCGAAATTCGGTTGCCGCAGAACCGCGAAAAAGACACACACAATCTTGGGAAGACCACGCTTGGTCGCTTACTCGACTTCGGCTTTCTCGCCGAACGCGACGCCAAATTCTTTCTGTTCAAACACCTCGATCTGTTCAAAGATTTCGTCTTCTTCCTCGAGATCGAGCTGATGGACGCGTCCTACGTGACAGTGCGGAGGAGCGTCAAGGAAGCGAGCAAGATCAGCTTCAAAAAGCACGAGGCCCGCCATCAGGACTTTTCGACCGCGTCAGCATCCGCATGGGACCATATGGATGTGCCGTTCGATCGCGCGAGAGATCTGCTGGACGGCCTGCTCGACTGGCGTGAGCTCAAGCCTTGGGCATACCGCAAGGGCCTTGGCTACCTGCTCCGCTCACAGGAAGATTTCCGCGATGTCTTCCATCTGCGCAAGTTCGCCGCATCGCATTCTGACTGGAAGCCCTTCCTTGCGCACATCCTGGGCTTCGATGCCCAGTTGGTAGCCTCACACTACGCAAAGGAAGCCGCTCTGGTGGAGAAGAAGGTCATAGCGCAGACCGTCAAAAATGAGCTTGGTGGCTCGATCGAGGATATCAGCAAGATTGAGGGTATCTTGCTACTGAAGCACCAGGAAGCCGACAAGAAGCAGAAACTGCTCGATGCTTTCGATTTCCGTGCCCAGGACAAGGATCGCACCAAGAAACTGGTGGATGAGATCGATGAGCGCATCGCCGCCCTCAATGCCGAGCGCTATTCGCTGAATCTCAACAAGAAGAAAATCCTAGCCTCGCTTGAAGAGGACCAGATTCTATTCAACCCTGATGAGGCACAGCGACTGTTCCAGGAAGCTGGTGTGTTTTTTAAAGGGCAAATCAAGAAAGACTTCCAACAATTGATTGCCTTCAACCGCGCTATCACGGACGAGCGCCGCGGCTACCTCCAGGAAGAACGGGCGGAAGTCGAAGCAGAGTTAAAGCGCGTCAACGCCGAACTCAATGGATTGGGCAGGCGGCGCTCGCAGACCTTGTCTTTTCTGAGCGGCACCGACGTGTTTAAGAAGTATAGGCAGGTCTCCGACGAGATGGTTACGCTCAGGGCAGACATCGCCGCGCTAGAGCGGCAGCGTGGCTTCCTGCACCGCCTACAGGAACTGCGCACCGAGATTCGCGTTCTCACGGAAGAGCGAGCGCACCTGCAAACGCAGATCGAAGCAGATGTCGAGAAGCAGAACTCCGACAATACCAGCCTGTTCTCGACGATTCGGCTGTTTTTCAATGAGAGCGTCGAAGCCGTGATCGACCGAAAGGCTCTTCTTAGCGTCTCTCCGAATCTGGAAGGATACCTTGAATTCAAAGCCGAAATCCTCGACGAATCTGGCAACGTCACCAGCGCCGATCTGGGATACACCTATCGCAAGCTGCTGTGCATCGCCTTCGACTTGGCTGTTCTTCGTGCGCATCTCGACGACCAGTTCCCGCGCTTTGTGTATCACGACGGCGTGTTTGAGGCGCTCGATGATCGCAAGAAGGAGAAGCTTCTGACTATCATGCGTTCCTACGCCGAACTGGGAATTCAGCAGATCGTCACCTTGATCGACTCGGACTTGCCGGCGCGCGGCTCGAAAGACGGCCCCGTGTTCAATGAAGGCGAAATCACGCTAACTTTGCATGATGAGAACGAACGAGGGCGGCTATTTAAGATGCGCTCATGGTGAAATCAAGAAAACCGGAGATGCTCTAGGGCGACGACTCGATGAGCAATGTTGCTAATCCAAGCGGCCGCGGAAAGGTCATCCGGGATTCTGTTCACGGCCAGATTCGAATCGATCCTGAAGACCGCTTTCTTCTCGAGTTAATTGATACGCCAGAATTCCAGAGACTTCGGCGCGTGCGCCAATTAGGAGTAAGCGGTCTCACCTATCCGGGAGCTGAACATTCTCGCTTCGCCCACAGCCTGGGCGTTATGAATTTTGCGCAGCGCATCATGGCAAAACTGAAGGCTCGTTACCGTCATGATTCGACTGCGACGGACATTCTCGCTCAGCACGAGCGCGTCGTAAAGGCAGCTGCGCTGATCCACGACGTCGGACATGGACCGTATTCTCACATGATGGAACGCGCGTTTCCGGTATTCGCTGATCACGAGTGGAAGACCAGCGAGCTGATTCGATCATCTGATTCTAAGATCAACGAGGTTCTCAGTCGGCACAACATTTCTCCGCAATCCGTCTGTGACATCATCGACAAGGCCTCTGAACATCGCCTACTAGTGGACGTACGTTGTCAGCAGCCAGCTTGATGCGGACCGAATGGATTATATCATGCGCGACGCCTTGGCAACTGGCGTAAAATACGGTGCCTTTGACTCCGAATGGCTGCTTAATAGTCTCTGCATTGGAACCGAGCCCAACGAGTCAGCACCGGGCAAAGAAACGCGCCGCTTCTTTCCCGGTCGAAAGCAGGTCACGGTTGTTCGCAGAAATGGGAAGGAATCCAGTAGAATCCGTGACGCGTCTATATTTTCATCAACGAATCGGTGAACCCGTTCGGAAAATCCTTGAAGCCCTTTGACAGGACAATCATCGTAGAAGAATGCACCCCGCTTTGCGCATCGCCCAATTACTTCGCCTGCTCGGACGGGTCGAGGGTCGAAAGAAATTTCAGAAGCTTGTGCACATTCTGAAAGAACTTGATTACCCGTTCACAGAGACCTTCGAGTTTTCCTATTACGGAATGTATTCGCAGCAGCTTCGCAGCGAGTTGGACTCGCTGGCTGCAGATAGCCTGATTGTCGAACGCCGAAGCATCAATCAGTTCGGGTGTCCTTTTTTTGAATTTGAGAGCACTCCGAAGCTCAGTGCTTTTCTGGAGGAACTCGATGTGGAAGTTGATCCGGATTGGGCAAGAGCGGCGAAGAAGCTGAATAGCCTTCAAGCTCAAATCTTGGAAGGCGTTAGCACCATCCTTTTCCTTCGTCGCCGAGGGCTAGAAGGTCATCAACTCAAGCAACGTGTGCTTTCTCTCAAACCTCATCTTGCCGAGTACTACGAACAGTGCGAGCGGCAGGCGAACGAAATTCTCGACTGCGGAAAGAGAATGGCACCGTCCGTTGCTGATTGATCAAGCAATTTTTGATTTTGGTCATATAGGGGAGTTGCGCGCAGTTTGACATGACACGTGAAACATGTCGCGTTTATTGAGTGCAAGCGAGTTAAGCAGAGACCTGCGAGTTCCGATTTCGGTGATTCTGCGCCAGGTGCACTCGGGGAAAGTTAAACCTGTTCGAGTCGGGAAGGCGTTTATCTTCGACGAAAGGATGGCGCGAAAGGTTGCGCGCCTGATTGGAGATTCAAGCATTCGAGCGGAAGCCCGGCCGGGCGTTCTTCCCTTGATGAATTCACAGGCACCGGCCGCGGCTTTGAATCAGGAGGCATGATATGTCGGATGTAAGCATCACTTTTGATGGGGATCTCTCCGCGCTGAACAAACGGATAGAAGATCTGGCCAAAGGCGGGGAGCGAGCCGCGAAAGCTGTCTCAAGACCAATGGAGAAGCTACTCGAAAACGAGAAACGCGTGGAGCGAGCTTTAGGTAATCTGGCTGGCGGCCTTGCCAAGGCTCAAAGTCCGGCGGATGGGGTCGTTGGTGTGCTCGACAATCTGGAAAACATGTTCAGAGGCCCGGCACTTGTGGGAGGTGCGTTGGCTATAGGAGTGGCTCTCAATAAGGCGCTAAGTGATGCGGCCAAAGGAGCTAACGAGTTTTCGGCGAATGTTGAGAAGATGCTCGCCAAACCGGCATTTGACGCGACTGTGGAGGACGTTGAGCGCATGCGTGAACAACTGGAGTCATTGCAAGCGGATGCGGATAACGACCCGCTCTTCGAGAAGTGGATCTTCGGCGGGCAGAAGGAGCAACAATTGGAGTCCGTCCGCCAGGCGATCGAGCAAGCAGCAGGCTTTGTAAAGCAGGCGCATCTTAGAGATATGGGTGAGCAGCTCGCTGACAGCTTGTCTATGTTGGGCATTGCAGGGGCAACGGCGAGCGACCGAAAAGAAGACGCGCAGTGGATAAGCCAAAGGCTTCGGCAGGCTGAGGAGCTTCAGCAGGTGATTAGGAAAGGCGGAGAGCAGGAAATCATTATTCAAAGGGATATTTTTTCGTCTGTGGTTCAGAGGCACGAGTTTGAGAATAAGGCCTTGGAGCAGCAGCTCGCCAAGGAGCGCGACAAAAAGCAACTGGATACGGACCTGCAGGAGCTCGCGACTCAGCATGCGTATCAGTTGATGGGGCTCTACTCGGATAGGGAGAAGATCGAGCTGCAGATCGTGCATGCTGAGGAAAAGCATGCGCTGCTTCTCGGCAGCCGCGCCGCAACGGAGAAGGAGGTGAATGATTCTCTTGTCGAACAGTACCGACTGAAGCACGAGCTGGTGCAGCTCGAGGGGAAGGAGCTGGATAGCCTTGCGGCTGCTGAGAAATCGAGGCTGGAGAGGAGTGTGCTCGGGAAAAGCGAGATCGAGCAACAGCTGGTGCTAACAAGAATGGCCGAACAGGAGGCTCGGGGGGCCGCAGAATTGGCCGATACGGCAGAGGAGAGGCAGAAGGCGGAGGAAGCACTCACGAAGGCCGCAGAGCAGCGCGTGAAGCTCGCGCAGATGGAGCGGGATGAAGCGAAGAAGCTGCGGGATATTGCCTATGAGCGGCTACAGCTCGAGACGGCGGATCCGTTCGAACAGGCACAGAATGCGCTGGCTCGCGCGAAGCGGGAGGCGGGAATTACGAGTGCGCGCGCGGATGCAACACCGAGCGAAAAAGCGCAGGCTAATCTGGAGGTGCTGAGGGCTCAGCAGGGGCTTCTGGTGGCTGCGGGTGGCGAAGGACCTTCCGTCGAGCAGGTAGCGGCGTCCGGGATGCCGCAAATTGGGGCGCTTCGCCGTGAGGCGAACAGGGGATACTTGAATGACGCGGCGCGTGCGCAGCAAGCGATGGCGAAACGGGAATTTGCCTCGGCTCTACGGGCAAGGGATCCATACGGCGCGAGGACTCGCGAGCGTACGGATCGAATGACTCGGCAGGCGGATATTCAGGCGCTGCAATCCCAGGACGTGCTGGATGATACGCTGGAAGCGGGCGAGGCCGCACGGCTGCGCAAGCTCTCGGATAAGGATTTCGCGCAGGAGATGAATCAGCGACGGCTGGATAAAGAGCTCGCCGCGCGCGGTAAGGAACAGGCTGCAGGGGAGCCGTCGGCAAAAGGCAAGGATAAGGAGTCTGTGCCGTCGGACGCCGAGGCAGGTCCCACTCCGGGGAAGCCGCAGGATTCGTCCTCGCAGATGCTGGCACATCTGGTGGGAATCGAGAAGAATACGGCCGCGATCGAGAAGAAGCTGCCGCAGCGCGCGCTCAAATAGCTGATATGTTGGGGTCGTAAAGCGCGTCAGAGGCCCCACCAGTCGCCGTCAGGATTCTTGACCGTCGTTTATTGAGATGGGTGAATGGAAAGGAGCTTGAACCTTTTTCGCGTAACAGCCTTTACTCATCGGCACCATGTTACCAAACGCCATCTCCCTCCAGCTAAACGACGACGAGTTTGACGCCCTGATGCAACAAGACCCGGCATCGCGTGGCGAAGGGGGATTCCAAAGCCTTTTGGGGACTCTTCAAGACAACACTGATCCGCACACCAAGATCCTGGTGCTACCCGTTCATTTAATTGAGAGGATAAATCGCTATGCTTTCGACTACGGGCAGGGGGGATGGGAAAACACCCTCAAGCGGATCTTCTCTCGAAGTCTCGGGGATTCACTCGATCAAATACCTGAGTGAAAATATTCTTGTACTTTGTAAATAAATGACTTGTACTTATGGAGAAGCAGAATAGCTTCTGCCATGAAAATGAATGACCTTACAAGAATTCGACTGTACCATGAGGACTGCGTAGCCGGAATCCCGGTCCGAGTCGGTGGCGGCCATGTGGATCTTGTCGTCACATCGCCACCCTACAATCTCGGGGTCAAATACAACACGTATCAGGATACCAAGAGGTGGGGGGATTATATCGAGTGGACCGTTCGATGGGCTTCGGTTGTCAGGGATGCCCTAAAAGATAACGGCTCAGTGTTCTTGAATCTTGGCTGCTCTCCGTCGAGTCCTTTGCTACCTCATGCCGTTATCCATGCACTCGTCGAAGAGCATAAACTTTTCGTACTTCAGAACACCATTCATTGGGTAAAGTCGATCGCAATGCCTGACAAGGATGGCCAAGAGATTCAGAGGGGCCATTACAAGCCTATTAACTCAGAACGCTTCATCAATGACTGCCATGAGTATGTCTTTCACCTGACGAAGCACGGAAGCACAGCGTTGGACAGGAAGTCTGTAGGCGTCCCCTACGCCGACAAAAGCAACATCGAGCGGTGGAAGCATTCAAACGGCGGTGATCTGAAATGCCGGGGCAATACATGGTTTGTTCCCTACAAAACGATTTCGAACCGAGCCAAGGACAGGCCGCATCCCGCCACGTTTCCAACGGCGTTGGCTGTGAATTGTATTAGGCTTCACGGAAAGAGCCGCAACTCCGTCGTAATGGACCCATTTCTTGGAATCGGCCATGCGTGCTTCGCTGCAGTAGAATGCAAAGTAAAAGAGTTCATCGGCTTTGAAATCGATGCCGAATACATGAAAATTGCCTCAGACGTACTCGATTGCTCCTATTTCAAAATCAACCAAAAAAATCCCGGAACGCCGCATCAATCGAGCGCTTAAACACCTTTGCAAGTCGCTCTTTGTGCCCTTGCCGCTCGTAGGTTTCGATCCTTTCAAAGTCGGCCCGATCTAAGTCAACTTCGCCAGTGTTTTTATCAGTGCGGGCACTAACCTCGGCCATGAATGAGTAGAAATGCTCCTCGGCGAAAGGTCCATCGGCATATTGGCATATTGGCCCAGTTCTGACAACTCCTGTGCATCGAATTTTATGATCATCGGGCGCGAGCTTATCCCAATCGATTTTGCTCGTCGCCATTTTTGGCTTGTTTAGCACCGTCGCGGGAAGTAGTGTCCCCCTAGCGATTGCAGGAACAATCGTCGCGCATTCTCACGCCCGGCTAGCACCCGGACGCGCCAAAAATGAAACGAGAGATAAAGCCACATTCCGATAGCCGTCTGCGCGTGCTGGCGCGGGGCGAGAAGCCTTCCTGGGCTTCGGGATGTGGCTTTCTTGTTTCCAATGAACATTGAAAATTCGGGAGATTCGGGCTTCCTCCGCGTTCGCGGTGAAGTATTTCCCATCGAAAGAGTCGGCTTTCACGATCTGAACGCGGACGAGGATGAACTATGGCTGCAGCATCCGGTCGCGCAGGAAATTCATTTAGAGCACCTCCTATGCGATCCTTCCGTTCTTGTGATCGACGAAGGCGCCCGGTTCTTTCTCTGCTGGGAGCAGATCCATCCGGAGGCGATTCCGATTCACGAATTCGCCGGCGTAAGCAGAAGCGAGTGGCACGGCAATCGCATAAACGGCAGGGAAAGATTGTCGATTGTAAATGACTATAATCTCGAGCACGAAAGGCTGGCTCCGATTCTGAGGGAAAAGGAAATTAAAAGGCAAGAAGCATGGGAGCTCCTTGCCCTCAACTGGGTGCCGTTGACGTTCTTTGCCGAAGCCGGCATATCAAAGTTCATCCCCGACCATGAATAAAGCGATGAGATTGGAAGAAAGGTGGCAGAAAAACCTGCCAGTGAACGTCAAGGATCTGGCCGAGATACAGCATGTTTCTTACTCCACCGCGGCCCGTTGGGCACAGTCGGAGGACTTTCCCAGGGTTGGCGACCTCTTGAAGAGAGAGGATTTCGAGGATTGGTGGAAAAGAAGGGCTCGTCGCTCGTGGAAAAGCGAGGGGTGGAAATCAGGGAAAGACACCCGTCGGCCGCCTCTCGAACCCGCACAGTCAGCTCCTGATGAAATCTCCGGTAGTCCTGAACAAAACCGCATCGCCAAGCTCAATCGTCAACGCGAACTCATTGAAGAAGAGATTCTCGTCCGGAAGGAGCGGGAAGATCGCAGCCACGCTCAGGTATTGCTCTGCGATGATGGGCTTCTTCGTGGATTGCCGCCAAAAGCGGCAGCGTTGCTGAGAGAAGCCCGTTCATGAAACCCGCAAGTCTTTCTTGGATGGGCAACGGGAATTTATCGCCAAGGTTTCAAACCAATGGCCAGATGAATCCGTCGTTTTCCATCATGAGAAATTGCTTAGGCTTGCACCCCATGTTCGAGCCACTTCTTCAAGGACTCATCATCGAGTTTTAGAATTGGATTGTTGGCCTTCAGCCACTGACCCATTTCATAGATCGGCTTTATTTCCTTGAACAGCCGCTCCTGCTTATCTGCAGGCCACGCCTTCCATTTTCCGGCCACCTGGTTAGCCCACAAATCGAACAACCCACGAACCCCCTCGATCGTAGCTATCCCGCCTGAGCCAGAGAACTTCGGTCTATTGCTTGGTCTCGGCGGCGGTCTTCCCGGCCTTCTCTTTAGGGAAAAAACCGTATTCCTGATTCTTTCGATTCGCTCCGGAGTTACCGGTCCGACAACGTAGTAATGACCACCCTTGGTGCGCGCGATGCCATCGAGGGCGTTCAAAGCCAAATATCGCCGAAACTGCCTTTCGCCAATCCTGAGGCCAGTTTCTCTGAGTAAATCGGACACGGACATGATTCAAATTTTGACATGCAACGTATTGGAAAGTCATGAAAATTTTAAAGGTTCTTTGCGATTCAAGCGACGGCGAGTCAGATGTTCCGCTTTCGGCTATGCCGCCGCTTTCATTAGATGAGTTCATGCGGCAAACCGGATTGTCTCAGGCCACATGCTGGCGCTACAGGAAGAAAGGTTGGCTAAAAACCGTCGTCATTTCGGGTCGTCACTATGTTCCTCGAACCGCGATCGCTGAGTTCAATGAGAGAGCAGCAGCCGGTGAATTCGAAGGCAATATCCAGAATCCATCTTGCTCCGACTCGTCTCTATGAATGCTGCCGATCTACAGCTGCATTTGCCTGCCGGGCTCGTAATATTCGGCAAGAACTCGCTGAAGTTTATTCGGCAACCAACCTGGGAGGAATGGCAGCAGGTGATGGAATATCTGTCCTATTGCCGTAAGACCTCCTTGCGTTGGATTGCCGATGCTCGCCATGAGGGGCGGCGCGAATTTGGCGACAAAGCTGTCGTGGAGTTCGAGGAACAGCTTGAGATCGATTTGCGGGACCTGAAGGCGGCCGCGGCCTTGGAGGCGATGGGCGTTCGAAAGGCGGGGCTCAGCGATGATTACCACAGCCTGGTCGCAAAAAGAGTCGATGATGCCGAGAAGCAAATGGAGTGGCTGGAGACCGCAGAGCGCGAGAATCTCACTCCGCGGGAGCTGGCATCGTCGATTTCTGCGAATCGGATAGTGCGGACTGCGGAGCAGCAACAGGGGAGAACGGCCGGGATCGCGACGATTGAGGGAGTGCGCGGACTCTTCGATTTGTGGGCTCGGCAGGTCGATGGGAAGTGGAGGAATTGGCCTTTGGACAAGCAGGAGCGGCTGTTCGAAGAGATACGCCCGATTGGCGAAATGTGGGAATGGCTTAAGGAACGCCTCAGTCGATAGACGGAACGCGAAGCTCGTAACCACCTTTTCTCAATGCCTTGCGCGGAAGTTTCCTCTTCCAGTGAAGAGCGATGGGTGTGGTCACGGACAGTGCAGACTTCGTGATGAGCTCTCAGCCCTCTTTCCCTGACAGCGATAGTTGGGGCATCCGCATTTGGACGCCGCAGAAATCAGACCAGTCTACCAAACCGATAGACGTTGGCGGAAACCTGTTGCTCGGCGTCGATTGGCAAGCGTTGCGCACAGATCCTGACGAAGCAGTTAAGGAACGCATCTATGACACTTACATGTGTTCGCCTGAATGGATTCGCCGCCGCAAACAGGCATTGGACCGCGCAAATGGCTTTTGCGAGCAGTGCCATCGGCATTTCGAGGGCCTTGAAGTTCATCATCTCACGTACGAAAGATTCACTCGGGAGCGGCCCGAAGATCTGGAGGCGCTGTGCCATCATTGCCACCCGGGAAGGGATAAGGAGCGCCGCGAAGCACTCGCTGCCGTGTGGGATGAGCGGCAGCAGGAAAGCGAAGAGCGAGCTGAAGAAAATCGCTTTGCGGCCTATGTGCGCAAGTCCTGCGATGGACTCGGGCTCTATGAGATCTCCGCGGACGAGCTATCTGAGCTAAGAGAGAAGTTTGAGCGTCTAGAACGAGGGGAAAATGACTAACCAAACGTTCCCCCACGGGGAACAACTAACCAAGTCGGATCGTGTAAATGAGCACACGCAATGCACGCAGGGCTGTCGAAACGGCAAGACAGCGAGCTGAAGAACAATACAAATGTCGCTTTGAGGCCTATGTGCGCAGGATGTGCGATGGACTCGGACCCGATGAGATCTCCGTAGCCGCGCTAGCTGAGCTGAGAGAGATATTTGAGCATCTCAGAGAAGAAAATGACTGACCGGCATTCTTCCCAGAACAACGTTTCCGCTGGAGCGAGCGAATGAGCTCTCATAATTCGGATCTACGCGAGAAAATTGAAGAGGCGAAGAACCGACTTCCTCTGCCATCGCTTCTAGAGAGATTTGGTTTACAGGTGCCGAACAATGGCGAGGGGAATTTGCGTAGCCCGTTTGCGAAGGGTCGGCGACAAAAGTCACCTTCCTTTTCGATCTTCCGGAAAAACGGCGCTTGGGGATGGTGCGACCGAACGGGCGGGCAAGAGCTCAAGCGTGATGAGATCGATTTCATCGAACAGTTCGACAAGATCCAGCGAGCCGAAGCGATACGACGCTATCTTAGTATGGCAGGCGTTGTGGACGGGGTGTATCCGACCGCGCACAAAGAGGCTTTCTCCGCAAACTCTCCAAAACCGATAGAAGGTCTTGCATCCAACTCTCTCTTAGACTGGCCGGCATGCGTGGCAAAGTTCACTGATGATCACGCTGCTCGGCTGGCGGAATTGCGTGGTTATTCACTGAAGTTCGTTTGTTGGATGCGGGATCAAAGTCTGATTGGGATCCGAAAGGACGGTATCGCTTTCCCGGTCCATCGCTCCGACGGAGCCCTCGTCGCTGCACATATTCGTCCCAGGTCCGGACGATGGTTCTACCATCCACGTGGCGCCGGCTGTCACCCGTTCATCGTCGGCAGCGCTAAATCCGCCAAGCAGGCGATGGTTTTCGAGAGTCAATGGGATGCGTTTGCCGTGATGGAAGCGCTAGGCTGGCACGAGAGTGCTCCGGAAGGGTGGGCTATCGTAATGACGCGCGGAGCGAGTAATGGACGATTCGCATCTGCAGCGACTGGCGCCGTTTATGCTTGGCCGCAGAACGATCCTGAAAAGGATGGCAAGCGTGCTGGCGAAATGTGGCTGGCGGACGTGGCCGCGGCTGCCCCAGGGGCCGTTTTTCGGGTGGTAACTCCTCCTGAATTCAAAGACGCGAACGACTGGGCGCGAGCATCAAGGGTGGACGTCTGGGCGGCGATCGAAGGCGCGAAGCCAGTTCGCAAGCCACCATCTCGGTTTGAAATGGCTACGGGTGGCCCAATTCGGCCGATCGACGAACCTCGAAACCAACCGCCGGCCCGCCCCACGGTTGATCCCAATACGGTTCTCGACGAGATGGGCATGTATTGGCTCAACGGCTCCGGTTCCTATTTTCTGCGAAGCATCAATGGTCGCGATCGTTTTCTTGAGATGGGTGTCGCTGAAATTCGCCGCAAGTTGCGCGTGCGAGGGTTTCGGTCGCGCCCGGATGCGGAGGGCGGTGAGAAGGTTTCCCAATTAGATTGCATCCTCGACGCAGCAACCGAGCATCAGGCCGTAGACTTGGCTGTGAGTATTGGGGGAATGGCGTCCGGCGTCTATGACATGCAAGGCGGGCGCGTCTTGGTGCGCGAATCTCCCCGGCTCATCAAGCCGATATCGGGCAGCTGCGAAACAATCCTGGATTTTCTCTTTGGGCTCCTCGGAGCAGTGCAAATGGATTACCTGCTTTCGTGGCTCAAGCTTGCATACCAAGCGCTCTTGGCGAGCGAACGCAGGCCAGGACAGTGCCTAATCATCGTAGGACCGCCAGATTGCGGAAAGAGCCGCATCCAGCATCAACTCATCACTCCTTTGCTCGCCGGGAGAAGCGCTGATCCGAAGAGCTTCTTCTTTGGCCGAACGGACTTTAACGCGGAGCTCGTCGGCGCAGAGCATCTGCTGATCGAGGAGGTGCCGGCATCTACGCGCCACGAAGACCGCCAGTTCTTCGGCGAGCGCATCAAGGAGATCGTCGCGAATGATACTGCGAGACTGCACAAGAAGAACAGGGATGCGGTTACCGTCTGTCCCTTCTGGAGACTCTCAATCACCGTAAACAACAATCCGGAGAAGCTTCGCTCTCTACCTCCTCTCACCGACGATCTGGCGGAGAAGATTATTCTGTTGGAAGCCAATCCATGCCCGGAATTCTGGAGCAAGTTTGAAAATTCTAGCGATCCTCGGATCGCTTTTCGAGAGGCCGTTACGAGCGAACTTCCGGCTTTTGCAGATTTTCTCCTGAAGATGGAAATTCCAACTGCGCTCGTCGGCCGGCGTTACGGAGTGCGCTCATACATTTCTGAAGAACTCGCTCAAACCCTGTTCGAGAGCGAACCCGAGCATCATCTGCTCATACTGATCGATAAGGAGCTCTGGCGCGAGCAGGAAACGGTAGTCCCATGGCAAGGCGACGCGGAGGATCTGAAGCAAGCTTTGACGTCCGAGTCCTCGAGCGTTCGAGCTTCGGCATCCAGATTGCTGGGCGCGTATCCCACTGCTTGCGGACAGTATCTCGCGCGCCTCGCATCGAAGCTTCCTGATCGCTTCGAGAAGAAACGCACCGCGGAGAAACGCGGGTGGCGCATCAATCCGCCTGCATCGTAACCGAGGCGGCTATGAAAAAACCACATGCGGGGGAACAACAGAAGCTCGTCAATTGGAACTTCCAAATCCAATCGGAACCCCGGTGATCCGATACAAGCTAATCAATCCCCTACGTGAGCCAAAGGAAACCAAGACACGCTCGGAAGCCTGGTTGATCGGCGTACACTCGGCAGCGATCATGGTCGAAGGCGCGTCGGGAGGTTTTGCACTGGAGAGCCTGGTAACTTGCTCTAAGACCCCACGCCCAGCTCACCCGTAGAAGCTCCTCTTCCCGCCATCGTGTCCATTTTTTCTAGTTTGAACTGAGAGCCATGGGCTGGCCGAGCCCCTTCTTTTCCCCACTTCCTTTCAAACGATGGCCCGTCATCCTGGATTGTCATTCAGAATGACGGGCAATGACGGACCCCTCAGAAATGCCCGTCATCCTCAGAAGCTCATCAATAAAGGATCCGCGGTCTCGATGACGGGGATGACGGTCACTGGGGACATTCGAGCAAGTTTGTCCCAAACGACTAAGGAATCTATTGAACTGGGGTCATGATCTGTAGTTGAAGTGTCGCTCAGGGGGTTTGAGAGCGCGCCGCTTGGAATGTTTGTGTCCCTGTCCCCTGATTTTCTGGCGTTTACGTGTCCCCCGACCCGCCAGGGATAATCTCACCGATGGACGCCCCCGCCTTCTATTCGCAGGACCTCGAGGGGGAGCAACCCCGCTCCGTCTTTTCAGGAAGGAATGACTCCGAACGCACTGAGTTCGAGCCTGCGGAAACATGTGCTTCGGCGTAAGGGCGAACATCATCAACATTCAGACGCTGGTATATCCGGTGCACCGCCTCGGAGGAGTGATTGACCAGCCGCATGGCCGCCGAGAGCGGTACTCCAGCTCTATGCAGTCTCGTCACGTAGCTAACCCGCAGGGTGTGAAATGAAACTCCGCGGACGCCGACGCGTCGAAAAAAATTCTGGAAGCATCGACTCGGCTGACTTGGAAAATCGTGCGTGAATTCCCGGCCGATGAGCGGTCGGAGGATGGGCTCGAGCGCGACGGGCAGTGGCCTTGTGAACCCTCTTGTTCTGCCCCCCTTTGGATTCTCGAACGTGATGGTCTTCCGTTCAAAATCGACCAAAGCCAACCGGATCCGAGTCTCGCGGAGCCGACAGCCTGTGTGCAGAGCAATCAGGAAGCTGAGTCGCATCCATTCTTTTTCGCCATTGAGCGCTTCCAGGCAGTTCACAATCTCCGAGTCGCTCAATTCGCGCTTCGGTTCAGGCTCGTCGCGTGAGATGCCCAGACGTTGAATAGGCGAAGCGTCGATGAAGCCCCGTAAGGCGCACTCACGTAGGACCTGGCCAAGGAGCTTGACCGCCGTGAGGGCAGTGTTCTTTGAACAGATCTTGTGGCCGGCCCGCCGGCCGCTGCGCCAACTCACGTAGTCGTGGCCGTGGCGATAGGAAATATCCCGTGGGTGACGAATTCCTGAATAGGCAAGCCAGTGTTGAATGTGCCGCCAGCGTAGGTCGTACGCCGCACGCGTCCTCTGGCTCTTGCAATGACTGTCCAACCATTTGTCCACCCAGCTCCAATCGAAGCTTTGTTGTGCGAATCCTTGTCCTGTGTGACCTCGATCATTGTTTTCCCGCAAGGCCCACTTAGCACGGATGACTTCCGCCTGAGCGGTCTGCGTTTCGTCTTCGTAACGAAGGCCGGTCGATTCGCACTTTGTAGCGCCGTCCTTTTGGTACTTCAGCCACCAGAACGGGGATCCTTTTCTTCGATATAGGCAAGGCATGGTACAGGGGGGGTCAGGGCGCTGCGACTATCGCGTCCGCGCGTGATGGGCTTTTCGCAGTTTTTGCCTAAACAAGACCTTTGGAATGACGGGTCATGGGCGGGAAATAGCATTTCTGCGGGGCAGCGGGATGCGTGTTCTGCGTGGTAGAAAGCGGGCCGGACTTGCACAAAGTCTTGCACAGCGGGGGATGAGCAGGGGGTTTCCTTCTTATTGTTCAGCCAGACGCAAGGGACTTATACTCCTTCACAGCCGAAGAAGAAGCCGCGACGTTTCCATTTTTCATTACTTTCAGCGCTTGCACCAGCTGTGTAGGATCTCAGACCGTGCTTATTCAATACGCAGGATGGACCCAAGCCAACGGAGATAGTTTCGCTCAACTCACCGCGATTACTGGCGCCCCTGGTAACCTTTGGCCCTACCCGGTGAGCGCATTGCCTGCCGCAATTGCTCAAGGCATGCCAAATATCTTGCAATGCTATATCTCCGGATACGCCACACCTCAGGCTGTTGCAGGCCGCGTGAACGCGATTGGCGAATTGCTCGTCACACGGCAATACGAGGGTGTAGTGGAATCGGGCAAGGCATATGTTTATCTGGTAGCGATTGATGATGAAATGCGGCCGTGGTTCCGCGGCCCATTTAAGCCCTATGGTCCCCGCTACTTCAACCAAGCACAACCAATTCCATCTGGAGAATTGTTCGGAAAGATCCAGCATGGAAACCTGAATAAGACAAAACTGTAGTTGGGTTCTTGGCAGGTTGGTGGTCCTGCCATCGCGGAGGCGGCAGGGTTAACAAATCATCGTTTGCTGCCACCGCTGTACAAGTATTGTGCAAGCGTGGGGTTCAGTCTGTTGGCTCTCTGTTTGTGCGGGTGGCGGGGCATTGGGCGTCATTTTACAGAGGCGAAGCGGCTCCGCTTGAAGGGCATTGAATCGTTCAGAAAACTCTCCGACTTCAATTTTAAGTCCCTTGCGTCTGCCATTTCGCCACGCCGGCGCCGCGATCCCACTATCCCTCGCCGCAACGCTGTAAGCACGATTGGCAGGATCAGCTTTCGTAGAGTCTTGTAACGACCCGGAGCTTTGGAACGTTCGATACGAAGTCCTCTCCCATGCTCATCTCCGAGCAAGACGCCAATTTCAGTCGCAAGTGGCACGACGATGTCGCGACTGACCGACGTCGCCGTTCCTCATTGTTTAAACAACTACCCTTACTCTTTTACTGTAAGGGGATTCTAGAAATGTCGGATTGTTGCCCGCGATCGATCTACGGAATGCGACCCTCGACTTCTTTGTTGTATTCACGAACATCTTTCTTTTCGAGATTCGTTTCGGCGGCTGTCGGCTGAGGTTCTTTGGTGGCACAACCGATGATGAGCAGAGAGGTCAAAACGGCGAGTATAACAGGGGATATGTTCATCGCGAGGCTTTTACCACATTTGCCGTCGGAACCCAGCAAAAAAAGCGGTCGCGATAATTCAGGCACGCCGGTTTTGCGCAAAGGGTGCGCTCGCGATGACTGACCGATGCTCATTGAGTTCCGCACCTCGACAAGAGTCGAACCGGGTTGAGCACTTTACATCAAGCCCGTAGTCGTCTGGTGAGGTAAGGATCAGCGCTTCCGCGACGCAACGAAACGCAGGCCGGATACCCTGCTTCGCCGCGCCGGCGCCTTAAAGTCGACGGGCCGAATAAGACGGCTTCCTGCCAATGTGTCATCGCCCGTTTGAGGAGACCGCGGCGAATCATGCCACGGCGCTCTTTCCGGACCAATCGCCACCGTTGGCTCTTTCATCCAAGCATGAAAATCAGCAGGACATTGATTTCGTTTCATGTGAAACAAAGTAGCAGCATCGATCGTGCCAAGATCCTTCACTGAGAAGAGCTG
>DATDAL010000107.1:0-5530 GCA_036525415.1 Terrimicrobiaceae bacterium | reverse complement strand
GGCCGGCTCTTCCGAGCGGGGTTCCTGCGCGGGCTCCACCCGCTGGATCACTAGAGCGAGGTAAGTCATGAGAAGGCCGCGAATCTGCGGGTGGCGGGGATCGCGGAGTTCCTCATGCGCTGTCGCGATATCGTCCAGAAGACGGGCGAGCCGGATATGGTCCTTGGATTGAAACCGATCCAGCGGACTCGCAATCGTCTCCTGCTGCGAGGAGGCTCCGATATGAAACGAGAAACCATCGGGGAAGAACATCCCGATCATCGTCCGGAACGGTTTGACACCGTCCCGCGCGTGCGTTCGATGGGGGATGCCTCTTGGCACAATGACTACTTCGCACGGTTCCAGGGTAAATCTCTCGAACGGTAACGCGAGATCGGTCTGTCCGCCGATCTGAAAGCATATCTCCGGTACCGCGCAAATCGGGAGATTACAGCGCGTATCCCACAGCCCAAGCAGCCTCGGAACTTTCAGGCAATAGCGCCCTTGCTCGACGCGATGAAGCTCCTGCCTTAGCGTTTTCTGATAGAGGCAGCGGCGGGAGCTTTCATCTGGGAAAGCATGCATGCCGGTTTTGTCTTATATAAGGGGCGCTTTGTGCAATCAAGCGCAATTGCAAAATAAGTCTCTTAGATGTTGTAATGAGGGTCCTGCGGCTCCCCCAAACCCGCAGGCACTAAATTCCCACCCCCTTGCGGGACTTATGACAGCTCCCGGCCTTTCATCTCGCTGGTTTGTTGTACTTTCTATCTGCATCACAGGCCTTTTCTCCTCGCTCCATGCGCAACAGGACTTCTCCGTGCAGCTAAGCCAGGGCGGTCTGACGAGCGCTGGAATCTTTGACTCCAATGGAAAGATGGTGCGGACACTGTGGGCGTTGGAAACGTTCAGCGCCGGGGATGTGAGCGGCAGTTGGGATGGGTTGGATGACTTCGGAACTCCGGTTCCTGCTGGAAGTTACGCGTGGAGGGTCATTCGCAACGGCACCCAATATAATAACATTGGCGTCATCGGCAATACGGGCTTGCCGCCCATTACTTCCGGGCATGTGCCCTTTTTCATCGAAGGCGTGGCGGTGGATTCGCAGGGCAACGTCTACACAGTCCACGACTGGGACGAGCCTCACTTTGACGTGATTCGATGGTCGCCGGCGGACGGCAAGTCGGACATGAACACCGGGCATCCGGTCGGCGAGGCGCTGCTTAAAGCCATCGCGGTCGAACCGGATGGCTCCTTTGCCTATGTAACGGGCTACAGCGACAGTCTCACGGACCGCACCGCATCGAAGTTCTCCATTTGGCGGATCAACATGGCGCCCGGGGTTGGAGAGGGCCAGCGCGTCGTGAACTTTACCCAGCAAGGCCGGAGCATAAAGGTGTATGATGGGAACCTGGGCGGATATCCGGTTGCCGGGTATCCGACACCCGAGTATCCGGCAAACGCGACAGAGGCGGACAAGGACGTGATGGTGGTGCCGCTGCTTTCGATTGCCGTGCAGGGGACGAGTCTGTACGTGACCGACGCCATTGGCGGCAGAATTCTCAAGTATAACAAATCCTCGGGCAACTATGAGAGCACGATTGGTGGCATTCCGGTGGCATGTGGTTTAGCGATTGCATCGAATGGCAACATTTGGGTGGGCCACGAGCACACTAAGGTGAGCGTGTATTCGCCTTCGGGCGTTCGGTTGGCCACGCCCATTACCGATTTGACGGAAGTGCGTGCGCTTTCCATCCAGGGAAACACTCTGGCAGTTGCCGACCGGTCGGGTGTGGTCCGTAAATACACCATAAGCAACGGCACGCAGGTGGCGTTGACGGGTAGCTACGGGCTTCCGCAGAGCCCAGGCGACAGAAAGCCCGAACGACTGTCATCCATCAATGGGATGGCGATGGACGCATCCGGAAATCTCTATATTTCGGACCGAATAGGGGACGGCTCACGGTTGCAAAAGATTAATTCACAACTTAGTCCGGTCTGGCAGCAGATGTGCCTGGAGTTTTCCGCTTCGGCTGCTTACGGGAAGGACAATCCGGATTTGCTGATCTCGAGTTATCGGAAGGCATATCAGATCGACAAGGCAACCGGCCAATGGACCTTGCTCGGAACCGCGAAAACCGACGCTCCGAAGAAGTATTTTGGTAACTACGAATCCACGCACCTGGGGCCGCCGCGCATTGTGCGGTTCGGCAGCAGCGATTTCTATTATTATCCAACCGGCGATTCTATTGCGATCTACCGCATTGAGCTTCCGGCGGATTCCGAGCGCGGTCCGACACTCAAACTGGCTTCCGTACTGGGTAGCTCGCAGCCAAGTCCGGATGGTGTCCACCGGGACGAGACCTGGCGCCCCGAGAATCGCTATCTTTGGGAATGGAACGACACGCAAGGCGACGGCGAAATTCAGTATACGCCGAGATCGGATCCCGGGCAGGCGGGCGAGGTCGCTCTGCTTGCCCTGCCGCGAATTCCTCATGCCGACTGGCAGTGGTTCCGGCGGGCGTTTGAAGTGGATGATGTCGGTTGGCTCTGGATGGCTTCCGCCAATCGGGATCACGTTCCCAATGTTTCCTATCCATTTGAAGGTGAAGCGCTCTATGCCATCCCTCCGCAAGGCCTCAACAATCTGGGCAACCCCATTTACAGCTGGACAGGCGCAGTCAAAGTGATGGACGCCGCGACCGGAAGGAATGCCCTCAACCTGGCAGCCGCCCAACAATTCGAATGGAAGATGGCCGGCAGGTCGGACGATGGGATGGTTTACGCGCTGGCATGGTCGAACAGGGCAGGGCTTCCGCAGGACGGCGGCGCATGGATGGGAGGAAACGTGCTTTTTGGGTTTCGGCACCCGGACGGGGAGACCCCGAGTTCGTTGGGCTCGCCACAGTGGTGCGTTGCTCTCCCCAAGCAGTCCGTTGGAATGGTTCCGATTCCGGGCGACCCTGGTGGCGTGCTTGTCGGGATTGATCCAGGCCGCGGAACGGTGGGCCATTATACCAAGGATGGTCTGCTGATCGGCAGCATGAAGACTTCAAAAGAATTCAGCGATCCGACAAGGGAACCCTGGGTCGTAGGCGGCTTGGATGCCTATCTGGCCGTCACCTGCAACCGCGACCCGCGGGACGATCTCATTGACGTTTTTGTCGAGGATAATATGAACCAGCGGATTGTCTGGTATCGCGTGAACGATACCAACATTCAGACCGCTGGCCAGGGGCCTTTGACTACACCGGGCAGCAGCGGAACAGGGAACGTTCTGACTGTCATCAACGGAACCGGAGACGGAAAGTACCCCGCGGGAAAGACTGTGAATCTCGCCGCGACGGCGCCGCCCACCAACAAGGTGTTCGCCGCTTGGACCGGAAACACTACCGGAGTGACCGATGTCAATTCGCCAAACACGACCCTGGTCATGCCGAACAACGCCGTCACGCTAACAGCTGTGTACAAGTGGGCGTCCGGGAACGACATGATCCGGTTCTATCCGGATCCCAATCAGGAGCATCAAATGTTGACCTGCGTCTGGGAGGGAACAAACGGCGATAAGGACGCGGGACCCTACGAGATCTTTTATCAGCCTGAACAGGTTTCCAAGGGGTGGAATGAAGTTATGGTCAATACGAAGGGCTTCCGTTATCTGCGTTGGCGGCAGACCAGCGGCAACGGCCTGATACGGGAATTGGAGTGGTATTTGGAGCGGTATCAGAGCGGCGAGAGGCTGACCGGGCCGTTCTTCGGAAGTTCAGGTTCATGGAATAATGACCCGAATGCAACATGGGATAAGGCGGTCGACGGGAATACCTCGACCGGTTTCAACGGGCCGGACGCCAGCAAGCCAGGTTGGATCAACCCTTACATAGGCGTCGACAGCAAACCCGAAGCGCACACCCTTACGGTAAACAACGGGACAGGCAGCGGACCGTACTATTCTGGCACGACGGTTTTGGTGAGCGCAAGGCAGCCGGTAACGGGGGAGACTTTTGCGTGGACGGGAGACAAAAGTATCCTTGCCAATTGGATGGCGCCGACGACATCGGCGTTGATGCCTTCGCGGGACGTTGCAATAACGGCAACCTACGATGCGGGTTTCAAGCTGACAGTGAGCAACGGCAGCGGTAGCGGGAATTACCCAATCGGGGCGACAGTCAATGTAAGTGCCAACGCGCCGCTCGCCGGCCAGGTCTTTGCAGGCTGGACCGGAGACACCGTCATCCTTGCAGACGAGGATGCGTCCAGAGCCTCGACGACGGCTCTTATCCCCTCGAGTGACGTTGCCATTACGGCGACCTACGTCGCCGGCACCACCGGCACGGGCCTGCGCGGGCAGTATTACAACGACGGCGGAAGCGCGCAGTATCCATTGTCCAATCCGTTCGCGGGTTCGCCGGCCCTTACGCGCACCGACGCCGCGGTCGATTTCAACTGGGGCGGAAATTCGCCGGGCTCACCGGTCGACCCGGACAACTTCTCTGTGAAGTGGACCGGCCAGGTGAAGGCCCCGCAGTCAGGAACCTACACCTTCACCGTTACCGCTAACGATGGCGTGCGTCTGTTCCTCGACGGCGAGATGCTCATCGATGCGTGGAGGGATCAGGGTCCGACATCTTACTCCCAGACCGCGACTCTGACACAGGGGACACTCTATAACATCGAACTGCACTTCTACGAGCGTGGCGGCGGGGCCGAATGCCGATTGCATTGGACCCCTCCGGGACAGCAAGACCAGAAGATCCCGGATGTTCAGCTCTATCCTTCTGAGGGACAGGAGCAGGTGGCGGCGCCGATTTTCAATCCCGCGCCGGGGACTTACTCCAGCGCGCAATCGGTGGCGATCACATCTGCGACCACGGATGCAATCATTCGCTACACAACGGACGGGTCCGCGCCGACGTCGTCGAACGGTACGCTTTACGGCGGCCCCGTGCCCGTTCCCAGCACGATGACCTTGAAGGCCATCGCTTTCAAACCAGGCATGGACAACAGCGCAGTCACAAGCGGAATCTATACCATCAACATTATTCCGACCTACACCCTGACGGTGAACGGCGGCACAGGCGGGGGCACATACGCGGCCTTGACGACTGTCAACGTGAGCGCGAACACGCCGTCGGGCCAGCAATTTGCTGGCTGGACGGGTGACATCGCGATCCTTGCAGGCCAGGACCCGTCCAAGGCTTCGACCACCGCGACGATGCTGCCGCAGAACGCCTCCCTCACTGCCACGTATTTGGTAAGCAGCGGCACCGGCACGGGCTTGCGGGGACAATACTACAACGACGCCGGCGGCGCAGCATATCCGCTCGCCAATCCGTTTGCGGGCTCGCCGGTGCTTACGCGCACCGACACCGCAGTCGACTTCAACTGGGGCGGAAATTCGCCGGGTTCACCGGTGAACCCGGACAACTTCTCGGTGAAGTGGACCGGCCAGGTGAAGGCCCTCACGTCTGGAAGCTACAAATTCACCGTTACCGCTGACGATGGCGTGCGCCTTTTCCTAAGGGGCGCCAAGGTCATTGATGCGTGGAAGGATCAG
>DATDAL010000106.1:0-147826 GCA_036525415.1 Terrimicrobiaceae bacterium | reverse complement strand
TCTGTTGCTGGTCCTGCTTCTGTTGCTGGTCCTGCTTCTGTTGCTGGTCCTGCTTCTGTTGCTGGTCCTGCTTCTGTTGCTGGTCCTGCTTCTGTTGCTGGTCCTGCTTCTGTTGCTGGTCCTGCTTCTGCTGCTGGTCCTGCTTCTGCTGCTGGTCCTGCTTCTGCTGCTGGTCCTGCTTCTCTTTCTCTTCCTGCTTCTGCAGGTCTTCGAGCATCTTCTTGACGATGGCGCGGTTTTCCTCTGCCTGTTTGTTTTTCGGATCGAGATTCAGGGCCTCTGTGTAGTGTTGGATGGCGTTATTCCAATCCGCCTTCTTTTCGTCGTTTCCGCTAGCTGCCTCACCGCGCCGCACCAAGGAATTGCCAAGGTTATAAGATGCATTCCCACGCAGCTGTTGATCCCCGCTTAGCAGCGCCTTGGTGAAATGGTCAACCGCCTTGGCGAACTCGCCCAGTTTATATGAGGCGGCTCCCGCGGCGAAGTTCAGCTTGTCAGACTCTGGAGCCTTTTGCAGACGCCTCTCGAATTCTGCTTTGGCCTTGTCGAAATTTCCGGCCTTATAGTCCTCGAGGCCTGTGGCAGCCTCAGAAGCAGCAATGGAAAGCATTAGCACGCTCGCCGCAACCACGCTCCTGCGAAGGGCGGAGGACTTCTTCCGCTCACCAATTAATAGCCAAAGGGCTAGCAATCCAACGGCGAAGCCAAGCGGCCACTGATAGCGATCGATGGGCTGCCGGGAGGTCATGACTCCTGTTTCGGCCTGATCGACTTTAAGAATCCCCTTCTCGAAGATCTCGCGTGCTGCTTCGGGACCAAGGGGTTGATAGAATCCGCCGCCAGCCTCGGCAATCTCCCTGAGCCGCTTTTCATCCAACCGGCTTTGCACGGGCTTGCCGCTTGTGTCCCGGACGAAATCCGTTCCGCCGTCTTCGGTACGAACAGGAATAAGGGAGCTCTCTCCAGAACCGATACCGACAGTAAAAATACGCACACCCAGAGCGGAAGCTCTTTTTGCAGCGGATATCCCGTCGGCGTCCAGCTCTTCACCGTCCGTGAGAATGATCAGCGCGCGGGTCTGTCCCTCTCCCTTGCCAAAGGCCTGTTCGGCGATTCGAATTGCCTCCGCGATGTTCGTTCCACCCTTGGGAATGACCGTCGTGTCAAGTTCCTCGAGTGAGGCGAGCACCGCGGTGTAGTCAAGCGTCAATGGAGCCTGCAAAAAGCCCGATCCTGCGAAGGCTACCAGACCGACCCGATCACCGCGCACCAAACTAAGCAAATCCTGCGCAATCAGCTTGGCTCGCGCGAGCCGGCTCGGAGCCGTATCTGTAGCGAGCATGCTGCGCGACGTGTCAACAGCCAGGATCATGTCGCGCCCTCGCTGCTTGATCTCACGCTGGATGAATCCCCATTGTGGCTGCGCAAGAGCCACAACGACCAAGGCAAACACCATCAGGATCAACGCGTACTTCAGGATCCGCCGGCTGCTGCTTACCGTTCCGGCGAGATGCGCAAGCAATCGCGGCGCAACGATCTTCGACAACAGAGCACTACTGCGCCGCTGCGACCAAAAGTAAAGTGCCGCAACGATGGGGAGAATCGCCAACGCGAAAAACCACAAAGGCTGCGAAAATGTCAGGGAAGACGCTTCCATACGGTTTGAGAAAGAAGGACCTCCGATCCAAGCAAAACGAAACCGGCCAGGAGAAAAATCGGGAACAAGTCCTGATAGTCCGCTGTCTTTTCGACCTCGACCTTTGTCTTCTCCATTTGGTCGATCTCAGCAAAAACCTCTTTGAGGGCATGCATGTCTGTCGCGCGGAAAAACTTCCCGTTCGAAATGGAAGCGATTTGCTTCAGTAACTCATCGTTGTACTTCATCTGGCCATACGCATAAACTGTCCTGCCAAACACGTCTCTTTTGGGCATGCGAACGACGCCATGCGTACCCGCGCCGATCGTATAGATCCGGACTCCGAGCGTCTTGGCCGCCTCGGTTGCCGTAAGAGGACTGACACGTCCGGCTGTGTTATCACCATCCGTAAGAAGGAGGATGAGCTTGCTTTTTGCCTCCTTGTCCTTGAGGCGGTTTGCGGCTGATGCGACCGCAGACCCGATGGCTGTGCCATCTTCCACCAAGCCAACTTCAAGTCGATCAAGATTCCGGATCAACCAGTCATGATCAAGCGTCAGAGGACTGACCAAGTAGGGCCTGCCCGCAAACGCCACGATGCCAATGCGGTCGTTCGGACGTTGCTGTATGAACTCTTCGGTGACACTCTTGACCGCCTCGAGGCGATTCGCTTGCCGCCCCCCTATATCGTAGTCTTCAGCAAGCATGGAAGACGACACGTCAAGAGCGAGCATAATATCCACACCGCTTGCCTGAACCCGGGTGAGTGTGCGACCAAGTTGCGGACGGGCAAGCGCCACGATGAGACTCGCCAAAGCAAGATGGGCTAGCAATGCCAACAAAGCTCCCGCTCGCGAACGGCGCCGCCGCCCGAGGGCAGAGAGAGTAGAGGTGCTCGAAAACGTCACGGCCGGTGTCCCGCCAAAACGGCCCTTCAGCGCAGCCAGGATCGGAAGCAAAAGAAGCAAGAGCAGCACCCAGGGGTGAGCAAAGCCAAATGAACTTCCGTCGGTCATTTTGCAGCGCTCGCTGGCATGGCATTCTGCCCTCGCACCAGACGCTCGGCGATGGCGAGAAGTGACTCTATGTCCGCCGCCGCGGCGGATAGCCGAGCGTATTTGAGCAGATCGACAGATTCCAGAAACTCGGAAAGAGCCTCCTTTTCGTTGATAGTGAAAGCACGATTTTCGCGCAACGCCTCAAGAAACTCGACCGAGGTACGCGTCACGGCGTCAAGGCCGTGTTGGTCGCGAATGTAGGCGCGGAGAGCATCAGAGATCTTCACGCCAAAGCTGTAAGGATCGGCCTCGGGACCTTCGCGCCGCAACTGCTCGAGCGCCGCGAGAGCGCTCTGCCGGGGTGTCGGGGGCGGAGAGGTACGCTTTCGGCGGGTCAGCCAGAAAACGAGACCGATCAAAGCGAGGAGGGCAAGCGCCGCAGCCATCCAGAACGGCAGCCAGGCAGGACTGAGAAGACGAACCATGATACCGTCGGCGATATCATGGATCGGCGCCGGTGTGGGCTGCGGCGGTGCGGGCATCATGAGGCCAATCTCCTTTCGCGACGCTCGAAGAATGCGCGAAGCGCCGCGAGATAATCCTCGTTGGTGGCGAGCGGAACCACATCGACTCCCCGCGAACCGAAAAGTTTGTCGAGCTTCTTGCGCCGGCGCTCCTCTTCGGCGGCGAACTCTTTCCGAACGCTGGCACTGGACGTATTGATCTCGATCTGCTCGCCGGTCTCGGCATCCTCGAAGGTGAGCAGACCGACGTTCGGAAGCCGCTCTTCTCCGGGATCAAGCACAGGCATTGCCACGAGATCATGACGCCGGCTCGATACGGTGAGCGGCTTGCTGTAGTCGGGAGCAAGGAAATCGGAAATCAGAAATACGACCGCCCGGCGGGAAATCACCTTGTTGAGATACTCCAGGGCGGCGCCGAGATCGGTCCGCCTTCCCTTCGGCTGAAAATAGAGCATCTCGCGAATCAAGCGCAGTGTGTGAAGACGTCCCTTCTTCGGAGCGATGAAAAGCTCGACTTCGTCTGAAAACAAAAGCAATCCGACCTTGTCGCTGTTATTGATAGCGCTGAAAGCAAGAATGGCCGCGACCTCTGCGGCAAGTTCGCGCTTGCTCAATTCAATGCTGCCGAAACTTCCGGACGCGCTGACGTCCACAAGAAGCATCACGGTAAGCTCCCTCTCCTCGGTGAACTTCTTCACATATGGTGCGTTCATTCGCGCGGTCACGTTCCAATCAATGCTGCGGATGTCGTCACCGGCGGCGTATTCGCGGACTTCCTCAAAGTTCATGCCGCGGCCTTTGAAAACGCTGTGATAGCGGCCCGAAAAGGACGAATTGACCAGCCGGCGAGTCCGGAGCTCGATGCGGCGGATCTTCTTAAGAATTTCGCGTGGGTCTTGAATCATGGGAATGATGTGGCTCCCGATTGATGAACGGTCCGTTTGTTTCAACGGAGCCACTTCGCGAAAGAGTTACCAAGGTTCTGCGGCGGGCGATTAGGGTACGGCGAGCCCAGCGAAAATCTTCTCGACAATCATCTCGCTCGATACCGATTCGGCTTCCGCTTCGTAGCTTACTCCGATGCGATGGCGAAGCACGTCGAGGCCGACCGATTTGACATCCTGAGGTGTCACGTAACCGCGCCCTGCAATGAACGCTTGCGCCTTGGCAGCGAGCGTCAGGTAGATCGTTGCGCGCGGCGAGGCCCCGAAGCGAATCATTCCATCAAGCTTAAGCTTGTAGGCCGCGGGATCGCGGGTCGCCCATACGATGTTGACTATGTAATCCTTGATGCGGTCATCGACGTAAATTGAGTTCACCACGCTACGGGCGTGGACGATATCTTCAGGAGAGACAATTGCCTGAACGCTTAGGAGAGGCGAAGAAGTCGCCATGGTATTTAAGATTTCGCGCTCCTCCTCCCGCGTCGGATAGCCAACGTTCACCTTGAGCATAAAGCGGTCGAGCTGCGCCTCGGGAAGCTGATAGGTTCCCTCTTGTTCGATGGGATTCTGCGTCGCCAAAACGAGGAAGGGATCGGAAAGCGGGTATGTGGTGTCGCTGATTGTCACCTGGCGCTCCTGCATCGCTTCGAGCAGAGCGCTTTGGACTTTCGCGGGCGCCCGATTGATCTCGTCGGCCAGGATAAGGTTTGAAAAAATCGGACCGAGCTTGGTCGTGAACTCGCCGTCTCTGGGATTATAGATCAGTGTGCCGATGAGGTCTGCCGGAAGAAGATCCGGTGTAAATTGAATACGCTGAAAGCCTGTCCGGATGCACGAGGCCAGCGTGCGAACAGTCAATGTCTTTGCGAGGCCGGGAACGCCTTCAAGAAGCACATGGCCGTTGCACAATAGCCCCGTGAGAAGACGCTGAATGAGTTTTTTTTGGCCGACGACGACCTTGCTGACTTCTGAAACCAGAGGCTCAACCCACTGGCGCGCCTCCTGAACCTGATTGTTTGTTTGCTGTGCAAGAATACTCATGAGAAATACCAGAAGGAAATTGACGAGGTATTTACAAGCTGAGACAGCCGACCCGAAATGGCGTTCATTTTTTATTCCCGGACCAGATAGGGTCCGACATCGAAGGAATCACCAATCTTCAGGGCATCGTACCGCTTTCGATCGACCCAAACGTTGTAGGGCTTTTTCGTTCCCCCCGCCCCGGTAACTTCGACCGTAAGGATGTAATCCCCCTCGGATTCCCCAGCCGTCAAACCTCCCTTGCGAGCGAGTGTAAGTTGATGCTCCGGTTTGGGCACATATTCCTTTGCGACAATCCGGCCGCGCATTCTTGCCTTCTCGATTTGCGCCCCACTCTGCCACACCGCTAGGACGATAAATCCAGCGAGGAACAATCCTATCGAGACAGCTGCGACGGTGATACGCGCAGGATTTCTCGCACGAATAGTGCGCGGATTCATACAGGGATACCATAGCGAGCCGGACGAGGCTTGAAATTAAAAAAACGACCCCCACCCTCAATCGCCTAGCCGCTCTCGAAAGCCCGCAATGATACTGAGCGCCTCTTCCACTGGAGCCAGAACGGCGACGTGCCCCATCTTCCTGCCTGGGCGAGCCTCCGCCTTGCCGTAAAGATGAAGCTTCGCCCTGGGCTCCGATAGAATCACACGCCAGTCCGGTTCGCATTGCTCCCACAAATGGCCGAGAAGATTCCACATCACGACCGGAGTGAGCAGATCGCTCGAGCCTAATGGAAGGCCGCACACCGCACGCAATTGCTGCTCGAACTGGCTCGTCACGCACGCATCGAAGGTATAGTGACCCGAGTTGTGCGGGCGGGGCGCCAATTCGTTTACAAGCAACACCCCATCTCGCGTTAGAAAGAACTCGACAGCCAGTAACCCCACGACATCGAGCGAATCCGCGATTTCCGATGCGACCCGCGCTGCGGCTTCGCACGCGACGGATGAAACTCTCGCCGGCACAATGGAGAGGTCGAGAATGTGACGTTTGTGAAGATTCTCCGCTGGAGGAAAGGCAGCGATTCGACCGTCCAGGCCTCGCGCCACGATCACGGAAAGTTCTGATTCGAAAGGTATCCATTTTTCGAGCACACCGCGCGACGCATTGAAATCCTGCCATAGGCTCTCCGGATCAAGGCACTCTGTGACCTTCAATTGACCCTTTCCGTCGTAGCCGAAATCCGCTGTCTTGAGCACCGATGGCGTTCCGATTCTCTCTAGCGCGGCAGTGAGACTCTCCGGAGAATCCACGACGGCAAAAGGCGCATGGGGAAAACCATTGCGAGTCAGGAACGCCTTCTCTCGCTCCCGGTTCTGGCAGATATGAAGCACCTCGCCACGAGGACGCAACGGACGCAGCCTTGCCACTTCGTTGATCGCCGAAAGGGGAATGTTTTCAAACTCGAAAGAAATGACGTCCACCTGCCGGGCGAACTGCTCCAGGGCGAGGGAGTCCGTGTAGGACGCATTGATTTCCACGTCGCTGATCTGTCCTGCGGGACTGTCTGGATGCGGCTCAAAGGCGTGTACTCGATAACCCATTCTCCTCGCCGCAATGCCGAACATGCGTCCAAGTTGTCCGCCTCCGAGAATTCCTACCGTTGAACCCGGTCCGATGGAAAGTCCTTCCGATGCGGTTCTCGCGCTGCTAGAATATTGCACTTTTTTCTGCATGTCAGATCGCTTCATTTATTGGCTTGCGCTCGGCGCGATCACTATCATCCGCTGGCTTCCCCTTGCGGTATGCTTCGTGCTCGGCCAGGCCATTGGCGCCTTCATGTGGGCGATCCTGCCCCGCTATCGCAAGCTCGCAAGGGAAAATCTTAGCGCGGTCTTCGCAAACGAAAAGTCCTCCTCGGAGATCAGCCGGCTGACTTTTCGGCATTTCACGACGCTCGGCGCCAACGGTGTCTGCGCGTTCAAATTTGCTGCGCTTCCGCAGGAAACGATCCTCCGCATCGCACCGTTCGAGAACAGCGAGGTCGTCGAGAGAAATATTCTGCGCGGCCGGGGAGTGGTTCTGGCGATAAGCCATATGGGAAGCTGGGAACTCTACGCACAGGCTGCATTTCAGCGTCCCGAGACGCGTTTCGGAACGGTCTATCAAGCTCTGCGCAATCCGTACTTGGACGAACTCATCAATCGCGACCGCCGCAAAGGCGTTGACACCTTTGATCGAAAGAGGGGGTTCCAGGCCGCCATCGCCTTGCTGCGCAAACCGGGATCCGCGGCGGTGTTGGTGGATCAAAGCGCAGGCAACGGAGGAGTCTGGATGCCGTTCTTCAACCGCCTGTGCTCGACCTCTCCTCTTGCAGCCGCTCTGGCGATCCGCACGAATTCTGCCGTCGTCCCAGCTGCAATCTTCAAGTCCGGCTTCGCCCGATGGCGCATCGTTTATGGTGAAGAAATCCCCTATGATCGAAGCAACCCGGAGCAACTCACTGCGGATATCAATTCCGTTCTCGAGCAGCAGATCCGCCAGTCACCGGCGGATTGGTTCTGGGTCCACAACCGTTGGAAGACGCCGTGGCCAAACCTCCTCATCGCGCAACAGAAACGCGGGATCTATCTGCCGCCCGGCACCGACCCCCTCAAGTTGCACCCCTTTCGATTCGTTGTCCGCTCGCCAAACTGGCTCGGTGATGCGGTCATGAGTCTGCGGGCCGCGCGTGCGTTCAAACACGGCCGTCCAGATGCCCGGCTCGCCATACTCACTCCGGCAAAACTCGAAGCCTTCTGGAAATCGATTGCTGAGGTGGACGAGGTGATCTCTTTTGCACCCGAGGATTCGCTGTTTGCCACCGCGAGCAAGATGCGCGGACGTTTCGAGGCTGCGATACTCTTCCCGAATTCGTTTCGCAGCGCCGCCGAAGCCTGGCTTGCCGGCATTCCCCGCAGAGTAGGCTTTCGCGGGCGCCTGCGCTCGATCTTGCTGACTCAGATCATTGATGAACCAAAGAAGAAAAGGGCCGCCCGGCCCAAACATCAAGCCGATCTGTACTTTCGTATCGCCGAACGTTGCGGCGCTGTCGAACCTCCTCCGGTCTCGATTCCGCCATCGCGAGCAGTCGATGGTGAGATTGTTGTTGGCGTCTGCCCTGGGGCTGAATATGGACCATCCAAGCGCTGGCCCACCGAGCGCTTCCGAAAGACCATGGAACTCGTCTCGCAAAACGTCGCGTGCTCTTGGGTGATCATCGGCACGGAGCCCGACCGGAACCTCGCCGCCGAAATCCTGCGGGGGTTCAACGGAAAAGCCGAAGATCTCACAGGCAAAACTTCGCTCGATGAATTGATCGAGCGGCTTCGAACTTTCCATGTCCTCCTTACCAATGACACAGGCACCATGCACCTCGCCGACGGTCTTGGCATTCCGCTCGTTGCAGTTTTTGGCTCAACCGAGCCTCGCCTGACTGGCCCTCGCTCTTCGACAAGCATCGTCCTGCGGCATCAGGTCGAATGCAGTCCTTGCTTTTTGCGTGAGTGCCCGCTCAACTTTCGTTGCATGCGTGCAGTCGCCCCTGAAGAAGCCGCAAAAGCAATTCTTAAACTCGTGAAGCCTGGCTAACTGGAGGCAAGGCGTGGCGACAGCCGCACGCTGGCCTCAATCCAGCTTTCTCTTAGCTCCGTAAGCGTTGTTTCGATCGACCATGAAGAGATTTGCGCCGCGGCGCTGGAGAACAAACGTGTTGTTGTCTCCGTACTTCGTCCATGGTCCGGCCGGAACATCACGCGCCTCGACGAATTTCCAATCGCAGACATCCTTGCCACCCATTTCAAGATAGTCACGGACAGCCGGGGAAACATCAAGACCGGCGCCCTGGTTCAGGTTGGGAAGCGGCCTTTGGTTGCCGAAGACATACTGCCAGTGGTCGGTGCGAAATGGACCACAATCCTCCCACTGCGCGTAACAAATTCTCCCGCCCCGCTTGATGGCAACCCAGCGGCCTTTGAGCACACTCTTGCCGGGTCTTTCGAAGGCCTGCTTGAACCAGGGAATTGCCCTGCGTGCCTCGGGTTTGGTCGTTCCTCGAGTCACATCATTATAGGGAAGCGCTACGTAAAAGGGATTCTGCCTGGGAATGAACCGGGCGGGTATATAATTTCGTCTCTGAGTGGCATCAGGGCTGTCGAGGCCACCGTAATTCTGAGCCCACCGAACGTCCCACGAGCTCTTGTAATTGGGAACAGGGTTGTTCGCCGTCGGACGTTCACCAACCCAGAAAACGGTTGTCACGATGCCGCGCTTCCATGGGTAGCGGTTGAACCCGGAGCGAAAATTCGTCGGCGCGATAACCTGAGGCTCCAGTCTTAGCAATGCATTTTCACGCAGCCGCATGGCCGCCTTCTGAAAATCCGTACTCGTAGAAATCGCCGACTGCGCCTCGGAAGCCCGCAGTGTGGCAGATACAAAAAGCACTGCCAGTATGGTTGGAGCGAATTTCATCACGAACTGATTGGGGGCGACTACTATCGCTACTCGAATGCGACCTCGCAACACAAAACACGAGCCCTCACGTTCGGCGCATCGTGGTATCACGAACAAATCGCGCATGGCCCTCGGGATAGTCGAGGGTGTAATGCAACCCGCGACTCTCCCTGCGACTGATGGCGCAGTCTACGATAAGCGAAGCGACCGTCACGAGATTACGAAGTTCCAGCAGCTCTGTTGAAACTTTAAAGTTCCAGTAGAATTCCTGAATTTCCGCATGCAGATTGCGAAGCCGGGTCGCCGCGCGATGGAGCCGTTTGTCCGTTCGCACAATGCCCACATAGTCCCACATCAGGCGTCGAATTTCGTCCCAATTGTGATAGATGACGACGAACTCGTCCAAATCCTGAACGTGGCCGGGGCGCCACTCCGGAAGTTCAAACTCGACACGCGGCTTACGATTGCGCGTAGCTTTTTCAAATGCCCGGTGAGCAAGCACGAGCCCTTCGAGGAGCGAGTTGCTGGCGAGACGGTTGGCGCCATGAAGGCCGGTGCATGCCACCTCGCCGATCGCATACAATCCACGCAGGCTTGTCTCGCCGTTCAAATCGGTCTTCACGCCGCCGCACTGATAGTGGGCGGCCGGGACAACTGGGATCGGTTGCGAGGTGATATCGATGCCGTATCCAAGGCAAGTCTCGTAGATGGACGGAAATCGCGACTTCACAAAATCAGCCGGCTTGTGCGTGATATCGAGATAGACGCACTTGCTTCCTGTGCGTTTCATTTCCGCGTCGATGGCGCGGGCCACGATGTCGCGCGGAGCGAGTTCCTTTCTCCGATGATACTGCTCCATAAAGCGACGCTGCTTCGCGTCGAGCAGAACGCCTCCTTCCCCGCGCACGGCCTCCGAAATTAGAAACGACTTGGCTTCGGCATGGTAAAGACAGGTTGGATGAAACTGGACGAACTCCATGTTCGCGATCATCGCACCTGCGCGCCACGCCATCGCCACTCCGTCACCGGTAGCAATATCAGGGTTCGTCGTATAAAGATACACCTTCCCGCACCCGCCCGTCGCAAGGACGTTGACGTCGCTCCGCAGAGTATTCACCTCGCCGCTCTCCTCGTCGAGCACGTACACGCCCACGCAGCAGTCCTGCATGGCGTACCCGAGCTTTCCCGTCGTCAAGAAGTCCACGGCCATGTGATTTTCAAGGACCGTGATGCTCGAGTGCGCGAAAACCTGGGAGACAAGGTTCCGCTCAATTTCCAATCCTGTATGGTCCTGAAAATGCAGGACCCGGCGCTTGGAATGCCCACCTTCTCTGCCCAGATCAAGTTCACGACCGCCGTTTTCAAGCTCCCTTTCGTCAAAATGCACCCCCCAATTCATGAGCTCTGCGATGCGGGCAGGGCCTTCGGTGACCACAACGCGCACGGCGTCCTCGTTACAGAGGCCCGCGCCCGCCACGAGGGTGTCTTGGATGTGGAGGTCGAACGAATCCTCCTCGCTCACCACACAAGCAACTCCTCCCTGTGCCCAAGCGGTATTGGAGTCCGGGAGTTTGCGCTTCGTCACAAGCGCCACGGAACCCTTGTCGGCTGCTTTCAGTGCAAACGTGAGTCCGGCGATACCGCTTCCGATCACTATGAAGTCAAACTCTCTCATCGTAGCTGGCGCAGGCGGCGGGCAAGGCGGTTAGCGCAACGGATCTCAAAGGCGGCGTCACAAATTTTGGGGCCGTGGGGGCACCGCAATGTTATCGATCAAACGCGCTTTGCCGAGAAAAACCGCCACCGCGAGCCGCGCCGGACGCCGGAAATCCTCGGCCGGCTGGATCGTCTCGGCGTCAACAAGCTCGAGATAATCGATCCGAGCGCCCGGAATCTGCTCAATAGTGCGGCGTCCGGCACGCAGGATCTCTTCGACTCGCCCTGCAACAGCGGCCTTCCGAAGTGCAGCATAGATACCAGGCGCGACAGCGCGTTGGTCTGATGTGAGATATTTGTTGCGCGAACTCATCGCCAGTCCGTCGCGCTCCCGAATTGTCGGATGGCCGACAATTCGAATCGAAAAATCCAAATCGCGCACCATCCTGCGGATGATGGCAAGCTGCTGCCAATCCTTTTCTCCCAAGACGGCAACATCGGGTCGAAGAATCAAAAACAACTTCGCAACCACGGTGCATACTCCGCGAAAATGACCAGGCCTCGAAGCTCCGCACAGATTTCGTGAGAGTAAGCTCTCATCGACAAACACGGAACGGTCTTCGTGGTACATTTGTTTCGCGGAGGGCCTGAAAACGAGATCCGCCCCATAGGCTCTGCAAATTTCCAGATCCTCGCCGGGCGATCGGGGATACTTCGAGTAGTCCTCTTTCGGTCCAAATTGCACGGGATTGACAAAGAGAGAGACGACGACGTTTCCGCGCTTGCCCGCGAGCTTTCGTGCGCGGCGAATCAAGGCGGCATGGCCGGCATGCAGCGCGCCCATCGTGGGAACAAAAACAATGGGCCGCTCCGCTCCCGCGCAATGTTCACGCGCCGACGCCGGAGACTTCGCGATCTTCAAGTCCGCACGCTGCTAATGCGCTGTCGCTGCGGGGCTCGGCGAGGGCGAAGCCACTTCCGAGGGGGTTGGCGAGGGCGCAACCGTTGCAGCTGGCGCGGCCACCGCGGGAGAAGCCGTCGGAGCGGCGGTATTTAGCAACTCTTGCTGCACACGGGTTCGCCCTCTCTCCCTGTGTGAATAGGCAATGGCAAGCATGAGGGTGACTGCAAAGAACGCAACGCCCAACCATACCGTGAACTTAGCCAGCACATGGGTGGTCTGAGCACCGAAGATGTTCTCTGTCACAGCGCCGCCAAAGGCGGCCCCAAGGCCTTCGCTACGAGGGAGCTGCATCAAGACGACCAGAACAAGCAGCAGACAGACGATCACATGAAGAGTCAGCAGGATGGGGACGATCAACCACATATCGGAAAAGGCCGAAAAGTGCTCCATCGCGCTTCATTTGTAAAGGTCCTTCCTTGCTGAATCTCTTGACCCGCTGCGCAAGGCATGACAAGCTCCTTGCCCCTCAATTTAGCTGCCTGTGGACCTTAAAGAGATTCGAACATTGATCGACTTGATGAAGAAGAACGGCTTGTCCGTCTTCAAAATGGAGCGCGAAGGATTCAAGATCACGCTGAAAACCGGTGCCACCGACAGCGCCGCGCAGATCAACGTGGTGTCACCAACGCATGCCCCCGCAGCGCGCTCGATCGAGAGCCCCGCCGAAACTTCACACCACAAGGAAATCAAATCTCCAATGGTCGGCACGTTCTACGCCGCGCCATCGCCGGAGGCCGCGCCTTACGTTACGGTTGGCAAGGAGGTTACGCCGGATACGGTGGTCTGCATCATTGAAGCCATGAAGGTAATGAACGAGATCAAGGCCGAGACCTCTGGCGTCATCGCCGAAGTGTGCGCCCAAAACGGAAAGCCTGTCCAGTTTGGACAGGCTCTTTTTCGCGTCAAATAGCTCAGAGACAACCCGCGCGCAGACGTTGGGATCTGGTCGGCCGTCAAGCAATGTTCAAGAAAATCCTCATCGCCAACCGCGGCGAAATCGCCCTGCGGGTCATACGCTCCTGCAAGGAACTCGGCATCCAGACCGTCGCCGTGTATTCCGAGCCCGACTTGGAGAGCCTCCATGTTCAGCTCGCGGATGAAGCCATTTGCATCGGGCCTGCGCCCAGCCAGGAAAGCTATCTCAAGATCGATCGCATTATAAGCGCTGCCGAGATTGCCGACGTGGATGCCATTCATCCTGGCTACGGCTTCCTCGCGGAGAACGGGCATTTCGCGGAGGTGTGTGCGAGCTGCAACATCAAGTTCATAGGTCCTCCTGCCAGCGCTATTCGCCTTATGGGCGACAAGAGTTCCGCACGCGAGTGTGCCCGCAAGGCCGGAGTCCCGGTGTCGCCGGGAAGCGACGGAACGGTGGATGGCGAAGAGGAGGCCATCAAGATCGCGCACAAGGTTGGCTTTCCCGTCATGATCAAGGCGGTCGCAGGCGGCGGAGGGCGCGGGATGCGCATCGCCAGCAACGAAGGAAGCCTCGTGCAAGGATATCATGCCGCGCGCCTCGAAGCGGAAAAGGCCTTCGGCAATCCCGAGGTCTATATCGAAAAGTTTATCGTCAATCCTCATCACATAGAGTTTCAGATTTTTGGAGACGAGCATGGCCGCGTCGTTCACCTCGGGGAGCGCGATTGTTCCATCCAGCGCCGCAATCAAAAGATCGTCGAGGAGTGTCCCTCTCCGCTTATGACACCCGAACTCCGCGCGCGGATGGGCGCTGCCTCGATCAAGTTGGCAGAAAACGTCGCCTATGCCAACGCAGGCACCATCGAGTTTCTCGTGGATGATCAGGGCAACTTCTATTTCATGGAGATGAACACCCGCATCCAAGTTGAGCATCCGATCACCGAGGAGGTCTACGGATGCGATCTCGTCAAACAGCAGATCCAGGTGGCGGCGGGAGAGCATCTTTCCAAGCATCTGGTCGATGCAATCGCACGACACCACTCCATTGAGTGCCGCATCAATGCGGAAGATCCGGCCAGCAACTTTATGCCGTGTCCTGGAGAGATTAAATTGTACTACGCTCCCGGCGGACGTGGCGTGCGAATCGACTCCCACGCCTATGCCGGTTATCCGGTCCCGCCACATTACGATTCGATGATCGCCAAAGTCATTACCACGGCCTCCAGCCGTAAGGCGTGTATCCATCGGATGACTCGCGCCCTCGGAGAATACCTGATCACCGGCGTCAAGACGACCATTCCCTTCCAGCAAGCGATCATGCAAAATGCCGATTTTCGCCGCGGCAGGTACAACACCGGCTTCGTCGAAGAGCTCTCGTATAGCGGAATCCCGATGGTGGAACCGGCATGAATCGCGCCGCCGGCTTGAAGAGCCTGGCGGACCTCTTACGAAAACGTGCAAGGAAGGTATGCTAACCCTTTGGATTGACGCTCTCTCTCTTACCGTCCAGTATCACCGCCCCTGCTGATCCATGCGCCATACGATTTCCATCCTCGTTGAAAACAAGTTCGGGGTTCTTGCCCGCATCGCCGGAATGTTCAGCGGACGCGGCTTCAATATAGACACGCTTAATGTCGGCCCCACTCTTGACGCCACCGCCTCTCGCATGACAATCGTCGTCCGAGGCGACGACAAGGTGCTTGAGCAGGTCACCAAACAGCTCGAAAAACTCGTGGACGTGATCGACGTGCAGGATTTTCGTGATGAAGAATACGTGGACCGCGAGCTCGTGCTCCTCCGCGTGACCGCGACATCTAGCACGCGCTCTGAAGTAATGCAGATCTGCGACGTTTTCCGCGCCAAGATAATTGACGTGCAGCCAGAAACGCTCGCCATCGAAGTGACCGGCACCGAAGGCAAAATGAAAAAATTCCTCATGCTTATGGACCGCTTTGGTATCAAGGATCTGACCCGCACGGGAAAAGTCGCGCTGCCCCGCACAAAAGATTGACCTTCGCCAGAAATCCCTTCTATGCCCGCCAAAATCTACACCGACAAAGATGCCGACCTAGCGACTCTGAAGGGCAAAACCCTCGCCGTTCTCGGCTTCGGCTCTCAGGGTCACGCCCACGCTCTCAACTTAAAGGACAGCGGCTGCAAAGTCGTTATCGGCCTTTATCCGGGCAGCAAGAGCCGCAAAGTTGCCGAAGATTACGGATTTCCGGTTTACGACACCGCCGAGGCTGTGAAACTTGCCGACGTCATCATGGTCGGACTTCCCGACACCAAGCAGGCCGCCGTCTACAGCAAGGACATCGGCCCAAATCTTGCCAAAGGAAAGACCCTCCTCTTTACCCATGGCTTCAGCATCCACTTCAAGACTGTGGTCCCGCCGAAGGACGTCAATGTCATCATGGTTGCCCCCAAAGGTCCCGGTCATATTGTGCGCAGACAGTTTACCGAGGGCAAAGGCGTCCCGGCTCTCATTGCCGTCTATCAAGACCCAGGCAAGGGTGCGAAAAAAATCGCCCTGGCTTGGGCGAAAGGCGTTGGCGGAACTCGCGGCGGGGTCATTCAGACGACTTTCAAAGAGGAAACGGAAACCGACCTCTTTGGTGAGCAGACAGTGCTTTGCGGAGGAGCCTCGGCCCTCGTTCAAGCGGGATTCGAGACACTCGTCGAAGCTGGCTATTCCCCCGAGATGGCGTACTTCGAATGCCTTCACGAATTGAAACTCATCGTCGATCTGATGAATGAATCGGGCATCGCGGGCATGCGGTTTTCCATCAGCGAAACCGCAAAGTGGGGCGACGTGAGCGTCGGTCCGAAGATCATCGACGCGTCGGTCAAGAAACGGATGAAGGCTGCCCTCAAGGACATCCAGAATGGCAAGTTTGCAAAGGATTGGATCAAGGAGTACGAGAGCGGCTACAAACGCTACAATGCGCTCCTCAAGGCCGGCGAACAACATCCCATAGAGAAAACCGGCGCCCGGCTTCGCGGCTTGATGCCTTGGATCAAGAAGAAGAATATCCGCGGCGCACAGGCCGCCTACTGATCCTGCCCTCGTCGCGCTTCTCAAAGCCTGACAGCGATCGCCTGCTCATCGCTCGCGTGGATTTGATCGTTCCGCCTTTCTTGCCAATACATATCGTGTGAAATACGATCTTGTCGTTATTGGCGGGGGAAGCGCCGGTTATGCCGGCGCCCGAACGGCCGCGGATCTCGGCATGAAAACCTGCGTCATCGAGGGAGCGACCGATGTTGGCGGACTTTGCATTCTGCGCGGCTGCATGCCAAGCAAGACACTCATCGAGTCCGCCAACCGCCTGCGCGCCATCCGCCATGCGCGGGAATTCGGACTAAATGCCGGACAAATCGGCTTCGACGTCACCGAAATCATCGCCCGCAAGCGCAGGTTGATCTCTGAATTCGCCGACTATCGGCGTGAGCAGTTGAAAGAGGGAGAGTTCGATTTCCTGCGGGGCAGCGCAGAGTTCATCGACACGACGACCCTCCGCATCAAAGGCCTTCAGAGATCAGAAGAGATCGTCACCGCGAGGTCCTTTTTGATCACGACGGGTTCGATCATCAGCACTCCAGAGATCCCGGGCTTGGCCAGCGCAGGCTGCCTGACCAGCGATGACGTACTGGATCTCAGCAACATCCCTCAATCAATCATCGTTCTTGGCGCGGGACCCGTTGCTCTGGAATGCGCCCATTACCTTGAAGCGATGGGATCGCGTGTGACAATTCTGCAACGTAGTGCACAGCTGCTCAAAGGCATAGATGAGGACCTGGCCAGAGTTCTGGAAAACGCTTTTCGCAAGCGGGGTATGGAGATCCTCACCAGGACGAAACTCCTTCGCGTCGAACGCCACGGAGAAACACGGCGCGTCATCTTCGAGCACGAGGGATCGGAAAAAAACGTCGAGGCGCCCGCAATTCTTAACGCGCTTGGACGAGAACCCAAGGTATCCGGTCTGGGACTCGAGAAAGCCGGCGTGAAACTCGAAAAGAACGCCATCGCGGTTAATGCTTACCAGCAGACGTCGACACCAAGTATCTTTGCCGCAGGCGACTGCTGCGGACCGTTCGAAGTCGTTCACGTCGCGGTGGAACAGGGGGAACGCGCCGCCCGCAACGCCGTCCGCTTTCTCAAAGGCGAGTCTGGTTTTGAATCGATGGACTATCGGCTGAAGCTATACGTCATCTTCACCGAGCCACAAGTCGCGGCCGTCGGCCTTTCGGAGAACGAGGCTAAAGCAAGCGCCATCGAGTACCTTTCCGCCAGTTATCCCTTCTGCGACCACGGGAAATCGCTTATTACGGATGAAACCGACGGGTTTGTGAAGCTGCTGGCCGACAAATCGACCGGCGAAATTCTCGGCGGCTCCATCGTCGGTCCCGATTCCTCGGAACTGATTCACGAAATTGTCGTCGCCATGCGATTTCGGGCCACGGCTGCCCAACTCGCCACGATCCCACACTACCACCCCACCCTCAGCGAAATTTGGCTCTATCCTGCCGAAGAGTTGGCCGGAATTGTACCTCAATCGGCCGTAATCTTGCCCGGCACGCACGCGCACAAAGCGGCCTAGCTTCCAAGGTATTGACCGTGCTGGAAACTCCGGCTAGACTGCCAGGGAGAGGCTTCGCTATGAATCTCAACAACCTGACCAGTGCCTTCGTGCCTGATACTGGTTCCTCAGCTTCAAAGAACGTTCTTGCCAGCGATATAGACGTCAAGGGAACGATCAAGTTCGAGACGGAGTTGAGCTTTGATGGAAAGTTGGAAGGAGAGATTCTTTCCGAAGGCGGAATCCTTACCCTCGGCAAGAATGCCGACGTCCGTGGCGACGTGAAGACCAAATCGATCGTAGTTCACGGCACTGTCACCGGCAACATCAACGTCGCAGATCGTTGCGAACTCAAGTCCACGTCTCAGCTCACTGGCGACCTGAAAGCCATGCGCATCGCCATCGAGGAAGGCGCGATTTTCATCGGAAGGTCGGAGGTTACTCCGAAGTTCAAGGCAGACCGTGCCGGAACCCAAGCGGCTCAGGACCCTACTCGCACGATTCATCCCGTCCCTGTCACCGCATAATTCTGATGTCGCACCTTTCGCACAAGGCGCCGTTCCGCTGTCCGCACTGCGGATTTGTTCAGGAGGAGCCGGAGCATCTCATCTCCACGTACTGCCACGGTTGTGGGAGCCATTACGAAGTGCGCTCCACTTCCACGAGCCGAACGTTATCGAACCGATTTCACCATGCTTTATTAAATCGGACGAGCAGGAGCGTGGCCTTGCAGCCGGGTTGCAGAATCCGCTGCTATCATTGCGGCGAGATTCACGAGGTCTCACGCTACGCTAGAAGCACTTTCTGCCCTTTTTGCGGTGCGGCCATTGATCTCTGCGACGTTACGATTTCCTCGACGACTTCGAAACCGATCGACACACGCGGCAATCTCACCATTACGCCGTCGGGCTACGTGTGCAGCGCTCTTACGGTCTGCGGCCGGGCGCTTGTTGCCGGGCGGATCACTGGTACTTTGGTCTGTGAGGCCACGCTCCATCTCGCCTGCTCGGAGCGTCTGAGCTGCCAAATGAGTGCAAGATCCATTATCATAGACAACGAAGCCCATTTGGAGCTCACCTGTCCAATCAGGGCCGTTGATCTTACGGTCCAGGGGCAGGCTGCCGGCGCCTTCGAATGCGCTGGCAGTGTATGGATCACCAGGAGCGGATCGATTGAAGGACGGATTTCCGCGAGCGCAGTCATCGTAGAACGTGGGGGAACCCTCCTGGCCGAGAGTTCGATTCGCCCGATGCGCGATCAAAAATCGGTCGACCAAGAGGACGACTTCGACGTCCTCATCGCGGTCGAGCATCCTCTGCCCGCCTATTGAGCCGGCTTTTTCGCGCCGGGAGGCAGAAACGGCGCAATCGCGTCCAACTGGACGCCGGCCGTGCGTCCCGCGGGTGATTGAGGGTAGGTCGAGACGAGATTGGCGAGGACTTTGCGTGCTTCGTCGAGTTCACCCATTCGAACGAAGGTGCGACCCTCGAGGAGCGCGGCGAATGGCGCAGCATAACTGGAGGAGTCCTTTGCCTGCACCTCGCGCAGAGCTGCAAGAGCCTCATTTTTCTTCCCGGCGGCGGCCAGGTTTTCCGCAAGCCCGAGTTGCGCACCTCCCGCCAGAGGGTTGGTCGGGAATGTTGCCAGGAATTCCCGGTACAATGCTGAAGACTCGTCAAACTTTCCTTGCGAGCGCAGCGAATCCGCCAAGAGGAAATGGGCGTTTGCCGCCGAAATCGACTTCGGATACTTCGCGATCACTTCGCGCCACGCAGCAGGATCTTGGGCTTCGGCAAAGAGCGCCTCGGCTGCGCGGCGTGCTCGATGCTGACTGAAGAGCCATAGGGCAACGGCGGCAGCTACTACCAGGATCATGGCCCCGCCAAGAAGAATAGCAGAGCGATTCTTTTGCCAGAAAAGCTCCGCTTCAAAGCTTCCGGCGTCATAAACTCGCTCGTCAGCCGGGGACTGCTCGCCTTTCCAAGCCATGTTTCCTAGCCTCCCACTTCCGCTCGGGCCGCTTCCGCGAGGGCCGTGCTCAGATAACGCTCTCCGGTGGAACAGGCGACGGTCACAATCAGTTTTCCGGCATTTTCCGGACGCTTCGCGACCTCGATGGCAGCCCAAACATTAGCGCCCGAACTGATCCCCGCCAGGATCCCTTCCTCCTTGGCAAGACGCCGCGCCATGATAAAAGCGTCCTCGTTGCTGACTTGAATGCATTCAGTGATCTGAGAATCGCCATTTTCACCCTTTAGGTGAAGATTGTTGGGAACAAAGCCTGCACCCGTGCCCTGGATTTTGTGTGGTCCCGGCTTGAGAGGCTGCCCGGCAAGGGTCTGGGAGATGACCGGGGAATCCTTAGGTTCTACCGCAATGGCCTGAAACGAAGGCTTGCGCGGCCTGATGACTTCGACACAGCCACTTATAGTCCCACCGGTGCCTACCGCAGAAATGAGAATATCCACATTTCCCTCGGTGTCTTCCCAGATTTCCTCCGCAGTGGTCTTGCGGTGGACCTCGGGGTTTGCGGGGTTGTTGAATTGCTGGGGCATCCAGGCATTCGGCGTTTCTCTAACGATCTGCTCAGCCCTGGCAATGGCTCCCCTCATACCCTCGGCGCCGGGTGTAAGGACAAGTTTGGCCCCAAGCATCGCCAGCAATGTGCGGCGTTCCAAGCTCATGGTCTCAGGCATGGTCAGGACAAGCTTGTATCCCTTGGCGGCTGCCACGAATGCAAGAGCGATGCCTGTGTTGCCGCTTGTCGGCTCGACGATCACCGTATCCCCTGTGATGACGCCTTTCTTCTCCGCATCTTCGATCATCGACATCCCGATACGGTCCTTGACGCTGCCAAGCGGATTAAAGAACTCGCACTTGAGCGCGATCGTTGCATTGAGGCCTTCGGTGACCTTATTGAGTCTCACCAGCGGTGTCCGGCCGACCGTTTCGACAATGTTATTGTAGATCCTGCCCATGATTTTGTGTTGGAGGTTGGGGTTGCGAAAACTACACAAGCCGAGTTGCTCCGGCAAAGGCTAATTTTGGCATCTGCGCTAGCTGTGGGCGCGGAACTCAATCGCTGCGCTTGGCAGCGTCGCCGGACTCGAATTTCACCGGCTTCTCGTAAATCGCCAGCACGATGCAGCCTGCCTCGCCGACAACGCTGTGCCGTGTTCCCGGCGCATTGACCACCAAAGTCCCCGCGGTTGCCGTGCTGTTTTGGTCCCGCTGCGATCCGGTCAAAACCAAGATGTGTTCGTAGCCTTGGTGCTCATGAATCGGAATGATTCCCTCCACACGAAACCGCATCAAAGCAGCCGTCGGACCCGAATCTCCATCCCCGTACAGCCGGTAAATATCAACTCCGTCGCGAAAGGCCTGCCAGGGAATCGCTGCGGCATTCTCGGCAATCTGAAATAGGTTCTTCAGCTCCAAGCGCGCAAAACGGGGGACGGTATCAGGTTCCACGACGTCTGGAGTTTACGCTACAGCTTCGAGCGGTGGCGAGGTTTCTCTCCAGCGACAAATCGCTGAATGCCTAGTCCGCGATCGCCTCGATGAAGGCCCGCGAATCCGCCACGGCGCCAAAGACACCGCCCTGCATCGTGACCATTTTCAACGCCGCGAGATGGTTGTCGTAGTCTGTGGCACCGGTACAATCCGAAAGAACTAAACACTCGTACCCCCGGTCGTTGGCCTCACGCATGGTAGTATGAACACAGACATCCGTGGTGATTCCCGCTAGAACGAGATTTTGAATTCCTTTTTGCCGCAGCAGCATATCGAGATCCGTGGCGTAAAAGGACCCCTTCCCTGGCTTGTCAATCACCGGTTCGCCGGGCAGCGGGGCAAGTTCCTCGATGATATCCCAACCCGGTTCGCCGCGCGTAAGAATTCTCCCGCATGGGCCCTGGTCACCGATTCCCGCTCCGATGCGACAGCTGCGCCACCGCTTGTTGGCCGGAAGATCAGCGAGATCCGGGCGATGGCCTTCGCGTGTATGCATGATGTGAAAACCCTTGGCGCGCGCCGCGTCGAGCACATCGCGAATCGGTTGGATCGGCGCTCGCGTCAGGGAAAGGTCGTATCCCATCTTGTCCACATAGCCTCCCACTCCACAGAAGTCGGTCTGCATATCAATAATGAGGAAGACGGTGTTGTCGGGCCGCAAATCTCCATTCCACGGCCACGGATAAGGATCTGATCCAACATGACGCTCATTCATACTTCCATTGAGGAATAACAGGGTTGTCAAAAGAACAGCGTGAGGCCTCCGTAAAACTGCACAGGATTTCTGTTCGTCGAGCTCGACGGAAGGAAGGTGTTTCCCAACGCAAGGCCGTCGTTGAAGATATGATAGTACTGCACGCCTCCGTAAATGCTCCAGGAGCCGTATTTCTTTGGGATGAAGGTCAGAGGCGCGGTCACCTTCACACCAGTGGTGATCAGACCCGGAACGCCAGGCTCGCTGTAAAACTGAGCGCCAGGCAGCGTAATGAAACTCGGAAGCTCAATCGCAAGCGGATATCCATTGAGCACATATTTCGGAATCAGTCCGAGCTCAAAGTTGAAACTCGAACTCGTCGCGGAGACGGTAGCTTTGTTTTCCAGTTCGATGAAGAGCTTTGCATAAGGGTTGATCGAGAGCTTGCCCCAAGGCGTGACTCCTTCGAGGAAGTGGTCGCTGTATTTGAGCGCCAACTCCAGATTGTTCGGCGACTCATACGCATCGTTCGGACTTACGAACAGGAGATACGTTAGGCTAAAATTGACGTCCTTAAGGAACGTAACATCGGCACCTGCGATGAAGTCGAACTCGTTCCAGTGCGGCGTTGTGGATGCTAGCGGGTCTCCCTTCGAGTGCACGCTGTTCCAGACACCGACCGTCAACCCCACGTGGTTGATGAACGCCTTGGGACTCCCCTTGTAAATTTCTGCAAAGACAAGGGCCAAAGACTGCCAGACGAGGCCTTCATCCTGAACAATCAGGCCGCGCGGCGTGATATAATAGTTTGAAAACTGATTCTGAATCAGAACGTGAAAGATGCTAGCCTCTTCAACCGGAATCGGCGGGCTGACACTCTGCTCTTGGGCGGTTGTACCAGCCCGGAGCGATGACGCAGAACAGACGGCAATCACCGAGCAGAGCAGCGAGAGAAGGAGCGAACGGCAGTAGTTGAGGCGAGATTCGATACGGCTGTCTCCGAAAGCTGGATTGGTTTTCATTTCCGCAGCCCTTAGCCTGCGGCGTGCCAGAAGTTTACGGAGTCTTAAGTTGCTCAGTGTGAGATTATTAAAAAATCACGCCGGACGATGCCCGTCACGCGATGTGTTTCGTCTGTCGCATCGCGCAACAGTAGGAGCTGCCAAGTTCTCCCGGTGCCCTTGAATATGGTGGGACTGAACTGTCAATCAGGGCGTGCTTCCGTTGGTTGGTGGAAGCGCCGATAGATCCGGCTTCGATTGACTCCCAGCATGCGCGCGGCCTCGGCCACATTGCCGCCTGATTCCCGCAGAGCTCGCTGAATGAGCGCCTGTTCGGCCGCATCAAGGTTGAGCGGAAGGGCGGTCATGTTGTCCGTGGCAGGTTCCTGCGCAACGATTATCCGCCGGGAAGCGTCGTGCATGAAATGCAAATGCACGGGTTCGATGGCTTCTCCTCCACTTTCAATGAGCGCGCGTTCGATGATGTTTTTGAGTTCCCGCACATTTCCTGGAAATTGATAGCCCGCCAAATGATCCATTGCTTCCGGGGTCAGCGCAGCTCCTGTGATTCCCATCTCCCTTGCAAAAATCTCCAGAAAATGATTGGCTAGAAGGGGAACGTCTTCGGAGCGCTGCCTGAGCGCTGGCATCTCCACCGTATAGCGCGCCAGTCGGAAGTACAAGTCTTGCCGGAATTTTCCGTCGGCCATTTTTTTCTCGAGGTCCGCGTTGGTCGCGGCAACTACCCGGACATCCACGCGCCGGCACCGTGAAGCGCCAACCGGTGTGATTTCACCGTCCTCGAGCACGCGCAGGAGCTTGGCTTGCAGGCCGGAAGGCATGTCCCCGATTTCGTCAAGGAATAACGTACCCCCGTCGGCGAGTTCGAACCAGCCTTTGCGCTCGGCGAGCGCTCCCGTGAAGGACCCTTTCAGGTGGCCGAAGAGCGTTGATTCAGCAAGGTCGGACGGGATGGCGACACAGTTGACCGGAATGAATGGGGCTTGCGCCCGAGGGCTACTGAAATGGATCGCACGTGCCACGAGCTCTTTCCCGGTTCCGCTTTCTCCGGTAATCAGCACGTTTGTATTCGAAAACTGGTGCAACCTTCGGATATCTGCCAGCACGCTTCTCACCAACGCACTGCGCCCGACAAAAGCGGACAGACCCCAACGTTGGGCTTCTTGTTCGGAAAGTGCATTCAAGCGCGCATTGGCAATGCGGCGGCCGGCTTCTGCCGCTTCGCGGCGTTCGATTTCGGCCTCCAATTCGCGGTTGCGCTCCAGAATCTCGCGACAGAGACGGCTGAGCTTCAAGTGCGTTTGGACGCGAACAATCACCTCCTCCGCTTGAAACGGCTTGGAAATGTAGTCAACCGCGCCGTCACGAAACCCACGCAAGAGACTCTCCGTCTCATCTCTCGCAGACACAAAGAGCACTGGAATCTGGCGCGTGGCGGGGTTCTTCTTCAAAGCCCGGCATACGAAAAAGCCATCGCAATCCGGCATGATCACGTCGAGAATGATCACATGCGGCTGCGCGCGTTCAGCGATCTTGAGACACTGTTCTCCGCTTGAAGCGGCCAAAATCTCGTATCCCCTCGGCTCCAGCGCCTCCGTAAGAAGGCGAATATTCACCGGAGTATCGTCCGCGATCAAAATGCGCTCGGATGTCATGACTTTGCAGCACTCTCCGGTTCCACAGGAATCTGTGCCACGATCCGCTGAATCGTCTCCATATCATAGCAGGAGAGAAACGTCCGCAGATGCTCGGCCAGCCGAATTCCATAAGGACCCAGCGCTTCGACCTCTCGCAGGCAACTCTTAAGAACCGTTGCGCTGTGCAATTCGGCAGCCATGACGAGCCGCGCAGCCAGGTCCTCCGGCAACGCGATCTGCGCCAGGTCGATGTCGAAAATGTTGGGTTCCCGTGGCGGACTCTCGTTGTACGTAAATTTCAGATTCAGGAGACTGCCGAGACACGAATAAATGCGCTCCAAACGAAAGGGCTTCGCCACGAAATCGTCGCAGCCTGCTTCGAGATAACGAAGGCGCTCGTGATCGAGGGCGGATGCCGAGGTGGCCACAATCTTGATGCCGGAAGGAGCGAACTTCTCGAGGATCCGACGCGTGGCTTCCAAGCCGCCTATCTCCGGAAGACGCATGTCCATGAACACGATATCCGGATGCGATGAGCTGACGGCCTCGACCGCCTGCCGGCCGTTCTCCGCCGTCACAATTTCGCAGCCGATCAGGGCAAGCATGGTCGACAAGACCTCCCGATTCTCCCGAACGTCGTCCACCACGAGAGCGCGCACCTCACAGCCCTCCGCCAGACGCTCGATCTCCCTCGCAGGTTCAAGCCCATATTTTCCCGTTGGATATGCGCGCGGCAACCGTACTTCGAAGCCAAAGAGCGATCCATGGCCGGGGGTGGATTCGAAATTCAACGTGCCTCCCATGATCTCCACTTGTCGCTTTGCAATCGCGAGGCCGAGCCCGGTTCCGCCCAGGTCGCCGCAATTCGCACCGCGCTGGAAGGGTTCAAAGACGTTGGTTCGCACCTCTCTTGGGATACCCTGTCCGGTGTCCTCGACCTCAAATCGCCAGGAGTCCTCGCCCTGATCAAATGCCCGGAGCGTCACACACCCGCGCTCGGTGAATTTCACCGAATTCCCCAACAAGTTGATCAGCACCTGACGCAGCTTTCCCTCGTCCCCCCGCAAGTGAATCGGGCGCCGGGTATCGAATCCCTCGACACGCAACCCGAGGCGCTTATGATCGCAGTGCGCGTGGAACATACCCGCCAAGCTGTTGATCATCGCTGCGAGGTCGAAATCCACGAGAGTCACCTCCATGCGTCCAGCGTCGATTTTCGAAAGGTCGAGAATCTCGTTGACCACCCGGAGCAAGTGATCGGAGCTGCTTGCGATGGTAACAACCGCGTCACGCTGGAATGGCCGCAGCGAGCCATTTCGCAGCAGGATCTGTGAGTATCCCAGGATGGCATTGAGCGGGGTTCGGATCTCGTGACTCATATTCGCGAGAAACTCGGACTTGGCCAGATTCGCCTTGGCAGCCTCCATCTCGGCCTGCTTGCGTGTCGCGGCTTCTTCGCGCAAGGCCTCGTTGGACGCTGCCAGCTCCGCCGTGCGTTCGCGCACACGCACTTCGAGGTCATCGCGGACCACGCGCAGTGCCTCCTCAGCACGCTTGCGCTCAATGACTTCCTCCGAGAGATGCCGGGTTGCCGCGCGCACATTGCTTTCGATGAGAGTCACCCGCCGGCCGTAGTTCCATAAACACGCCGCTAGCAATCCGGTAATGACGAGGCCCCCGCCGGATACTGCATGCGACTGCCAATGGAACCTCGCTCTGCCAAAGGAGACGCCGGGCTCAAAAACCAGCCGCCAAACCCGCCCGGCAAAATCCAGGCTCTCTTGCACCGAAGGTACGCCGCCCTTTGACCCGGCGTCGTACCGATAAATTTCCCCGGCCTCGTCAAGGACGGATACCGAAATATCCTTTTCGACGGCTGACCGCAAAGAGGAGTCCACCAGATCGCCTATACGAAAGACGGCGACCGCGAAGCCTCGCAAGCTCTTCCGTCGATCTTCCAGGCTTTGAGGCTTACCGTGATAGATGGGCAGAAAGACTAGAAACCCCCGCTGGGAGCCTTTTTCCTGCGCAAGGCGAACGGGGGCAGTGGCGGCCGGCACGCCATCGTCGCGCGCCTTTTCGAGCGCTGCCCTGCGTGTGGATTCCGAGGCCACATCAAAACCGAGCGCCGGCATGTTCCGTTCCAAATTCTCCAAGAAATAGACCGGAAAATATTCCCTCCGCCACCCGGCCGGGACCATCACACCTTCATCCCGCTGCTCACGGAATTGAAATTGCTCCAGACCGTCTGCGCCAGCCGAGGCCTCGAGCCCGGCGCGTTCGCTTTCGCTCACGCGCGGATCCCACGCGAGGCCTTGGAGTTCGGGCTGGCGCGCAAGCGCGCCCGCAACAAATCGCCTAAACTCTTCGCGCCCAACGGCGCTACGAGCCGCATAAAGGGACTCTATCGCATGGAGCACTTCCACGGACCGTATCAATTGACCCCGCAACGCATCTCTTCGATCAGCAGCAAACTCCGCCAACTCATTGCGAAGCTCCTGTTGCTCCCAGCCATGGACGACTCCTCCTATCCAAAGCGAAAGGATAACGCCCATCACGAGAACGAGGAGCGCGGGCCAGTGACACAGCGTCGTAGATCGAATCCATGAAGAGCCCACAGCGCGTCTCTGCAGCAAATGAGGTGCCAAAGTGATGCGGGTGTTGCCGGAGATAGCATTTGGAACACATCGCTTGCGTTACTTAGGCACGGAATCTTCTCGTCGAACTGCCAAAACCTTCTAGCTAAGGGCTCGCGCGACTTTTGGCACAGAAAGCGCTTGTCGAAACTCAGGCACCAGCAGGCGTTGCAAACCCAGACATTCCTTGCCATGACCAACGGATTCACTTTGAGCATTGAGGCCGAACCGTATCCGTACGAAATTCAAACAGCCCGTTGCGCGCTCCTCATCATCGATATGCAGCGTGACTTCCTCGAGCCTGGGGGTTTCGGGGAAATGCTCGGCAACGACGTCTCACAACTCCGACGCACCATCAATCCGAATCGCCGGCTGCTCGAAGTCTGGCGAAAGGAAGGATTGGCAGTCATCCACACCCGCGAGGGACATCGCCCCGATCTGACCGATCTTCCGCCCTCAAAGAAAATTCGCGGACGCGGCAGGACGTCCATCGGCGATCCCGGTCCGATGGGCCGCATTCTGATCCGCGGTGAGCCGGGCCACGACATCATTCCGGAACTCTACCCGTTGCCCAACGAACCCGTGATCGACAAGCCGGGCAAGGGCGCCTTCTTCGCAACCGATCTTCACGCCATCCTGCAAAATCGCGGGATCCAGCAGTTGGTCGTTACAGGCGTGACAACCGAGGTGTGCGTCAACACCACGGTGCGCGAAGCCAACGACCGCGGCTACGACTGCCTGGTTCCTGAAGACTGCGTGGGTTCTTACTTTCCCGAGTTTCAAGAAATGGGCCTTAAGATGATCAAGGCTCAAGCCGGCATTTTCGGCTGGGTCTCCCATTCCGACAAGATCCTCGCCGCCCTTGCATGAGAGGCCGGCTCCAATGAACAGCAACCACATGCCAACCATGACCACAACAACGACGAAGCCAAAGCTTTGGGTCCCCGGAGACTGGAACGCCTTCTTCGGCTTTGGAACCAACATCCTTGTCAATCTGCTGACCTTGACAGCCCTCCTGCGTTTTGTGCTGAAGATGCCGGACGATCTCGTCTTCGGTCGCATTCTGCCAGCAACGGGCCTCATGCTTTGTCTCTCGACCCTTTATTACGCGTGGCTGGCATACCGGTTGGCAAAGACAAGCGGACGCGCCAATGTCTGCGCTTTGCCATCAGGCATCAGCGTGCCGCATATGTTTGTAGTCACCTTCGTGATCATGCTTCCTATCGCGCTGAGGACGGGCGATCCTATCAAAGGCTGGGAGGCAGGGCTCACCTGGGTGTTCATCCAGAGCTTCGTGCTGATGATTGGCGGATTCATCGGACCGGTCATCCGAAGGATCACCCCCCGTGCCGCCCTGCTTGGCACACTTGCAGGCGTTTCCGTCACGTTCATTTCCATGGCGCCGGCGGTTCAAATGTTTACGACGCCGCTGATCGGCATCGTCTGCTTCGCGATCATTCTGCTCAGCTGGTTTGGCGGCGTGAAATACCGTGGGGTCCCGGCCGGCTTGGTTGCGATCGCGGTCGGAACAAGCATTGCGTGGAGTTCGACAGCGGTGGGCCTCAATTACGGAGGAATGAGTTTAAAGGGCCTTGCCGACGCAGTCGTCAATTTCGGCTTTCGCGTCCCAATCCCTGCTTTCGGACACGTCTTCTCCGGCTTTGAATTCCTGGGCGTGATTTTGGTCACGGCGATTCCGTTCGGCATTTACGATCTTGTCGAAGCGCTTGACAACGTTGAGAGTGCCGCCGTCGCGGGCGACGAATTCCCGACCACCCGGGTTCTCACTGCGGACGGGGTGGTAAGCCTCGTTGGATGCCTAATGGGGAACCCGTTCATTAATGCCGTCTATATCGGTCACCCTGGCTGGAAAGCGATGGGAGGACGGATCGGATATTCCGCTGCCACAGGGATTGCTGTGATTCTCTTGTGCTGGTTCGGCACCATCTCTCTCATGCTGGCGCTCATCCCGACCGTGGCCATCCTGCCGATCCTGCTCTATATCGGAATGCTGATCGGTTCGCAGGCGTTCCAGGAGACACCGAAAAGGCACGCGCCGGCCATCGTTCTCGCTCTCACGCCGCACCTTGCACACTGGGCAGTCACTCTCATGAACGGCGCGCTAGCCGCAGCGGGCACCTTGGCAGTTAGCGAGGAACTTGCCGGAAAAATGAAAGAACAGGGCGTCCTGTACCGAGGTCTTGAAATCCTCGGAGGAGGCTCGATCCTGGGCGGCTTGATTCTGGGAGCCATCGCCGTCTGCGTCATTGACCGGAACTTCATGAAGGCGGCGGGATTCGCGCTCGCTGGGGCAATCATGACTTTCTTCGGCTTCATGCACGGGCACCAAATTGGCATCGCTCACGACCCAACCGTGGCGCTAAGCTATCTGGTCGTCGCGGTCATCTTTGCCGGCTGCGCGAAGCTGGTTGTCGTGGAACCCTCAACAAAGGAGGCCCTGGAACACGCCGGCGCGCTGCCTCAACCCGCCGAATAGAAAAGCTACAAGTTGCCAGGCGAATTGAGCAACTCCGCCACCCGCTTTAGCAGACGGCCCGCGGCTCCACCATCGAGCACGCGATGGTCAAAGCTCAATGTGAAGGCCGCTTCTGTCACAGGCACGAACTCCTCCTTCAGAGGATCCCAATGCGGCACCACCTGCCCGCAGCCCATTCCAAGGAGCAGGGTTTGCTCCGGCAGCGGAATCGGTGTGGCGATAGTCAGTCCAAAAACCCCGTAGTTGGTGACGGTCGCTATCGAGCCACCTGTTTCGCCCGCGGGAAGGCGGCGCTGCCGCGCGAGATCGACAAGCCGATCATAGCGATCCACGAGATCAGCCAGGGCGAACTGATCCGCATGTCGAATCACGGGAACGAGCACGCCATCCTCTGCCTCCACGGCGAAGCCGATGTCAATCGAACGCGGATGAATGATCCGATCGCCGATTAGCCGTCCGGCCGGAGCGCTATTCTCAGAGAGAGCTATCGCCAACGCACGAAGCGCATAAAGAGCCGGCCCGGCCTTGCGCGTGCCGCCCTTGCGATGGGCAAGCATTTCATCGAGCCGAACGGGAAGAACCACTGTGGCGAGCGGACGCGTGGCACTGCGTCGCATGGCGTCAGCCACGGCGACGCGCATGGAAGAAGCGGGCGTGATGCGGTTGCGTTCAAGATCCTCTAAAAATTTCTCCAAGTCCTCGATTGTCACACGCCCTCCGGCTCCGCTTCCGGCGATTCCGGCGAGGTCCGCCGCATGGAGTCCAAGCTCAGTCATCCGCGCCTTCATGCGCGGCGACAAATAAGCCGCACCGCCGGCGTGCGCGGGCACGGGAAGTCCCTTAACGGTTGGCTGAACCTGGCGCGGCGCAGCGTGAACCGGACGGCGCTGTACGTCCTTCCTGCGAGGAGACTCCTGCGGCTCTTCATCGATCCCTAAGCGGCGGGCCTCTTCCGGGGAAACTGCGATATATCCAAGAATCGCGCCGACAGGATAGCTTTGCCCCTCCTGGACAAGGATCTGGGAAAGGGTGCCTTTGCAGGGCGAGGTGACACCCATGACAGCCTTGTTCGTCTCGACTTCGATCACGTCGCTGTCGGCTTCCACACCGCCACCCTCCTCGAACAGAATCTTGATGATCGTTGCCTCGGCGATGGATTCACCGAGTTGCGGCATTAAAATAGGAACCTGAGCCATAGCGTTTACATTTCCAAAAGTCGCTGCATCGCCAAAGCAATCGCGCTCGCTGTGGGACGATGTGCGGCCCACAAATTAGGATGATACGGCACAGGGGTATCCTGCGCATTGAGCCGCTGCGGCGGAGCATCGAGAAGGCCAAACCCCTCCGCAGTGACGCGGGCAATCACCTCGGCGGACACGCCACCCCACGGCCAGGCCTCGCTAACGCAGAGCATGCGCCCGGTACGCGCCACAGACGCCAGGACCGTGTCGGTGTCCAGAGGCTTTACTGTCCTTAGATCAACGATCTCGATTTCATAGCCGTCCGCGACAAGCTCCTCGGCTGCGGCCAGGGACTCATGCAGCATCGCACCGTATGTGACAATGGTAGCGTCGCGCCCCTGCCTCGCGAGCCGCGCCTTGAAGGCCGGGGCGGCAACATGCGGCAAGCTTTCGGCCTTGAGGTGATTGTAAAGAAACTTGTGTTCGCAGAAGAGCACGGGATCGTCGATGGCGACCGCCTCGATCAACATCGAATATGCGTCCTCCACCGTACCGGGCGCCATGACGACGAGACCGGGATAATGGGCGTAAAGCGCCTCCATGCTTTGACTGTGAAACGGTCCGCTGCCAGGGGTGCCGCCGGAAGGAAGGCGCACGACGATCGGACACGCAACGTCCGTTCGATAGAACAGGGTCGCTGCATGATTGACGATCTGATTCAGCCCGCAGGCGGAAAAATCCGCGAATTGCATTTCCACGATTGGACGCATTCCTTCGATCGCGGCGCCGATGGCAATACCGACAATCGCGTCCTCGCTGAGCGGCGCGTCTAGAACGCGCCCCGGGAACTCCTTGGCCAGATTCTTGGTGGCCTTGAATGCCCCTCCGAAGGCTCCGATGTCCTGTCCATAGAGGAACACGCGTGGATCGTCCACCAGGGCTCTGGCCAACGCAGAACGAATGGCTTCCAGATATGTTATCATGCCGGCGGGAAATTCTCCGCAAGGGTCGAAACGGCTCGCCAATCCTCTTCCGCCGGATCGGGCGCGGGTTCGCGTTGCACCTTTGCTGAGGTGGCATCCACCTCCTCTTTCGCCTCGGCACGCCAGCTGGCGATTTGCTCGGATGAAGCCCAACCCTTTTCTATCAACAACTCCTCGCTAACCTTAAGGCAGTCGCGGCCCACAGGAGCCGACTTCAATTCGGGATCGACGTAGCCGGCGTCGTCATGCTCCCCGTGACCGGCGAGGCGCAGCAATTTTCCGACGACGAACTGGGGACCGCCTCCACCACGCGCCGCTTTGATGGCAGAACCGACGACCCTTAGGCAATCCACGAGATCCGTGCCATCCACGCGATGTCCCGCAACGCCATAGCCAATGGCCTTGTCGAGCAAATCCTCGCATGCGAACTGGCGGTCGTTAGGCGTTGAATAGGCGTACTGGTTGTTCGCAACGACCAGCACGAGAGGAAGCTTTTCCACGGCGGCGGCATTGAGTCCCTCGTGAAACGCGCCCGTGGAGGTCCCCCCGTCGCCGAGGCATGTCGCTCCGACAACACCCGTTTCGCCGCGAAAACGGCGCGCCATCAAACCTCCCGCAACGACCGGAATCATCGCACCAAGGTGGCTGATCATCGCGTAGTAACCCTCACGCGGACGGCCACGGTGAATATTACCATCGCGCCCCCGCATGGAACCCAACTGCGAACCAAGATAGGTGCGAAGGGTATCGAGCACCGAATCGCCGAATGCCATGCGCCCCGCCTGATCGCGAATCAACGGAGCAAAAATGTCGCCCTTGCGAAGATTGAGACCGACTGAAACGCTCAGGGCCTCCTGGCCGCGACCCAAGAAGACGCCTCCCTTGATGAGACCGCCACGATAAAGACTGGCCAGCTTCTCCTCGAGTACACGCGCCAGGAGCATGAACCGATAAGCTTTCAGATATTCGGTGCGTTTCGGGCCAAGGGCCGCGCTGGAAGATGACATCGCGCTAGCAGTTTGCCCGACTTGGGAGTCCGAGCGGGGGTTTTCCTCGGGGTTTTTCATTTTTCATTCCGACATCATTCAAAGGAAGCCGGCAGGTTGCCAGAGATAAGTCAGCCCGCGAGGGCCTGCAAATATCAAATGGCTCTCAAGTCGAAGGAACCACCCGCCAGAGGAGCAGGAAAATAATGACAAGGGCGATCAACAAGACCGCTGTCTTGACTTGAGCGGCAAAGCGCTGCCGTGATGGAGTATGCAAGCTCTTGGCGCGAGTCCGGCGCCCGCCACCCCCCATAGCGTAAGGCGAAATCGCACGGCCGGCCGAAGCGGCGCGACGTTTTGCCAGCTCGCGTTTCTGCTCCTCCTGCGCCTCCATGACTGTCGGCAGTAGCTTCAGCTTCTTCTCGAGCTCTTGCGCCCTGCGCAGGATCTCCTCGCGTTGCTGCTCAAGCTGACGCTCTTCGGCGGCTAAGCGGCTCGGCTTGGATCCTGTGGACTTCGCCATGCTACCTCCCTGCAATAAGGGACCAGATCCAGATTATCAACCCCAGAACACCGACAATCTGCAGTGGCAACGTAAACGCAAAGCCGGACTTGACCCAATACTTGAACCCGCGTTCCTCTGCATAGCCATAGTCCTGCTCAAAGGGGCTTGGCAACCCCGTCGCGGCAGGAAGAATGTCCGGCGAACCCTCAACGGCGATCTTGGCCTGGGCCTTCATGTACTCCACGCGTGCGTCTTCAACTGCGCTCAAGGCCTTGCTAAGTTCCTTCGGCAAATCAACAGCGCCCCAGGCCTTAGGGTTAATCGCCTCGATATAGCGCAGGTGCTGCGTAAAGGAATTGTGAATGGAATTGAGTTGTTCGAGCCGTTTCTGGGCCTCCTCGGCCTCGCGTTGCACAGTAACCAGCGAACGAGTGAGCTTGTCCGCCATCTCCGAACGGCCAACCTCGAGCTCATCCTGTCGCTTTTTCAGCTCCTCGAGACGCAGCTTTTGCTTCTCTATGTCCTCAAGCTGACGCTTGAGTTTTTCAAGCTCGGTATTGGTTTTCTGCACCTCCTCGCCGAGGTCTTCTGCATTTTCTTCTTCCAATTCAAGATAGGGGCCTGAGGCTTTGCTGGGATCCGGTGGCATAAAAAAAAATCGAGCGCTCTGGAACTTGACTGCGCTGGGGGAAAAATTCCAGCACAAACAATCAGCGGCCTGCCATTGCGTCGAGTAAAAGACCCTTTAGGTAAGAAGTTTCCGGCAAATGAAGCAGAATAGGATGGTCTGGTCCCTGGGCCAACCGCCTGATGATACGAGCAGAACGCCTGGCATCCGAAAATCCTCCCGCCACAGCGGACTCGAATTCGCTGGCCGACACGTGATGCGAACACGAGAACGTCGCCAGCACACCCCCGGCCGCCAGGAGCTTCGCACTCCGGAGATGGAGCTCCCGGTAGCCTCGCAAGGCGTCGTTGATCTTGCCACGGGCGCGAGTAAACGACGGCGGATCGAGAATGATCATGTCGTAACGATCACCCCGCCTCTCAGCGGCCTTGAGGTATGCGAAGACGTCCTTCTCTTCGATGGAGATGCGCAAGCGGTTTTGGGCGGCGTTCTTCTGCAGCTTCTTCACGCTCTCCGCCCCGCTTTCCACAGCCGTTACTTCGAGCGCGCCATGACGAGCGCAAGCCAATGCAAACCCACCCTGATTCGCAAAACAATCGAGCACACGTCTGCCACGCGCATGCTCCGCCACGATTGCGTAGTTCTCCAATTGATCGAGATAGAGCCCGGTTTTCTGACCGTGAAGGAAATCCACGAAGAAGCGCGTCCCACGCACGTCAATTTCGCGCTCCCCAGGATCGTCTCCAATAAGAACTCCGCTAACAAGGGGCAACCCCTCGGCCGTGCGAACCGGTCCCTCATTCCGCTCGACGACGTGCCGCACCTCGGTAAGCTCGGACAACACTTTGACAATCAATTCCTTTTTCTTGTCCATCGCTAGCGTGAGGGTCTGCAGAACGATCACGTCCTCATAGCGGTCGGCAACAACTCCCGGCAAGCCGTCAGCTTCGCTCCAAACGAGGCGACACAGCCTCGGGTCACAGCCGGCTAGCGCTCTCCACGCCAGCGCCTGGTTTACCCGTCGCGAAAAAAAATCGACATCGAGTTCCTGTCTGCGTCGCGAAAATCGCCGCGCGATGATTTGCGACTTGGAATTATAGATCGCAGAGCCAAGCAGCTTGTCGCGGCCGTCCTTGATAGAAATTACATCGCCATCCGCGGGGCTGCCAAAAACCTTGAGGACTTCACTGGAATACACCCAATCATGCCCGTGGAGAATCCGGGCGCGGGGACGAACAATTAGGCCGGCCATGGCAGTTAAAACGAAACGTCCCGAGACACTCGCGCGCTCGGGACGGAAAGGGTCGGCGGAGTAGTGATCGCCGGATTATTTCTGGCTGCGCTCTTCGATGTATTTGACCACGTCGCCGACGGTCTGGAGCTTCTCGGCGTCCTCGTCCGGAACCTCCACGCCAAACTCCTCCTCAAAGGCCATAACCAGCTCGACAGTATCGAGCGAGTCGGCTCCCAGATCTTCGATGAATGACGCTGTGGGGGTTACCTGCTCGGGATTCACTCCCAATTGCTCGACAATGATGTCTTTGACTTTTTCTTCAATAGATTTTTCGGACATGGCGGATGATGATTTAGTGGCTAGGCGTAGTGTTCGTCAGGGGCTTTGGCAACAAATAATTTGCAAACGTAGCGGGGACGGAAAAATGCGTTTTTCCCCGAGAGGTCAAGCGCAAAAATAAAATCGAGCCCTGCTTTTCGCGCAGGTTGTCAAGGCCCTCGAGCTAAGTTGCAGAGGCTCTTGGCAGCTGATTCGGAGTTAACGTCAAGCCGTAATCGGGATGGGAAATTTCTGCACGGCGAGCGGTCGCTTCGACGCGCTGCTAGTGCTTCGTCAAAAGTCCGACAAGATATCTAGGGCGAAGGCGTGACAGTCGTCGTGGCCGTATAATCCGGATAGCCCACTACATCAGCTTTGATTGTATAAGCCTCGGAAGGCTTCATTTCCCGGGTGGCGACCTTCTCGGAATATTCGATGCGCTCCCTGGGATTAATGATCACGATTCCCTCCTGGAGCTGAAAGGCGCGATCCTCGGACCATTTTTCGATTACTTTGCCCGAAGCGTCGCTGGTCAAGATGTCAATCCGCTGCGTAGTGTTGAAATCCAGGCGCATGAGCTTCTTGGTGTTATTTCGAACCGAATAAGTCGTATCCAACTCCCGGCGTTCCGACAGGGAAAACTCCGCGGGTTCTACACCGAGGTTTTGCGTCGTTTTTTCAAGGCGCAGCCTGCCGACCTTCACCGAAGCAAACATATCGGTGAAGAACCTTGTAAAGATAGTCGTCACACTATCAGGACTGTCCTTCGACTTGGGAAAAACAGCCACGGTATCTACTTCCCGCAGCGACTGGCCCTCCTGGCTCATTGCGAACTTCGCAGACTGGCGCTCCGCAAAAAACGGACTGCCTTCGTCCGGTGCTTGAACGGCAAACGCTGCAGGGGGATACGACATAGCAGGCTTCGGACTCGGCTTCGCTCCAGGTTCCTGTTGGGCAAGAAGAATTCCAGGGGCAGCCATTGCCAAAAGGATTGCAAAACACTTCATCGCCGTAACGTGCTAAGCCACTGGGACCGCAGTTGCAAATCCCTTCTTGATAATTATCATGCCGCCCATGCGCTGGCTCGTCCCGTTCTTTCTGCTTCCCCTATTGACTCTCGAAGCTGCGGAGAAAAAGCCTTTGACCATCTCAATCCGCCTTCACGCCGAAGGCAATCCAAGGGAGGGCGAACCTTTCGTCGTCCCGATTACGCTCGTCAATCCCCCTAAACAAACGGTGATTCGAAAAGTTCCGATCGTTACGGAACGCGACATCGTTTCCTTCTATCCCTTCGCCGCGACGGATGGCACCATCGGGTGCTATTTCAAGCTGGACGCCGACGGAACGAACAAACTCATGCAGCACACCGTAGAGTTCCGTGACACGCTGGTTGTGGCGATGATCAACGGACGTGTGGCATGCGTCATGATGGTTGGCGAAAAGATGACGGACGGGATCATGCCCTTCCCCTCGGGATTTCTCCCACGGGAAATCGTCGAGCTCCAGGCCCGCTACCCGATCATGGGAAGGGAGAAGGAATTTCCCGAACAAAAGAAAAAAGCACTGGCGGCTCTCAAGGAGGCCAGGAAGCGCGAGCCCAAGCCCGAAGCCAAGCGCGCGCGGCAATGACGGCCGCACGCCCAGCGGCCTTCCTTCTCCTCGTGCTCGGAGTCTTGCGGGCCGAGCCTTTGGTAAACTTTCCCACCGACAATCATGCCCTGATCGAAGGACGGCCGCAGGATTTTTTCATGTACGTAAATCGCGACTTCGAGGGTGAGAAATCCAAGCCCTGGCAGGGCGGCCAGTTCGGATTCGTTCGTGGTCCGGTGCGCAACGGTGGCAAAATTCTCTGCATCCAATTTCATGAAGGGATCGACATCCGACCGGTGCATCGCGATGGACTAGGTAATCCCACCGATGAGGTGCGGTCTGCCGCGGCAGGCACCGTTGCCCACGTCGCTCGCGAGGCGGGCGCCTCGAACTATGGCAGGTATGTCGTCGTCGAGCATCTTTGGGATGGCTGTCCATTCTACACTCTTTACGCGCATCTCGCTTCCATCTCCGTCGAACAGGGTCAATCCATCCGCCAGGATGAAACTCTCGGCATTATGGGCTTCACGGGCGCCGGGATCGACCGCGAACGCGCTCACACCCACTTCGAGGTCTGCATTATGCTAAGCAGAAACTTCGAAGGATGGCACAACGTCAATTTTCCGAGAGATCCAAACCGCCATGGAATCTATAACGGCCTCAATCTCGCGGGCGTCGACCCCTCAGCGCTCTTGCTCGCGGTCCACAGAAACCCCGGGTTCAAAATTTCGGATCATTTCAGTGGAGCCGAACCCGCCTTCAAAATCACGGTTAAGAATTCGCCAAATTTTTATCTCGTCCGGGCCTATCCCTGGCTCGTGTCCAAGGGCGAAATCGCAAATCCGCCTGCATGGACCGTCACATTTTCGCGCTACGGCGTTCCGGTCAAAGTCGAGGCCGCAAAAGCATCCGTCACCGAGCCCGTCGTCGCGTGGGTCAAGGAATCAGACCAGCCGTACGCCCGAACCACAAAAAACATGGTCGGCGGGTCCAAAGGGTCTCCACGCCTCACAGCATCTGGTTTGCGCCTCGCAAAGCTGCTCACCTGGCCCGACTAGGAAATTTCCACCTAGACCGCGATATCCTCGTTCCAAAGCTCCGGGCGGTCAGCAATAAACTTTCGCATCATCCCAATGCACTCGTCGTCCTGGACGACGTCCAGTTCGACTCCCTGACTGCGGAGCCAATCTTCCGCGCCAAGGAAAGTCACATTCTCACCAATGACAATCTTCGGAATCTTGTAGAGCAGGGAGGTCCCGCTGCACATCGGACACGGCGAAAGCGTCGTGTAAAGAACGCACTCGCGATAGACCGACGCCGGCTGCCGTCCGGCCTGCTGGAAAGCGCTCATCTCGCCGTGCAAGAGAGGATCTCCTTTTTGAACACGCATGTTGTGCCCGCGACCGATGATCCTTCCGTTGTGAACGATCACGGAGCCGATCGGGATCCCTCCTTCTGCAAGGCCCTGCTTCGCCTCATCGATCGCAGCTTGAAGAAAGGGATCGCGCATGGAACGTATTGAAGCCTGGGAAGAGCGCCAAGTCGAGAAATCTGCACCGCAGCTTGCCCCGCGAGCAAGCTTTCATGATACCATGTGACGAGCAAGGTTAGCGGCGCTCGAATAATGAGCAAGGCGATGCCAACCATAATGTCCTCTTTCGTCACGTTGTTCCTTTGCGGCGATCTCATGACGGGTCGAGGGATCGATCAGATCCTGCCCAGATCGAATGCCCCTGTCCTGTTCGAATCGTATATGCGCGACGCCCGCGGGTATATCGAACTGGCGGAGAAGCGGAATGGCCCTATACCCGACACCGCAGACTACCGCTACCCCTGGGGCGACGCTCTCGACATCCTGAACGACATTCAGCCGGCCGCGCGAATCGTCAATCTCGAAACCAGCGTCACCACCAGCGACGATTTCTGGCCACGGAAAGGCATCCACTACCGGATGCATCCAGAAAATGTCGAACTGCTGAGGGTGGCTGCAATCGACTGTTGCGTTCTCTCAAATAACCACGTCGTGGACCTCGGTTTTCGAGGACTTCTGGAGACCCTCGAAACCTTGCGTCAGGCGGGCATCAAGACCGCTGGAGCCGGAGAAACCTCCGCAAAAGCGGCTTCGCCTGCGATCCTTGAAATCGTGCCAGACGTCAGGATCGTCGTGTTCGGGTACGGGACGGAATCCGCCGGCGTGCCCGAATCCTGGGCGGCCGACGACGAGTCTCCAGGCGTCAATTTCCTTCCCGATCTTTCACCGCAGACTGCCGAAGAAGTTATCGAATCCATAAAGCGTCAGAGCCGCCCTGAAGACATTGTGATTTTCTCTGTCCACTGGGGAGGCAACTGGGGATACAGCGTGCCGGAGAGACAGATTCTCTTCGCTCATATGCTCATCGACTCCGGAGTGGTCGACATCGTGCATGGTCATTCCTCGCATCACACGCGCCCTTTGGAAATTTACCGGGGCAAGCTTATCATTTACGGAGCCGGCGACTTCCTTAACGATTACGAGGGCATCGAGGGCAACGAATCGTACCGCGACGATCTCACGCTCATGTACTTTCCTACGCTCGACTCGCGGACCGGCCGACTGACCCGGCTCCAAATGGTCCCGCTTCAGATTTTCAAGTTCAGCTTGCGGCGGGCTTCGGCGGCTGATGCGGCCTGGTTAAGCGAAGTCCTCAACCGCGAGAGCAGTCAATTGGGAACGAAAGTCAGACTCGAGAACGGTCATATCGAGCTCGAGTTGGAACCCTGGCAGTGAAGTTCTTTTGAAGTGCCACGCGAGGCCCCTGACCGGGCAGTCGCTATACTGCCACAGTGACAGTCTTCACTTGGGTGTAGTCTGTGAGAGCGTATTTACCGAGTTCGCGGCCGAATCCGCTTTGTTTATAGCCGCCAAAGGGCGCAGCGACGTCGAGCGCATCGTAGCAATTCACCCACACAGTGCCCGCTTTCAGGGCGGCCGCGACACGATGGGCCTTACTCACGTCGTGTGTCCACACCCCGGCGGCAAGCCCAAAGGGCGAGCGGTTCGCGCGCTCGATCACTTCGTCGAGGCCGTCAAAGCGCAGGATGCTCATCACCGGGCCGAAGATTTCCTCGCGGGCTATTTTCATCTCGTCCTGAACTTCGTCAAAGATCGTCGGTTCGATGAAGTAGCCGCGATCCCCCCATCGGCGACCACCGGTGAGCAGCGTCGCGCCTGTGTCACGTCCGCTCCGAATGTAGCCCATCACCTTTTCATACTGCTCCTGGCTGACCAGCGGGCCCTGCGTCGTCTCGGGATCGAAGGGGTCGCCAAGCCTTTCCCGGCGGGTCCGGGCCACCATGCGCTCGATGAATGTATCGTGAATTCCCTTCTGCACGAAGAGTCGCGACGCGGCGGTGCAACACTGGCCGTCAAACCAGAAAAGGCCGAAAAATGAACCTTCAACCGCTGCGTCGATGTTGGCGTCATCGAACACGATGTTCGGGCTCTTTCCACCCAGCTCGAGCGAGACTCGCTTGAGATTCGTGCGGGCGGCAGCCCGCATGACAAGCTTGCCGGTTTCATTCGAGCCGGTGAATGCGACCAAGTCGATGCCGGGATGCTCCGCAATGGCGGCACCGACGTCGCCGTAACCGGGCACGATGTTCACCACACCGGGCGGAAAGCCGGCTTCGAGAGCAAGTTCGCCAACGCGGAGAGCGCTGAGCGGCGTTTGCTCCGCGGGTTTGAGCACGCTCGTGCAACCGGCGGCGAGAGCTGGCGCCCATTTCCATGCCTGCAGCAGCAATGGAAAATTCCATGCGATCAGCTGCCCACAGACGCCGACCGGCTCATGCCGCGTGTAGGTAAAGTACGAGCCGCTCACCGGGATCGTACGGCCTTCGATCTTATCAGCCCAACCGGCGTAGTAGCGGTAGGTCTCGATGGTCAGCGGGAGATCGATGTTCCGGCTGTCGCGGATCGGTTTGCCGTTGTCCAGCGTCTCGATCCCGGCGAGCTCATCGATGTGTTCCTCGATCAAATCGGCCAATTTGTAGAGCAGCCGCCCGCGCTCGCGCGCGGTCGCCCTGCTCCACGGCCCGCTGTCAAACGCCCGGCGCGCGGCCTGCACCGCGCGGTCAACGTCGGATTTATCACCCTCGGCAACCTCCGCGATGATTGCGCCTGTAGCGGGGTTGATCGTTGCAAACGTCCGGCCCATTGCCGCATCTACCCACTCGCCGTCAATGAGCATTTTAGTCTGGTGTATCTCCGGCGCCGCACGGCGGACCGGCTCACTTTCAGCCAAAGTGACCATGAGACTTCCTCCTAATACGTGAAGGATAAGCCCGGTCCGAGTGCAATTCAAACGGCGCGTCGAACTTCCTCGACCGCCGTGGGGTTCTCCAGCGCCGACACGTCGCCAGCCTCCTCCCCAAGCCAGGCAGCACGGATGATGCGCCGCATCACCTTTGCGTTTCGCGTTCTCGGCAGATCGCGGACGAATTTGACTTCGCGCGGCGCAAGCGGCTTTCCAAGCGCTCCCGACACGCGCACTTGCAAGGCCGACCGGAGCGCATCGTCTGACACATAACCAGGTTTGAGCACACAAAAGCAGATGAGCGCCTCGCCTTTCACCGCATCGGGAACGCCGATGGCCGCTGCTTCGCTCACTGCCGGATGCGCGACCAGCAATGATTCGACCTCTGCGGGGCCCAACCGTTTGCCAGCGCTCTTGATGGTGTCGTCGGACCGGCCAAGAATGAACCATTGACCGTCGGCATCAATCACAGCCCAGTCGCCATGCACCCAGGTGCCGGGAAACCGAGACCAATACGTGTCGAGATATCGCTGCGGATCCCTCCAGAAGCCGCGCGTCATGCCAATCCACGGCTGGCGGATCACCAGTTCGCCGACTTCGCCCCGCACGGACTCGCCGCGCTCGTTCACGACCTCCGCGGCCATCCCAGGCAGAGGACCGGAGAACGCGCATGGCTTAAGTGGTGTGAGCACGTTGCCCATCAGGATTCCACCGCTGATCTCGGTGCCGCCGGAGTAATTGATAATTGGTCGTGTGCCGCCGCCAACCGTCTGAAAAAGCCAGATCCACGGGTCGGGATTCCACGGCTCGCCCGTCGAGCCGAACTTCCGCAGCGACGAGAGATCGTGTGCTCGCACCGGCGCATCGCCGTGGCGGATGAGTGCGCGCACGAGCGTCGGCGAAATACCGAGCGTGGTGACGCGATGCCGCTCGACGAGCTGCCAGAGGCGATCCGAATGGGGAAAATCAGGCGCACCGTCGTAAAGCATCATCGTAGCGCCAAGCAGAAGCGTGCCGAAGACAAGCCACGGCCCCATCATCCAGCCAATGTCCGTGATCCAGAAGAGCGTTTCATCGGCATGAAGATCCAGTCCGTGCCACATGTCTTGCGCGGCCTTCACGGGAAATCCGCAATGCGTATGCACGGCGCCCTTGGGCCGGCCGGTCGTCCCGGAGGTATAGATGATCATCAGCGGATCCTCGGCGCTAGTCAGAGCAGAGGCCACCGGGGCGGCGGCGCCCATTTCATGCCACCAGCGGTCGCGCCTGGGATTCCACGCCACCTGGCAGCCGGTACGGCGGCAGACGACAACGTGCTCGATCGTCGGCACCTGGTCAGCGGCTTCGTCGGCCGCCGGCTTCATTGGTACAAGCTTCCCGCGGCGAAAGAACCCGTCGGCGATGAAGAGCACTCGCGCGTCTGCGTCTCGCAGCCGCGATACAATGGCCTGAACGCCGAATCCTGAGAACAACGGCAGGAAAATGCCGCCGATCTTCATGATCGCGAGCATTGCGATCACGCACTCCGGCGTGAGCGGCATGAACACTGCCATCGCGTCTCCCTTGGCCAGCCCGAGCGAAGCCAGCCCCGCTGCAAGCCCCGCCACACCGGCGCGCAGCTCCGCGTAGGTGAGAGTGCGCACTTTCCCCTCCTCGCCTTCCCAGCGCAGCGCTATGCGGGCATCCTCCGGAGTGCCGGCGTATTTATCGAGGCAGTTGTGAACGATGTTCATGCGCCCGCCAACGCACCATTGTGCCCACTCCGGCCCCCGCGAAAGGTCCACGACTTTTTCGTAACGCTCGTAGAACCGGATATCCAGGCCGCGAAGCGCCGCGTTCCAGAACCACTCGAGATCGGTGGTCGATCGATCCTGGAGCTCGTTTAGCGAACCGATGCCATGCTGGTCCATGAAGTGCCGCAAGTTGCTTCGCTCAACGATCCCGGGAGTCGGCCGCCAGACGACGGCACCCTCCCCGCCAACCGGCGGCTTGATGTTCACGGGGGATCAGGCGCCTGTGGAAAGGCGTCCCTTCGCCTCAACTCCACCCGCCGAATTTTTCCGCTGATGGTCTTCGGCAACTCGCCGAGAAACTCGATCTCGCGCGGATATTTGTAAGGTGCCGTCACGCACTTGCAGTGCTCCTGCAATTCGCGCACGAGCGCCTCGTCCGGCGTGCAGTCCTGACGCAGGACGACAAATGCTTTGACGATCGTGCCCCGGATCGGGTCTGCCTTCCCGACCACCGCGGCCTCGACCACCGTCGGGTGCTCGACCAGCGCGCTCTCGACCTCAAAGGGGCCAATGCGATAACCCGCGCTCTTGATCACGTCGTCCGCGCGGCCCACAAACCAATGGTAGCCCTCCGGATCGCGCCTCGCACGATCGCCGGTGAGATACCAGTCGCCACGGAAATGCGCGGCGTTCTCGTCGGGATTGCGCCAGTATTCCCGGAACAACCCCAGCGGCCGCTGCGGCGCCACCCGCACCGCAATCTCGCCCTCCTCGCTGGTCGGCACCTCGTGCAGTTCGTCGTCCAGCAGCGCGACCTCGAAGCCCGGCGTCGGCCGGCCCATCGATCCGGCGCGCACTTCATCGCCGCGCCCGCGGCAGTTCGCGATCATCACGACGCTCTCGGTCTGTCCGTAACCTTCATAAATGGTGAGCCCGGTCGCTCGCTTCCACATTTCAATCACTTCGGGATTCAGTGGCTCGCCTGCGCTCACGCAATGGCGCAGGTGCGGAAAGCGATAGGCGGATAACTCCTCGCGCACGATCAGCCGCAGCGCTGTCGGCGGCGCGCACCATGTGGTGATCGGATAGTGCGCGAGTGTACGCAGCACGGCGGCCGCATCGAATTTTCCACGCGCATCGACCGCAAAAACGCACGCGCCCATGTGCCACGGTCCGAAGAGACTGGACCACGCGGCCTTGGCCCAACCGTTGTCGGCGAGGTTCCAATGCACGTCGTGCGGCTTGCAGCAAAGCCACTGCTCGCCGGTGATGCGATGCCCCAAGCCATAGCTCGCCTGCGTGTGCAACACCATCTTCGGCGGCCCGGTCGTGCCGCTGGTAAAATAGAGGAGTCCCGGATCGTGCGCACGCGTCGCCGGTGGCTCGAAATCGACCGGGGCCTTTGCCAGACCGGCCTCGAATTCCTCGTCCGCGATCATGATGCCGCCGAAGCCAACCGTTTTGGTCGCCCCGTCCGCATCGGTCAAAATCGCACTAATCCCGGCCGCCTGGACCCGGTAGGCGATGTCCTTTGCCGTAAGCAGAGTCGTCGCTGGAATCGGCACAGCGCCGAGACGAATCAGACCCAGCATTTCGACCCACCACACCGGCACCCGCGGCAGCATCACCAGCACGCGGTCACCAAACCGGATGCCTGCCCTGTGAAAAAAGCCGGACGCCCGGCGAAAACGATCGGCGAGCTCCGCGAACGAATAACGCCGCGCGCCCCCGGCTTCATCCACGCACCAGAGCGCAGGATCGTGCGGACGTCTCGTTGCCCATTGCTCCATGACGTCACGGGCGAAATTGAACGTCTCGGCAACTTGCTCGCCCATATATTAGAATCTAAGTTCGAGAACCGGGACTGGCAATGCCAACACTCGCACATCGACTGGCCGAATACGCCGTCGGGCTGGAATTCGAACGGCTGCCCGAACTGGTTGTGCACGAAGTCAAACGGCGGATCATTGATTCAATCGGGTGTGCCCTCGGAGCGCTGGACGCGGAGCCGTGCGTGATCGCCCGGCGCGTGGCAGAGAGCTATTCCGCCCGACCCGGCGCGACGCTGATCGGCACAGCAAGCCGGGCGCCACCGGACTGGGCGACGTTCGCCAACGGCTGTCTGGTTCGCTACCTCGATTTCAACGACACGTATCTTTCAAAAGAACCCGCGCACCCAAGCGATAACATCGCTGCAACGCTCGCAGTCGCGGAAGCCGAAGGCGTGCCAGGACGGGAGCTAATCGCCGCAATCGCCCTCGCCTACGAAATTCAGTGCAGCCTCTGCGACACGGCCAGTCTGCGCGCAAAGGGTTGGGACCACGTGACCTACGTCGCCATTTCCTCTGCACTCGCTGCGGCGCGACTGATGCGACTGGACGTGGAAAGAACAACGCACGCCCTGAACATCGCGGGCGTCTCCGCCGGGTCGTTGCGGCAGTCACGGGCGGGCGAGCTTTCGCACTGGAAAGCATGTACCGTAGCCCACGCCGCGCGGCGCGGGATCTTCGCCGCACTGCTCGCTCGCGAAGGAATGACAGGCCCAGCGCCGATCTTCGAGGGCGAGATGGGTTTCGAGCGACTCGTCAGCCAGGCGCCACTCGACTCCCTCGTGCTGTCGCCCGATGCGTCACTCATTCTGAAGACAAGCATCAAGTTCTGGCCGGCCGAGTATCACAGCCAAAGCGCGATTGAGGCCGCGCTTCGCCTGAGGCCGCAAATCGACAATGTCGGAAAGATCGAATCGATCCTCATCCAGAGCCATGACGCGGCGGTGGAGATCATCGGGAGCGACCCCGCAAAATGGCGGCCGCAGAGCCGCGAAACCGCCGATCACAGCCTCCCCTACATTGTCGCGGTCGCGCTTGCGGATGGAGAAATCAGCGAGCGGCAGTTTGGTCCCGAGCGGTTCGGCGATCTGGCCCTGCTCGGCCTCGTGCAGCGGGTGAAAGTCGAGCACCATGCCGAGCTGACCAAGCACTACCCGAAGGCGGTAGCAAACATTGTCACCGTGCGCCTGCGCGATAACCGCCAACTGCGCGAACACGTCGATTATCCGCCCGGCCACGCCAGTAACCCGCTCAGCGACGCGCAACTGGAAGCGAAATTTCACTCGCTCGCCGATCCGCGGCTCGGACGGGAGCGTGCGTCGACCGTGCTCGAGACCGGATGGAAACTCGAGACGCTGGACGATGCCGGCGCGATTCCGCGAATGCTAAAACAGTGAAAACACCACGCAAAACCGCGCAGCTTCGCAGCGCCATCAGCCAAGGCTGCGTCGTCATGCCGGGTGCCTTCAACGCCGCCACAGCGAAGTTGATCGAGCGCATCGGTTTTCCAGCCGTATATGTGAGCGGCGCCGGCCTGGCTAACGCAACCGCCGGCGTGCCCGATATCGGCTTGCTCACGCTCACGGAAGTCGCGCAACTCGCTGGCTACATCGCCCGGGCCGTGAAGATTCCGGCTCTGGTGGACGCGGATACCGGCTTTGGTGGTCCCGCAAATGCGGCGCATGCGGTGCAGGAGTTCGAGCGCGCTGGACTTGCGGGAATGCACATCGAAGACCAGGTCTTTCCGAAGCGTTGCGGCCATCTTGAGGGTAAAGCCGTGATCTCCGTTGAGGAGATGACGGAACGAATCCGCGCCGCCGCCGCAGCGCGGAAGGAAGATTTCCTTATCGTCGCCCGCACCGATGCGCGAGCGGTCGAGGGCCTCGAGGCGGCCGTCGTGCGCGCGCGAGCCTACCTCGCAGCCGGGGCCGACGCGATCTTTCCCGAAGCGCTCGAAACTGAGCGCGAGTTTCGCGATTTTGCCCGCAAAGTCGAAGCAACCCTGATGGCAAACATGACCGAGTTCGGCCGCAGCCCGCTGCTGAGCGCACGCCAACTCGCGGCGATGGGATACCGCATGGCGATCTTCCCGCTCACCGCGTTCCGCGCCTCAATGCACGCCGCCGGCGAATGCTTGCGCGACTTAAAACGGCGGGGCTCCCAACGCTCGTGGCTGGGGCGGATGCAGACGCGCTCCGAGCTCTACGAACTACTTGGCTATGATCCAATCCGGGACGATCTTCCTTCAGGAGGTGCCACATGAGCGACGAGGCCAAAGAAGCCTACAGCCCGGGGCTCGCAGGCGTGATAGCCGGCGAATCGGCCATCTGCTGGGTCCATCCCGATGCGGGCCTGCTGTACCGAGGATACGACATTCACGAGCTCGCGAAACAGTCGAGCTTCGAGGAAGTGACATGGCTGCTGCTGCAGGGTGAACTCCCGACGATGGCGCAACTCGGTCAGTTCGAACGTGATCTCGCCGCCGAGCGCAGCCTGCCCCACGCCGTTTTGGAAATGCTTCGGCTGCTTCCGGCCCGGACGCACCCGATGGATGCACTGCGCACGGGCGTCTCGATGCTCGCCACATTCGATCCCGATCTGAACGATAATTCGCACGACGCCGACCTGCGCAAAGCCGTGAGGCTTATTGCAAAGGTCTCGACACTCATTGCCGACGGCTGGCGGATCACGCATGGGAAGGAGCCGTGGCCGTCGGATCCGGCGTTCAAACATGCTGGAAATTTCCTGCTCACCCTCAATGACGATCCTCCCGAGGGATGGGAAACGGAGATCTTCGACACTGTGCTCATCCTCTACGCGGATCACGAATTCAACGCCTCGACTTTCTCAGCGCGCGTCACCGCCTCAACAATGTCGGACATCTACTCCGCGGTCACGACCGGCATCGGTACCCTCAAGGGACCGCTGCATGGCGGCGCGAACGAGGAATCGATGCGGGTCCTCCAGGAGATCGGCTCGCCCGAGCAGGTCGAGGCGTGGGTGAAGGAGCGCCTCGCCCGGAAGGATAAGATCATGGGCTTCGGCCATCGGGTCTACAAATCCGGCGACTCTCGGGTGCCGGTGATGCGCGAACTCGCGCGCACGCTCGGCGAGCGCACCGGTGAAAAGCACTGGGTGGCGATCTGCGAGAGCCTCGAGGACGTGATGTGGCGCGAGAAGAATCTTTGCGCCAACGTGGACCTCTATGCCGCCGTCGTTCTGCGGCTGCTCGGGATTCCGGCAGCGCTAAATCCCGCGATCTTCGCCTGTTCGCGTGTGGCCGGTTGGTGCGCTCACGTCATCGAGCAGCACGGCCACAACCGCCTCATCCGCCCGCGCTCCCTCTACACAGGACCGAAACGCAGGGAAATTCCGAGAACCTGATCACTCGGTTTCCCCCAAACCATCGCAATCCTCAAGGTCGCAATCACTTCTTGTGGCTCGGAGTTCTTGACAGCGATGATCTCGCTGCCTCGTTTTGAGAGTCGCTGAATTGCAATAAAGGCAAAACCGAGAGGCCTTTCGTCGATCGAGGTTGAAGACTTCAAACCGTAAAGCGCTGCGCGGCTCGCAGGTTGCCCCCGTCTGGCACCCGTCGCGTTGCGTATATTGGATGCCTCGCCGCCGTCGGCCTGGGAGGTGTGTTCGATTCGGTCCGGATTCTCGACTGCGTTCTCCAGCAGTCTAACAGCCAGCGCCGTCCAACCGGTCTGATGGCTGGCGCCAAGACCGCGGCCGCTTTCACCGTGGAAGTATTCGTGGAACAAAACAAGATCACGCCAGTAGGGATCGGAGCTGTATTTTTTGACATTTCCGTGACACGTGCGCTCGCCATTCTCGTCCGGCAGGAAGATGCTCGAGAGCCTGCCCGAAAGCTCCTGCGCAACGTCCTGAAGCGTAAGCATTTTGCCAGAGCCTACCGGACATTCTACTTTCAACTTGTCGCCATAAAAATGGTGGTAGCGTTCGAGCGCTTCGATGATGAGGTAGTTGATCGGGAACCAGATCGGACCGCGCCAGTTGGAGTTGCCGCCGAAGAGGTAGCTCGTGCCTTCGCCGGGTACGTAGTCCACGCGATGTTGCTCGTGCCCGGCGACGAAGACATACGGCTTGTCGCGATGGACGCGCGAGACCGAGCGAAGGCCGTAGGACGAGAGAAATTCGTTCTCGTCGAGCATGTAGCGCAGCGAACGCACGAGCCGGTCGTGGGTCGGCGCGGCGAGCATGCGGTGGCAGAAATGTGAGCAAGGTTAGCAGTAAGTAATCGTCGGCTTAAGGTCTTCTCGGTAGTTTATGAACCACTCCATGCGCTTTTTGAAGCCGGGCAGCTTTTCGATCTGCGCGGTCTCCAGAACCTCCACAGCGATCAGCGGAAGCAGGCCGACGAGCGAGCGCGTCTTCAGCGGAATCTGTCGGCCGCCCGGAGTCTTGAGATGGTCGTAATAAAAGCCGTCCTCCTCATCCCAGAGGCCGCTGCCGCCGAGGGTGTTCATGGCGTCGGTGATGCTGATGAAATGCTCAAAAAACTTTGAAGCCATGTCCTCGTACACCGGGTTCATCTCTGCCAACTCCAGGGCGATAGAGAGCATTGTCAGGCAATAGAATCCCATCCACGCGGTGCCGTCGGCCTGCTGTAAATAGCCGCCGGTCGGTAGCGGCTTGGATCGGTCGAAAACGCCAATGTTGTCGAGGCCGAGAAAACCGCCAGAGAACAAGTTGTTGCCTTCTATGTCCTTGCGATTCACCCACCATGTGAAGTTGAGCAATAACTTCTGAAAGGCGCTTTCGAGAAAGGCTCGGTCGCGCCCGCCGCGCGGCCCGGTCATTTTGTAAACGCGCCAGACGGCCCACGCATGCACCGGCGGATTCACATCGCCGAAAGCGAACTCGTAGGCCGAAATTTGCCCGTTCGGGTGCATATACCACTCGCGCAAAAGCAGGATGAGCTGCTTTTTCGCAAAATCCGGATCGATCTTCGAAAACGGGATCATGTGAAACGCCAGATCCCACGCCGCGAACCACGGATACTCCCACTTATCAGGCATCGAAATGATGTCGCGGTTGAAAAGATGCGCCCACTCGGAGTTGCGGCCGTTGTGGCGCTCGGGCGGAGGTAGCGGCTGCGCAGGGTCGCCGTTGAGCCAGTCGCGGATCACGTAGCGGTAAAACTGCTTGCTCCAAAGCAGCCCCGCGTAGGCCTGGCGAGCGACGCAGCGCGCCTCATCGCTCATGCCGGCGGGAAGGACCGCGTCGTAGAATTCGTCGGCCTCGCGCTGGCGCTCTGCGAAAATGTTATCAAACTCGGCAAACGCTTCAGCAGGTGCTTCGTCGTCTGCCGAGAGCCGGAGACGAACTGTCTGCGACTGGCCCGCTTCGACTTCGAGCATGTAGTGCGGCGCGAACTTTGTGCCAGTGTTCGCCGGATTCACTGCCTCTTTATTGCCGTGAACGACGTATTCGTGGAACGCGTCCTTCGCATAGGGCTGACCGTTTATCTGGCCGTGCAGGCGCAGCACATTTGTTTCATTTTCTGTGAAAAGCGGCGTCGCGTGCCCTTCGTAGGCAAACTGGTAATCGCCCAGCAGTTCATGCCGGGCGCGCCCCAACCCGTTGTGCTCAAGCTCAATCGAGGGCTTGCTCGTGCACTCCTCAGCGATTTTACCCCACGACCACGTGTTGCGAAACCAAAGCGTCGGGAGCAGATGCAGCATCGCCTTGCCGGGGCCGCGGTTTTCGACGGTAATCCGAATCAAGATGTCGTTCGCCGCGCCCTTTGCATACTCGGCGAACACGTCGAAGTAGAGGTCTTCGTCGAACACGCCCGCATCGGTCAGCTCAAATTCGGTCGCGCCCAGTCCACGCCGCCGGTTCTCCTCGATGAGCCTGGTGTACGGATATTCCGTCTGAGGATATTTGTAGAGCGCCTTCATGTAGGAGTGCGTCGGCGTCGAATCGAGGTAGTAGTAGCATTCCTTCATGTCCTCGCCGTGATTACCCTCTGAGCCCGTCAGCCCGAAGAGTCGCTCCTTCAAGATCGGGTCTTTGCCGTTCCAAAGCGCCAACGCAAGGCAGAGCCGGCACTGCCGATCGGTGATGCCCAGCAGACCGTCCTCCCCCCAACGATACGCGCGGCTGCGGGCGTGATCGTGGGGGAAGTAGTCCCAGCAATTCCCCCAGGCCGAATAATCCTCGCGCACAGTCGCCCACTGCCGCTCGGAGAGATAGGGCCCCCAGCGTTTCCAATTCTTCTCGCGAGCCGTGTCTTGCCTGAGGCGCAGCTCCTCCGCAGTTGTGGATCGATTTGGTTTCATGGTTACTTCTGTGCTGATGCAGCCCGATGGCGTCTGGCGCTCGCTGGCAACGGGGGGTTGATATTTTCGCCGCGCAATGTGGCGGGCGCGGACTGAACTCGCGTGTTGGAGTTTGCCTGCTTGTTGCCATCGGCCTGCATTTTGAGTATTGGGCTTTCAAGGTTGATCTCGTCGACGAGCCACGGCGGCTCGCTTTCCAATTCGTCGAAGCTCTTTCAACTTCCTTACAAAGAAGCTGGCTTCGTTCCCCATTACGTGCCGATTTACGTCTTTTTGCGTCCCGAAAGAACGAGGAAAAGCCATGTACGCTGAGACAAACTTGCGAGAAAGGCGGGCGATCCTACCATTGCAGCAAGTGCCGTGTGAACAGCATTACGACCGAGGTGCGGATGGCGGTGGCCAGGTTGGAATTCACGTCATCAACACCTATTTTCGCAAGCACCGCAGTGAGGCCGGCGAAAAACGCGGACAGCAGCGACCAGAGAAGCCAATTGTTAAAGAATGTTCAGTTTCTTCATGGCGTCAGCTAGGTTTGGTTACGTTTACATACTATCAACGACGCGCGGCCGGAAATCCCTCAGCGAAAGTTCCGGACGCGCTTTTGTCACGCTTCGGCCGCGGAAACGCACGCCCTTGGCTTCAGACTTCGGGCCAACGCTTCAGAGGGCCGAAAAGCGATTTCTTATAGGTCACTTGTTGCCGCGCTACGCGACGAAGATCTGCAGCAAGCTACGAAGAGGAATGGTCGGCCATGCGCCTTAGTGGTGCATTTCAATCCAACGGAACGCGTCCCACGTTAGGCGGGCGCGAATTGGCATCGGGCGGCTCGTTATGCTGCCACGGCCAGCGGCCCTCGACCTCGAGTTGCAAAGCCAGGCTCAGAAAAGTACGAATGAGGACGATAAGGCCGAGAACAAGAACATTGTCGAGGGTGGGATCCACCACAACAGTGCGTATGATGTCGCCAGCTACAAGAAACTCCAGCCCCAGTAGAATGGCTCGTCCCATATCCTGGCGACAAAGGCGATATGCGGTAATCGTCTCGCCACGCCTCATAAAGAGAAACCGAGCTATTGCCATGGTCGCTCCGATGACCATGATGGCGACGCCAGCGGTGTCCACCGCGGTGCCAACGAGATCCATGATCTCTCGAAATTGTGTCATAGGAGGTGGTGCATCTTAAACGCTTGCGATGGCCATACGTCAAAGCCAAAACGTTCAGGCCGGCAGCTGGCGCACGCCTGGAAGGGAGCGAATTGGCGAGAGAGACCGGCGCGCAGCGCTGAACCCGGGGCAATTTCGATTCGGACAAGGCCGGGACGATGCCGCTCGTATCGCAAGAATCTGCGACTTACCTGGCTGTTTGTTGAATCGGATCGAGAGACATCAACTAGACCGCGTGCGCAAGAACCGAAAAGAGCAAAGCGATTTTGTATCTATCCGCGAAGCTCCGCGGCAACGAGGTCAGTGTGGAACGGCCGAAGTCGCTGCTCTTCATGCCAGAGAAACTCATGCCAGCTGGACGCGGTGAGCTGGAACTCTGCTTGCAGCCAGTGGTCGAGCGCCCGTCCTTCCGGTTTGCCTTCCTGCTCCCAGATGCAATAGGCGCACACCGCGATCTCTTGGTCGGTAGCCTCAAAACGAGTGGCGGACATATACTTCGTCGTTCTTTTCATGGGACTCCCCTTCCGGGTGCCAATTGATACGCATGGAGGCGGCGATCGCTCTCATTCGATCAATGGTAGAACGTGCGAAATGAAATGACTATGGTACACGCGAACCAAAAATCTCTTTCTTTCTCACGGTTCCAGGCACGACGCCAATCCGCTCGGCTCGCGGTAATCCTCGAACCCTCCGACAGAAATTCAGAGCGTTTCGATTGGATGATCGCGATGCTAAAGGCTTCACCCCGCCTTTCGTCTCGACAGGAGAACAGTTCCATCCGGACGACCTAGCGTTGCGGGTGTTGGTAGCGCGGAAATTCCCCGCGTTTGAGCCCGCTGACTGGACGGATGAGCACCTCAGCTGTCCAAGGCCTCGACGCGCGAAAAATGTTCCCTGGAGGATTATGCGCTCTTGCTTGCCAGAAGGCACACAACCGTGACAAAATGCGCAATGGCGGAACTGCGCAAGCGGTTTCGGTGTTTCGAGCACGGCGCCTCCCTCAAGCGCTTCATGAAATCCAAAAGCATAGATGTCACAAGGCAGAGCGGGCAGCGTTCTCCGCTTACGCTAGGCGTGCGCTTCGAGCGCCGACCCGGATGAAGAATGATGGCCAGATTTTTCCGCGTTGGTGCAACACGCTCGCCTGGGCGAGCATCGCCGGCCTCATTCTTATGGGCGGCACGATGATCTGCTTGCTTGCAGTGGTGACGCGCTCGCCATACCTCACCCGCGTAGACATACCGCTCGAACAACCCGTTCCCTTCAGCCACGAGCATCACGTCGGAGGAATGGGGATCGATTGTCGCTATTGCCACACAACCTCCGAAATTTCGCCCTTCGCAGGTGTGCCCTCAGTCGAGACTTGCATGACTTGCCACTCACAGGTTTGGAAGGACGCGCCCATGCTCCAGCCCATCCGGGACAGCTTTCTTAGCGGAAAGCCCGTCGCGTGGAATCGGGTCCACGACCTGCCGGACTTTGTCTATTTCGATCACAGCGCCCATGTGAACAAGGGCGTCGCTTGCCGTGAGTGCCATGGCCGGGTCGATCGAATGCCGCTAATCTCCCGACAGGAAACCCTCTTCATGGGCTGGTGCCTCGCCTGCCACCGGCATCCCGAAGGGGCGCTCGGTCCACGGGAGGCCGTGTTCACGCCTCGCCCTCCGGATCAGAGCGAGATCCGTTCCTGGCTGCAAGCACACGCAGGTGCGCCCGCACGCCCCGAAATGGAGCGGCCTCCCTCAGTAACAGCCCAGCGCCTGACCGACTGTTCGGCATGTCATCGATGACGCCTCATTCTCTCACCGATCTCCAAAAACGAATCCCCGCAGCCCGGGGCGCTCTTCTCTGGAAAAGTCTGGACCAGCTCGCTAATACGCCGGAGTTCCGGGAAGCCATCGAGCGAGAGTTCCCCGTCGCGGCTGATGAGTGGCCGGATGCCCTCAGTCGCCGGCGATTTCTCATCCTGATGGGAGCTTCGCTGGCGGCGGCCGGTTTGACTTCATGCAGCAGACAGCCAATCGAAAAGCTTGTCCCCTACGTCAAACAGCCGGAGGATCTCGTTCCCGGTAAGCCGCTCCACTTCGCGAGCTCAAATGTCCTGGGCGGCTTCGCCCGTGGCGTGTTGGTAGAGAGCCACGAAGGGCGCCCCACCAAGATCGAGGGCAATCCGGGCCATCCCGCCAGTCTCGGCGCCACCGATGTCTTCATGCAGGCAGCCATTCTCCAACTCTACGATCCCGATCGCTCCCAGACCGTGCTTCATCGGGGATTTGCGAGCACGTGGGATGCGTTTCTTGCCGCCCTCCTCCAGGAGGAGAACGAATGGGCGCGAGACGGCGGCACGCGTCTCGCTTTCGTCACTGGCGGCGTAACCTCTCCCAGCCTGCGGTACCACTTCCGGCGAATCTCAGAGCGCTTCCCGAACGCGCGCTGGATCGTTCACGAGCCCGCCTGCAACTTGGAAACCCCGCGGGTCCTTCCTTCGGTGGACCGCGCCGGCGTCGTTCTCTCGCTCGATGCAGATTTCCTCGCCTGGGGGCCAGGGATGCTGACAAACGCCCGCACGTTCGCCAGGCGGCGTGAGCCAGGAAACACCATGAACCGACTCTATGTGGTCGAAAGTGTCCCGAGCCTTACCGGAGCGATGGCCGATCATCGATTCCCAATGACGCCGTCGGACATCGTTCGGCTCCCGGAGCAAATCTCCGCAGAAATGCGCGGCGCGACCAATCCCGCAGCTCCGCCGTGGCTCCCGCCGCTGGTCCGGGACCTTCGGAAACACGCCGGGGACAGCCTGATTCTGGCTGGAGAGTTCCTTCCGGATTCGGCCCAAAACGAAATCCGCCTGCTCAACGAAGAACTTGGCAACGTGGGACGGACGGTGACCTATCCCACAGAGGCACTTACCTTCCCCGGCACGCATGCTCTCACGGAACTCGCCAGCCAAATGCTCTCGGGAAGCATCAACGCTGTGTTCCTGCTGGACTGCAATCCCGTCTATACCGCTCCTGCGGACATTCCGTTCGCCGAAGCGCTTCGCAAGGTTTCGTTTTCAGTGCACCACGGACTCTACGCGGACGAAACCGCGGAGGCCTGCCGCTGGCACCTGCCGGACCTACACGCCCTCGAGAACTGGGGTGACGCGCTCGCTTTCGACGGAACGATAAGCATCATTCAGCCCCTCATTGAGCCGCTCTACAATGGTATTTCGCCGCATGTCCTCGCCGCAGCGTTGCTCAAGCAGTGGCCGGCTAACGATTACGACATCGTCCGCAGCTACTGGCGCGGAATATTGGCCAATGACGACTTCGAATCCCTCTGGCGTCAGGCGGTGCACGATGGCGTGATGGCGGGCTCGGTTTCAACGCCAGCAGCACCGCCCCCGGCAGCACCGCGCGCACCACCCTCCCCCAATCCGAACGCCGGGTCGGGGCTCGAATTGCTGATCAGGCCCGACCCGCACGTCTATGACGGGCGATTCGCCAACAACGGCTGGCTGCAGGAACTTCCCAAGCCGATGACAAAAATCGTCTGGGAAAACGCAGCGCACATCGCGCCGGCGACGGCCGAGAGGCTGGGCCTCCATCACGCCGAGGAAGTCGATCTTATCTATCGAGGACGCAGTATCCGCGCGCCCTTGTGGGTTTTGCCAGGAATGGCCGAGAACTGCGTCGAGGTCGCGCTCGGCTACGGCCGAACACGCGCGGGAAAGGTCGGAAGCGGGCTGGGTTTCAATTCCTACCAGCTTCGCACAGCAGACGCACCTTGGGGAGGGCCTGGATTGGAAGTACGCGCAACCGGCCGCATGCATCGCTTTGCGACCACCCAGGAGCACAACACGATGGCTGGGCGGGATCTCGTGCGCTTCGCGGATCTGACGATGTATCGGGAAACGCCGCATTTTGCCCAACAGCATGGACACACGCCTGCCCCCGACCAGACGCTCTATCCCCCCTTTACCTACGACGGAAATGCCTGGGGCATGGCGATCGACCTCAACGCGTGTACCGGCTGCTCCGTCTGCACGATCGCCTGCCAGGCGGAAAACAATATCCCAGTCGTCGGGCGCGACCAGGTGCAAAGGGGCCGCGAAATGCATTGGATTCGTGTGGACCGCTATTTCCGAGGAACGGTCGAGCGGCCAGACATCCTGCACCAACCGGTGCCATGCATGCACTGTGAGAATGCACCCTGCGAGACGGTCTGTCCCGTTGCCGCCACACTGCACGACCACGAGGGCCTCAATGTGATGGTCTATAACCGCTGTATCGGCACCCGGTATTGCTCGAATAACTGCCCCTATAAAGTTCGCCGCTTTAATTTCCTTTCCTACGTCGATCACTCGACACCTACGCTCAAGCTCCAGCGGAATCCCAACGTAACGGTGCGCAGCCGTGGCGTAATGGAAAAATGCACCTATTGCATCCAGCGCATCAATTTCGCGCGCATGAACGCACGCAACCAAAACCGGTCCATTCGTGACGGCGAGATCATTCCAGCCTGTGCCCAAGCTTGTCCAGCGGAGGCCATCGTCTTCGGAAACATCAACGATCCCGATAGCCGCGTCTCCAAGCTTAGGACCGACCCACGCAATTACGGCCTCCTCGCCGAGCTTAACACGCGGCCCCGCACCACCTATCTCGCCAAGATTTTCAATCCCAACCCCGAGCTGAAAAACGTATGAATTCGGCCGTCAAAGAATGCGAGCGTGTGAACGAGCAGATCAGCGCGATCGTCCTGAAGAGGCCCCCGCGTCGCGGGTGGCTGTTCGGCTTTGGCATTTCGTTTTGCTTTCTCATGGTATTGAACCTCGCCATCGGATGCCTTTTTCTCAAAGGGGTCGGTATTTGGGGCATCAACATCCCGGTGGGATGGGCCTTCGACATCACGAACTTCGTTTGGTGGATCGGCATTGGCCACGCAGGCACTTTTATTTCTGCAATTCTGCTCCTGCTTCATCAGGACTGGCGTACCTCGATCAACCGATTTGCTGAAGCAATGACGATCTTTGCGGTGGCCTGCGCGGGTATGTTTCCGCTCATCCATCTGGGACGTCCCCAGGTCTTCTACTGGATCCTCCCCTACCCGAATACGATGGATCTCTGGCCCCAGTGGCGCAGCCCGCTGGTGTGGGACGTCTTTGCCGTTTTCACTTATCTTACGGTATCCATCGTCTTTTGGTATCTAGGCTTGATTCCCGATCTTGCCACCCTGCGCGACCGCGCCCGGCCGTTGTGGCTGCGTAGACTCTTCGGCGTGTTCGCCTTGGGTTGGAGGAACTCGATCAAACATTGGAAGCGATATGAGACGGCTTACTTGCTCCTGGCGGGCCTGGCGACCCCTCTGGTGATCTCGGTTCACAGCGTGGTGAGTTTCGACTTTGCGGTCAGCCTCATCCCCGGTTGGCATTCGACAATCTTCCCGCCCTATTTCGTCGCCGGCGCCATTTTCTCGGGGTTTGCCATGGTGCTCACGCTCATAATTCCCGTGCGCAAGTTCTACCGTCTCGAGAATCTGATCACCGATACGCATCTCGACAATTCCGCCAAAGTCATGCTCGCTACCGGACTGTTGGTGGCATTCGGCTACCTGAACGAGATCTTCACCGCCTGGTATAGCGATGAGGAATTCGACGCCTACCTCACTCTGAACCGGATGCTAGGTTACTACGCGTGGGTGTATTGGCTTATGATGGCGTGCAACGTCGGCGTCCCCCAATTACTGTGGTTTCGAAAGCTGCGCCGCGACCCGACCTCCCTCTTTGTCATTTCGCTACTGATCAATCTGGGCATGTGGGCTGAGCGCTTCGTCATCATCGTGACCAGTCTCCATCGGGATTTTCTGCCCTCCTCATGGGGAATATTCCGCCCAACGATTTGGGATTGGGCGACCCTAATGGGATCCCTCGGTCTCTTTTTTACGCTGATATTCGTCTTTATCCGCCTGCTTCCGATGATTTCGATCTCGGAGGTTCGCCGGGCCGCCACGGAAAAAAGGCCATGAACACGGCCTACGGAATTGTCGCCGAATTCGAGAGCCCCGAACAGGTGCTTGCCGCCGCCAAGCGTGTCCGCGAGCTGGGATATCGCGATCTCGATGCGTTCACGCCATTCGCGGTTGAGGGCTTGGCAGAAGCCATCGGCTTTGAAAAGACCCGCCTCCCATTGGTGACCCTGCTCAGCGGAATTCTCGGCGCCTGCTTGGCATATTCCCTGATGTGGTACACCTCGGTTGTCGGCTATCCGATGAATATTGGCGGCCGCCCCTTTCATAGCTGGCCCGCCTTCATTCCCATTACCTTCGAGTTAACGGTTCTTTTTGCCGCTTTGGGAACAGCGATCGGGATGTTGATCCTCAACGGCCTGCCGCGGCCCCACCACCCGATTTTCAATACCCCGCACTACGCCGAGCGAAGCAGCTCCCATTTCTATCTCTGCGTCAAAACCTCTGATTCCCTTTATAACCTGAGCGCGACGAGTGATCTCCTGCGACATCTCGGCGCAAAGGATGTCTGGGAGGTTGAGGCATGAAATACAGAGCGTATTTCATGCCGGAGGACAAGCTCTCCAAATCACCATCCCGGCGATGCGGATATCGGCCCTCTCTGAACTCCCGGCTCGGGCGCAGGTGGCTTTGCGTCGTTGCGGCGTGGGTGATCTGCGCTGGCTGCAAACCGCAAATGGGCGACCAGCCGAGATACGAGGCCTATGAAGCCAGCGACTTCTTCCCGGACGGGGCCGCCATGCGACCCCTCCCTGCGCACACGGTCGCGCGGGGTCAATTGCATGCTGACGAGATTTTCTTCACAGGGATGCGCAACGGAAAGCTGGTCGCAGAGATTCCCGGCCAAATCACGACGGCGACAATCGAGCGGGGTCGCGAACGCTTCAATATTCACTGCGCGGTCTGTCACGGCTTCTCGGGCGCCGGAGACGGGATGATCGTACAGCGCGGTTTTCCCACGCCGCCCTCGTTTCACAGCAATCGTCTGCGCACCGCACCGGCCGGCCACTTCTTTGATGTGATGACTCGTGGATATGGCGTGATGTACCCCTACGCGTCGCGAGTCACGCCGGAGGACCGCTGGGCTATCGTGGCCTACGTGAAAGCGATTCAGCTCAGTCAGAACGCCAGGCTGGAAGATGTCCCCACCGCCCAGCGGAGCCAGCTGGAAGCCAAGGAGTCGCCATGAATTGGGAAAACACAAGACTCCCTCGCAGGGCGATCTGGCCAATCGTGGGACTTATCGCGGCGTGCGCAATCAGCGCGTGGTTCGCTCCAAAGGCGTTTTTTGAAATCTGGCTCGTTGCGTGGATTTTTTGGAGCGGGCTCTCTTTCGGAGGCTTGATTCTCCTCATGCTCCAGGCCCTGACCGGCGGCGCCTGGGCCCACGCCGTACGCTCTCCCTGCCTGGCATTGGTCGGGACTGTGCCCGCTGCGTCTGTTCTCTTCGTGCCCGTACTTCTCGGCGCCGAATGGATTTATCCTTGGACTAACCGGGAAATCTTCGCGCAGCACCATTGGCCGCATAAAGACTTCTGGCTCACGTTGCCTTTCTTTACCAGCCGTGCGATTGTTGTATTTGCCGTTTTCGCGACGCTAAGCGTCCTGCTTCGCCGCTGGTCCGCGCCGGCTGACGATAAGACGCAAACGCGCAACCTGCGTGCGGCGAGCTGTATAGGCTTGATTCTGTACTTTATACTCATGACGTTCGCAGCGACGGACTGGGTGATGTCCCTCACGCCGCAGTGGTATTCCACGCTGTTTCCGACTCTTCTCATGACCGGACAGTTTCTTTCGGCGCTGGCGTTTCTAATTTTTGTGCGCTGCCGGACGGGAGGCACATCGCCCAAGCCCTTCCACGATCTCGGTAACTTGCTGCTCGCCTTCGTCGTCTTCTGGACCTATGTGACGTTCTCGCAGTTTCTGCTGATCTGGTATGGAAATGTTCCACGGGAGATTTCCTGGTATCTGGAACGGTGCTCCAAAGGTTGGCAATTCCTCGCCCTGACCCTGGCGCTGGTCCAATTCCTCCTGCCGTTCGTCCTTTTGTTGAGCCGGGAAGTCAAGCGCGATCCCCGGTGGCTGGGTCGTATAGCTGCCCTCGTGTTCGGCGCAAACATCCTTAACGTTTATTGGCTGGTCGAGCCGTCGTTCTCTCCAGAACGGATCGCCGTGCATTGGCTCGATCCCCTCGTGTTTCTGACCGTTGGCGCTCTCTGGGCGATCGTGTTCTTTCGGAATCTGTCTCGACTTCCCGTCGCTGCGGAGGCAGCGCCGCATGCCTGAGGAACCGCCATACGAAAAGGGAGACGTTCATTTCCGCGGCGTGTTGATCTTCGCACTCGCGCTGGCGGTTGGGGTCGTGCTTACACTTTTCCTCGTTGGCGGCATGATTGCCCTTCTCGCGCAGCATCCTCCCTCGGCCATTCGGGCCTCACCAACTGGCACGCCCGCCGTCGTGCCGCCTCCACCTGCCCTGCAGGCGCAACCGTGGGAGGACCTGCGCCGCTACAGGGATGAGCAGAACCGGATTCTCTTGAACTACGCCTGGATCGATCGCAAAACCGGTGTCGTGCGCATCCCTATCGAGCGCGCCATGGAACTCGTGATCGAGCGGGGACCGACTCCGTCCGGCGGAGAACGCACTCCTCTGGAAATGCGACAGCAGAAAGCGCTGGAGAAAGCTCAATGAAGGCGGCGTTTCTTGCATTATTTCTGGCCGCGCAAGCCAGCGCCGCGGTGCCCCCGAAAGATTTCGAGAAGCGCGTGGGATTCGATCAGCATTTGGACAATTCGCTGCCGCTCGAGGAAACCTTCACGGACACCACGGGCCGCCCGGTGCGGCTTGGCAATGTCTTCGGCGGCAAGCCGGTGATTCTTGTGCTGGCCTATTTCCGATGCCCAAACCTCTGTGGGATAGTTTTGAACGGATTGCTGCACAGCGTGCGGGAGCTCAAGGCCTCGGCGGGTACCGACTACGATGTCATCGCCGTCAGCATTGATCCGAGTGAACCCACAGCACGAGCTGCCGACAAAAAGGCTTCCTACGTCCTCCGATACGGCAGGCCCGGGACTTCCGGGGGCTGGCATTTTCTGACCGGCCAGCCGGCCGCCATCGAACGACTCACCAATGCGGTCGGCTACCGCTACTTTTACGACGAAGCCTCCGGCCAATTCGCACATCCAAGCGGCATCGTCGTTGTGACCCCCCAAGGACGCATTTCGCAATATCTGCTCGGCATCGAATATCCGCCCCAGGACCTTAGTCGCGCGCTGCAGACGGCGTCCCGCGAAGAAAAAGGGTTTCTCGTACGCACCCTGTTGCTCCTCTGCTTTCACTACAACCCGGAAACGGGCAAATACAGCCTTGCGATCACTCGGGTGCTCCAAGCCGCCGGCGCTCTTACCGTGGTGGCGCTGATCTCGGGCATTCTGATGTTGCACCATCGTTACACGCCCAGAACATGAGTTTTCGCGAAGCCATCGAACTGCTCACCAGCAGCGCCTCCGAGATCGGGCGTTCCGTCGACGCCATTTTCTGGGCCCTCACGGCCATCTGCGGCTTCATGGTCCTGCTGCTGGGCACCCTCATCCTTTATTTCTGCGTCCGCTATCGAAGGGGATCGCAGGCGGATCGCACCATCTCAGGCGTATCGCAGACTCCCCTCGAAATTGCGTGGGTGGCGATTCCCCTGCTGATTTTCCTCGGCCTCTTCGTCTGGGCGGGTGTCGTGTTTTTCCATATGGCGCGCCCACCCGACAACGCCCTCGAGATTCATGTCGTGGGCAAGCAATGGATGTGGAAGATCCAGCATCCTGACGGACGCCGCGAAATCAACGAGCTGCACTTGCCCGTCGGCCGCCCGGTCGTGCTCTTGATGATTTCACAGGACGTCATTCACAGCTTTTATGTTCCAGCCTTCCGCACCAAGCAGGATGTGCTGCCGGGCCGCTACAGCCGTTCATGGTTCGTTCCCACGAAAACCGGGGTCTATCATCTCTTCTGCGCCGAGTACTGCGGCACGGAACACTCCCGTATGGTGGGAAAGGTGTACGTGCTCGAGCCGGCGGAGTATTCCGGCTGGCTTGCCCGGGAGGCGGAACCCAATTCGGTGGTTGCAACCGGCGAACGTCTTTTCCTCAGCCGCGGATGCGCCGGGTGCCACGTAGCCGGCGGCCCGATCCGTTCACCGCTTCTCGAGGGCATCTTCCGCAAACCGGTCGCGCTCGCCAACGGCACCACGGTCATCGCCGACGAGGCCTACCTGCGCGATTCCATCCTGGTTCCCAACCAGGATGTCGTGGCCGGTTACGATCCCGTCATGCCCACCTTCCAGGGACAACTCGCCGAAGAGGAAGTCCTGCAACTCGTCGCCTATCTCAAGTCGCTCACAATCGAGCGGCAAAAATCGCCATGAATCCCGCCATCAGCCAGGCCCCGCTACAGCCGCTCGCCTCCGAGCCCGATTACCTGCGCAGTGCGCAGACCCTTGGCTCGTGGCTTCTCACAACGGACCACAAACGCATTGGCATTCTCTATATGATCTCGATCACGCTGCTTTTCTTCATCGGAGGAGTAGCAGCGGCACTGTTGCGCCTTGAGTTAGCCTCGCCCGCGGGCGATCTGGTCGCCTCCGCGACCTACAACAAGCTTTTCACCATTCACGGTGTAATCATGGTATGGTTTTTCCTCATTCCCTCCGTGCCAACGGTGTTGGGGAATTTCCTCCTCCCTCTAATGATCGGCGCACGTGATGTGGCTTTTCCAAGGCTTAATCTGGCGAGCTGGTACATCTTTATGTTCGGCGCGTGCTTCACCGTTTTCGCCATCGTGGCGGGCGGCGTTGATACCGGCTGGACGTTTTACACGCCCTACAGCAGCACCTATGCAAATGGCGCCGTCATCGCCATGGCCGCGGGTGTCTTCATTACCGGGTTCGCATCGATCGCCACGGGACTGAACTTCATCGTCACCATCCACAAGATGCGGGCGCCCGGTCTGACGTGGTTTCGGTTGCCGTTGTTTGTATGGACCCTTTACACAACGAGCCTGATCCTCGTCCTGGCGACCCCGGTGCTGGCCATTACGCTGTTTCTCATGGCCCTGGAGCGCCTCTTTGGCGTCGGCATTTTTGACCCCGCGCTGGGTGGCGATCCGATCCTGTTCCAGCATCTCTTCTGGTTCTACTCGCACCCAGCAGTCTATATCATGATCCTGCCCGGAATGGGTGTGACCAGCGAGATCATTGCCTGCTTCGCGCGAAAACGCATCTTCGGCTACCGGTTCGTGGCCTACGCGAGTATCGCCATCGCGGTGCTCGGCTTCCTCGTGTGGGGCCATCACATGTTCGTGAGCGGCCAGTCTGTGTATGCCGGCGCGGTGTTTTCACTCCTCAGCTTTCTGGTGGCGGTTCCCTCGGCCATCAAAGTCTTCAACTGGACGGCAACGCTTTACAAAGGCTCCATTACTTTCGACACGCCGATGCTCTATGCGCTTGGGTTCATCGGGCTCTTCACGGTAGGCGGCCTTACCGGGCTCTTTGTGGCGGCACTGGCCGTCGATGTGCACCTCACCGACACCTATTTCGTCATTGCGCATTTTCATTACGTCATGGTTGGCGGGATGGTCATGGCCTACCTCGGAGGAATCCATTTCTGGTGGCCGAAAATCAGCGGGCGCCTGTATCCCGAGTTCCCGGCCAGGATTTCGGCCCTCACGATCTTCGCCGGTTTCAACCTGACCTTTTTTCCGCAATTCGTTCTCGGCATGCTCGGAATGCCGCGCCGCTATCACGTCTATCCAGACGAGTTCCAGTTGCTCAATGTCCTCTCCAGCGCTGGCGCTTCCATCCTTGCGGTAGGATACATCCTTCCGCTTGCCTATCTGCTCTGGTCGCTGCGGTACGGCAAGCGTGCTCCCGCCAATCCCTGGCGGGCCACTGGCCTGGAATGGACTACGCCTTCGCCACCGCCCACGCACAACTTCGCCGTCACCCCCACCGTCAACGAACCGCCCTACGCCTACGAGACGCTGGACGAACCGTCGCGCGACTATGTCTGAACCCGCTGCCGAGATCGCCCATCAATTTGCCGATGCCGGACAGCAACGCGACGCAGCAACGTTCGGCATGTGGATTTTCCTTTGTACGGAGGTCCTGCTCTTTGGAGCGCTCTTTCTTGGCTATACCGTCTATCGGCTGCAGAACCCGGAGGCCTTCGACGAGGCAGCGGCACACACGCTCATCGTGGCGGGCTCGATCAACACGGCCATTCTACTCGTCAGCAGCTTCTGCGTGGCGGTGGCAGTCCATCTTGCCGAACAAGGCGACCGCCTTCGAGTCACGCTCCTGCTCTGCACCGCGGCACTGCTGGGTGCACTCTTCCTGGCCGTCAAAGCCTATGAGTATAATCACAAAATCCACGAGGGCTTTTTCCCGGGCCACTCATTTCACTTTGCCGGAGCCGATTCACGGGGAGTTGAAATGTTTTTTGTTCTCTACTTTACGATGACCGGCCTGCACGCTCTTCACGTGGCAATCGGCGTCGCCGTGCTGACGGGATATGGCGTCGCTGTCTTGCTCGCCCAGAGACCCGCGCGGCTGACCACCGCGGTTGATCTCGCTGGCCTCTACTGGCACTTCGTCGATATCGTCTGGGTTTTTCTTTTTCCGCTCTTCTACCTCGTCGGACGCGCACCATGACCTCCACTCGAAAGAACACCCTCGCGCTTGTCGTGCTAATGATCCTTCTTGGCGTCACCCTCGAAGCTGCCTATCTCGATCTCGGAGTTCTGCACACGCCCGCGGCCATGCTGATCGGCTTGGCCAAAGCGGTCCTGATTGTGCTCATCTTCATGCGGCTTCGCCCCTCGGAGCCGCTGGTGATGCTGGCGTTTACCGCCGGCCTCTTCTGGCTCCTGATCATGTTCACTCTCACCCTGGGCGACTATTTCACACGGAGCTAGCAACGATCACCGAGGCTTATGTTTTTTGCACGTAGCCTCGTCTCCGAGACGTCGGAGGGTTCCAAGGGTCCGCGCCGTGCCCGAACAGGTTCTGGCTGACGCGGCATCCGAATCGCCTTGTAGAGTGCCTGGAACTAATCGTCGTCGATCTCGATTTCGTCGATCTCCACACGATTTAGAATCCGCTCATCCCCTTCCGTGCTAAAGTGCACGTTGACCGGCATACCGACCTTTACCCGGGTGCGCACTTCCTCGTCCGTCAAGGCCTGACCGCTTCGTGTCACATACGTTACTGTTTCGCCATAGCGATAAGTGATCGCTCCGGTAGTTTCTTTGACGACAAAGGTAGTGCCGGGTGAATACTCGGTGATAGTACCCGTACTTATTGTGGTCGTGGTGGTCGTTTGTGCGGATGCAAAGGACGTTACGATCGCGCACGCTATGCCAAGTAGTGTGCTTCTAAGTTTCATGAATTGAGTAGCTTAGCTTGGAGAACCTGAGGCGGAGTCACGCCTTAGCTCTAATGGTTTTCATGGTATTGCTTCGAATGCTCGTCGCGCGCGCTAAGTGGTGGCCCCGACTATTCTATAGGGGCTCCCCGACGGGACAAAAGGACCTTGCCCTGACGCAAATACTGGCACCCGCTCGCGGCTCTATCCCAGCGGATGTCGCGAAGTTTGCCACGAAAATCGTGGCCCTGCAGTTACTCTGCGCTCGAGCGCGGAATTGTCACTTCCCTGAGAGCCTCCGGCGTAAATTGGCGATCGGCGTAGGTAACATCATGCTTGATGCGTGAGCCATCAATCTCGGTGACGGAATTTTGTGATCCGCTAACTCTCAAATTGGCGGGGATTTGACGACCGATGTCGTCGGTCACCACGTTGGCTGTGTCGATACGCCGCACCACTCGACCGGCCGCTTTGTACTTCTCGATGCGAAGAGGGATGAGCCGTCGGCTGTCAACCCAACTGCGCACGCTGGCAAACGATGAGCGCACACCCTTGCCAGGCCTCGATTCGAGGACTTGGCAGCTCACGCCATCCACCTGATCGGTGCCGACGATATTTTGGTTTGGCCACGCGAAGAAGTTTTCCGCCAGATCTTCGTACGAGAGGTCACTGCCGAACAGTGGTCCCGCCATTTGCGAGGCGTCCAGAGCGCGCACGGTATCGGGCGGGACGAAGGTCCAGCCGCTCAGAGACCCGTCTCCTGCCTTGCGGAGGAGGACCGCCTCCCCTTTCCGTTCCTTGGGCCAGAGAATCTGATAAAGGACATCAGTGGAATTGCTCGTCCGGCGAGCCTTGATTTGGATTTGAAGCGCGCTCTTCGTAATGCCTGGCGGCTGTTTGATCTCCATGCGCAGACGAACGTAGGACGCGCCGTCCTGTTGCCAGTCACTGAGACGGGAGGCAAGGTTTGTTGCGGAGAGTACCGGGGATGCGGGCTCGGCAGAGTGGGCGCAGAGAAGTGATGCGAGGAAAACAACGGCGGCGGTGATACGAAAGATCATTTGCTCTCCTTAGACAATTCGCAGCAAAGTGGTCATTGGCCGTTAATTTCAGCCACGCAGGACCAGACCCGGCGTAAGCCGAGAGCTGTGCCATGCGGGATACAGTCCGCTGATCACGCCGACGAGAACGGCGATAGCCACTGATATCGTCAACAGTCCAACGCTCAAGTCTGGCTCGAGGAGTCCCCGAATCGACGGCGTACTTTGCAATGCCTTGACCGACGCGGCACCCAAAAGAGCCCCGACAATTCCACCCAAAAGTCCGAGCAGGGCGGATTCCCACAGGATCATGCGAACGATTCGGCCGCGCTTCCATCCGATGGCTAGCAAAATACAAATCTCTTGCGTCCGCTCGAAAACGGTCATGAGCATCGTGTTCATTACACCAAGCACGCCGACAAGCACGGCAAGCAAGGAGGTTCCCCAGCTCATGGCACGAACCATGCGATATCCCTGGCTGCTGCTAAAATGCTCTCTCACGGTCACGGCGCGGACTTCTGGAACAAGCCTGTTGATCTCCTCACAGAGCTGCTTGAGATCGTCCTCAGAAGCCGAGGCAGGAGCGCGGATATCTATGACATTAATCTTATCCTGATTTCCCGTGATTTCCTGAAAGAGCGCAAGGGAGAGAATGACCGACCCGTCCTCCACCAACGCTCCGCCGCTTACGATTCCAACCACAGACAGCTCCGTGGCTTCAATCTGAATGCTGTCGCCTGTCCTTTTCTTGAGAACCTCCGCCGCCGTCTGGCCGAGAACGACTGCAGGCTCTTTGGCATCGAGCGGCATTCTCCCTGAGAGAAGTTTCAGGTTGTTCCAGGCAAACCCGCTCCACTCCCGGGCGGATAAGATCATCATTTGCGCCTCCTCAATGCTCATGAGTTCAACCAACAGCGCGCAGGTCGAAGATACGTTCGGCAGTTGTGCAATACGGTCGCGCACCGAGACGCTGAAGGGTTTCGGTGTCAGGGCGCTGCTCATATTGCTGACGACCACATCGGTCCCGCGCACTCTCAATCCGGTCTCCCAGCTCTTCTCAAAGCCGCGCGATATGCCCACGAGCGCGACGAGTGCGGCGATGCCTAGGGCGATTCCAACCAGCGTCAGGCTCGTTCGCACCGGACGGCGCATAAGGCCGCGCACCACTACGGTGAAAAAAGTCATGTCCCTGCGGGAGAGCCCTGATCCGACACGATTTGACCGTCCTTCATTTGAAGGACTCTCGAGGCTCGCCGGGCAATGTTCAAATCATGCGTGACCAACACCACAGCCATTTGCCGCTCCTGATGAATCTGCACGATGAGATCCAGAATAGCTTCCGCGCTCGCGCTGTCTAGATTGCCCGTGGGCTCGTCCGCGAGGAGCACGGACGGATCATTCGCAAGGCTTCGGGCAATGGCGACGCGTTGTCTTTCTCCACCGGACAGCATGGAGGGCAAATGGTTGATCCGATGCTCGAGTCCCACCGCCTTCAGCAACGCGGTCGCGCGATTCTTTCTCTCCAGTCGCGATCGGGTCGTCTCGAACATCGGAATCTGCACATTTTCGAGAGCACTGAATGTGGGAAGCAGATGGAACGCCTGGAAAATGAACCCAACCTCGCGAGCACGATACGCTGTCGGATCAGGCAAATCGACGATTGAATTTCCCTGATAGCGCAAGACGCCGGAGGTGGGCCGATCGAGTGCGCCAAGCATCTGAAGCAAAGTTGTCTTTCCACAGCCGCTCGGACCGGTTACGGCGACAAACTCGCCTCGTGTTATTCGAAAACTAATGCGACGCAACGCCTGCACCTGTCCGTCGTCGAACTCCCTCATAAGGCCTACTGCCTCGAACATCATAAGGCAGTGGCTTCCCTCGCGGTGGGATTTTGCGATGCTTTGCTCACGGCGGAAGCGGCACGAACGCCAGCGCCAATCGCTAAGTCGTCGTGCGCTGCACGCGTTTTTGCCAACCGTTCTGCGACCTGGGAGTCGCGGAATGCCACTGGGCTCCCACGCGAGGGTCGGCCAAGCTGTGAAAAAGATCGCCAAAGGCGTGCCAATAGCTGCGGAAGGGCGGGCGCTCATCAGTAGTCTTAGGTGCCAGCTCACCTACGAATTGAGGGAGCTCAGCGTGCGGAAGTCCAGCATGCCGATGATGCACTCCATGATAGGGTTCGTGAAGCAGCGTGAAAGACACGAGCCGGCCAACCCATCCGTTCGAAACAATGCTTCGGGTGGAACCGTTCACGGTAGAGCCCGTGAGTCCGACGTGCTCAATGTATTTGCGGAGACTCTGCATGTTGGCAGCCAGGAAAGCGGGCGCCAGATATAGCCATAGGAAATACTTCAACAGATCCCAAAACGCGACTGCTGACAGGATGCCAACCCATAAGACTGCTGACAGTGAGAACTCGATCCAAATGCGCCGGCGCAAATCTTTTTTCCGAACCGGTGAACCAGCCCGAAGAAACGCCCGGATAAACAGAAAGGGCGTGTAGAGAAGTCCCAGAGTGAGCTCGAAAACTGCAGCGAGAATCCTGGCTGGCCGTGAGATTGCGGGACGGACGAACGGCCAGAGTTCCTCGTCCCGCTCGGTGGCCAGATGCGCATGATGCGATTGGTGCACTGCACGGTAAAGGCTGAAGCTCATGAAACCAAAGCCTGCGATAATAATGCCGTCTATATCATTCAACAGGCGGCTCTTTCGAAGCAGACCATGAGACGCTTCGTGTAATCCAATCAACATCCCGTGCATAAGGTGGCTGGAGATGATGACCTGCGGCACCGCGAGCCAATAGAACCCGCGATAGACCGCGAAACCCAACGCAGCTTGCGTTGAAAAGAAAATCACAGTGAGCACCGGGAACGCGGCCCTGCTCACCCAGTGAGGCTCGTGCGGTTCAATAGTAATTTCCGTCGTCTGTTTGGCGCTCATACAAGATCATACCGTGAGGGCGGCGGTTCGCCTATCGGACGAGCGGGAAACGCTCGCAAGGACAGCTTCGAACATCGAGCCCAATTTTTGAACTTCTTCTTCATCAAACAATTTCGGTCGGAACAGCCACACCGCCTCTAAGGCCTCACCCTTCTCTGTAATTTCGCAGCCGAGATGAAAACGGGCCGTGCCTGTGGAACGCATGCTGAGCTGGGCGGAGAATTCTGAAACCGCGGCATACGGAAGCGGATGATTTTGCAATGCAAAGCGCACATCAAAGATCGGATTTTCCCGTGATGTCCGCGAATCGCGGAGCGCCTTGACAAGTTCGGCGAACGGGATGGCATTGGCAAAGCAATCCTGGGAATCCCGATGCACAGCTCGAACAGCATCCGAAAAGGGTCTGTCGCGCTCGACGTGCCCTCGCAGCGGAACAATACCCGAACAATAGCCCATGGTCTCGCGCACCGCCTGCTTACTTCGATTCGCCACCGGCGTGCCCACGACGATATCCGTCGCACCTGTCCATCGCGACAGGGCAATCTGGTATGCCGCGAGCAGCGCGCTGAATAATGTTGTGCCTAAGCGGCGGGCCAGTTCTCGCACCGCCCGTCCAAGCTCCGCCGGGATAAGCAAAATGAATCGCTTGAGCGGATGCGACGAAACATTTGGATCGACGGCCCAAAGTCGTTGCATTCCTAATAGGTGAGATTTCCAGAAAGGAACGCGCTGATCGATTTCAACTGGCTGCCAGAAGGCCCTCTCGGCAGCACCCCATGCGCTATAGGAGAGTTCCAAGGGGGGAAGTCCACCGGGCACGCCCATCCGGTCGAGCACGTAGGCCGCGCAGAGGTCCTTTACAAATGCACCCAGGGTCCAACCGTCGGCGATCGCGTGATGGATGGTAAAGATGAGCAAACAGTCATCGACTCCCCTCCGAACGACATCCGCCCGATAAAGCGGGCCCCGCACCAGATCAAATGGCTTGCTGAAGGCTTCCTGCATCAGTTCCTCGAGCGCTTCGGGGCGCCTATTCGGCGCCCGGAGCTCGTGAAACCGCATCACGGGCTCGCTCTTTGCCCGGATCATTTGAACGGGTTGATCCTTTCCGGGAAGGATTGACAAACGCAACACTTCCTGGCGATCGACCACACGCTGCAGTGCCGCCTCACAGTCACGATCCGAAAGCGCTCCCCGAACCTCGATAAATGAGCAGATGTGATTTGACACGTCGCCGACCGGAACAGCCGATGCCTCCCACAGCTCGCGCTGGGGAAATGTCAGTGGCTGAAGGTTGATTTCTCCGCTCTCAAGCCAACGCTTTAACCGAGCTCGTCTGTCCTCTGACATCGCCGTTTCAGCTTCGGATTTCCACCCCCGGGCGAAGCCCGACCTCGCTGTCAGCAGCAGTTTGAAGCTCCAGCAAATGATCGATCTCTTGATCGGAAAGCGCGTCGACATCCACCTTGTCCGCAGCCGACGGTTCGGAGGCCACCGCGGGCGGAGCTGCTAAAGGTTCTTTTGTCTTGGCGCCCATGTGTCCAGCGATCAGAGTCACGATCTGGCCAATAGTGCGTGCGCGCATTAGGCTCGTTGGCGGAAGCCCTACACCGATGGCACTTTCGATCGCGTTTTCAATCTCGGCGCCCATAAGTGAATCGAGACCTAAGTCTGTAAGCGGCTGATCATCGCGCAAGCTCTCCGGTTTGATCCGCAAAACGGACCCAACCGCCTCCCTGATGGCCTGTCTGATGATTCCCTCGCGTTCTTCCGGTGACGCTGATTGGATCTTCGAGCGCCAGTCGCTCATTTCACCAGCTGCTTCCTGGCTTTCGACGCCCGAAGCAAAGATCCTTTCCAACAACGGATTCGCTTGCAAGCCGCGGAAAAACTGCCGCCACTTGGACCAATCCACCCGGATCGCCAGTACTTGATCGATGCGTGCCTTGAGAAACGACTCCAACAAGGCGACAACTTCTCGAGGCGAGATCGCAACGGTTCCCTGACGTGCGAGGAACTCGGCAACTCGAGCGTTGCGGGCCACGTAGCCTTCACCGCCCAGCACCCCCCAATTGATCGTTAATGCTGGCATACCCAACGTGCGCCGGTGGTGCGCGAGCGAGTCGAGAAACGCATTCGCTGACGCATAGTTAGCCTGCGCCGGATTGCCAAAGATGCTCGAGACCGACGAAAACATCACAAAGCAATCCAGCTCCATGTCACGAGTCTCCTTGTGCAGCAGCCACGCGCCAAAGGATTTTGGTGCCATCACTGCACGCATGCGATCGGGAGTGAGCGACGCGATTGGCGCATCGTCAATAACCATCGCCAGGTGAAATAACCCCCTCAGTGGATCTTCGCCCGCGCGAATTTGTGCAACAAGCCGCGCCACATCCTCGGCTGAACCCACGTCGGCGCGCACTACCCGGACACCTACACCTTGCTCTCGAAGCCTTTCGGCGAAGGCTTCCGACTCCGGGGCGAGGGCGCCGCTTCGACTCGCTAAAACGAGGTGCTTGGCACCACATGCGACCAGCCATTGCGCCAACACCTTCCCGAAGCCGCCAAAGGCCCCCGTTATCAAATAGCAGCCATCCTGCCTGACGGCGAAGGCCTGTGCCGCTGGGTCGCCCCTCCGTGGAACGAATCTTTCTGAAAATGCGAGCACGACTTTTCCTATGTGTTTTCCCTGCGCCATCAGCCGGAAGGCCGCGTCGGCGCGACAAGCCGGAAAAGACCTGAACGGCAGTGGCGAGAAAACACCTTGTTCGACCATTTCCGTCACTTCTTGGAGAAGTTGGCGAGCAAGTTTCTCGTCACCGCCAAAGACAGCGTCCATGGCTACCACATGGAAGGAAGCATTTCGCCGCAACGGCCAGAGTGGAATACGGGTGTTCTGATAAATGTCCCGCTTGCCGATTTCGATAAAGCGGCCGAATTCCGCCAGGCAGGAAAGTCCCATCGGAATCGCGTCTCCAGCGAGGGAGTTTAGGACCACGTCCACACCGCGCCTGCCAGTCAACTCCATGACTGCATGCGCAAAATCAGCGCGTCGCGAGTCAATCACGTGTTTGACCCCCAGGGTCTCCAAAACAGCACGCTTTGCCGGACTGCCCGCGGTGGCAATGACCTCCGCGCCCAAGTGATGCGCAATCTGGATAGCCGCCATCCCCACTCCTCCGGCGCCAGCGTGGATAAGGATTCGCTCCCCGGCTCGCATTCGCGCCACGTTCTTAAGCGCATGCCAGGCGGTCATGAAAACAACCGGGAGAGTTGCTGCTTCTTCGAACGACAGATCGACCGGGATACGCCGCACGTCTCCGGCCCGGGCCAGGGCGTGCGTGGCAAGTCCGAAGGCCGTGATCCCAAATACCGGGTCGCCCGGCGCGACGTGCGTTACCCCGGAGCCGACAGCTCTGACGATGCCAGCAACTTCATCGCCGAAAGCGCGAGCATCGGGCGCTTCGCCGGGATACAAGGCAAGCGCCTTGAGAACATCTCGAAAATTCATCCCGGCGGCCTTCACCTCGATAAGGACCTGACCGGGTCCGCAGCGTGGCGCCTCGAACGGCGCAAAGCGCAGTGAGTCAAGATGACCGCGTTCGCGGGATTCGAGACGCATCGGCGTATCGGAATCAAGCCACTGCTCGCGTGTTGGAACGCCGCGGCCGAGACGCTGCACATATCGCGCTTCACCGCGGAAGGCGACTTCGCGCTCCGAATCGTTCCGGCATAACTCACTCCAAAGCGAAATCTCATCCGATTGAAAGTCGGTGGGCGAGAGGTCAATGCCTCGGCACATAAAGTGCGGGTGCTCGCTGAGCATCACCCGCAGCAAGCCAATGGCCGGTGCCTGCGCCACCGCTGTGGCCTTCATTCGTCGTCCGACCGGTTGCGCCCCGCGGGTCACCAGATCGATGCGAAGCTTCTCAGTGGGCCTTGCGAGTTCAAAAGCCTGGGTCAGGTGAAGCAACGCGTCGGTCCCCATCACCGCGGAGCAACCTTCCTCCCGCTCGTCCAACGTCCACAGATAAACCACGCGCTCAGGCGGCGCGTCGTCAGCAATAACGTCCAAAACCCGCTTCCAGTCCTCGAGGATCTCCGCCCGAAGCGTGAAAGCGTCGCTATCGTCATTTGCGAAATTCGCGCCGCGACGGGCGAGCCGACATCGCGCTCCCGACGCACGCAGTCGCGCGCCGAGTCGGTCACCGAGTTGGGAAGAATCCGCTAAAATAAGCCACGACTTCTCTTCGGGAATCCCGACGGGCGTCAGCGTCGCTGATTTCTCTGTGGCGAATTCATGCCAGGGTTTGCGGGCTAGAAGGCCAATTTGGCCTTCTCCGCCCTGCGGGCCGATCAAGCCGGGAAGGGAAGCGGTCTCGGCAAAGCCTATTTCACACAACAACGCCTCCCACTGCGAGCGCTCGAGCAACGGATTTAGGGAGCGAAGGTCTCGATCGGCAAAGCGCCACCAACCGCTAGTGAGACCAAAGACCGACTCCGTCCACAACTGCGGCGTGGCGACGTCAATGAACATTAGGGTGCCGCCAGGCGCCAGAATCTGGTAAATATTTCGTAAAGCAAAGCGAACATCACTCACGGCGTGCAGCACATTGGCCCCGACGACCAGATCGAACGTGCCAGCCTCAAAGCCCTGTCCCTCACCCGGCTTCTCGAGATCGAAGATCTTAAACTCCACCTCGGGAAACGCCGCCAGCTTCTGCATCGCTCCGGAAAAAAACGCGGGAGACACGTCGCTAAAAGTGTAGCTGTACAGACCGCCATCGAGGAGCGGCAAGACATGCGAGGTCAGTCCGCCTGTGCCGGCCCCGATCTCCAAAATACGCAACCCACGGCCCTCGGGCAGATCGCGAGCGATCTCCTGCACTGCGCTGGCGATTGCCGCAAGAAATTGGCTCGTAAACAGACCCTCGCCGTAGAATTGATCCAACAACTCTGCTCCCGCGCCGGCGAAGAGGACTTGCACGGCCTCTTTTTCGCCACGTAGAAGAGATCCGAGTTCCGCGGAGTTCCCCGCACAAAGAAGTCCTTCCGGCAGATGACCGGGAAATTTCGTGATGAAGGATTGAAGCGTTTCGCGGGCCGATTTCGCCGCACGCTCGAATGCAGGAGTTGCCCGATAGCCGTTGCCACTCATTTCTACAAGTCCACGCTGGGCGAGACCGGCGATCAGCCGTGAAAAAATGGGGCGCATCGATTCTACCACTCCCAAGGAATCTGCTGTGAATACCTTCCAGTCAGTTCGGAGACCCATTTCCCGCAGTCCGTGAGCGACTTGCACCGCAGCGAGGTCATCGCAAGCCGCCATGCAGTCCTGAAGCTTCGACCGGCCTCGCGTTGCCATGATCTGATCGAGAGATTCACGGGCAACTTCTTTCAACCGAGACAAGGGAACCGGCTCCAGGGGCCGCCGCGCCAAGGCTGCGGGACTTCTCTCCCATGCGACATGATAGAGGAGATCGCGGTTTCCTCCCAGGGCGCCTGATCGGCGGGCGCTCGCAATGCTGATCGCGCGGAAGCCCTCGACGAGAACACAAGGCTTGCCCCCTTCGTCATACAATTCCAGCGTGCCCTCGACAAACTCCTCGCTGAACTGCCGCACGCTTGTTCGGACGAGGCTCGAGCCTCCGGGTGAGCGAAGAAAGAGGATCTTGTCAAAGCGCACGGGCAACTTCAGCTGGGTCTTGCGGCCTTCAACTGTGGCAGCCCCACCCGAAAAGATTTGCAAGGCGCCATCGAAAAGCACGGGGTGCAATCGATATTCGCTCGCCCGGCGCGCAATCGGCTCGGACAACGCAACCTTGCCGATTGACCTGCCATTACCAGCCGACAGCTCGCGAATTCGCTGGAACTCCTCACCGTAGCGCAGCCCCAAATCACTGAGATGGCCATAGAACTCGGCAAGCTCGACCCGTTCCATTTCCTCATGCGTAGGGCCTTCCCATGCCGACTCGGCAAATGTCGAATCGGTGCGTTCGCCACGAATCGCACCGACAACATGGATAGACCAGGAAACACCTTGCTCAAGCCTGCTCTGGATCGCAAAGGTGCCGGTGCTGGGGTCGTAAGTGAGCTCGAGCATAATCCCCAGTGGCGAGTCCTGTAGAATGAGCGGCTTGCGAATCTCGAGGTCCTGGAGGACGAATGGTCGTCCCTCGAACAACTGGGCGCCAGCTTCGATCGCCATCTCCACGAACCCTGCAGCTGGAAAAACTATGCGGTTTTCGACACGGTGATCCTTGAGAAACGCCATTTTCCGCTCGTCAAGTCGCGCGACCCAGGTCGGTGTTGCGCGCGGAAGCCGCACATCGAGCAGTCCCCGTCCCCCAGGAGCCAATCGACCTTCGCACCATTCGTTGGATTCATGCCACCATCGGCTCTTGTCCCACGGGTAGGCAGGGAGCGTGAGCCGGCGTCGCGACGGCGTCATCGCGGTGAAATCAAGTGCTACAGAGGCACGGTGCAACTCCATCGCCGCCTCGAGCATAGACTCGTGCTCATGCTCGCGCCGCACACTGGCTAGAACAGGATTCTTGTTCCCGCACGCCAAGAGGCATTCCTGGACCGAAACTCCAAGCGCGGGGTGTGCGCTGATTTCGAGCCACACATCCACTCCAAACTCCGCCAACGCGCCCACTGCGGATGAGAACCGTACCGGCTCCCGAACTCCGCATCCCCAGTGCCCGGCATCACACGCTTCGCCCGAATGTCTTTGCCCGGTCACCGTGCTAAAGAACGGAACGCTCTCTTCCCTCGGCCTTAGACCGACAACCGCGGCTTCGAGCGCCTCGGATGCGGGCTGCATCAGGCGATGGTGGAAAGGGTGGTCGACGCGCACGAACCGAGCGAAGACGTCCTTCCGCTCCAACTCGGCGGCGAGCGACTCAAGCGAAAGGCGGGGTCCGGAAAGGGTAAGTGAGCGTGGTCCGTTGAAAGCGGCGATGGTTACCGCAGTTCGGTAGGGGGCTATGACCGCGCGCGCTTCTTCTTCCGCGAGGCCCACCGCGAGCATTGTTCCTTCCCCTCGGGCGCATTCGTCCATGAGGCTCGCGCGCAGCACGATCAACCGCGCTGCTTCTTCCAAATTCAATATGCCCGCCACACACGCCGCAGCAACCTCGCCGACACTGTGTCCAACGACGGCCGCCGGCCTTAAGCCCCACGATTTCCAGAGTTCCGCAAGGGCTATCTGCATCGCGAAGATGGCTGGCTGCGCGATCTCGGTTCGATGCATCTGCGACGCACCCTGCTCGCGGTAGAGCTCGTCTAGTAGCGAAAAACCGCCTTGGTTCATGGCCGCGTCACACGCCTCGATTGTCCGCCGGAACGTGGGCTCGTGATCGAGGAGCTCGCGCCCCATTCCCCACCATTGCGGCCCCTGGCCACTCATGATGAAGGCGACCCTGGGCGGTCGCTCACGCCGCGGCGTGAACGCCGTTCGCACCTTTGGCGTGGCCTGGCTCGTGACATGGTTGTTAAGTTCCTGTACAACCTCCCCGGGCGAACGGGCGACAATCGTTAGCCGGTACTGATGGTGGTTTCGCCTTGCGCCAAGCGTGTAGGTGAGATCGGGCAGCACAGGAGAGACGCCATTGGACTTTTCTTTCGCCTCCAACCACTCGCTCAATCGCATGGCCGCCGCACGCAGAGCAGTTTCAGAGCGAGCCGAGAGCATTACCGGCCATGCACGGTCGCCGTCCGGACTTTCGCTCATCTCTTTCGCGCCGGTTGGCGCTTCAGCGAGAATCACGTGTGCGTTGGCACCGCCGAATCCGAATGAATTGACGCCAACCATCCGCTTGCCGCTGCTTGCCGGAAAGGCCTCCATCTCGGTAGCTACGCGGAGCTTCAGAGCAGCAAAATCGATGTTGGGATTGGGGGCTTGGAAGTGAAGGCTCGCGGGAATCTTTCCGTGCTTGAGCACCAGGGCTGCCTTGATCAGGCCGGCTATGCCAGCAGCAGTTTCCAGGTGGCCCAGGTTGGTTTTCACGGACCCGATCACCAAGGGTGTCTCCGCGGGACGCTCCTTGCAAAGAGCCTCGGCAAGCGCGTGAGCCTCAATCGGGTCTCCAACCATTGTGCCTGTGCCGTGAGCCTCGACGAAATCGATCTGCCACGGAGCAATACCCGCATCTCTGCATGCGTCACGCACAAGCCGCGCCTGAGCCTCTGCACTGGGAAGCGAGATGCCATTGGTGTGCCCATCCTGGTTAATGGCTGTTCCAATGATTACAGCATAGATCGAATCGCCGTCCGCCAGGGCTTTGGAAAGCCGCTTCAGGACCACCACACCCGCTCCTTCGCCGCGAACGAACCCATTGGCCGAAGCGTCGAACGCTTTGCAATGGCCGTCCGGCGATAACATCGACGCCTGGGAAAAGCCGATGAATCCGCCCGGCGTGATCATAACGGTCACTCCGCCCGCCAGCACCGCTTCACCCCGGCCCGACCAGATGTGCTCACACGCGCTGTGAACCGCGGTCAGCGCAGAGGAACACGCAGTATCTAGCGCGACGCTGGGACCCCGCAGATTGAAGCAGTAAGAGATGCGGTTGGCCGCGATGCTGTGGGCGGTGCCAGTTGGCGAGTGCGGACTGATGCTCGACGAGTCCCAAGGGGTGCCTTGAATGATCTGATAGTCGTTATGAGAAATTCCCATAAACAGCGCGAGGTCGGTCCCACGCTCGAAATCCAACACGATGCCTGCGTCCTCAATTGCCTCCCACGCCGTTTCCAAAAGGAGACGGTGCTGTGGATCCACGTAGGGCGCTTCGCGAGGTGAGATTCCGAAGAACTGCGGGTCGAATTGGTCCAGTCCCTCCACGAATCCGCCGCGTCGCGCGATGGATTTACCAGCCACGCCCGGCTCGGGATCGTAGAATCGCTCGACATTCCAGCGATCCGCAGGCACCTCGGCTACGGCCTCGCGGCCCTCAACCAGCAGTTTCCAAAGTGATCCAGCGTCGTGAGCGCCGCCGGGGAACCTGCAACCGATTCCAGTGATGGCGATACCTTCTTTGAGCATACGATTGTTAACAGCAGTATCCTTGAGCGAGGGGGGATGGGTCTTCGTGTGTCAGGCCCTTTTCTCTCTCGCATCAGGCCGTTTGTCCAGACAAGCGCGATCTTCTGACAAAACTGTGGTCTGGGGCGCAACTCCGGAACTATAAAGAGAACTATGTGTGGCATCGCGGGAATTTTGGACCTGGCAGCGAGCCGGATAGTTCCCGATGGCGTGGTCAAGGCGATGGGACGCGCATTGATCCATCGCGGGCCGGACGAGGAGGGTTACTTTCGCCGCCGCGGAATAGAGTTGGCTTCCCGGCGACTGAGTATTGTCGGGCTGGCGGATGGTCAGCAACCCGTCGCTAACGAGGACAGAAGTGTATTTGCCGTCTTCAATGGGGAGTTGTTCGATTACATCGAGCAAAAGGCCGCATTGGAGGCGCACGGACATCAGTTTGCCACTCACTGCGATACCGAGATCATTCCGCACCTTTGGGAAGAGAGTTTAGAGGGAATGTTCGCGCGCCTCCGTGGTCAATTCGCCATTGCGCTGTGGGATGAGCGCAGGCGCAAGTTGATGCTCGGGCGAGACCGATTCGGCATCTGCCCGCTCTTTTGGACACGACAGGGCGACTGGCTCCTGTTCGCTTCGGAAATCAAGGCGCTCCTCGCGTCAGGCATGGTGCCGGCTCAACCCGACCTGCGAGGAATTGATCGCATCTTTACTTTTTCGGCCCTGCCGGCGCCGGTGACATGCTTCGCAGGCATACGATTGCTGCCTCCCGCTCACTACCTGGAGGTCACTTTCGATAAAGATCAAAGCCCGGCTGCTGTGAGGGAGCGCGCATACTGGGAGATGGACTTCCCCGACCATGGTCAAGAAGAGCATGGAGAAGATCCTCGCCGTCTGGTCGATGATTTCGAACAGGTTCTGTTGAAAGCCGTCGACAAAAGGTTGCGGGCAGACGTGCCGGTCGGCGCCTATTTGTCGGGCGGCGTTGACTCGAGCATGATCGTGGCGATGGCCTGCCATGTAAAAGGCCCGGCAATAAATACCTATACTATTCGTGTCGACGATCCCGAACTCGATGAACTCAGCGCAGCCAATCTTGCCGCGCGCCACATCGGCACAAAGCCGCCAGTCGTGCAGGAATTCCGCGCCACCGACGCCCTTGAAACCTATCCCCAGCTGATCCAAGCAGCCGAAGCGCCCGTCATCGATACCTCGTGCGCCGCGTTATTGCAATTGGCTCAACGGGTTCACGCCTGCGGTCAAAAGGTTGTTCTCACCGGAGAAGGAGCCGACGAGTGGCTGATCGGATATCCATGGTATAAGGCCGCCAAAGCGATTGAGTTCCTGGACAGCGTGCCAGGACTGCGGCTGAGTGACCTGGCCCGTCGAGCCTATCTTCGACTGAACCGCGTCCCGCAGTTCCCGCCCCAGGTAAGACCCCGCACGGAGCAAGCCATCGGCGGCCCAAACGCCTGGATTGACGCATACGGGGTCCTTGCGCTATCGAAATTGCGCTTCTACGCCCCACCGATGCGGGAGGTGTTGGAGCAGACCAATCCCTGGTCCGACCTGCAACTCAACGTGGAACGCGCCCGGCGCTGGCACCCATTGAACCGAGGAGTCTGGGTAGCGGCACGCGTCAACCTTGCTGGACATCTTCTCCAAGCCAAAGGCGACCGGGTAGCCATGCACTCTTCAGTCGAAGTCAGGTATCCGTTCCTAGACGAGGACGTCTTCGCTTTTCTGGCAAAGCTGCATCCCCGCTGGAAACTTCGAGGATTCCGCGATAAACACCTCTTGCGTTTGCTGGCGGCGCGCTGGCTGCCGCCCGCCATTTTCAGGCGGGGCAAAGTCATCTTTCGCGCGCCTTTGGATAGCTTCCACATCGACCCCGAACCGGCGTTCGTCGGGCAACTTCTCAGCGAAGACTCGCTTCACCGCACTGGCTACTTCGATGTCGCGGCGGTGCGCCACTGGCGACACGCCTTTCGCCAACTGCGCGCCCGTTCGTTGCCCCGACTCTCGGTGGAAATGGGTTTGGCGGCTGTGGTTGCCACACAACTTTGGCATCACCTATTCATCGACGGAACGTTAGCGGATTTACCCACGTGGGAACGTATCGCGATCGCCTCAGAGAACACGATGCGCCGATAGCCATATACTCATTGGGGGATGTTCAGCGAAGTTTGGCGAGGGTTTCCTGGCCGCGCCGCCTTGTTTCCGGGTCGTCTTTGCCCACGTCCGGCATGGCGAGTCCTTTCTCGATAAACTGGCGGGCTTCAGCGGTTCGGCCCATTTGCGCGTAGGCTCGTCCAAGCTCAACATAGTGCATTAGGCGGTTAGGGTTGATGTCGATCGCTTTCTGGAAGCACTTTACCGCTTCTTCAGCGGTTGTCTGCGGCAGTTTGCTGTAGACGACCGAAGCCACACTGCGCTTGAGGGTGCTGACTTCAGAAAGGACCCTGTGCCACCGGCCAAGAACGTGCCACGCGAGATCGTTATTCGGATCGAGTCTTATTGCCTTATCAACGGTTTCCTTGATGTGGCGGGACACTTCGATTTGTTCACTGGTCCTCATGAGCGGCAGCATCTTGCCGTAGCTGATCGCGATCGAAAGCTGAGCCTCGGCATAGTCTGGTGCAAGCACCGCCGACCGGCGCGCATAATCCAACGCGATACTCCCGAGTCTCAACTTCTCCTCGCGCCTTGTGGCGTCAGCCATCAGGTAACGATACTGTCGCGCGATACGCAAAAGAACGCGAACGTTCGTCGGCTCCAATTTCTCTGCGGGTAAATAGAACCGAAGCGCCTCGGTGGCCTCAAACTTTGCATCGAAGGCATCCCCCTTCCTAATGAGATCACTCGGTGACTCTGCGGAGAGAGATGCGCAAACTGCGAGCAGGACCGTAGCGGTCCAGAACTCCCTGACGATAAGACGGAAACTCATCCTCACAACCATTCGCGCGAGATAACCAACCGGTCGTTCCATTCCACCACTCTGGCAAGCAGAAGAATATGCTGAGCATCGTGCCATGTGCTCCGCCACGGAAGTCTCGCCTTCGAGGGCTGACTCGTCCCTATTTGGCTTCAATAAGGCGGCCCGCGTTGAGAAGCGCCGCCTCGCTGAAGCGAGGGCCTATAAGTTGCAGGCTGGTGACGTGCTTTTCATTGAGCGGAATCGGGATCGCCAGCGCAGGATTTCCAGCCAAATTGACCGGCTCAGTGTTTTGCACGTTCAGCATCAACGCCTCGAACGGGGCTGATCGACCGAAGAATGGAAGTCTTGGCGGTGCCGTCTTGAGCGTTGGAAGTGCGACGAAATCCACTTCTTTAAAAATCTGGCGCAACTCGCGCTGCCATTTGCGTTGTGCCAGTTTGGCCTGCCGATAATTGTTTCTGTATTCAAATTCCCCCAACAGAATTCCTGCCTTGGTTGTTGGGCTGACACCGCTCTCGTCCAAATATTCTCGGTCGCTAAGCCACGCGTCCGCGACGGCCAACGTTCTCGCTTGTCGATCGGCCTCCTCCCACTTTGCCTGGAAAGACTTGTTGAGTTTGGCGACCTGAAAATGTTTCACGGCGAGTGCGTCATCTATTGCCTTGTCAATCGCTGAATCCGTGCCGTCGATGTAGAGCCGCCCGATCCTTATGTTTCTTGCAGACGGTTTCGCCTCTTTCGCCTTCCTATATCTCTCCGCAAACCCCTTCTGTAACAAATCCATGCCTTTCACGACGCCGGAGATGTTCGCAGCCATCGGCCCAACCGTATCGAGGTTTTTTGGCGAGAGAGGAAAGACGCCTTTGAGGGAGATGAGTTTGAAGGTCGTTTTCAGGCCCACGATGCCACAGCAAGCGGCGGGAACACGCACGGAACCCGCGGTGTCCGTTCCAAAGGCAACGTCCGCCATCCCGGATGCCACCGCGACCGCCGACCCACTCGACGAACCTCCTGGAATCACTCTGTATCTTCCAAGGAAGCGATTCTTCGGAGTACCGAAATACTCGTTTATTCCGGACGCTCCAAAGCCGAATTCTGTGAGATTGGTTTTTCCCACAATCAATGCATTTTGCCTGCGCGCGCCCTCCAGACACTCCGCATCTCGTAATGCCCGCTTACCCGTCTTGTCGAAATATTTGGAACCTGCGGTGGTGACCACGCCTTTGATGTCAATGAGATCCTTGACGGCCAAACGCAACTGTCGCGTTCCCTCTGGCGGTGGCCAATAACGGATGAAAGCGCGATTCCTGGACTCCACGCGGCCGGTTGGAAGGGCGCAGCCGCCCAAAAGACTCATCCACAAAAACCCTGACAGAACCGTTTGGGCGACAAAGTAACAACGATTCTTCATTGGAAATATCTCGGCGTGGCAGCGAACACGCGAAGCGATACGAACAGGGGCCGACTCGCGAAGGGCAACCATTGGTAGACAAGACACGACCTCATCTTACAGCGCGCATCTCGGAGCCATCAAGAATGACAAGAAGGAGGCATCGACGGTTCAGCGCTCAAGAGTTACCGTGCGGCCAGTGCGCGCGGAGCGGCGCGCCGCATCGAGAATGCGTACCACGGTGAGGTTATTCGCCAGCGACGAGCGGTCCGTTTCTGCCACCCGCTCCGTGCCGCGTACCACGGCGGCAAGGTAAGCAAAGCCGTCAGCGTACTGGGCCGGCAGTTCCCGAGGCGCGATCACCCTTTCCATCCGTTCGTCCCGCAGGCGCAGGCGCACGTTCCTGCCGTCGGGAGTGAACACGCTGCCGTGCGTGCCGAAGATCTCCAAGTCCTTGCGATGATCGGGCCAGTTCCAAGATGCTTGAACGATTGCCTGGGCATCCGGATAGGTGAGAATGACGGTCGCCTCGTCGTCGACTTTGGCATAGACGAGATCGCGCTTAAATTGCTGCGTCACGGCTGTGACGCTGAGGGGAGCGACCCCGCGCATCAGCCAGGTCATCAGATTTGCGCCATAGCATCCGAAGTCGATGAGCGCTCCGCCGCCGTTCTGCGCAGGATCGGTGAGCCAGGAAACAAACTCGGATGCAGCTCCGGCCTCTTTCGGGCCGAAGTGCCCGTCGCGGACTACCACTTTTCGGATTGGCCCCAGTGCCTCGTCGTCGTGCACCAGTTGGAAGGCGGTGTACCCACTGGGATACCACGTGGTCTCGTAATTGGTCAGCACATGAATGCCGTGCCGTCTCGCCAGTGCATCGATCTTCTCTGCGTCTTGAATGGTGAACGCCAATGGCTTCTCGACCATCACGTGAATTCCGCGCGCCGCGACCGCCTCAACGATCGAGAGATGCTCAGCAATCGAGCCGAAAGCCACGACGGCCTGAGGTCTCACCGCGTCGAGCATGCTCGCGAAGTCAGCGTGCACAAGGCCCGGAGCGAATCCAAACTCCGAGCGGTATTTCTCTACGACATCACGGTCGGGCTCGTAGATCCCGCCCACCTCGACGTCGCCCTTATCGCCGCGCCCGAGTATCCAGCTCACATGGCCATGCGTCAGACGAGCTATCGCGATCCGCACCGGTTGTTGAGCGAAGTTTTTCATTAGCGTACTTCGTGGCTCTTCTTCAGCTTTCAGCTCTTAATTAGTCGAGCCATTTCGGGTCACGTGCACGAGCCCGCCTTGCCCAGCAGCGAGCGGCTGAGAAATGGTTACTTCGTCTTCCGATAACCCACTGTGTCGCCCGCTGTAGTGTCCCGCTCTTGTTTTTCTTCGCGCACTGCATCGGAGAAGCTGTCGCACTCCCAATTGCGATCAGCATCATCCCGGCGATGCCGATTGCTTTATGGTGCGCGCGGCGTTCGAACCCAATGAGCCCACCAATAAAGCCTGCGGCGAGCAGCCGCAGCAGAATATTGGGGACCGAGATCTGCGCTGACTCAACCATGCTCAGTAAATAGTGCTCGCCCTGATAGACTGCAAGCTCCGTAAGATTTACAGCAGCCTGTGATCATTCCGGAATGACGACCCGACTTGCTCTCCCTCTATTCAGAATCGCAGCCGGACGATCGCCGTGCACTACGTGATGCTTTTCTTCTCAACCGAAACCGCATTGTCGGCGGGAATGATCCGCGAACCGAAGCGATTCGCGTATGCCCGAGTGAATTCTGCTCCGAAAAAGACGATCTGCGAGGAATAATAGACCCACAGCAGCAGGACAATGAGCGATCCCGCCGCACCATACGACGAGCCAACACCGCTCTTCCCCAGATAAAGCCCGAGCACAAGCTTTCCGACCGTAAAGAGCGCGGCAGTAATAAAAGCGCCAATCCAGACATCGCGCCAAGCAATCTTTGCATCAGGCATGAACTTGAAGATCATTGCGAACAGCAACGTAATCACCACGAGGGACAGGATCGAGTTTATGATCTGAACCAATATCTCGATCGCAGGAAACATTCCGCCGAACCCCTCGCCCACAAAGGCGATAGCTGCCGTCAGAAGAAGCGACACCAGCAGCAGGAACCCGACAACCAGGATAAAGCCGAACGAGAGTATGCGATCTCTAACGATCCCGAAAAGCCCTCGGCCCGGCTTAGGTTCCACGTCCCATATTGCATTGAGCGAGGTTTGCAACTGACCAAAAACGCCCGATGCACCAAAAAGTAATGTTACAAATCCGACGATGGCCGTCAAAACGCCTGTCGCGGGTCTCGCATTTGCATTCTGAACGACATCCTCCACCGCTTCCGCACTCGCCGCGCCAATCAGACCCCGCAATTGATCGAAAATCTGACCCTGCGCAGCTTCTTGGCCAAATACCAGCCCGGCGATCGAGATTGTTATGATCAAGAGCGGCGCCAGAGAGAAAACCGTGTAAAAAGCAAGCGCGGCGCCCAACGTCGGCGCTTGGTCGTCCATCCAATCCCAGGCGGCCTTCCTCAGAATGGCTAATGTCTCTTTCAATCGCCTCTGACCTCAAGAGTATTCATATCCTGGATTTCGCAACCAGAAGCACCCCCGGATGCCCAGAAACGAAGACCGCCCAGAGTTCGACAAAGCTCGTCTTTCAAGTCCGACGTGGTAAGTAGGAAAGTTTGAAAATGCGCAAAAGCATCGCCGCGCTCAAATGGACAGACAGATTGAAACGATGATCGGTGCGTTGACACGCAAGCGCTTTTTCTTGCTGTTGGCACTGACCGGTGGTGCCGCGCTAACGGCGGCGGTTACCCTCTTGAATCCTCGGCTGACCCGGTATGTGGAGAGCGACACATTCCGCAACGAACTCGATAAGCAAACGTCGAAGGGATTGCATTTTCAAGGACGCTATGAGGGGATCCGAAGGACAGGTCTTCTCAGCGCTTCCGCGGAGGGTTTCCACGGTGAGAATGGTGTCAAGGCTATCAAGACAATCTCGACAGATAGGGTAGACGCTAAGTTCAACCCATGGGGAATTTTCTTGCGCCGCTGGCAGTTGGATCACATCCAGATTCCATCTGGCAGAGCGGAGGTTCAAACCTACGAGCCGAAACCTGAAAACAAGCCGCCGAAACCCTGGTACGCTGTTTTTCTGCCGGATCGCGTCTATCTAAAGAAAGTGGTCTGCGACTCAGCCGATGTGACATGGCAATTGCGTGGCCGCCAAGCGGGCTTCTTCAAGACCGCGCTGGTCATTACGCCGCGTGGACGCGATTTTGAGTATCACGCCCAGGGCGGGACAATGAAGACAGGGATGGTGCCAGATCTCGCGCTTCGTCAACTGCATCTGCTCATCACGAAGGAACTGCTTACGGTACATGACCTGGAGCTTGCGCCGAATCGGGAGAGCGAAGGCCGCATCCGAATCAAAGGTCAAGCGGGACTGAAGCAGGAGAAGAGCCTTTCTGTAGCCATGAATTTCTCCGGAATCCCTGTGGATCCTTGGATACCCGAAGCTTGGGCAAGCTTATTCCGGGGAGTGGCGTCGGGAGAGGTGCTGTGGGAGGGGAAGGATCTGACGAGCGATTCGAATCGCAGTCGCATCGAACAGTCTCCGATCGAGCAAAATATCGCTCGCGGGTTGGATTTGTTCGACTGTGCGCGGCGGGTATGGGAATGAGAGTGCTCATTTCCGGCAGATCATTGAGCCGTGCACTTGGCGGTCCTTGCCGAGATTCTTGAACCAAAAAAAACACCCGGCCGCGAAGGCGACCAACTTCGAACTCCTATTGAAGATGGCAACTACACAGTCTGTAACCGTTGGGATATTTGACGACGCTCCGAACGTGGATCGGGCCGTGGAGCACCTTGCTACCGCGGGATTTGGGGACACGATCGTCTACGACGAGAATACCCTCAAAGATGAGCCGGAGAGCGCTCCTCCAATGGGTCCGGCTCCGGTGGGATCGATTCTTTCTCCGGACTCAGTGAGTGCGGGAAGTTCAGTAACTAACGAACGCGAACTGCGCACCGTTGTTCAGACCTTTAAATCGCGTCTTGCTGAGTATCATTTGCCTGACGAAGTCGTCGAGGCCTACGCCACCACCTTTTATCACAACGGTAAGTTTGTTCTTATAAGAACCCATCCTCGACGCGACGAGGAGGTCGTGAGGATCCTTCGTAAGTGCGGCGCCTCGCGGGTAGATCGGTATTGAGCTAAAGAAGCTCACATCCATGAACGCTGCGGGTCGCGAAACCACGGACATGACTAAACTTACACTCAAAGGCAACTGGAACGAAATCAAAGGTAAGCTCACCGAAGTCGGCGCCGCGGAAAGCGCGGGCCGGGGCCCCGCGACAACTCACGATGGCACCTGGTAAGCCGGAGGATTGGCCGCGCGTTTTCGAGCAGCACCTCAATGGCGGCGATCTCGCTGCCGTCATGGCCCTCTACGAACCGGAAGCCCGCTTCGTGGCCCGCTCCGGCGAAACACTGGTTGGCCGCGATCAAATTCGCAAGGTGCTTGGCAGCATGATCAGCGCGAAGACGCGCTTGCACAGCCGGGTCGTCAGGGTGGTCACCGTCGGTGACATCGCGCAGTTGTACACCGACTTCGAGGGCACGACGGTCGATAGCTCAGGAAAAACAATCACGATTCACAGCAAGGCTATCGAGGTCCTCCGCCGCCAGCCCGACGGCAAGTGGAAGCTGATCGTGGGCGACCCCAATGGACGCGAGTGAGTTGCCGAATAGAGGACATTGTTCAAAGAGACTTTCCCGAGCGGACGCATCAGTTGCCTCAAACATGGGCCAATCAAAGGTTGGCGCGCCTGAAAGAACCAACGGTGCTCCAATCTGAATCGAACGAGCCGCTTCATCAACGCCGACGACATCGCACGCGAACTGGGGATATCGGCCTACGAGGCCGCGGAAATTGCCGATACTCTTCGAGACGAGCTCGTCAGACAGCACGAAAGCTTTGTCTTCGAAACCGTCTTCTCCGATCCGGCGGGCGAAAAGCTTGCGTTCCTCACCGACGCGGTCGCCACCGGCTACAACGTTGTGCTCTGCTTCATCGGCATTTCCGGCCCCGAGACTTCTGAGAACGCGTTGCTATGCGCGTGTCCCAAGCCGGTCATGAGGTGCCCCCCGAGAAACTGATCACTCGATTTGCGCGCACTGTCGCAAACCTCAAGGCCGCAATTCAAATCAAACACTTCCTGTGGTCCTGATTTTTGACAACGACGAGCTCGCCTTGCCCTTCCGAAGAGTCGCTGAGTTGCGTAACGAAAAGCCCTCTTTCGTTGCCGATCCGGTTTCCGAATGGCTGCGGTAGGATCGATCTGAATGTCCCTGCTCCACCCCGCAAACTTCTGTCCGGGCGCTGACGGATTGGCAGTCATTGTGACGACCGTGCCCAAAGACCCCCGCTTCCGCTATCGTTGTTGACCCTTAAGGTAGGCGCCGCGGCTGCGGTTGCGGTCGTCTGAGTGCTTGCCCCGTCGCTTGGAAGCTTTGGGTGTATTCCATGGCCCCGGCACCGGCACGCTGTCCGCGACCGAGAGCGATGATGCGGGCACGTTCTCTAGGCGTTTTTGCAAGCGGATATCCTGCGAGGAGGAGCCCACCAAAATCCTGTAGGCGCCCTGGGCAACATCCCATGTGCCCTTGTTGGCATTATAGTAGGCGAGCGACCGGCGGTCCAGGCGGATGGTTACCTTCCTTGATTGGCCAGGCTCAAGATAGACTTTCTCAAAGCCCTTCAGTTCCTTGAGCGGTCGCTCCACCGGCGGACTCACCGGAGCGACGTAGATCTGCGCGATCTCTGCTCCAGCGCGTCTTCCCGTATTCCTGACCCGGAAACTCACTTGAATAAGGTCATCGTCTCCGAAGTTTTTCATCAAAAGGGCAGGATCAATTTCGAGATCCGAGTAATGAAATTTCGTATACGAGAGACCAAACCCGAAAGGATACTGGGGTTTGATGCCCTTCTTCTCATAACCACGATAGCCCACGAGGAGACCCTCGGAATAGTTGATTTCCTCGGCTTCCTCATCGTTGAGAGGGAAGCTTGCGAAGGCCGGATTATCCCCAACGTTCTTTTCCATCGTAATGGGGAGCTTCCCGGACGGATTCACTTCACCGAAGAGAATTTCTGCAAGGGGCTGGCCTCCATACTGGCCTATGAACCATGCATGAAGTAAGGCCGGCACCTGGCTGATCCATTCCTGCACATCAAAGCCACCGCCACCGTGCAATATGACAATTGTCCGGGGATTCAGCCCCACCGCATTCAAGATCAGGTCGTCCTGAAATTCCGGGAGCCTGAAAGAGCGATCATGGCCCTCGCCATCATACTGCTCGTCCCCGCCAACGGCGAGAACTACCGCATCATAGTTGGCAAGGTCGGCCGGAGGTTGCAAAGATGCCCAACTGACCTGCAGACCGGCAGCACCAAATAGGCGGAACGTGCCCAAGTTCGTCGCCTCAAGCCGAACATCATAGGCAACTCCAGCTTGCAAATTGATTTTCCCGGAGATTGGCACCCAAGGCCCGGTCGCAGCGAGAGGCGTGTCAGGGGTCCCAACAGGTGAAGTATCATCAAGGATTAACTGGTTGTCCACATAGAGGCGGACGTTGCCCCCGGAGGAAACCTTGAAGACATGGTCTCCGTTGATCGTCGGCGTAACCTTACCTGTCCAGACCCCAGAAAACTTTCTGGGATTGGAAACCGGAACGTTGCTCGCGCTGAAACTCGCGAAATTCAGTCGGGTGTCGACGCGAGTGGCCACGGGCGATCCCGAAAGATCGGGGCTGTTGTAATATTGCCCAACGAGCCCCTCCGAACCCAGCCCGCTCTCCCAAACGGCCGTGCTCGGATTGGGAACGCAGGCTGCAATATAGTCGACGATAGCACCCTCTTTCGCCAGGGACTTGATGCCGTCGATTTCGCTAATGAAATCGGTCGAGGCCGGCACTGCAGCACTCCCTCCCCCGCTCCGCGGTTCTCCTTCGGCGTTGGCGCCAATGACCGCAATGCTGCGAATCGACCGCCGATTAAGTGGAAGAAAATTCTCTTCGTTCTTTAGCAGGACGATGCCCTCGCGCGCGGCCGTGATCGCCACCTTCTTGGCTTTCTTGGTCGCATTCTCGATCGCCTCGGGATCGCTCACGGGGGGTCGATCAATAAAGTTGTAGGAGATGATCCCGCGCAGAAGGCGCCGGACTTTTTCATCGACGTTTTCCCGAGGGAGCGGATTTGGAATGGCAGGACCTAGATTTTCGCGCGTCATCTGACCGACGGGGATGGTACTGAAAGGATTCCCGTCCACGATGGTTACCCCACCTGGCATTTCAATATCCATGCCGACCAAAGCCGCCTTCAACCCGTCATGAATAGCCGCGAAGTCCGATTCAATGAATCCTCGAAATCCCCAATTCTCCTTCAAAACTTCGGTGACCAGAAAGTCGCTTTCGCAAGCGAAGTCACCGTTCACCTTGTTAAGCGCACCCATGATTGCTGCCGTATTCGCAAGTTTTACCGCCGCTTCGAAAGGCGGCAGGTAGATTTCACGCAGCGTCCTCTCGTCCACCACACTGTCGACAAAAAAGCGGTTGACCTCTGCATCGTTAACGACGTAGTGCTTTGTGGTCGCCATGACCCCTTTCGCCTGTATGCCGTTCACTTCGGCTGCGACCAGCACAGCGCCTAGGAAGGGATCTTCACCGGTAATGTATTCGAAGCTACGCCCATAAAAGGGGATCCGATAGAAGTTTACCCCTGGGCCCAAAATGCGGTGCGCGCCGCGAGATCGGACTTCTTGACCTACCGCCACTCCTAACTCATGGGCAAGATCGGCGCTCCAAGTAGAAGCAATCAGCTGCCCGGCCGGGAAACGAGTGCCGGGCGGCAGGCCCTGACCAGTAAAACCCAACGAGCCGTCGATTCCATAGATCAAGGGAAGCCCAAGACGTTCGATTGGCTTGATATTAAAGGCTCCTATTGGATTCGGAAAGCCGGTGCCGCTGATGTACGAGAATTTTTCCTCGTCCGACATCTGAGCTAGAATGTCATTTACTTTGTCTTCGACTTGCGAAGGATCCTGTTGCGCCTGCCCACGTACCGCTAAGCTCACCAGCACCGCGAAGGCGATGCTCCCAAGAGAAAACGCTTTCCTTAGGGAAGAATGAATTTTCATAGAGGCGACGGATTCAAGCACCACGATAGGGTCGGCAGCAGCCCGCCGCCCAGAAGACTGTTGAAAACCCACGCGCGTCATTGAGTCGCAAAGATGGACGCTATGGCGATCGTTGTAGAGCCCTGTATCTCTTTGCAAAACTTGCCGCACTCTCCTCCGGCAAGATCGCGAATTAAGTCAGAGCTCCGCTGCAGGAGGAACCACAACCAGCGGTGCATCCGAAGCAGTGACTTCCTAGAGCGATGGGTCTATCTTCAAGCTGCTTAGGATCGATATTCCAGAGCAAGAGAGGATCGCCGTTTCTCCACTGCATCCCAAGTTGCTGATTGAAATCGCAATCATAGACCTCGCCGCGCCAGCCAACACTAAGCGTATTGCGGCACATGAGGCCGGCAACGGAAGCAGGGTTAAAGGCAGCGACTAGCAATTGCATGTAAGCTTCAAGCTCTCCCTTGTGCTTGAGCCAGGAAGCGAAGCGACCAATAGGCATGTTGGTAATGGTGTAGAGGTGGTGAAATTCGATGCCGAAGTGGCTTTTCAGTTCGCGCTTGTAGTCGGATTCAAGTTCGGTCTGATCAGGGGGCAGAAAGGAGCCGTTGGGATTGTAAACGAGGTCGAGGATAAGGTCATCTTGGCGACCATAGCCGAGCTGGTTCAACAATTGAAGTGACTGGATACTCGCATCGAAGACACCATTGCCCCGCTGAGCATTAACATTCTCGGGTTCATAGCAGGGCATGGAAGCGACGATTTTCAAACGATGCGCAGCAAGAAAATCGGCCAGCCACTCGTAGCAGGGTTCCAGAAGAATGGTAAGGTTGCAGCGATCGATAATGGTCTTGACCCGCGGCATTGCACGCAGTCGCTCAACCAAATAGCGGAAACCGGGAACCATCTCTGGAGCTCCCCCGGTGAGATCGACAGTGTCAATGTCGGTGGCAGCAAGCCACTCGAGGATTCGGTCAATTGTGTCTCGGTCGATGATCTCTTTGCGCTTCGGGCCAGCGTTCACATGGCAGTGAATGCAGGTGAGGTTACAAAGTTTACCAAGATTGAGTTGAAGGATCTCGGTGCGTCCACGTCTTAGCACCAGGCGGTGATTGGCCAGCGTCTGGGAAAAGGTTTCTTTGACGGCCTGTTCCTTTGAAGTGCCGTCGGACGCTGAAAGTCGCTGAGAGACTTGCGGCATTTGATATTCTCATCCGCAATATTCAAAATAACAACAGTTTCCACGAATTGCGAGGGGGACGGCCGTTTCGCTACCGAGAATGTTGGACCACAGAATCGCCTTCTCATTTGAGGCCCCTTGAGCGGGACGAATCCATGTTAGTTTATGGCATCGGAAACCTCAGGAAAAGGCCATGGACGACAGTGTGCATGATATTGATCAATGGCGAAGCATTTGTGCGGTGACCGTGCTCTTGCTGCTGCTGGTGTGGGAAAGCTCGGCGCCGTTCGGCCTCTATTTCGTCGGCAACTCGCGCGAACGGTTGCGTCACGGCCTGAAGAATCTCGTGTTGGGTATCCTCAATGCTCTGCTCGTCGGACTTGTGTTTGTCGCGCTCTGGTGGACAGCTGCGGATTGGGCTCAAGCTCACAACTTTGGACTGCTGAATTGGTTGGCGTTGTCGGACTGGGCACATGTCGTCGGCGCGTTTCTCTTATTCGACGCCTGGATGTATCTGTGGCATCGTCTGAATCACCGCGTACCATTGCTGTGGCGCTTTCACCGAACCCACCATTCTGATCCAAGGATGGATGTCACTACCGCCAGTCGCTTCCACTTGGGCGAAATTTTTATTTCATCCATCCTGCGCGTTCCCGTGATCGCGCTTCTGGGTGTGGAAGTGTGGGAACTGGCCCTCTACGAAACGGCCATGTTTACCGTCGTTCAACTCCACCACGCCAACATTGCACTGCCAGGATGGCTGGACTGGATTTTGCGTCTGCTCATCGTAACGCCCTCCATGCACAAGGTTCACCATTCTCGCTGGCAGCCGGAAACGGACTCGAACTACTCGTCGCTCTTTTCGTTTTGGGACCGGTTCTTCGGAACATTCCGATCGCGCGTGAACCTGAGTGCCGTTCAGTTCGGTCTGGAGGAATTTGACCGGCCAGAGCACCACACTCTCATCGGTCTGCTTACTACACCCGTGAAACAGGTGCGGCGAATGACTCCCGGCTGGACACGGCAAAATGATGAAGCTCGGGAGAGGTAGAAGGGCTCGGCATCCCGACGCCAGCGCCTGCCTCTCATTTTCTGCCCTTGACGCTGACAACAAGCATTTCGCGGCTTCGTTCGAGCAGATGTCCCTTGGCTTCTAGAGAGAGTGAGACAGGTAGCTGGGCCACACCGAGAATCCTGCGCATGATCTCTACACCGGCGTATTGAATGACGAGAGTTTCAGAGTGTGGAGTACCTTCCAGTGCCACCTGCAACCAAAACGATGCGGTATCTTCCTCGTGACGGGAAAGCAGCAAGTGCGCATAGAACACGCCGATGTCGAACTCGGGGTTTCCGCAAAATGAAAATTCGGGATCGATGACCCGCAGCCTTCCCTGGCCAATTTGAAGCAAACTTCCTGGAAACAAGTCGCCGTGAATTAGGCTCGGTCCATCCTGCTCGAGATAGGAGCGTCCAAGTCTCTCGACCGCTTCGCAGAACGTCCTGTCCCGACGCAAGCCATCGCCGACGCGATCCAGACCGGGAGTGATTTGCTCCAACATTTCGGATAACGCTCCATCTGTACGAAGCGGAATATCGAAAATATGCTGATAATTTAGCTTTCGCATCGCTCCATTTTGGAAGGCAGCGCGCTCGCCCTGTGGGATCGTCAGACGGTGGAGAGAAGATGTGTAGTGGGCGAGTTCTTTCAATTGGAGCCAATTAAGTGAGCGTGTGCCTTGGTAGCAGTCGAGCAACGTTTCAGCCGGGGAAAGATCCTCCATGATCAGCACTGCCGAGCTTTCATCGAAATCCAGAAGACGCGGCATCATTGCGGCAACAGACGAGCTCTGAGTTACAAAATAGTAAAAGCGAGCCTCCGAAGTAGCGCGCTCGACCGGGGCTGCAATTGACGGATACTTTGCTACCCAGGGAAGAGCCTGCTTTAGAATTACGTTTCGACCTTGCATCCGAACCCGTACGACGCAGTTCATGTTCCCTTCGCCGGCCCGCTCAGCGGTCATGGCTTCCTCGGCCTCGGCAAATCCACGCTCGACGAGATACGTCCGCAACTTGGAAAGGTCTTCTAAATCGAGGCGAAAGTCGCCTTTTGCGATGGTCGAAGCGGGGACCATTACGAATGAACTCTCTCAGTCGCCTGCTGGTTTGCAGTCCTTCGCTGGGCGAATCGCTCGCCGTAATACCATCGATGGAGCGTGTGTGGACTGACGCCCAAATAGAAAAGAACTATGAACAGTGTGTTGAGAAGCAGGGTACTCGAATTGCCCAAGCGCCGGAAACGTCTTGGGGACGACCACACCGGCGGGTCGAGCAACCTGATCTGCCCCATGCGACGGAGGCGTCGCGAGAACTCAATGTCCTCCATGAGAGGAATGTCCGCGAAGCCGCCCAACTGGAGGAAAACATTGGCTTGGACGAATATCGACTGGTCGCCGAAAAGTGGTACCGGCGCCACGCTAATGGACCGCAACAGCTTTTCCCACCGCTTCATCCAGAAGTTTCGGTTGTCGAACTGCCGATGAAACGCTCCGCCTACTATATCTTCAGTTTTGGCAGCCTCCACTAGCGCGGCAATGTGCTCCAGGCCCAATTTGGAATCCGCATGATGGAAACACAGCAGAGAGCCGCGCGCTTTCAAAGCTCCAGCGTTCATCTGTGCTCCGCGCGATGGCCTGTCGCAAACAACAAGTCGTATCTTACCGCTTCGCTCTAAGTCCCGCAGCGTCGCCGAAGGGTCGACCGCAGCTACGATCCATTCGGCGGACTCTGGATGAAACGGCAGCCGATTGACTAAATCGACAAGAAGAGCGTCATCGCCCCACACCGGCACGATCACAGCGACTAACGGCCTCTTCATTCAGCTCTATTCAAGAGGATTTCTCTCAATTTCATGGCTTGCATACCAGAGAAATCGCAGTTGTGAATGGCGCCTTCGTCTTTAGGCTGCTTTGAGTACGCATTGAGCCTGACGGATTGCAGATTAACGACAAAAGGGGGACCTTGAAGCATCAACAGAGAGTGACGCAAGCAGCCCTGCTATTGAAGGCTCCTCGTGAAAGAGAGGTCAAAACGCGCCTTGCCCGTTCAATCGGAGCGGAACGCGCAACTCGAATATACCGCGCTCTGGTCGAGCATCAGCTTGCCCAAATTCCCAGAACCTGGCGAACAGTAATTCACTATGCGCCATCTGACGCTGGAACTGAGATGCGCTCATGGTTGGGCAGATTCACGCTGCACCGGTATGATTTTATTCCCCAACCGAGTGGCCACTTGGGTTTGCGCCTGATTTCCGCGATGGACCACGGATTTGCGTCGGGCGCAGAACTTGTCTTTCTTCTTGGGGGAGATTGTCCCGGCCTGACGCGCAGTTACCTTGAGAAAGCAGAAGCCGCTCTCTCGAAAAGAGACATGGTCATTGCTCCAGCATTGGACGGAGGCTATGTGCTGCTCGGACTAAGAAAGCCGCGGGCCTCGATCTTCGAGGAAATCCCGTGGAGTTCGAAAACCGTTTTCGCAGCGACTCTTCGCAGAGCCATCGCTGCAGGGCTTTCATTTCATTGTCTGACCCCATTAGAGGATGTTGATGATCTTGAGAGCTACGAACGCCAGCGCGCAAAGTCTCCGCGCCGAAGCGACGCTGACCACCCTCACTTCTGACGTGATCAAATCGAGCAGCGATTGAGGGAGAGCGACTCGATGTTGATGAGGTACGTTCGTCGATCGCGCTTCGGCTGGGGCTCGATTTCGGCATGACGAAGGCGGCGGCACGATGCATGGGCCGTGGGTGGAGCGAAATCCAACCACAACCCGTAGATATTTCCTTGCGCTGCTACCACCACATCTTGTATTGAAAGCCGCCATGAAACATCCTCCCGAAGCGTTGCGTTCTGCCAAACTTTTCGATTCCGGCTGCGGCTATCTTGTAGTGACCAGGTTTAAAGCCGACGGCCGCGTTGAGGCCGGCTTTTTCCTGCTCGACGTGTTTTGCCTGGGCGTGAAGGACGCGGGATTTCACCAGTTCAGCAGCGTTGCCGATTACAAGGAAAGCCTTCTGGAGCGGCTCTTCCACGACGAGGACCCGGTGCGAATGACGCCAGCGGCGGCGCGAAAGCTGGCCGAGGATGCGGTCAGCTACGCCAGAGGGCTCGGATTTTCGCCGGGCGTCGATTACAAAAAGGCGAGCCGCGTTTTCGGCGGCGTCAAGACGGCGGACTGCGATGAGGAATTTGTGTTCGGCAAAGGCGGCAGACCTTTATACATACAGGGATCGTCGGACTCATCGGCGCGCGCCGAGAGGATTCTTCGTGCGCTCGAAGCTCGGTGCGGCAAGGGCGGCTATCACTACATCGTGGCCGCTGATGACTTCGAACCGATCGACGGCGAGAAGGAAAGCCGCGAAAGCGCCAGCACCGGTCCCGTCGATCGAGCAGGGCTCGAGGCGATGGCCGCCGGGTTGCAAGCCGGAGAGTCGCATGAAGGGTAGCGCGTGCGCCATATGCCATCTCAAAAAGCGCATGCGTTGCCGCTCATGAACTTCGCTGTCACACATACCACCGCGTACGCATATGCGACTCCCGTCTCGCTGAGGCCGCACGTTTTTCGTCTGCGACCGCGATGTGACGGCGCACTGCGGCTGCTCGATTCCAAACTGGAGATCGAACCGAAACCGGCGGCATTCGCCGAGTGTCTGGATGTGGCAGGAAACTCCGTGACGCACGCGTGGTTCACTGGCACCACCGAGCACCTCGCGATTACCAGCAAATTCGAGGTCGAAACGCTGCGGACCAACCCCTTTGACTACGTGCTCGATTCGTCGGCTCAAACGTTTCCATTTCCTTATCCTGGCGATCTGCTTGGAGGCCTCGCCTGCTACTGCTCGCAGCCGGAAAGCGACAACACGGTTCTGAACTTCGCTGGCGAAATCGCAGAGGCAGTCGGCTGGCGCACGCTCGATTTTCTCACCACCCTTAACGCCACAATCCACACAACATGCCCGAGGATCATTCGCGAAAAGGGCGGGCCGCAGCCGCCTGAGGTAACGCTCCGAGAAAGAAGGGGCTCGTGTCGCGATCTGGCGGTTCTCTTCATCGAAGCATGCCGCGCCTTTGGGATCGCAGCGCGTTTCGTCAGTGGATATCAGAAATACGGGACCGATCCGGCCAGGCGTCACATGCACGCGTGGCCGGAAGTGTTTTTACCTGGCGGTGGATGGCGCGGCTACGACCCGACACACGGGCTTGCCGTAGCCGACTTGCACGTCGCCGTCGCATCTTGCTGGGAGCCGGGTGGCGCCGCACCAATCAGCGGTGCCTTTTGCAGCAATAGCGCCTCTTCGACAATGGACGTACATATTGAGATCTGGTGAAGCGTGCGAGCGGGCAATTTGCTGGGAAACCGTCGGGCTTGAGCACCGCGCCGCGCACGAGCCGCACCGTGAGCTTTGTCGCGTCGTTCCGCACGCACCTTTACGCCCTGGGCAGACTGTTTCTTGTCGACTTCGCTGCCCGCCGTCCCGGTCGCTCCAGTAATCAGAATCATTGCTGCTCCTCCCAAAATCGCTGAGTGTGGTTTTCGTGTTTACCGTTCGTTTATCGCCGGGAATCCAACGGAATATTACGCATTAGCTCCATGCGTGATCCAGGGGTTCGAACCCCTCGCCTCTCGTAGTCGCGCAGGATTCGATTTAGGTGCGCTCTTGCGCATTGCGGTCTCCGACGATGTGTCCGCTTATCACGCCCACGCCCCTCTGACTGGACAAATCTGTCCGGCTGCGCAAATCGAGACTTGCTTGCGGGCGGAGATTGACTAATCATGCCGACTCCTATGCCAACTACCATGCCCCCTCCATCTCCCGCTCTAGGCGACGATCCCCACATGGCCCATGATGTGATTTACGACCCTGAAGCAATCAAATGCTGCCCGAATAACAATCCCCTGATCGATTTTGCGGGCCACAAGTGGTGGACCAATTACCATTGGAGCAAACAGTCCGGTCCCTACGTCTGGGGCGGGAACAACCCAAACGAGCCGGTGTTCGGAACGGTTTTCGATCCGTACTTGGCTACTGTTTGGGAATCTGGACAGATTAAGGGGATTAAGCTGGAAATTCAGCCTCCGAATGCAAAGTACACGAGCTGGCGAACTTCCGAGGTAGTCTTGATGGATAACCTGGGATATGGCAGATACTTGGTAAGTGCGGGAACAGGTATGGGAACAGGATTCGCTAGCCTCGACCCTAACGTGGTTTTTGGCGTTTTCACATATCAGTTTACGCCGGCTCCTCTAAGCGATGGCCCTAATGTCCAACGCGAAATTGATGCTCTTGAGATTCTTTCTCGGGGTCACCCCGGCGACGCGCAATTTATGCTGCAGCCGTGGGATAATCGACCACCAGGACTCTATTTCAACATCCCTCAGAATATTTCGAGAATTACTGTTACGTTAGACTGGTACTTGGGGACCAACGGGCAGAAAGTAGCGAAGTTCGCAGTGTATAAGGATAGATACTCGTTCAGCAATCTGCCTCCTGTAAATCAAGCCTTGGCACAGCTCGACGCTACAAATAAGCCCTTTAGGGACTTGATTCCTTCTCACGGCTGGGAGCGATTTCATTTTAATCTTTGGCTAATGCATGGCAGGGTCCCACAAGGGCCGCAGGAGGTAGTCGTAGATGGGTTTGAGTATCTCCCGCCGCCAAAAACTCAAGAGCCTTAATTAATCTCCGAAAGGTTGTGTTTGGCGATAGCACGATGGTTTGATCGCTGCTCCTTTTGCCTGTGGATGTTTCATCGCGCCGACTTTGCGCGGCGCCTGAGTGTCCGCAGAGATCAGTGTTGAATCTGTAACTCGTTTCGCTTTCGGAATCCTGGCGGGCGGGGCGACACGGACGCGTCCTCTTCGGCGTTATTCAGCCGTATCGAAACGCAGGCCGCTCGAGCCTTCGCCGCGGCCCGCCTGCTTGCGCCGCCCCATCCACAGATGCATCGAACCGTCCAGCCAGCGCGCAAATTGATAGTTACGGGTAACGCGGGCGCCTTCGCGCGGGACTTCTTCTTCGTAAAAGGCGAGTGGCGCTCGGCTGTCCGGGTTTAAGATTCGGCCTTGCGAGCGGACAATTTGCTGGGAACCGTCGGGCTTGAGCACCGCTCCGCGCACGAGCCGCACCGCGAGCTTTGTCGCGTCGTTCGGGTCAGTCTGGATCTGGACGGGAAGCAACGGCGTCCAATACTCAGGAGCTTTGGAGGCGAGGCGATAAACGGGAACGCCGTCGGCGGGGACGAGCGGCTGGCTGGAACTAGCGCGGGCCGCGGATTCATAGCGATTCAACGGCTGTTCGAGGGAGTTTTCGATCAGGCGTTCCACACCCCATGCCATGTTAGCCATTTCGTCCCGCAGGAAGAGAACCTCCTCCACCGGCTGGCCGTCGATGCTTCTCGCGAGCGAGGGCGGCAGGAAAAATAGATTTGCCGCAGGCGTCAACGGCGGACTGTCGGATGGCCGTTGGTAGGAAAGCTGAAACATGCGCCAGGCCGAATGTGGCGGGCCCGACTCGCTGTTGGATTTGATGAGCGTGCGGACGCCGAAGGTGTCAGTCACGACCAGCGAGCGGGTGCGGCACAGAGTGCCAATCTCGAGCTCGACCGGAATCACGTACCAGTCGTTGCCAAAGCTGTTTGCGAATTCGATCAGGAGCATGTGCGGCAAGTCGGCCGGCCCAGTCGGGACCCTGCCGTAGTCCACCCGCGCATCTTCAAATTCCCAGAAGCGCGAAGCGGGCGCGCCTCGAAAATTGACCGGCGCGGGGATGACGGTGGTGGTCGTCTGCACGATGGCGTTGTCGTTCGCCGCGCCCATCGAAACCTCGGCGTTGATGCTGAAATCCTCCCAGTCGAGATGGCCGTCGAAGTATTCGCTAGCCGTCAGCGTGCACTCCCCATCGCTCACTCGCGTAGCGACGGAAAAGGCATACTCGAGACGGTCAGTGACCCAGGACGCTGTAGCACCGCTCGGCTCGCTGAAGAGCGTTTCATACCATTGGAAGAAAAGCGTTGCAGCCTTCTCGACTTCCGCGACATCTTCCAAGGCGATCTGCAGATCGGGCGGCAGCGCGCCTGTGCCGCCGCCGCCTGGACGCAATGCCGCACGCAGCCCCGCATACAGCAGCCTCCCGTCCGGCACGCGCGCGGACATCAGATCGAAAAAGGCGAGGCTCTCGGCATCGAGTGCGCCGCGCTCCGCGACTGTCATCGCGGGGAACGGATACTTGCGTTTGAAAGCCGCGCGATAAGTCTCACGATTCGCGGGTGTGATCGGTTGCTGATCGAGTAATCGGAAAAAGTGCTGCGCCGCTTCCACGGCAAACCGCAGCTTTTCCCCCTTAGCGCCGGGCAGCGGTCGGACGCGTTCGCGTTCGACCATCGTCTCAAGCGGCGTCACTTTGGCATTGAATGCGGGAGCCGTGACCTGGCTGTTCGCGGCGATCGGCCCAGGGAAGAATCGGGTAAGACGGGAAACATCCGCGCGCAGCCGCGCCATGATGGGCGTTCCGCTGTCCTCGCCCTGGAATTCGCCAACCTGCCACTGCCGCGCCAGCAGCCAGAGCGGGTCGTGGATTCTCGCCTGCACGCTCGTGGTCAACGCGGCGTTGCGGGTTTGTGGTTCGAGTCGCGTCCAGGTTGTGATGGATGGCATGGCTTGTTATTTAGCTATTAGTTGGAGCGAATAATTAGAAGAGGCGATGGCGACTTCCGAATACTGATTACGTTATCCCGGCGAGAGGGGCGAAATCGGTCGAGACGGTGTCGTTGTTTGCGTTGAATGCAAGGTAGAGCCCGGGGAGATAGTGTCCGGTCGGATCGAGCGCCTCGGCGTCCACCGCGCGCAGTCGGGCGAGGTCGAGCGTTTCAAGGAGCACTCGTTGCAAATCACCGACAGTCCAGGCCTTGTCCGGTATGGGCGGAACGGCCAGCAGGATGGATTGCGGCGCAAAGCTGTCGGGCGGGTTGAACTGGAAAGCGACGCCGGTGGTTTCCTTCGCGTTCGGGATGATTTCCACCCATTCGTCGATTAGCAGCCCCGTTAATGGCTGCTGTGGATCGACCGCACGGGAGGCCTGCATTACCAGCGACAACCGACCGCCGGCGATTTGTTGGCCGGCTTTGAGCGGCAAGCCGACCCAGCGATCGGACGGCTGACCGGGTTGATCAGGCTTGTAAGGGAGCTGTCCAACGGCGAGCTTCAGATTCTCGCCTGTGTTCAACGCTTCGGCGTAACGCAAAGATGCCGCGAGTCTCGCGATGCCGTCGCGGACGCGGGAGCAGCGCTGAAACCAGGTGAAAACGGTGAGCGGATCGTTGTCCTGGACCTTGGTGCTGTCGCCAAACGCCTTGGCCAGCTCATCGGTGTTGCCAGCGGTAAAACGCGGTAGGACGACGAACGCTTTTCCAAAGGCCGTCCGCAGCCGTTCGACTTGGCGATCGCGTTTCTCGTCTGGCGTCGCCGCGAAACCAAGCGCAGCGGACAACGCTGTCAGTTGTTCGATTCGCTGCGAGACCTCTTTCGCAATCGATCCGGCTTGCGTAAGGAGGACATCGCGTTCGGCTGGCGCGTCGCCAGTGGCCGAAAGCGGGACGGCGCTGGCGATGCCGAAGCCGGCGAGTTGCAACATCGCACTGCGCAGCGATTCCAGGTTAGCGGTCGTGGGCGCATTGAGCAGGGCCTGAAAACTCTGCTGTGCCTGGCGCAACGACTGTTCCACACGATTGGCGCGCGCCTCGAGTTCCGCGAGATCCACCCCGCTGGCTTGCGTGCGCTCGGGCAGGTTCAGGTCCACCGCATCCAGAGCTCGCGCGCCGGTGATCAGCCTGCGCGCCGTGCGCAGCACCTCCGCAAATTCGCCGTAGCTCAAATCGTTCGGACCCCAACCCGCCTGCCGGCCCGGGTTGATGCGCAATACGGCGCCGGACGGAAAGCCGTCCGGCTTGCGCGTGATCGCGTAAAGAATTCGCTCTTCGATCTCGGAGCGCTGTGACGGGCTGCCGCCCTCGACTGCGTAAATGAAATCGAGCGGAGCGAGGCGAAGCTCGCTCAACGCGATCTCCTTTGGCACGACCAACTGGTCCGGTGGCGCATCCAATCGTTCGACGACGCAACGCACGCTCGCGGGAGGGACGAGCAGTCTTGCAGCGAAGGCATTCAAATGCGGCTCGGCGCTGGCGCGCGCGGATTGCGCGGGATCGATCCAGCCCGGCGTCGCCGCTGGATCCCCGCTAACGAGCGTTACGACGCGGTGCGTCAATGCCACGCCGCTGCGTGGCGTGCGCACGACTTCCAACTCCGGCGGCGGAGCTTCGCCGCGCGCGATGGCGTCGAGCGTGCTCGCGGTGCGGGCCGTGTTTCCGCGCACCGCTTGATAGACGCTCTCGGCCACAACGGCGTCACTGACGGCATCGACTGCATCGCCCAATGCATTCAACTCGTTCCTCAGCGTGGTCCGCTCCGCGGTTGCTGGAGGGGGGTTGAGCGCGGAGAGAAAATCGGCGGAGGCGTCAGGGTTGGCTTTCACCGAGTCCCACTTTCGCCGCAAATCCAGACCGTCCACCACGTTGTTCGCGGCGATCGCTTCGACCGGCTCGTTGGTGTTTTCCAGCTTTCCGCCAAGCGGCGCGACTTTGCGGAAAGCGGCAATGAGGCGATCAAGCTTTAGATCGTGCAAACGCCGCTCGAAGCGGTAGCCGAGCAAAGCGCTGAGCGGCTGACCCTGGCGGACGCCGTCGAGCAGATAGTTGGCAAGCCGGACGCGCTCGGAAGAAAGATCGATTGCGAGCAGGTCCCGCACTTCCGGGGTCGAATGCGTGAGATGTCCGTTCCGCAACAGCGCGACGGTCGCCGCCTGAGTGAGCGAGGGCGCGTGGACAAAACCCGGATCGTCCGGCGTTTGAAAAATCGGCGCTTGCTCGCCAGCGGGCGGAGCGACCTCAGCCCGCGCTGGGGCAGGCTTCAGATTTTCCACCCAGCCGTAGCCACCGAAATAGACACCGGTCGCAGCCGTCTTCCGCATTGTGTCGAGGCGCTTGGTGGCGAATGAAGTGATCCACGCGTCGAGCCGGTGGGCGCACAGATCGAGAGCGCCGGCCAACAGTCGCTGAAGCCGAGCGCTGCTCACCGTTTTGAGATGCGCGAGGCTGCGGCGGAAGTCATTGATCGGCGCAACGTTCGGGTTCGTGAACGTCGTAAGCTTCCACAGGAATTCACCGAGCGTCTGCTCGCCGGTGACGTTTGGGACTTTCTGCTTGAATTGCCAGCTCCACGTCGGCGTCGGCTTTTCAACCGCTGCCCTCGCATGCGCGTCGGCGATTGCCCGATCGAGCTGTGCCAGAGTCGCGATCGATTCACTCACTCGGCCATGCGCCGCCGTAGCATTGGCCTGTAACCGATCGCGTTGCTCGGTCAGTTGCCCAAGACGCCGACTCCACGCAATCCATGCGGGATTCGGACGCGGCGGCCTATTGGGCACTTCGATAGTCCGGTCTGGCTCACTTTGCTGATGCTCCGCAATTTTCCGATCGATGTCCGCCACGGCTTGATCGGCTGCTGCCGCTGCCGCTTCGAGCGCAGGCCGCTGGGCTTGAAGGGCTGCCCGTTGAGCAGTCAATTCCGCTTCCTCTTCTGCGGCCGACGGTATGTCGATCAGCTCCTGATCTTTGAAGAGAACCGGCTGCGGCGTGCCATTGCTGAACAAAATGCGCGAGGCGGCGTTCGCGTATTCGAGCAGCATCGAATGCCTCAGCAGCGCATGGAGCAGGCTGGCCGGCGGAGCGGTCTCGGTGAGCAGCGCTTCGAGGCTCGGCGCCGTCAGCAGCGGATCGATGTAATTGGTCGTGAGCCGCGCCGTCTCGGAAAGCTCTCCGGGCTGCACCAGCGGCGCACTCACGGGAAAGACTTCATCCAGGTACGCAGCGCGCCGGAGCCGCGGCTTCCATCTCACATCGAGTGTCCTCAGGATCGCGCCGGTCATTGCTTCCTGGTTGCGCCACCATCCCTTGCCGTCCATATCGGCAAAGAGCAGCCACCAGAAGTGCTGAAGGTAATGGCGGCCCATGACATTCCGCATGAGGTAGCTCGATGAGCGTCCATCGCTGCCCATGACCTCGGCCAGGTCCGAATCGGGCTCGCCGCTGCGTCCGACGCGCGCGGCTCCGGCGAGATTCCCGCGCCACACTTTGTCGCGCAGCCGCACCAGCACATCTTTGAGGAGAAGATCGCGCGCGTGCTGCGCTTCCTGGCCGGTCTTCGGCGACCAGTTATCAAGCGAGGTGACGGGCAGAACGCCATACGGCTGTTTGCCGACGCGCAATGTGGGGAGCGGACCGGCGGCGCGCACGTAGTTGATGAAATGCGCGCGCGCCCAGTTCAGGTCGTCCTCGGTGAGGTTGTTCTCTTCCCTGCCGAACATGTTCGACAGGAAGTAGCCCCATGTCGCCGCCCAGAGCGCGATGTTGATCTGCCGCGCGTCGAGTTGCTCCTTCTCCGTGTTGTTCAACAGGTTGGCGAACGGCTTGGTGCCGTCCGGCAGCAGTCCCAGCGCGCGGGTGAGCGTGTCGCCATTCGATCCGTCGCCCGACTTGAAGACGTTCGTCGCCTGCTCGGCAAGGTAGCTTTCCATCTGGCCGACGTCGCGCGAGCTGAAACCGGATGGTGCGTCCGGAGTGCTATTCGACGGCGTGCCTTGCAGGAGGAAAGCGAGGCCGTCGGTGTAATGATGCGCGTCCAGCAATTCTTCGATCCGCTTAGCGGAATCGGCGGCGCTGAGCGACGCCCTCACACCGAAGACCAGCAGCACGTCCAGCCCCGCTCGGGCGATGTCCTGCGTCAGATTGATTCGAAGGCCCATGCCGGCAGCGTCGGCGGCGTCGAAATCGACCATCCATTTCATGCCCGGGTCGATCGCAAGTTGCTCGGCCGTGGCAGCGACCGTCGCCTTCGGATCGGGGCCAACTGGTAAAGGATCGGGAATGTTCTTGCCAGTGACGCTGGCGACGAGCTCGCCGCGCGAATACGCAATGGCCACCCAGCGATCAGGAAGCGCGCGAGCCAGCGGTGCACGCGACCAGCTTTCAGGTCTGCTCGCCGGCGTCGGAAACTGGATCGTCTTCGGCAGAGGCTGACCGGCGGGCACCGGCGCGGCTGGGCGATCTTGGGGATTGAGCGGCTTGAGGGCACGCGTCACCCATGTGGCCCGCTGCGGATCGAAGCGATCGGCCAACTGCCGCCACGCGCGTTTGCGCGCTTCCTCGTCGTTACCGGCGCGCCAGTGCTGCTCCCAATAATGCTGGCCCCAGGCTTTCTCCTGCTCGGTCAGCTCGGGCTCGTGCGAATCGAGATGAACCTGGTCCGGATAGACCCGCACGCGCAGCTCGAACGAGCCATCCGGCTGGGAAAAGAAGCGGGTTTCCAGACGCACCGGGAAAAGCGCCAGCGGCCGGTCGCCCGCGACGAGCTGCGCGGCCATCTCCGGAGGCAAAGGGTCTGGCAGCTTCGGCGGGGGTACGAACCAATGATCAGGCATAAGCGTGATCTTAGGGGATCATCTGCGTCGCGTGGATGGCGATGCGCACGGGCTCCTGGCGCGTGATGACCGCCATGTGAGCCGAATTTTTGCGCCACTCCACAGGCGGCTTGATCGGGAGTGAAGCTGGCGGCGGCGCGGTCACAGACACGTGTGTCCGCGCGCCGAAATCCTCCGGCTTGTCGAACCCGAATCGCGGCTCTGTCGGTTGTTCCTGGATGATGAAGAACCAGCCGGCGTCCTTCGTCGCCTCTTTGGATGTCAGATCGAACCCGAGAAACGTGATGTCGGGTTGCAGGGTCCCGCGAAAGATCGGGTACTTCTCCTCCGGACCCGGCTCGCGCGGATTTCCCGTCGCCTTTGCTGCGTAGATCACCGCGTTCGGATACCGGCTCAGCAGATCGCCGCGAATCAAAAGCACAAGGTTCTCGTCCGGGCCGGGTCCGAGCAGGTTCTCGCCCAGCGGCTTAGCGCCCCATTGGTCGATCGACTCGATGTCCCGGTGCGCACCTTCCCAGAACTGCCGGAAATAGGTGCCCCGCTGATCGGTCGGAAAACCGCGCCACAGCAGCTCGCGACCCATCTCCGTATTAAGGCCGACCATGAATGATTCGACGAACTTCGCGTTGGTTTCGAGCAGCGTCACCGTGTTCGGCGGCACGTGGCCGAGGCCCGGCAACAGCAATTCCTGCGAAAGATCGCGCAACACTTCATACATCGGCTGGGGAAACTCGGGCGCGGCCAGAATCGGGCGTAGCAGGTCAGCGCTGGACGCGAGGGCGGTGCGCGCCGCTTGCGACGGCGCCCGACTGATCGTTGCTCGCACGCGCAACGCGACGGTCTCAGCCGGATTGAGGCGCGTGAGCAGGGAGGCTTTGAGTAAAGGCAGCTGAAGCGTAGGCCTGGGCTGTTCGGGAGTTCGCAGCCGATTGATCCTCGCCTGCTGCTTCGCGGACGCCCGGCGAAAGTTCCTCGCCACTACGTTGTCCACATCTACGAATGGCTGCGATCTCCGCGGCGGCATCGGCTCACTCTCCGGAATGATTCTGAAGTCCTTCGCTGGCGGCGCCTCATCGTCAAAGTTCAGAATTTTCCGTTCGATGGCACGTTCAGAACGAACGATCCGCGCTAGCTCCGGAATGGTCTCGGAGACTCGGTTCAGCGTGATCGCGCCGCCCGTTCGCAAGGTGAAGCGATCATTGATCCGGTTCAGTTTGCTGATGAAGCTGCTGCCGATGCGCAGACCGCCCGGCATGCCCTGCACCACGACGCGGCGGCCGATCGCGCCGCGCGAGCGCGTCAAGCGCCGCGTCGCCGAGTCGACCGCTGCCGTGGGCACGATCGCGCTGGCGATGCGCTGGTGGAGCGAGCGCATCTGCGCCGGCGTGCCGCCGACCGGCGGGTCCGCCCAGACGATGCGCGCCTGCGCCGGAGCGGCAACTTGAAGCAAAGCGTCTTCGTTCAGGCGGGTGAAAACTTTGATGTGGAGGACGGTGTTGATCGTGAGGCTGAGCTGCTCCTGCCGCAGCCGTTGATTGGCGCGCTCGATCTCGCCCATCTGCTCCCACGCGGATGCCATCAGTTCTTCCTGCTGGCTTTGCACGACACGCGTGCCGAGTCCCGCGACCACGCGCTGGCGCGGGTCGAGATTGATCTCGTTGACCCAGCGGAGCGGTGACCCGGCGTTGTCCACTTGAGTGGCGCCCGCGAGCACGCTCCCGTAAATCGGCGGAGCCACCAGCGGCGTCGGCTGCTTCGCCGCGGTGTTGAGCAGCTTCTTCAGCTCTTGTTGAAAAGCGTTGCGTTGGGCGTCAGGCCATGGCGTCTGCGCCGACTTCGGCACGCGCAATGCGCCTTCCAGCTCGAGGATTTTGGTCGGCGGCGGACTCGCCGGCAGTTTGAAGCCGGGCGTGCTGACGTCCATTGGCCGCTTGCCGACTTGGGGCGGCACCTCTCTCGCTTCCAGCAATCTTGCGAGCGATTCAAAATCGCCTGCGGGGCCCGTGCGAAACTCCCAGTGATAGAAAACAGGCAGCGTGACCTGCGGCGCATCCTGGCGCCATGCAGGAGAGAGGCCGTCTTTCGGTTGGGGCGGTTGAGGCGGCGTCTCCGTCATTGGAATCGGCTCATTCAATGCCGCTTTTCGTCCGACCTCGAACGCCGGGACGAGGCACGTGATATAGTCCGTATCCGGCTTGAGGAGCCGCGGACAAAGCAGCCGCGAGACGGACAGCTCCGGCCTTGTCGCCAGGATTTGCGTCAGCTCCGCAGCTGTTGCGGCTTCGGCAGCCGAAATCTGCGCGTGCGCCCACGCCCAGGATTCGGTCAGGTCCGGCAATTCGTCACCGGGCTTTGCTGGCGCGCCGATCTCGAGGATCGGCAACGGAACCGCGCGATCCGAGCGCAACGACACGCCCGGCTGCTTTTTCACGACGATCAAGCACAGCCACGGTCGGAGCTTTCCAGTGGCGTCCGCTTTGGCCGGCGTAAAAAGCCACGGCAGATCGGGGCGGTCAAATTCGATCGCCGCGAGAAAGTTCGATTCGAAGGTCATATTTCCCGGCTTCGGTTCCGCACGCACGATCTGCTGCCGATCCAGGCCGGTCACTTCGGCCGGACCGAGCAGGCCGACGGTAACGTTGATGTCTCTTGCGTTGTTGACCCGCAGTTTGACGGGTACCGAAACGCGGCCCGCCTGTGTCGGCGACAGCGTGTCCGCGTTTTGAATCGCGCCCGCCGCACCCTGGCGCACCCACGGTAGAAAGATCGAGCTGGCGTTTGGAATCGTGTCAGGCATGGCGCTTCATCGTTCAGCGGATCAATTCGTAAGCCCGGACGACCTGCCGCTTCGCCGCCTCGGCCGGGTTTTGCTGTTTCAGCTTTCGCAGGGTTTCCTGCGCGTTGATCCAAGTCATCGGCTTCCCCGCTTCGACTCCCGGCGCCGCCTGCGGCGACAGGTCTTCGGTCGAAGCGATCGCATAGCGGGGCTTGGCGACGGAAGCTTCCGGCGTGCGCTCGCGATTCTGGAATTTCGCCGTGCCCGTCCGCCGCATATCGCTTCGTGCAGCAGCGCCGAAACGCGCATGCAGGAACAGTTGGTCGCGGTTGAGCTTGAATCCGGGTCTCGGCGGGTTGGGCCCCGGCGTTTGTTTATCGACAATGATCGTCTCGTATTCGAGAACCGTGTTGACCCGCTCCGAGTTGTTGAACACGAAGGCGTCCACGCCCACCATAAGCCCCGCGTCCATCGTGTCGAATGACGGACTGGTGATGCTCTCGTCATCCGTCATTTCAAAAAACTGTGCGGGCGCGAAAAAGTCCCTCAGCGGTGTCGGTGTCTGCGCCACGCCGCCCACGGTGATGCTCGTGATACTGAAGCGCCGCGCGCCGCTCAGCGGGCTGCTGCCGAACTTGTCGATGTCGCGTGTGAGGTTCAATGGCACGACAGTCTGTTTGACGCCGAACTTCCCGAGCGGATGGATCCTGACTTCGTTCGGCACTGGCAGCTCGCGCACGGTCGCGACTCTGCGCTGGCCGACCGGGAGTGCTTCCTGCCAGTTGCGCCGGTCGCCGAGCGCCGCAGCCAGCTCGCCGAGTACATCGATCGCGGGCGGCGGTGGCGGCGGGGCACCTTCCACGAGCGTCTTGTCGAAGCTGACCGAAACGTCCCACCACAAGATTTCGAACGTTGCCTTGCCCCTGGCGCGCAGCGGCCGCGGCCCTTCCAGCGCACCTGCCACGGCGACCTTGAAAAGATTGCTCGCGCCGCGCTTGAGCTGCACTGAGGCGTGGAACTCGGCCAGGAAATGAAATGGACTGAGCTGAATCAGCACGTCGAAGCCGATGTCGCCTTCGATGCTGAAGCCGTGCGCGGCCGCATAGAGATTCGCCCGCGCGCCGAACTGCACGGTGTTTGAGGTGACGGCGAAATAAGCGGCGCAAGTGATCCGCGGATTGTCGCCCGCGCTAAGATTGATCGCGATACGGTCGAGCCGCGGGAAATTTGCCGGCGGATTGAACGCGTGGTGCAGCCCCCCGATAGCGAGCGCGAAACTTGGCGCGCTTTTCCACCTCAGCCGCATCGCCATCCCGCCGGTCAGCACGAACTTCTTCAGCAAGCGCGACTCGTAGAGCACCGCATCGAGCGATGCCGTGCCCTGGTCAAAATCGATGATGCCGACGGCGTCCATTTTGATCCGCAGAAGGTCGTTCTCTTTCTTCGGAAGGATCGCCTCGACTTGCCCCACGACGAGCAGGCGAAGCCGCTCGCCGATCTCGAGGACGATCCCGAGTTGCATCGTGAAGAGCGTTGGCGTGGCCCATTCGATCTCGACCATCGGGCCGAACAGATGGTGCCCCGGCGCGATCGGGAAAACCTTGTTAAGCCCGCTGAGCAATTGCAGCGCGTCGCGGATCGGGTTCGCGGGGAAGAGAACGCTGTCGAGCGTGTGGTTCTTCACCCCCTCGCGGAGCACGTCCTCGTTGAACGTGCGATTGATCGCGAGCATTCCGCCGATGCCGGTCAGTTTGAAGCCGAGGCCCAGTGGAATGGGCTTGAAGCCTTCCGCCGTAATGACAACGAGCAGCGAAAAGCCTTTGGTGCCGTCGGGCAACCGCGTGGCGATGATGCCGAGCGCGCTCACCGCGAGCCCGCTTTCCAGATTCAACTGCACCACGCCCGCGTAAAGCCCGCGCTGCTGGTCGAGAAAAAGGAAGCCGCCGCCTGTGACAGCGCTCGAGTCGATGGAAATGGCGACGCCACGCGGCAGCGCTGGCCCGAGCGAGAGGTCGGCGAGGCCGAGGTTGCCGATCCCTTTTTCAGGGAACGCTAGCTTAAGCTCAAAGCCAAGCCGGTCGATGCTGAGGAAGGCGGGACCGAGCCGGAGGATCAGCGCAGCGCTCGCCTCCGCGACGATATCGGACGTGTCGGGAGTGGTATCGTTCGCGCCGAGCTTGAGCTGCAGCGAGTGCAGTTCGACGGGACCGAGCGCCACGCCGACCGGGATCGACACGCTGAAGCCCTTGCCGATCGCGCCGGCGATCTGGGGTGGCTTGCCGTTCGACGGTGCGGCTCGCGTCAATCGGAGCGCCCGGGTCGGTCTTCCGGAAAGGAACGGCACATTCCCCTCGGTAAAAAGACCACGTTTTCTGCTCGCGCCGAGGCCGAAGTTGAACGGCAGGCGCAATCCTCCGGCCGGCAGCAGCGACGCCAGGAAGCCGTCGTTGTCCTTCGTCGCTATGACCACCGCGCAGTCGTTGAGCGACAACTTGATCCCGGCCTCCGTCGCATCGAGGTCGATTGCGTTGGCGTCGACCGTTGCGACCAGCTCCACGGTGCCGATTTCAAAATGCGTATCGCTGTCCGACGGCAGGACAAATGAGCGATTGGTTTGATCGGGAATCGACTGGAGAGCAGCACTCGCGCGAATGTCCGGCGGTCCGCCCAGCGGGCCGCGGATCGTGAGAATCTTTTCGCCGAAAAAGGTCATATCGACTACCGAAGGCGAGCTGACTTCGAGCAGCGCCTTCCACCGCTCGCTCAGCGGCGCTTCCAACGCGCCGCCACCTCCGAGCGTGAGAAACAGCCCAGGCCCACCCTGCGGCGTGCTCAAAAAATAGAGCGAGGCGTTGATCCGCTTTTCGATGGCCTGCCCGTTCGAGTCGCGCTCGGTGCTGAAAAATACGGAGCTGAGCATGCGCCGCGAGATCGCGTCCCCTTGCGGCGTGCCGGATTCGGGCGCCGGATCCCACCCGTAGAGCGTGCGGTTGCTTTGCTTGAAGGCAAAGGCCAGGAATGCCGCGAGCGGCACGAAGTAGAAGTCCGACCTCTGCTGCGCCTCCTCTTCGTCATCGAGCGCGATGAGGATCGTCCTCAGCAGGTAAAAGCCGCCGTCGGTGCAGACCTTGACGATGTTCCTCCAAGTGATTTTCCCGCTGAGAAACGGCGCCCCGGTGTCTTCGACGAAGCTTACCGCCTGGGCCGCAACGAAGAGGTGAGGCTTGCGCAGGCGAAGGTAATTTAGCGCAAGCAGATTCAAAAAACGGTTCGTGACTTCGCCCACCAACGCCGGACTCAGGCTGAACGAAGAGATGAACGACCGCACCGAATCGAAGACAGCGCGCAGGTCGGAAAGCGTGCTGTCTAGCGCGGCTTTGTCCGCGTCCACGGTCTGCTGATAGCGGCCGATGCTATCGAGCTTGTCCTGCGGCACGTTCGGCTTCGGCGGCGGGTCGGTCGGCTCGAGGCCGACATCTTCAAGCAGTGCCTTGCGGGCGACGTCGTCTTCAAGCGTGTCCTTGATCCACTCGAGGAACTCTTTGATTTCGCCGATCAGTCCCTGAAGTGTGCTTTCAGCCATGGTTTGCCTCGGTTAAGCCGGCAGCAGTGCCTTTTCCGGCTTCTTCGCTTCGTCCACGGTCAGCTTGTCGAGCTTCGTCTCATGTTTTGTGTAAAGCTGTGGCGTCGGCGGTTTGTTGAGCGGATCGGCCGGATCAGGCGCAGCGGCATACAGCTCGTGGATGACGAAAAGCGTCTCGCCGCGTTTCTCGAATCGAACGAGGCCAAGATTGTTGATGAACAGGATCTGGCGCGAATGGCCTAGCTTGTCCATCTGGCGGCCGTGACGGTTCGCTGCGCGGCGGAAGCCCTCCTTATTTTCCGTCACGTCGGAATTCGGGTTGGCCGGATCGAGCAGCTCGGGCTGGGCCGGTTTGGGGCGCTCGGAGTCCTTACGCTTGTCGAGCAGCACTTCCGCGCGCCACGACCAGTTGGGCAGCTTCGCGGTGTTCAGCTTGGTTCCCGCCGGCAAGATCTGCGGCGGAATCAGCACCGGTGCGCGTTTCAGCCGGGATCTGATCGCCGGCACGGGTTTCACGTCGGTGGGGAATACCAGGAGATCGGACGCGGTGGCATCCCAGCCCAATCGCTCCGCCTTGAACTCCTTGCGGATGAGACGCTGCGCAAAGGAGAGCGTGCGATCGATGATCCGGATGATGTCCGGCATCACGTTCTGCATTCCGCTCGAAATGAACTGCACGAAACGCGTCGGCTCCGCCTGATCCGCCTGCTTCCAATAGCTGAGCGCGTTACTCGCTGCGTAGTGAACGTCGCCAGACAGAAAGATAACGCGGCGATACGACTCAAGTCGCTTTAGCAGCGCCTCGAAGGTCTTGGGATCGAACGCCCACGCCTCGATCGCATCCGGGTTCGTGCCGATCATGCCTCGAGTGCCGCGCGTCTTTTCCTCGGGCTTGCCTTGCAACTGGTCGTAATCCTTCACGTCGAACGCGCGGTAGAGTGCCGGCGCGAACAACTCATCGAACATCGACGGCCCGAGCACTGGCTCGGAAGTGATCACGAAAACGACCTCCTTCCCTGCGGGCAATGGACCCGCCGGAATCATGTCCGGCAGTGCGGTAACGGCGACGTTGCCCGGTGGCCCGACGCTCGAGACGTAGCTGCGCCGCGTGCGATTGTCGGTCACCAGTACCAAATGCTTTTCGCCCGGGACGGTGTAGTGCCACTTCACCGGCGGGTTCGCCCCAGACAGCCCCGCGTTTTGATCCAGGCCTAGCAGCTTGTCGATTTCGTTACCGGCGACTTCGTTCGGATTCTCGGTGGCGTTCGCCGGGAAAAGCTTCGTCGCCTGGTCGAGCAAACGTTTGCGCTCACCGGCTTCGAACGCCACCGGGTCATTGCCCCAGCCCTGGAAGAGCGCGTACGCAAGCATCCCGTTCCGAATGATCGTCTTGCCGAGCGGGCTGGTAAGCACGCGATCGCGCCAGATCGGATTCAAATACCAATCATCCGTGATCTCGTGATCATCAAACATCATGTAAGTCGGCGTGTTGGCCAGCGCGCGTCGCACCTTCGGCAGCGTGCGGCGGAACTCGGTCAGCGCGGCGACTTCATCAGCATAGATTTTTGGCCTCTTCTCGACCGGCAGCGCCTCAGCGAGATCGGTGAGCAGCTCTTTCGTATCCGGGCTCGGTTCAGGCGGCTGAGTGATGAGTTCCGTCGGCGGAAATTCATCCCAGACCGCGCGGCTCCAAACCATCAGATACATCGCACAGAATTCGGCGAGCGACATGAGATGGCTGTGTCCGTCCTTGCTGGTCATGCGCGCCGTGTTCAGAAGCAGCTTCAACCGCTGGCCTGGCGGAAAATGCGGCCTGTCGGCTGGAAAGCGTGTGATTGACTGCGAAACGGGATCGCGCTTTACGGGCAGTTGCTCGATCCCTGGGAACAGTTGCTTCCCCAATTCCATCTGCATGTGCAGCTGCACCCGACCCACATCGTCGGCATAAATCTGGTCGCCGGTAAGAAAGATCTGGTGCGGACGCTTGAGGGGGTCTTTGTAGGCGTTGTCGCGGCTTAGAAAATCGTCAGCCCATGCCAGACCGTCCATCAGCGCGGCATTCGCCCGCCTGCAGGAGCCGTGCACCACGCGCAGGTCGGTCAGATTGCGTGGCGACAGCGCGAAGGTCGGCAGCACGTCCGTTTCGAACCCGAGCGCGAGATGTTTCATGTTCGGGCCAGGCGTGGACGGGTCATCGCGCAGGAGACCGAGAGATTTCAGCGTGTGCGTTCCGGAAGCGGTCTGCAGGGACAGATCATAAGAATAAGTCTGGTCCGGTTGCAGCGCCTGGCCGGTGGAAAGTTTCAGCGTCACGACGACCACGTGAAGCTGCTGGCCAATGCGCAGCGTCTGCGCCGCTGGATCAGGACCACTGACGAGAGCAGGCTTTTCCCCGGCCTTGATGCCGCCGCCTTCCCAAAGCGAGAGCTTGACGCTGCTGGCAGCCTCTTTCAATGCCACCCACACCGAAACCAGATTGGTCTCAATCCGGCGCAGCAGCGGACCGGCCAGCATGACAGGCAGCACCACAAGACCGATGCTCTGCTCTACCTTGACCCGCTTTCAAGTCTTTTCTCGCAGGATGCTTTCCAAAGCAGACGCAGCGCGCGTTGGCTTGCACGACGGTGCGAAGGGGATGAGCACGCGATCGATATTACCCGGTTGTCGAAACTGGCTTCGATCAGAAATAATCTTCGAGCTCAGTGAGTCTCCTCGTGAAGTCCGACGAGCTAGTTCCTGCGCATTCTGCGCACGGCGCCCCGTTGACACCGCGCAAAGCGTGACCTACCTCTAACAATCATGAAGAGCACGCCGTCGCTCGTCTGGCTCGCGGTGTCCGCATTCTGCTTTCTCCATTCTTTCGCGACTGCGGTGGAGTGGCCGCAATGGCGAGGCGTCAACCGCGATGGAATCTCGACCGAGAAGATTTCGCCGGCCAGCTGGGGAAAAGATGGGCCGAAGAAGTTCTGGAAAAAAGAGGTCGGCATAGGAGCGTCATCGGTGGCGGTTAGAGAGGGGCGCCTATACACGATGGGAAACAACGGCGATATAGACGTGGTGTTCTGCCTCGACGCCACTACCGGTGCTGAAATCTGGAGACACACCTACCCGCAGCCGCTCGGTCCGCGTCAATTCGAGGGCGGTCCGGCCGGTACGCCGACCATTGACGGAGACAAGGTTTACACGCTGAGCCATGAAGGCGATTTGTTCTGCCTCTCCGCCGCCAGCGGCAAGGTGCTTTGGAGCAAAAATTTGCAGAGAGACTTTGGCGGCAACCGCCAGCGCTGGGGGTACGCTGGTTCCCCACTGGTCGATGGCGGTCTGGTCATTGTCGATTCGGGCGGCGAGAGCGCATCGACCGTCGCTCTGGATAAGACAACCGGCACGCTGAAGTGGAAATCCGGCAACGATTCCGCCGGCTATTCAAGCCCGATCGGGTTCGACCTGGCGGGCACCCGCTGTATCGCTGTTTTCAAGGGGGACGCGCTGGTCGGCCTGAATGCCGCCAACGGACAGGAGCTCTGGCGTTATCCGTGGAAGACCAGCTACGACGTCAACGCGCCGACGCCAATCGTTTTCGGCGACAAGATTCTCATCACCTCAGGCTACGGCACTGGCTGCGCTCTACTGCAGGTTCGCCCGGGTAAGGCGATTGAGATTTGGCGCAACAAGAATATGCGCAGCCAACTCGCCAGCCCCGTGCTCGTTCAGGGCTACATCTATGGCATCGACGGCAATGTCGGAGGAGGCGAACTGCGTTGTCTCGATCTCGAGGACGGGAAGATCAAATGGAAGCAGAATATCGGTGGCGGCACGCTCATCGCTGCCGGTGGGCATCTCCTAGCCCTAAGCGAGCGCGGTGAGCTAATCGTGGTGGAAGCTTCTCCGACGAGCTATCGCGAGGTGGCGCGCACGCAGGTGCTTGGAGGACATTGTTGGGTAACGCCCGCCGTGGCGAACGGGAAGATCTATTGCAAGAACAATCAGGGAACTCTGGTATGTCTGGGTGGCCGTTGATGCCTCTCATCACGCGGCTGTTGCTTTTGATCATTTGTATTGTCAGCTGCCTTTCGTTGCCGCTCACTGCAGCGGAAAGCGTCGCTCGCGGATGGCTTGGATGGCGCGGCCCGCAACAAAACGGCACATCGGCCGAGACTGGCCTGCCCGATAAGGTTGATTCCTCGGCCCCGCTCTGGGCGATCGAGTTACCCGGGCGCGGCACGCCCGTGATCAACGGAAACAAAGTTTACGTCCTCGGCTACGAAGGCGCCGGGCCGGATCTCCAGCAGGTGCTCCGCTGCGTCGAGGCTGAAAGCGGAAAGAAGATTTGGGAGCAGCGTTTCAACGATTTCTTGAGCGACACCGTTTACGAGCGCTACTCCATCGGTTCGCCCGTCATCGATGGTGAAACGGGCAACGTTTACGCGCTGACCACAGCGGGCGAGTTCATTGCGCTTACCAGCGACGGCGAACGACTCTGGGAGCACTCGATGATGGAGGACTACGGGCGCCTCACGTTCCCGAATGGTCGCGTCGGTTCTCCGGTGATCGACGGCGACCTCATCATCGTGCGCGGCATCACAAGCAACTGGGGCTTGCAAGGTCAGGCAGCTGATCGCTTTTACGCTTTCGACAAGAAAACCGGTGAGATTGTGTGGACATCGACACCGGGCGCGATTCCGCCGAAGGACAGCTCGTTTTCGACTCCGATCCTCGCATGGGAAAACGGACGACGCGTTTTTTACTGCGGCACCGGGGACGGAAGCGTGGCGTGCGTAAACGCGCGCACCGGCGATCCGATCTGGCGGTATCAAATTTCAGCAGGCGGCGTGAATGGCACACTGCTACCGATCGAGGGCGCGCTCGTCGCCGGCCATGCGGATGAGAACCTCGACTCGTCGGAGATTGGCCGCACCGTTGCCGTGAAGACTGGCGCTGAGCCGCGACTCGGTTCAAAGGAGCCTGCGATTCTCGACCAGGCTTCGGAGCTGTGGCGCAACAGCGAAATCCTGCTTACCAGCTCGCCGACTTTCGCCAAGGGTACGATCTATTTGGTGAACAAGGTCGGCGAGCTCTGCGCCATCGACCCGAAAACCGGCACGGTAAATTGGCGCCACAAACTAGGGGCTGATCAGCTCCACGCTTCGCCGATCCATGCCGATGGCAAGCTTTACATCCCGATGCGCTACGACGGCTTTCGTGTGGTCAAGCCCGGCGAAAAGGCGGCCGAAGTGCTGAGCCACACGACGCTCGAGGGTGAAGCGCTCGGCGCGCCCGCGGTGTGGAATGGAAGAATTTACGTTCACACGACCAGGAAGCTCTATTGCTTCGGCTCCAAGTTCGGGAACCAGCAGTTGCCAACCGAGCCCCAGGCGGCAGCAACGCCCGTCCCCGGTGAATCGAAGCAGATTCAGATCGTGCCGAGCGAAGTTGCGCTGCGGCCTGGCGAGAAGCAGACGTTTAGACTTCGCGCGCTCGACGCCAACGGCCTCTTTGTCAAAGAGGTCTCCGGCGGTGATTGGAAAAAATTCGTGCCGGCCACGGCGAAGGTCAAATCGGAGATGGACGCCGGGTTTGATGGAACCGGCGCTTTAGTGGTGAAGCCACACGCAAAGCCGTCCGCCGGCTCATGGGAACTTACCGCTGATGGCTTGAAGGGTTACATGCGCGGCCGGGTGCTTCCGAGTTTACCGTATGCGCAGGACTTCGAAGCATTCCAGCCAGCCGAGCAGACGGAAGGTCCGCCCCGCGTGAAGTTCGCATGGCCGCCGTTGCCATGGATCGGCGCGCGCTTCAAATGGGACATACGCGAGCTCGACGGCAACAAGATATTCAACAAGACGGTTGATCGGCTCCTTTTCCAGCGGGCGTTTACGTTTTTTGGCGACTCACGCATGAGCAATTACACCGTCGCTGCCGACGTGATGAGCGACGGAAACAAGCGCATGATGTCCAACGTCGGCGTGATCAATCAACGTTATGTCATCAACCTTGTCGGCAACTACAAGCAGCTCGAGGTACTCTCAAACCAGGATCGTATCAAAGTCGCCGTGCCTTTCCCGATGCACCCCAAGACATGGTACCGCATCGAAAGCCGGGTCGATGTCGCCCCTGATGGCTCCGGTGTGGTGCGAGCGAAGGCGTGGAAAAGGGATGAGCCGAAACCGGAAAACTGGACCATCGAAGTGCCACACAAGCACGCGCACCCGCATGGCGCGGCGGGCGTTTACGGTTTCGCTTTGCAGAACCAGTTCCCCGTTTTCATCGACAACATTTCCGTCACCCCGAACAAATGAGACCATGCCTGCATAAGCCAGCACCGTCGGCTCTGCTGCACTGCTCAATCGCGGCGCTGCTCGCGATAGCGCCTCCTCGTGTCGGTGCCGCCGACTACCCGATGTGGGGCGGCACCCCCTCGCGCAACATGGTGTCGTCGGAGACAGGGCTGCCCGATTCATTTGAGCCCGGCAAGAAAAAGGCGGGTTCGGAGGAAGTGGACATGGCGACGACGAAGAACGTGAAATGGGTGGCGAAGCTCGGGTCGCAGGCATATGGCAACCCGACCATTTCGGGCGGGAAGGTCTTTCTCGGCACAAACAACGAATCGCCACGCGATCCGAAATTCAAGGGCGACTATTCGATGCTGATGGCTTTCGACGAGGCTTCGGGCAAATACCTCTGGCAGCTCGCAGTCCCGAAGCTTGGCGCCGGCAAGGTGAGCGACTGGGAGTTTCTCGGCCTCTGCTCATCGCCGCACATCGAGGGCGAGCGCGCATACGTTCTCACCAACCGATGCGAAGTGCTCGTCGCTGACGTGAATGGAATGGAGGACGGCAACGACGGGGAGTTTAAAGACGAGTCAAAGTATTTCGCCGGCGTGGACAAGCCGCCGGCCGAGGTAGGGAAGAGCGATGGCGATGTGATATGGCGCTATGACATGCGCGAGGAGCTCGGCGTTTTCCCGCATAACATCACCAGCAGTTCGGTCCTGATCGTCGGCGATTGGCTTTACGCGAATACATCGAACGGGCAGGACTGGTCGCACCTTAACATTCCCTCTCCCCAGGCGCCCACGCTCGTCTGCCTCGACAAAAGAACTGGCAAATACCTCGGCGAGGAAGCCAGCGGCATTAGCACGCGGCTCTTTCACGGAAACTGGTCGTCGCCCGCCTACGGAGAGGGGAATGGCAAAGGGCAGATCATTTTCGGGGCGGGCGACGGGTTCGTTTACGGCTTCGATCCCGTACCGCTGGAGAGCGACGACGACATCAAACCGCTCAAGGAAATCTGGCGCTACGACTGCAACCCGCCGGAATACAAGAAAGCGAAGTACCCTGACGCGAACGGCCCGTCCGAGGTGATCGCCACACCAGTATTTTGGAAAAATCGGGTCTACGTCGCGATCGGTCAGGATCCCGAGCATGGCGATGGCGTGGGGATTCTGCATTGCATCGATACGACGCAACCCGGTGATGTGACGCAGGAAGGGAAAGTTTGGAGCTACGAAGAAATCGGCCGCTCGATTTCGACCGTATCAATCACTGAAGACGGCCTGCTCTTCGTCGCCGAATACGCTGGCAAGATCCATTGTCTCGATGCGGAGACCGGCAAGCCGCACTGGGTCCACGATACACAAGCGCACATCTGGGCTTCAACCTTGGTGGCCGATGGCAAAGTCTACATCGGCACCGAAGACGGCAGTTTCTTCGTTTTCGAAGCGAGCAAAGAAAAGAAGCTTCTCAGCCAGACGGATCTCGGCGAGCCGGTGTATGCGACGCCGGTGGCGGCGAACGGTATCTTATATGTGCAAACGCCGACGCGTTTGTACGCGATTGCGAAGGAGAAATGACGAAAGAATTCCGGATTGTTTATGGAAGCCCGAAGCGGCGATGCGGGCACTTGTTCTTCGTCATCCCTCCTCAATCGGGCTTCATCTTCAGGCTTGGTCATTGATTATTTCTCAATGACCACCCCTCGTCTCACCGGCACACAGTGGCTGATCTGTGTGATTGCTGTCATCGGGTTCGCGTTCGATATTTACGAACTGCTGATGTTGCCTCTGATCGTCGGTCCGGCGATGCAGGAACTGATCGGCGCCGCACCCGGCTCGCCGGAATTCCAGAGTTGGGTTGGCAGGTTGTTTTACATTCCAGCTGTGGCGGGCGGTATCTTCGGGTTGCTCGGCGGATATCTTACCGATCGGCTGGGAAGACGGCGCGTGCTGACGGGGAGCATTCTCCTTTACGCGTTCGCAGCCTTTGCCTCCGGATACGCCACTTCGCCGATGATGCTGCTGGTGCTGAGGTGTTTTGTTTTCGTGGGCGTCTGCGTCGAGTTTGTCGCGGCAGTCGCCTGGCTGGCGGAGCTTTTCCCGCATCCCAAACAGCGCGAGCGGGTGCTTGGTTATACACAGGCGTTTTCCTCGGTTGGTGGCTTGCTCGTGGCGATGGCGAACGGGCTTGCCGTGTCCTGGGCCAACGATCTTCCGCCGATCCAGATCCCCGAATTCCTGAGCGGCCTTGGCGTCGTAAAAGACCCGCACGCCGCATGGCGATACACGATGATGTCGGGGCTTATTCCGGCTATCCCATTGATCATGATCCGTCCTTTCCTCCCCGAATCCCCTGCGTGGCAGCAGAAGCATGATGCAGGCACGCTCAAGCGTCCTCGTTTCGCGGAACTCTTTTCGCCCGAGTTGCGGCGCACGACTCTGGTCACGACCTTAATGTTTGCCATGAGCTACGGCGCGGCGTTCGGTGCAATTCAACACATCCCGCGGATCGTGCCGGGTCTGCCTGAGGTGAAAGCGCAGGTGCAGACCGCGGTTGCTTCTGCAACGAAGGAGAAACCCGACGGCGAAAGGGAAAAAGTCGCGCGCGGCATCGCGGCACGCACAACACAAAGCGTCGCCGCGAACGTAACCAAGGTGCAGGAAATTGGTGGCCTCGTTGGTCGCTGTCTTCTCGCCGTGCTCGCCACGATCATCCTCAGCCGTCGTTGGCTGCTGCGTGTTTTCCAGATTCCTGGTCTAATCTTGATGCCGGTTGTTTTCGCCTATTGTGCCGTCACGAGTCTGCCCCTGCTCTACGTTGGCATCTTCCTGGCGGCGGCCGTTACCATCGCACAGTTCAGCTTCTGGGGAAACTACCTACCGCGCGTCTATCCAGTGCATCTGCGGGGGACAGGCGAAAGCTTCGCCGCCAACATCGGCGGCCGGCTGATTGGCACCTTGTTCGCATGGCTCACTGCGACGTTGGCGATCACACCAGACCCGGCGTTCGCACCGAGGAAGCTCGCGTACACAGCTGCGGCCATCGGCTTTGGAGTCTATGTTGTCGGTTTTATTGCTTCCTTTCTGCTCCCGGAACCGAAGCACGAGCAACTCCCCGAGTGACTATGGCGTCACCCTCTCCCGAACAAGCAAAGGAACAGCTCGACGCTCACGTACGCGAGATCGTTCGCTGGCATTTCTCGGCCGAAACTGGTTCCCCGTTTTGGCTCGATTGGGCGAAAACGGCCGGCTGGAATCCCGCGGAGAAAATCACATCCTTCGAGGACATCAGCGCGCGCTTTCCGCACTTCGAGGATGAATGGCTTCGCGACCTTCAGCCCGAGATTTGGATTCCCGCGAAGTATAAGGCTCGTCCATTCAATATCTTCGAGACCGGCGGAACTACCGGCATGCCCAAACAGCGGATCGGCTGGGAGGATTACAAAGTCGATTACAGCGAGTTCAGCGAGAAGATCAGCGACGAGCATTTCCCGCGAAACCATTACTGGCTGATGATGGGGCCGACCGGCCCGCGGCGTCTGCGCCTCGCGATCGAGCACCTTGCTAACGTGCGCGGCAGCTCCTGCTACTTCATCGACCTCGATCCGCGCTGGGTAAAAAAGGTGCTCGCCAACAAGCAATTCGACCAGGCGCGCGCCTACATGGAGCACGTCGTCGATCAGGCGGTGACGGTCTTGAAACATCGCCGCGTGAGCGGTCTCTTCACCACACCGAAGCTACTCGAAGCGCTTTCCGAAAAGATCAACCTGTGGGATGCGGGAATCCGCGGCGTCTTCTGCGGCGGCACGACGATGGCGCCGCAATACGTTCGCTTTCTCATTGAAGAAGTGCTCGAAAACCGCATCGGTTTTTATCCTACCTACGGCAACACCCTTATGGGTCTCGCCGCGAGCGTGCCGTTGCGCCCCGAGGACAATTTCTCGGTCACATACTACGCGCCGCAGCCGCGTGCCGTGCTGCGCGTTGTCGATTCGAAGCAGACTGATTGTCTCGTGGATTACGACCAATGGGGCCGCGTCGAGCTGACCACGTTGACAAAGGAGTTTTTCATGCCTCGCTTCCTCGAGCGCGATGAGGCCCTGCGCCGCCGCCCCCGTGCACCATACGCCTGGGACGGCGTCGCCGAGGTGCGCCCTTTTGGCGCCATGGAGAAAACAATTGTGGAAGGCGTCTACTGACAATTGCACATGGACCTTCCTCACCTTCCGGCACTCCGCCTCGGTCGCGCTTACGAGAGCCTCGAAAAGACAGCCGCGCGCGATCATCGCAGCGGTGAGCCGGTAGCAGCGGTCAGCCAGGTCAATGCCGGCATCATCAGGCGCGATCTCATCCGGCTCGAGGATTCCCGCGCGGTCTTAAAGAAGTTCACGTGCGCGCAATTGATCGAGATGTGCAGGCAGGCGGCCGAAGTCTTCGTGAACGGCGCATTGCCCCTCGGTGACAAGGGTCATACCCAGTCCCCGCAGCAATACGTCGAGACTCTTTCCCGCACGAGCGGGCTGCCGTACACACTGGTGCGGCGGAATATGAACCGCATCAGCACCGTGCTCTCGCAGATGGGGACAATCCTTCGCGGTCTGACCCGCGGACTCGATCTCAGCATCCTCGACGAGGGTTTCGGCGAGCAGGGCGGCATCGCCATAAGTTATTTCGCGACGGCCAACTCACTCGGCGTCATCATGCCGAGCAATTCGCCAGCGGTGAACTCGCTCTGGCTGCCGGCGATTGCGCTAAAGGTACCGGTGGTGCTGAAGCCCGGCCGCGAGGAGCCGTTTACGCCTTGGCGGCTGATCCACTCGTTTCTCGCGGCTGGGGCGCCTGCGGAAGCGTTTGGTTTTTACCCCACCGACCACGAGGGGGCGGGCGAGATCCTGCGGCTCTGCGGACGCGCGCAGCTTTTTGGCGATAAGACGACCACCGATCGTTATGCCGACGATCCGCGCATTGAGATTCATGGACCCGGCTATAGCAAAATTCTCATTGGCCCAGATGAGATCAAGCGATGGCCCCAGTATCTCGAACTCATGGTGGAATCCATTGCGCAAAATGGCGGCCGCAGCTGCCTCAACGCTTCCACGATCATCGTGCCCGCACACGCAGACGAAATCGCTGATGGTCTGGCGCAGCGACTCGGACCGGTGGAGCCGCGCCCACCCGACGACGAAAGCGCCGTGCTCGCGGCATTTGCAAACCCGAAAATGGCCGAGTTTATCAACGCGGCGATCGACGAAGGCCTGCAAACCTCCGGCGCCGAGGAGGTGACGGCGAAGTATCGAAGGGGTCCGCGGTTGGTCACCCTCAATGGCGCGGTATACCTGCGGCCGACGATTGTCCGCTGTGACTCGTTTGCGCACCCGCTGGCAATTCGCGAGTACCTGTTCCCGTACGCCAGCGTCCTCGAGGTGCCTCAGGCAAAGATCGTTGAATCTATCGGCTCATCCCTGGTCGTCACTGCGATTACGAGCGACGAGCGCTTGATCGAACAGCTCATGGAATCGCCGCACATCGACCGGCTGAACATCGGTCCGCTCTCGACAATGCAGGTCTCTTGGGACCAGCCGCACGAAGGCAATCTTTTCGAGTTCCTCTACAAAAGGCGAGCGATCCAGCGGGTATGACCATGCCCATCGGCTTCGATTTTCAGCCGCGCACGCGCGTGATCTTCGGCGCCGGCGCCGTTGATCGCATCGGCGAACTCGCGCGCGCCATCGGCACTAACGCACTTCTCGTCACCGATCCTGGCATTGTAGCCGCGGGCCACGTCGAGCGGGCTCGCCGTGGCCTCGATGCCGCCGGAGTGAGTGTCACGATTTTCGATAGGGTCAGAGAAAACCCCACCACGCGCGAGGTGGACCAATGCCTCGAAGTCGCACGCGCCGTTCGCCCCGAACTCATCATTGGCCTCGGTGGCGGCAGCAGCATGGATACGGCGAAAGGATGCAATTTCATCCTGACCAACGGCGGCCGAATGCAGGATTACTGGGGCGTTGGCAAAGCAACCAAGCCGATGCTCCCGCTGATCGCCGTGCCGACCACGGCCGGCACCGGCAGCGAATGCCAGTCCTTCGCGCTGATCGCCGACGAAAGGATGCACCAAAAGATGGCCTGCGGCGATCCGAAAGCGGCGCCGTGCGTGGCGATCCTTGATCCCTTGCTGACGGTGACGCAGCCGAGGCAGGTCGCGGCATCCACTGGCATCGACGCCGTTGCGCATGCCGTGGAAACAGCAGTCACCAAAAAACGCAACGAGCTGTCGTGGCTTTACTCGCGCGAGGCTTTCCGGCTGACGGCTGGGAACCTCGATTACGTCTTCCAGCAGCCCGACAACCTTGAAGCGCGGGCGGCGATGCAACTCGGCGCCGCCTACGCTGGTACGGCAATCGAAAACAGTATGCTCGGCGCTGCGCACAGCGCGGCAAACCCGCTGACCGCGCGCTTTGGCGTTATCCATGGCCAAGCCGTCGGCATCATGCTGCCACACGTCGTGCGATTCAACGCACGGCAGCCAGAGGTTGCCGCAATTTACGCGGAGCTCGCGAAGTTCGCTGGCCTGGCCGCCTGGAGTGACCGCGCCGAGCAGGCTGTCAAGGCGTTGATCGCGCAGCTCGAGTCCCTGCTTCAGACCGGTCGAATGCCGCCTTCACTGTCGGCGCTGAACATTCCGCCGTCCCGGTTGCCCAAGCTCGCCGAAGAAGCCGCTGGTCAATGGACCGCGCAGTTTAATCCTCGGCCGATCATCGCCTCCGATTTCGAAGCGATCTACACCGCCGCGCTGTGAGCAACCCCGCCGTCATTTGACTTTGGCGACGATGTTTTCGATCTCGTTAGCGCGGAAGGCGCGCAGGGTCTGCGTGCGCACGTTGCCAAGCGAACCGACCTTCAGGGCCCACGAGGTGACGGCCTGATCGTCCGGCGCCTCGATCAGCACCGCGCCATCGAACGCGCCGAGCGTCCAGAAGATGTCACGGATTTCGATGCCGAAACCGCGCGCCAACTCCGTTGCGGCGGCAGCCCGTTTGGGCGAGTCTTTGATGTTGCGAATTCCCTGTTCAGTGAAATTGATGAGGACGATGTAGGTAGCCATGGCGGTTCTTGATTTCTCGCAAACCAAAGCTCAAGTCGATCCCTGAAGTTTCGTTCCGGCGGGGCCCGGAATGAAACTGATTGCTGAGCAAGCCCGCCCTGGAAGTTTCCGCCGCCCTGACTTTTAGCGGAAAGCTTTCTGCCCCATATTCAAGCGGCCTGGCGGACGAGAGATGGTGGAACGAGAGAGGTTGGAAGCGCGGCAGGCGCCTCGGTCCGACGCTTCGGGCGATTCAGGCCCCAATCAGGGAGGAGATCCAATCGGATGGCAGGATTCGCCGCTGGGTACGTATTCCGGAGTTTGAGAATCGTGCGCTTAGGGTTATCCTGCTTCCCGACGCCAAGAGAGTGCACAACGCGTTCTTCGACCGGGACTTCACAGACTGAACCAAATGAAAATTAAGTATTTCGAGGATACGGACACCGCGCTGCTCGAACTGGGTAGCGGCACTCCCGTGGAGACCCGTGAGCTGTCCGAGGACATCTATTTGGACCTGGATGCCGATGGACACATCGTGTCCATCACGATAGAGCATGCCAGTCAAAGAGGCGATCTCTCTGAGATTTCCTTCCAAAGGCTGAGCAGCAAGGCGAACCAGACGCTCGATCCAACGCGCTAAAGCGCGAGGCTCAGCTCCATGTTCGCTGACGAAAATGTCGGACACCGTGGACTTCTCATTCATTGTCCTCGACAACGAGAGCGCGGTGAAGGCCTCTCTTGTTGAACGAAGCCGCTTGCGCGGCGGGACTTAGGCATCGAGCCGGTGAAGGCGGCTCCTCGTAACGCCCGACCAGAGCGCTGAACTTAACATCCTCATCCAACTCGCCTAGAAAGGCGCGCAAGAGGGACTCGACGACGGTCTGGATGAGCAAGAACGCTTGGAGATAATCGCCACGATCATATGTTAGGGAGATCGTGTGCTTAATTGTCCAAAGGTTGTGACGCTTTTCCCGGGAATCATCCTCATGTTGCTGGCGGCGGGTGCGTTCGATTTGCAAGCTTCGTGGCCGATGTTTCGCGGCCGGCAAGATCTGGCTGGAACAGCGGCCGGCAACCTGCCGGATTCAGTGGAGCTGCGCTGGACTTTCAAAACCGAGGGCCCGGTAAAATCATCTGCCGCCATTGACCGCGAACGCGTTGTTGTCGGGTCGGACGACAATCACGTTTATTGTCTCAATTCGGTCACTGGGGAAAAGATTTGGGCGTTTAAGACTGCTGACGCGGTCGAGAGCTCGCCGCTAATCTTGGGCAACCACGTTTACATCGGCTCAGCAGACGCTCAGCTGTACAAACTCGACCTTGCGACCGGCGCGCTTCAGTGGACATATACCACCGGCGACAAAATCCTCGGCGGAGTAAACTGGATTCGGCTGCCAGCCGGCAACACTGAACAAATTCTCGTAGGCAGCTACGACTCGAAATTGCATTGCGTGGATGCTGCTACCGGCAAAGCGGTGTGGACCATCACGACCGACAACTATGTGAATGGCGCGCCAGCTGTGGCTGGCGGAAGAGTCGTTTTTGGCGGCTGTGACGGGCTCCTGCATGTCGTCTCTGCGGCCGATGGTAAGGAACTGGCGAAGATCGAAGCCGGCGCCTACATCGCCGGTTCCGTCGCGTTGAAGGAAAAATTCGCCTATGTCGGGCATTACGGAAACGAGGTCATCTGCATCGATCTCGATGCTGAGACCGTCGCCTGGCAATACAAGGAGCGCGGTTTCCCCTTTTTCTCCTCGCCCGCCGTTACGGACAAGCACGTCATCATCGGCGGACGCGACAAGCGTGTGCATTGTCTCGAACGCGCGACGGGCAAACAGCTCTGGGAATTCCAGACGGGCGGCAAAGTGGACAGCTCGCCAGTCATCTGCGGCGGCAAGATCGCATTTGGTTCCGAGGATGGCCGGCTCTACGTTCTGAGCATGGCGACCGGAAAAGAACTGTGGTCGTATGAAATTGGCAAACCGCTTACCGCTTCGCCTGCGGTCGCGAACGGGATGATCATTATCGGCTCTGAAGACGGCACGGTATATGCCTTCGGCGCGCCGATCAAATGACGAAATCCAAATGATGAAAAGAATGACCAATGAAGAAGTCCGAAGGGCCCAGTGCGGCTGCTCATTGGGATTTTGTCCGTCATTCGTCATCGGGGTTTTCTCATTGCTACACCATGAAAACTGAAGTCGAACCCCTCACTACCGGCCCCTCTCCCAGCGCCGCGCATCACCCCACGACGGCGGGCAATTATTTCGTCTCAAACTATCCCCCATTCTCGTTCTGGCGGCCGGACGCGGTGGGCGACTTCTTCGCAGCGCTCCAGCGTTCGCCGCAACCGGAAACCCCGCTCGGCATCTATCTGCACATTCCCTTTTGCCGCAAACGCTGCCACTTCTGCTACTTCCGCGTTTACACCGACAAGGATTCCGCGGCGATCAAGGGTTACATTGAGGCGGCGCTCAAGGAACTCGCAGTTTACGCGCGCCAGCCGGTGGTCGATGGGCGCAAGCCAAGCTTCGTTTACTTCGGCGGCGGAACGCCGAGCTATCTCTCAGCGAACCAGCTCCAGCAACTAACCGACGGGATGAAAGCGCTCCTGCCGTGGGATGAGGTTGAGGAGGTGACCTTTGAATGCGAGCCGGGCACGCTCACGGATCACAAGCTCAAAGCGATCCGCGAGCTGGGTGTCACGCGTCTTAGCCTCGGCGTTGAGAATTTTTCCGACCACATCCTGGAGATCAACGGGCGCGCTCACCGTTCCAAGGAAATCTGGCGGGCTTACGGCTACGCGCACGAGCTCGGATTCCCGCAGATCAACATCGATCTCATTGCTGGGATGGTCGAGGAGACCGAGGAGAACTGGCGCGATTGCATCCGCAAGACGATCGATCTCTCGCCCGACAGCGTGACCATTTATCAGATGGAAATTCCCTACAACACGATCATCTACAAAGAAATGAAAGCCGAGGGCAGGCTCGTTGCGCCTGTCGCAGATTGGGAGCAGAAGCGCGATTGGGTCGATGAGGCCTTCGCTGAACTGGAAAAAGCTGGTTATACGGTCGCCAGCGCCTACACGGCGGTGAAGAACAAAACGGAAACGCGCTTTGTGTATCGCGACAAATTCTGGGCCGGCGCGGATCTGCTTGCGCTCGGCGTGGCGAGCTTCGGTCACATCGGCGGAACGCACTATCAAAACGACCACGACTTCGAACCGTACGTGAGTGCGGTGAACGCGGGCAAACTGCCGGTCTATCGCGCACTCACGCCGACCGACGATGAGAGGCTCGTTCGCGAGTTCGTTTTGCAGCTCAAGCTCGGGAGTGTGAGCGCCGAGTATTTTGAAAAGAAATTCGGCGTTGATCCGCGAGAACGCTTTGCCGAGCCGCTCCAGCGCATCCGCGACTGGGGCTTCGCTGAGATCGACGGTCACCGGATCAAAATCAACCGCGAAGGTCTTCTGCAAGTTGACCGTCTCCTCCACGAGTTTTTCCTGCCAGAGCACCGCAATGCGCGCTACACCTGACGCAGCCTCGCTGCTCAAGCCGCTGGGCGACTTCTACACCGGTCGCGCGCTGCCCGGCGTCCGGTTCATTGAAGCAACCTGCATCCCGCAGGCGTATCGCCAGCTGCTGGATCATTCGAATGACATGACTTCCACTTTGCAGCGTTTTCACGACGAGGAGATTCGGGTGCACGTCCTGGAGAGTCGACAGGACGACACCCGTTACGAGCGCGAGGTTTTGCTGGTGACGCGCGACACGCGCAGGACGGTCGAGTTTGGCGCGATCGAAATTATGCTCGAGCGGTTTCCAACCTCCGCGCAACGCGAAATCTTTCGCGCCGAAATGCCGCTGGGCGCGATCTTGCAATCCTTCGGCATCGAATACAAAAGCAAGCCACGAGCGTTTTTCGAGATCGAGTCGGACGACGTTATCAACGCGGCGCTTACGCTGTCGCACACGCAGACTCTCTACGGCCGCTGTAACGAGATCAAGAACGGCAAAGGCCAGGTTCTCGCCGAGATTGTCGAGATTCTGCCTCCCACAATTGACCGCCTCAAAAATGTCTGATCAACCGAATCACTTCGACGCGATCGTCATCGGCGCCGGCCCCGCGGGCTCAGCCACTGCCGCTGTACTGGGCGAGTACGGACATCGCGTGGTTGTGCTCGAGCGCGCAAAGTTTCCCCGCTACCACATCGGCGAATCACTTATTCCGTTCACGTTTCATCCCCTGGAGCGGCTCGGCCTGATCCCGGCGATGAAGTCCTCGGCGTTCGTGCGCAAATACAGCATCCAGTTCGCGGCGCCCTCGGGAAAAGTGTCGCAGCCGTTCTATTTCTTTAATCGCTACGACCGCGAAACCGTCGCGCAGACGTGGCAGGTGCTGCGCTCGGAGTTTGACCAGATCCTCCTCGACAACGCCCGCGCCAAGGGCGCCGAAGTCCGCGAGGAAACGACCGTGAAAGAGCTGATCTGGGAAGACACGCGCATCGCCGGCGTGCTCGCGCAGGACAAAACCGGCGCACTGGCCGAGTATCGCGCACCGATCACGCTCGATTGCACCGGCAAGGAGGCTTTCACCGCTGTGCACCAAGGCTGGCGGGTGCGTGACCCTTACCTGAACAAAGTGGCGGTCTGGACCTACTACCGCGGCGCCAAGCGCGATCCCGGAATCGATGAAGGCGCTACCACGGTGGCCTACGTGCCGGAGAAAGGCTGGTTCTGGTATATCCCACAGCACAACGACATGGTCAGCGTCGGCGTTGTCGCCGAGGGCAAATACCTCTCGCGCAATGGCGTTAAGTCGCCCGAGCAAATATTCAAACGCGAGATCGAGCGGAACGCGTGGATCAAAGATCACCTGGCAGCGGGCGAGCAGGTCGGCCGTTATTTCGTCACAAGCGAATTCTCATTCCACGCGCGCCACTGCGGATGCGAGGGCCTGCTGCTCGTGGGTGACGCGTTTGCCTTTCTTGATCCGATCTTCAGCAGCGGCGTGATGTTGGCATTGAGAAGTGGCGTGCTCGCCGGAGAGGCCGTGCACAAGGCGATCGTCGAACGAAACTTCGCGCCCGAACAATTCGAGCCATACTCGCACGCGCTCCGGCGCGGCGTGGAGAACATGCGCAAGCTGGTTTATGCGTTTTACGACCAGGAATTTTCTTTCAAACACGTCATCGACAAATACCCCGACGCGGTCGGCGAGATCACCGATTGCCTCTCCGGTGATGTAGACAAGGACTTCAGCGACCTATGGAAAAAAGTCTCCGAGTTTGTGCCACTGCCCGAGGATTTGCCGGTGGGAACACCGCTTTCGGAAAGGACGAAATTGAATGACGAATGACCAAAGCGCGCAGGGTTGCGCTTTTCGGATTTCGTTATTTCGCACATGCGTATCATTCAGCTAACTGCCGGCACCGGGAGTTTCTTCTGTGGAACGTGTCTGCGCGATCATGCCCTGGTTAAGGCGCTCCAGCGGCTCGGGCATGATGCGCTCATAGTGCCACTGTACTTGCCACTTGTGCTTGATGATTCTGGTAGGCATGAAGAGTCGCAGCTGTTTTTCGGCGGGATCAACGTCTATCTGCAGCAGAAATCCGCTTTCTTTCGACACACCCCCCGTTGGCTGGATAAGCTCCTCGATTCGCCGGCGCTGCTGCGTCAGGCCGGGCGACGAGCCGGGATGACGAACCCGCGCGAACTCGGCGAGATGACGCTCTCGATGATAAAGGGAGAACACGGCTACCAGGCAAAGGAGTTGGATAAACTCGTCGGATGGCTCGTCGAGCAAAAGCCTAATGTCATTTGCCTCTCGAATTCGCTCCTCATCGGCGTGGCGCGCCGCGTGCGCGAGCAATTGCGCGTTCCAATCATCTGCTCGCTGCAGGGCGAAGATGCGTTCCTGGATTTCTTGCCCGATCCATACCGCGAGCGCTGCTGGCAACTGGTGCAGGAGCGCGCCGCGGACGTAGAGCGGTTCGTGGCACCGAGTCGCTACTACAAAGCGCTGATGCAAGAACGGCTTCGGCTGGCGCACGAAAAGGTCGATGTGATTTATAACGGCATCGATCTCGAGGGGTTCGCGCCGGCGGCCGCGCCGCCCGCGTTTCCGACGGTCGGCTTTCTAGCGCGGATGTGCCGCGACAAAGGCTTGGATACACTGGTCGAAGCGTTCATCAAATTGGCACCGCGGGTGCCGCAAGCACGTCTGAAAATTGGTGGCAGTAAGACGAATGCTGATAGCGCGTTTGTGAACGAGCTTACAAACAGGCTGGATCAAGCCGGCACCGCGAACGTAGTCAAATTCCTGCCGAATCTGACCCACGCAGAAAAGCAGCAGTTTTTGCGCGGACTGACCGTTCTGTCGGTGCCCACGCGTTTCGGCGAAGCTTTCGGATTGTTCGTGATCGAATCGCTCGCCTCCGGGGTGCCCGTCGCGCAGCCTAACAACGGCGCGTTTCCGGAACTGATCGAGCTCACTGGCGGCGGGGTCCTTCACGCCCAGGGCGACGCCAACTCGCTCGCCGATGCTTTGGAAAAGTTGCTCCTCGATCCTGCTCACGCCGACGAGCTGGGGCGCTGCGGCCGTCAAATCGTCAGCACGCGCTTCACGAGCGATGCGATGGCGCGTAGCTTTGAGGAACTTTTAAAGCAGCTATGAAAATCGCCATGCGCGCCGCAGCAACGTTTCTCCTTGCCGCTGTGCTCACGACCGGCTGCTCCTCCTTCGACCGGGCATGGCAGAATCCGCCGGCACAATCAGGCGGCGTTGCCGGACGGTGGCAAGGCCGCTGGCAGAGCGCGCGCACCGGGCACAATGGCAAGCTTCGCGCGATCATAGTACCGCAAACCGCCGCGCGGTACGACGCCCGGTTTCGCGCCACGTATCGCTCGGTGCTAGCGGCTGAATACAGCGTCACGCTTAACGTAAAGCAACGCGGCCCGCGGTCTGAATTTCGCGGCGCAGCCCACTTGGGCATGTGGGGACGATATGAGACTACCGGCTACGCCACCCGCACCCAATTCCACGCGGCTTATCGGTCGAAGTTCGATTACGGTACGTTTGAAATGCAGTGCGTTGGCGAATAGATAAGCGTCTAGCAGCCTGTCGGACTTGGCATCCAAGCCGGAATTTGAAGCATGAAAAATCCTCGAAAAAAACGAACCTGCCCTTTCAGACAGGCTGCTGGAACTCCGCTTCGCGGAGAAAAACTCGGATTTTGGGTCTTTCTTCGGCACGGAGTGCCGATTTTTAGCAGGATGTCGGGCGGTTGGTCTCTTTGCACTGTAAGTTTTCGAGGGGAAATTCCACTCGGACTTCCAAGTCCGACAGCCTGCTAGTCTAATGACCGACGAATTTCGCACAACACGTATGGTGGAATTTTTTGAGACGGACATGGCTGGCATCATGCACTTCTCGAATTTCTTCCGGTTCATGGAGTCGGCGGAACACGCCTTTTATCGTTCGATCGGCTTCTCGGTTGACGAAGCGAAGTCGCTTGGGCTCGGTTGGCCGCGCGTGAAGGCCGAATGCGAATACCGGCACCCGCTGCGTTTTGAGGACGTCGTCGAGATCCGCGTCAGGGTTCGTCGGCTCGGGACTCGGTCGATCACGCTCGAGTTTAAGTTTTCTAAAGCGGAGGAAGGTCGCGAGATCAGCGTTGCCACCGGCGCAATCACGGCGGTGTGCGTTGAGCGCGATCCGAAAACCGGCAGGTTTCGCCCGATCCCAATTCCAGAAAAAATACGCGCCCGAATCCAAGCCGATGCAAACCTCTGATCCGCACCCCGGCCTTGCCTGGCTCACTTTCTCGCTCATGACAGTGATCTCGTGGGGCGTTTACGGGGTGCTGCTGCATAGCGGACAGGTCGCCATGAGCGATCCGATCAATGGCCGGTACAAGGCGTTTCTGTTCGTGGGCATCGCGTATTTCCTCATTGCGGTGCTCGCGCCGATCGGGGCGCTGGCACTGAACGGCGCGTCGTGGAGATTTCCGGCGTCGGGCATGTGGTGGTCGCTTGTCGCAGGCATCGCCGGAGCGGTCGGCGCGTTCTGCGTCCTGCTGGCGTTCGGCGCGAAAGGATCGCCGGCAGCGGTGATGTCGATTGTATTCGGCGGAGCGCCGATCGTGAACGCAGCGGTCGCGCTGCTCGTGCATCCGCCTCCCGGCGGTTGGAGCGCACTGCGCTGGCAGTTTCTCCTTGGCATCGCGCTGGCCGCAATCGGCGGTTGCCTCGTCACGCTGTACAAGCCCCCGCCTTCGAAGATACCTCCCGCGGTGGCGAGTGACCCGAAATGAAAGCTGTGCCGAGACGCGGCGCTCCAGATGCCCGCGCGGCGCTGGAAGCTGAGCAGCTTACAAAGCTACGCTCGCTGCTGAACGCGATCGTTCCGGCGAATGCCTTTTACACCCCGAAGCTTCGCGATTGCCGAAAGATCGCGAGCCTCGAAGACTTCACGCGACTCGTCCCATTCACGACCAAAGCCGAGCTGCTTGAAGATCAAAAGGCGCATCCGCCGTACGGCTCAAACCTCACCTTCCCGCTCGAACGTTACACCCGCTTTAGTCAGACAAGCGGGACGAGCGCCGCGCCGCTGCGCTGGGTCGACACGCCGGAGAGTTGGGAATGGATGCTCGGCAACTGGCAGACGATTTATTGCGCGGCTGGAGCGAGCGCAGGCGACCGCGTTTTTTTCGCGTTCTCGTTCGGGCCGTTTCTCGGGTTTTGGACATCGTTTGAAGCGGCCGCGAAACTGGGCATGCTCTGTATTCCCGGCGGCGGACTCAGCAGCGAAGCCCGGATGCGCGCGATCATCGAGACCAGCGCGACGATTCTGTGCTGCACGCCAACATATGCGCTGCGGCTCGGCGAAATTGGCAGCGCCGGCTCACGCGTGCGCACGATCATCGTTGCCGGCGAGCCTGGCGGCAGCATTCCAAGCACTCGCGCGCAGATTGAAAAACTCTGGCCCGGAGCACGCGTCTTCGATCATCACGGCATGACGGAAGTCGGCCCGGTGAGCTACGAATGCCCCGAGCGACCTGGAACGCTGTGCGTTATCGAGCCGTCGTATGTTGCCGAGATCATTGATCCCATCACGGGACAACCCGTAGGCAGAGGAGAAAATGGCGAGCTCGTCCTCACCACGCTCGGCCGCATAGGATCGCCGCTGCTGCGCTATCGCACGGGAGACGTTGTCAAAAAGGGTTTTGTCAACGACACGCTTGCGTTCGAAGGCGGGATTCTTGGCCGAAGCGATGAAATGGTGATCGTGCGCGGTGTCAATGTTTATCCGACGGCCGTCGAGCGAATCATTCGGGAGCACGCTGATATCGCTGAGTATCGGGTGGAATTGCGCAAAAGCGGCGTAATGGACGAGATCGCCATCACTATAGAGCCCGCCAACGGGTGCGCCGCACCGGCCGAGCTCGCAGCAAATCTTGAATCCCAACTCAAGAGCACCTTCGCGCTTCGCATCCCGGTTTCGATCGCTGCACCCGGCGGGCTGCCGCGGTTTGAGATGAAGGCGAAGCGATGGGTGCGTCTATGAAGGCCGGGAAACCTTTGCTAGAACTAAACGGCGTGTCGAAGGACTACGGCGACGTCGGTGTGCTGCGGGACGTCAACCTGCGCCTGGATGGCGCTGAAGCAATCGCGATCGCGGGGCCATCTGGATCAGGCAAGAGCACGCTGCTGAACATCATCGGAACCCTGGATCGTCCAACCTCCGGAACGGTGTTTTTCGAGGGCGACGACTTGCTGAGGCTGAGCGCGGATGAAATCGCTACAATGCGCAATCGCAAGATCGGTTTCGTTTTTCAGCTCCATCACCTCTTGCCACAGTGCACGATCCTGGAAAACGTGCTCATTCCCACACTCGCCGCCGCGGCCAAAGGCAGGAACGACGAAGCGAACTCGCGCGCCCAACGTTTACTTGACCGGGTCGGCCTCGGAGCACACAAGTCGCAGCGCCCGGGCCAACTCTCGGGCGGCGAACGACAGCGCGCTGCTGTAGTTCGCGCGCTCATCAATCAACCGCGGCTGCTCCTCGCCGATGAACCGACCGGATCGCTCGACCGCGCATCGGCCGAAAACCTTCGGGAGCTGCTTATTCAGCTGAATCGCGATGAAGGCGTTGCGCTGATTGTGGTTACTCACTCGATGGAACTCGCGCGCGGCTTGGACCGAATCTACGAAATGCGTGACGGCTCGCTTGTCGAGGCGAAGTTGTAGAGCGATGAGCGTCGTCAGCCTGGTCCTGCGCAGTCTCCGATTTTATTGGCGAACCACTCTCGGGGTTTTTGCCGGCGCAGCGCTGGCTAGCGGTATCCTGATTGGAGCGCTCGCGGTGGGCGACTGCGTCCGCTACACTCTCGAACAGCAGGCGCTCGCGCGTGTCGGACGCGCGCAGCTTGCGCTCAGCGCACCGGATCGCTTTTTTCGGGAGGACCTAGCAATCGGCTTGATGGACGATCTCGGCGCACCAGTGGCGCCGCTCCTCGCGATGCGGGGCACGGTGTCAAAGCCTGACGGTACGCGCCTTGCCGCAAACGTGCAGATTGTGGGCGTGAATGGCCGCTTTTGGCCGTTGGGCTCCGACAAAGACCTCTTCATGGGAGCAAGTGCCGAAGACGCCGCAGCGAACGAGCGCTTGGCCCTCCAGTTGGGTGCGCATGCGGGGGATGCGCTGGTCGTGCGTGTGGAAGAACCATCCTACGTTTCGCGTGACGCGCCGCTATCGGGTCGCGCTGACACATCGACCGCTTTCCGCGTCCGCCTCCGAGCAATAGCCGGCGACGCGCAGTTTGGACGTTTCAGTCTGCAACCCAGCCAGATCCCGCCGATGACGCTGTTTATGCCGTTGCAGGCTCTACAGACACAGCTGAAACGTCCCGGTCGCGTGAACACGCTGCTCGTCGGAGGCGATCCTACGCTACAACGCGCCAACGCTGCGCTGCGCAAGAACTGGACACTCGCCGACGCTGATCTGGAGCTTTGCGAAATCCCGGCCGGCCTCGAACTGCGCACCGCGCGCATTTTTCTCGATCCGCACGTCGCGGAGGCCGCGAAATCAGCCGTTCCTGGTGCGACCGGCGTCCTGACTTACCTTGTTAACGAGCTGCGCGCCCCAGAGCGTGCGACGCCCTACTCGATGGTCACGGCGACGGAAATCGCCGACTTGCGCGACGATGAAATCATCATCAACTCCTGGCTGGCCGATGATCTCGACGCAAAGGTCGGTGACGAGCTTACGCTCAAATATTTCGTCATCGCCGGGCAGCGGAAGTTGAAGGAGGAGAGCCGAAGTTTGCGAATTAGCGAAATCAAGCCGCTGGAATCGCCTGACACGTCTTGGACGCCGCCATTTCCCGGTCTGAGCGAGGCGGAGAACTGCCGGGACTGGGAGCCGGGAATTCCCATCGACACGAGTCGTATCCGGCCTAAGGACGAAGATTACTGGGACAAGTTCCACGGCACACCGAAAGCATTTATCAACCTAAAAACGGGCCAGCAAATGTGGCAGAATCGCTTCGGGAACCTGACGGCTTTCCGTTATCGGGCGTCTTACAATGCAGCGGAACTCGAGGGGATGCTGCTGGCAAAACTCGATCCGGCGCAGCTCGGCTTCGCATTCCAGCCGGTGCGCGAACAAGCTCTCGCAGCGGCGCGAGAGTCGATGGATTTCGGGCAACTCTTCATCGGCTTCAGCTTTTTTCTGATTGCTGCCGCGCTGCTGCTCATGGCGATGCTGTTCGTGTTCAACCTCGAACAACGCTTAGAAGAAGCCGGGCTCCTGCTCGCGCTCGGTTTTGGGCCGGCGCAGGTGAAACGAGTTTTTCTGCTCGAAGGCATCGCAGTCGCCGCGCTCGGAACGGCGGCGGGCGTGTTCGCCGGTGTCGTCTACACGAAACTCACGCTGTATGGCCTTGCGACGGTCTGGCGCACTGCCGTGAACGCCGCGTCGTTTCAATTTCACATTGAGCCCTCGACGTTGTTGATCGGCGTCCTCACTGGTGCGTTCGCCGCAATTGTGGCAATATGGCTCGCTTCGCGCGGCCAGGCGCGTCGCCCGGCCGCACAATTGCTGGCGAGGGGCGCTGAGCGCGAGGTTGCGCCGCTCACCGATTCCCACGCCAAGGTTATCGCAGCGGTCGGCGTGTTGAGCCTGCTGGGCGCGCTCGCGCTGAGCATTACCTCTGGATCGGCGCGAAATCCCGCTGTCTTTTTCGGCGCCGGAAGCCTGCTGCTGATTTCCGGGATCGCGTTCAGCCACGTGTTGCTCGGGGGGATGGCCCGCACGAATCGCATTGCGACGACGCTCGCGCGCGTTGGCATGCGCGCCGCCGCGCGGCGCCCTGGCCGCAGCCTGACGACGGTTGCTGTGCTCGCGAGCGGCGTTTTCATGATCGTGTCGGTGAGTACATTTCGCCACGATCCGCGCGAGGACGCCCATGAACCCAGCTCAGGCACCGGCGGCTTCGCGCTATTCACGCAGGCGACGCTGCCGGTTTACGAAGACCTGAACACTCATGAAGGACGAGCGGCATTTGGACTCGACGAGCAGGTTATGCGAAACGTGAGCGTCGTCGGCATGCGGGTGCGCGAAGGAGACGATGCGAGTTGCTTGAATCTTAACCGCGCGCAACAGCCGCGCCTGCTGGCGGTGCGTCCAGAAGATTTTCAACAGCGACAGGCGTTCGCCCGCAAATGGGGGCTGCTCGACCAACCGCAGGCAGACGGCGCTGTGCCGGCGATCGGCGACGAAGCGACAGTTCGATGGGCCCTCGGGAAAAAGGTTGGCGACACGCTCGCGTTCGTCGACGAGCGCGGAAACGCGTTCAAGCTTCGGATCGTGGACATGATTCCAAACTCGGTGCTGCAAGGCGGTCTCATCATCTCCGAGAGCAACTTTATCGAGCGATTTCCTTCGGTCTCGGGGCACCGCGTCCTGTTGATTGACGCGTCGCCCGACAACTCGGCTGGGGTTGCAGACCAGCTTTCCCGCGGGCTGCGCGATCGGGGGCTGGAGGTTGTTCCAGCGTGGCGGCGGCTTGCGGATTTTCAGGAAGTCGAAAACACGTACATCGCGATCTTCCAGGCGCTCGGCGGTCTCGGCCTGCTGCTCGGAAGCTTCGGCCTCGGCATTGTGGTGTTGCGCAACGTGCTGGAACGGCGCAGCGAACTGGCGCTCCTGCAAGCTGTTGGTTTTCGACGCGGTGAATTGCAGCGTCTCGTGCTGAGCGAGCACTGGCTGCTGATCGTGCTCGGGCTCGCCATCGGCGTCGCCGCGGCGTTGCTGGCGGTGCTGCCGGCACTCCTCTCGCCCGGCACGAAACCACCTTGGGCCATCATTGTTCCTGTGCTGGCCCTCCTCGCCTCCGGCGGCGTGCTTTGGACATGGCTCGCCACCCTCGCTGCATTGCGCGGCGAGCTCCTGCCGGCGTTGCGCAATGAATAGCAGCGGCGGCGCCGGGAAGTTGAAGCGGGCGATGGGTCCGTCGCTGCCTTCAGTCCGGCGCGTGCCGCCGCCATCGGTAGCCGTGAGTTCGGTTTCGCGGCTTCGCGCCTCAGCGACGAGCTCCGCTTTCAGTTCTTTGAGGCGGTCGGATTTTCATTGATCTCGCGGTAGAGCGAGACAGCAACGGACTGTGATTCACTCAAATCCTTCTGTCTTGAAAGAAGTCATCGCTTCCCATGTGTGCTACGCTTTCCGTCAATGGAATCGGCTCATCTAAGAGAAACTCTGAATAGGCGGGCGCGATCATTGGCGTTGCTCAGGCCGCTCTTCGATCTGGAAACCAACAAAGGGCGGCGTGCGGAAATGAACCTCGAAGGCTTCGATCTCTTCCGGTTCATCTCAGCGGTTCTCGATGTGATCATCACGGAGATGGGCGGCTTCCAACGCGGGGCGACCTACGAGCAAATCCTCGCCGCGGTTGTGACGCAGTTGCGCAAAGTGGAATCAGAGCTGGAGCCTCAGCGGGCAGACCGCGTTACCAGCTTCCTGCTCGATGCGCTGACGAATGAGCGCGCCCGGGACTCTTTCCGCCTGCAATACCAACATGAGGCGCAAGATGGCCGGCTGGTCTGGAGCCCGCTCGTGTTCAAGCTCGTCGATCTCCGCGATCTCGATGGCACGGGCGAGGGTCGCTACATGGCCTCCGCCGAGGCGATCAATATCTATTTGAACAGCCTCAGCGTGGAACTCGAAGGCCAGCAGGCCGCCGACGAAGCGGCGCTGCGCCACTTCATCCAGCATGGGAAGCTGGACGAGGCGGAGTTAGCCGCGCGCGCCGCGCTGATGAGGACGATCGAATACGCCGATCGCATCCGCCGCGCGCTGCAATTGATCGAGCGCGGCGTGAGCGACTACGACTGGGTGACCGACATGCTTCCGCGGCTCGATTCGGCACGGAACCACATTGAGGAACGGATGAAAGCCGAGGAAAGCCTGATCATCGAAGCCGAGCGCAAGATGGACGAGGCTGACCTCGATGGGAAACGCCGTCTCGCCGCGGTGAGAGACCAACTCGACGGCGCGAGCCGTCAACACAATGGACTACTCAACCTCGTGCTTGGCGCAAACAGCCGCTTTAGGGACGAGCACGCGCGGCAGCGGTTTCGGCCCGCGACCCTGAATCCCTTTCCGAATCCTCAGTCCGCGGTTCTGCGACCGCTCCTTCGGCTCACCCTCGCCGAGCTCGACGATTGGATACATCTGCGCTGGTTTTTCCTGCATCCGCCGCAATATCGCTCGTTGCCGGACTTCGCGCTGATGACAAGAATTCTCCTCCAGCCCAAACGGGAAATAGAGCCATCGGGGGAAGTCGTCGTCGAAAACGAGTTGGAGGAAGGCCGCGACCCGGAGCCTGCATTTCCCGAAGAAACCTGGGCGACGTTCCATCAGGTTTTTGCGAGTCTGTCGGAGCGGTTTCGGCTTTCGGAATGTCTCGACCGATTGCCGCCCGACGACGTGCCGGTGCGTCATCTGGCCCTCTTGCGTATCGGGCAATGGTTTGAAGGCCGGCCTGATGATCCCGATGTGCAGCCTGCCGGCGCGTCGTTCTCGCGGGACGCGTTCTACGGCGACGACGTAGTGGTCACGAAGCGCGGATGATCAATCCTCTCGAACAGGCCGAAAACGCGACGCGCCTGCTGTTGCTGGCGATGACTCCGCGCGTCACGCCTGCAAACAACACCGAATACGGCGAACTCCTGACTCGGTTCAGCACCGATCCGGACTTCAAGGAAATCACCCGCGCAATCGCTCGCGGGATGGGCGTGCACATTTACACGGAACTTATCCAGCACGGCCTCATGCTCGTGCCGCACGAAGGCGGCTTTTTCGCGCCAACGCTCGACAGCTTCCGCCGCGGCATGCGTTTCCGCGAGCGCGTTGCTTACGGGCTGCTGCACTACGTGCTGGCCGCTTTCGTTTTCCCGAGCGAGGAGGCGTTGAACGATGACTTCGAGGTGCTCTCGGCGCGCATCCGGCCGGCGGACGTGGCGCGCTTCGCCGTCGAATCGTGCGAAAGCCTCAAGACGAACGAGAGCAGCCGCGAAGTACTGAGCGAAGAAATGATCGAGGCATACTCCCATCTGCTCTCACTCCGCGAAGGCGACACCGGCGGCACATCACAAACCAGCATCGCGTCGATGGTGCGCACGATTCTCGACAAGTATGAGCGAGAGGGGTTGTTCAACGTGTTCGAGGAAAACGCCGAAGCGGTCTATCGCAGCCGGCCGCAGTTTCGCGTGCAGGTGCGCTTCATAATGCAGGAATCCGAAAGGGGGCTGCTCGCGTTGCTGCAACAACTGCGCGCTGGAGAGAACGGCGCGACTTAAAACCCATGGCGAGGCTCTGTCGCATTCATGTCATGGGCGTCGGGAAGGAGAGCGCGCGCTTCAACCCGCTCACCATCGACCTGCGCAACCCGCAGAACGATGCGCCGCAGGACAGCGTGATCTGGCTGCGAAACGGCGGCGGCAAGACGACGCTCATCTCCATCTTTTACAGCCTGCTCGTGCCGAACGCGTCGCATTTCCTCGGTAAGCTGAACGGGAAGGGAGCGACCCTCGAGGACTTCCTGCGGCCGGATCAACTCGCGGTGATCGCGACCGAGTGGGACTTGTCGGCGATGGGCTCCCCTCGGCGCATCGTTGGGCAGGCGCTCCTGCTCAAAGAGCGGAAGCTGATCCGCAAATACTTTTCCTTCTCAGAAGTCCGCGACTTCGGTTTCAATAACTTGCCGATCCACGGTCTCGCGACGCCCGCGAAGTCGCTCGACAAACTGGACGACGCCCTGCGCGAGGCGCAACGGCAGCATCCATCAATGGACCTCTTGATTGTGGATGAGACGCAGTGGCAATGGGAGGAACACCTGACAAATCTCGGCCTCGATCCGGGGCTGTTCCGCGCGCATCTCATCATGAACAGCCAGGAGGGCGGCGCCACGGAGATCTTCAAAATCAAGACGCCCGAGGAATTCCTGCGGCGTTTTCTGGAGCTGGTTTACGACGAGGAGTCCACGGCCGAGATCGAGACAACGCTGAAGCTTTTCCGGCAAAAGCTGGCGCAGAATCCGAGCTACCGGGGAGCGATTGAATTTGGCGATGCGCTGCTCAAGCACCTGCGGCCCTTCGCGCAAGATGCTACACGCCGGCGCGATCTGGCGCAGGAACAGGGCAAGCTGAATTACGAGATGACGCAGCTCGCAGCTTCGATCGAAGAACACCTGGTCCGGCTGCGCTCGGGCATCGAGACGCTGACAACGCAGGTGAAGGAGTGCGGCAACATCGCGGAGGGCAAAGACAAGGAGCGGTCGAGAAAAGAGCGCTTTGCCCGTGGTTACGACAAACGCGCCCGGCGGCTGCGCGTGCGTGAGACCGAATACGCGTTGACTGAGGCGAAACGGGCGAGAGCCGGCCACGAGCGGAGGCTTCGAATCCTCACGGCGGCCAAAGGGTTCACGCAGGCGCGCGCGGCACAGGCGGAGCTGAATGCGCTGCTGGAAAGCCTGGAAGAACTCCGGCGCGAACACCGGCCAGAGCTGGAGGGTCTGCGCCAACTGGGCTCGGCGCTTGTCTCCTCGTGGGAACGGCGTCTCGACAACTTGCAGGCGGATCGCGATCTGACCGGTGAGAGCATCCACGAGCACGAAGGCTCGCTCGATCGACTCCGCGCGCAGCGTATCGAGCTCACGGAGCGGCGCACTCGCGCCGAGCAACAGCGCGATCAGGCACAGGCGGCCATCCGTCGATACGAGGAGGCGCGCCGCCGGCTCCGCGACGATGTCGCGCTCAACGAAGGCGAATCAGGTTTGGAAGCGCGCGCGCGGTGGCAGGGCGAGATCGAGCGCTGCACGGCCCAGCTCACGCGGTTGAGGGAGGAGATCGCTGCGCTCAAAACTCGCGTGCTAAGCACAAGCGCGGCACTCACCGAGATCGACGCGAAATGTCGCGCCCAGGAACAGGAACGCACGGAGCTTGAAACGAAACTGGGAGCAGAAGAAAGCAAGCGGCACGAGCTGGAGGAGCTTCCGCTGCTCAAGGAATTGGCCGAGGGAACGAAGCCGGACCTCCGTAACTCCTTCCTCCTCGAATCGCTGGATCGGCGCGGTGACGAGGCGCAGACCGAATTGGTGCGGCTCGGCGTCGAGGAAGCGGACGACAAGCGCGACGATCAATCCCTCGAGCGCGAAGGGTTATTCGCACCTTCCGCCGATGTGGAAGAAGTGCTGTCCAGGCTGAAACAGGCCAACGTTTCGAGCGCCCTCCCGCTTTATCGCTGGCTCGACGAGCACTGCACGCCTGACGAAGCCGACGAGCTGTTGCGTCAGCATCCCGCGGCCTACGCCGGTATTCTTGTCCAGACTTCTACGGACCTCGATCGGGCGCGAAAAGAGCTCGCCACCGCCCGCATCCGCGCTCCAATCGTGCTGTTGCCGCCCGCGGCGTTGCCTGCGTCGTCGGACGGCGCGACTGCGCATCACACGATCGTGCCGAATGAGCGTGGAATGTTTTCCAAGAGCGAAGCTGCGAGCACTCGTCCGCGGATCGAGCAGCGCCGGCATGACCACTCCGAACGTCGAGAGCGCGCCGAGGAGCGCCGCGAGAAAGCGCACATTGCAGCTACGAGACTGCGTGATTATCTGCGCGATTTTCACGTCGACCGAGTCGCGGCTCTGCGTGGCGCGTTGGATTCCGTGGTGGTGACGCTGACGTCACTCAATGCGGAGAAAACCCGCCTGACTGGCGAGCGCGACGACATTCAGCAGCGCCTGAGCGACGCGCACGATGCGCAGCTCCGCGCGCAAAGCGAGCACGGGGATGCCAAGCGGCGTGAGGCGCAGCTCGCGGCGTTCGTCGCTGAGCACGAGGAGCGGATCGACCATCACCGGAAGTCCGCCGACTATCACCAAGGCATTTTCTGCGAGGCGGAAGCAGGACTGCGTCGCATCGAGCAGCAGGAGCCGGGCATAAAGTCCGCGCTCACTGCCGCGCGCACCCAAGGAGAGGAGCTTCGGTCCGCTTGGGAGAAGGCGAAAGCGGCTCGCGATTTGGTGCCCGAGGAGTATTGCGGCCCCGCTCCCGCAACGGCGGAAACACGCTCGCCCGAAGAAGTGGCGCCTGCCTTCAACGCCGCGCACTCAGCTTACGAAGGCAAAATCCACAAAGGTGAGCTCGACGGCGCGATCGGAGTGCAGAGAAGAGCCGCGGGACAGGCAGAGGCGGACTATCGAAAGCTGCGCTACGATCTGCCGGAGGATGAGATCGAAGAGGCGGCGGATGAGGAGGCAATCGACGTCGCCATCGATCGTCAGAGAAGCATTTTCGACAATGCGAAGACGGCAGAAACGCTTGCGGATTCCGAACATCGCAAGGCGCAAGTCGAAGCTCCGGATGATCGCGATTTCAAAGAGGGCGAGGAATTGGACCGAGAGAGAGAGCAGCAGCCCGACACGTCCGAGGAGGGCCGCATTGTAGCGCAGGAATATCGAGATGCCGCGGGCGTGTTGCGACAGGAGGTGGACGCTGCGCGCGAACAGGAGCGGATCGCAGCGACCCGCCTCGCGAGGCAGGAGAAAGAGCTGCCGAACTACGACAATTGGAGCGAGCAATTGCCGGCGGCTTCCGGCGCGCTCGGGCATCCCGCTTTCACCGGAGTGCCGGACGAAGATCGCCAGCTCGTGCATGACATGCTCGCGCGGCAGAAGACAAACGCCGATCGGCTCATACGGGTTGAGCGCGCGTTAACCGAACGCTTCGACAAGCACATCCACCCGCAGATTTTTCACCCGGACTTCGACCGCTTCCGAATCCCGTTCCGCGACCGCTTGAAGCTGCTCCAGCGAGACGATTTTGTCGCCAAAGCGGACGAGCAGATTCAATCCGTCCAAACGCAGGTTCAGATCTGTCACAACGAGCTGAACTCCGAGGAGCAGGAACGGCGCACGATCGTGGACAAGCTCGACGCCATCGCCCGGCGCGCAACGAATCTTCTGGGCCAGGCCGAGACCGTGAGCACCATGCCGAACTCGATCAGCCCGTGGGCGCAGCAACCTTTCCTGCGCGTCAGCGTGCCGAAGAAAAACGACCCGATCGAGCGCCAGGTTCTACTGCGGCATGCCATCGAACGATGGTTCGAGGCCGGCGAAATTCCTTCCGGCCACAAGCTCGCCTACGAGTGCCTTCTCGCCGTCTGCGGCACCAAAACGATCAGCATCCGCATCCTCAAGCCCGAGTATCATTTGAGCCCGGTCGCACGGGAGATCACCGAGCTGGTGAAGTTCTCCGACGGCGAGAAGCTGACGGCGGCCATCCTGCTTTACTGCATCCTCGTGCGATTGCGCGCGCGACATAAAATTCGGACCGAGATTTTGCTCGAAAAGGACTCAGGGATGCTGCTGCTCGACAATCCCTTCGGCAAAGCGACGCTGGCGGAGTTCGTCGATTTGCAGGTGCGCATGGCGCGGCTGATGGGCGTGCAGTTGATTTATGCGACGGGCATCAACGATTTCGCGGCGCTTAAGCACTTTCCGCATTACGTGCGGCTGCGCAACAGCGCCCGCGGCAAGAGCAGCAACGACTACCATGTGACACCGGACTCGCGGCCTCTCGAGGGCGACCAGCATGTGGATGGAGTCGTGCTGGGCCGCAATGAAGACCCCGCGCGAGATGGCACCTGAAGATCGCTTTCTCGACTCGCTGCGCGTCGAAGCGGCCGGTGCCGCGCGGCTCGATTTGGACCAGATCCAGCGGGCCTTCAGCACTACGTTCCCGCACTTTGACGGCTCTCCAAACCGGCGCGCCAAGTTGCGCGAAATGCTCGACGCGCTGGCTGCCGGCCAGCTCGTTCGATTGCCGGCGGATCGGAAACGCGCTTGGCAAAATCAGCCGGCGCCGGCGCTTCCCCTCAGACTCGCCCTAGTTCGCGAAACTGCGGACAAACCTGCGCGTTTTGATCACCAGCGCTTTCCGTGGGTGCGCGAGCTGGCGTTCATTGCGGAACTTCCTCTTCTTCACACACCAGAGGAGGCGCGCCATCTTCACGACTTCTTCAAGAACGGCGGCGCCTCGAGTCCGTTCGTGCCGACAAAGGAACGCTCGTGGCAAATTTTCGGGAAGGAGAAGCGCCTAAATGACCTCCAACATGGCCAACTTTTTGATGTAGGCCGCCTTACACTCGAGCTGCTCCGCTGCCGGAATGTTACGCAAATTCTCGCCTTTTCCTGCGCGCCGATTGCGGTTAGCGCGCCGATGCTCATCGTGGAGAACGAGTCCACCTTCCACAGCTTCTGCCGCCTCAACCATCAGCTCAGCATTTATGCGGGCGTGGTGTTCGGCGACGGGAACACCGTGCTCAAAGCCGTCGACTATCTTCGCGATCTGGCGCAGGCGACCGGCGTGACAGTCGTCCATTACTTTGGCGACCTCGACCCACGCGGCCTCCGCATTGCATGCGTTCTAGGCGAGCTCATGAAGCAATGCAATCTTTCCGTTCTGCCCGCGGACGAACTCTACCGCGCGTTGCTCACTGCTCCGCCGCCCGCAGAGCGGCATCCGCAGCCCGCTGATGAAGAATCGCTCACCTGGCTGCCCGCCGAACTCCGCGATGCGGCGCGCGATCGTCTTGCGAGCTTCGGTCGAATCGCTCAGGAGGCGGTAGGCTGGGAGAGACTCTGCGCGCTTCACAACGCGGACCCGCACTCGCCCTTCAGTCTCGGCTTTACACCTCGACCCAAAGACAAATCCGGATCGCCGATCCCCTTCACGTAAGCTTGGATTTGCTGCAACTGCTGGGTGAGCGCGTTGATTTGCTGCACGCGGTTGTTGATCCTCCTGACCGTCTTTGCGATGTCCTCGACATGCGCGACTTTGAAGAGCACGTCCGAAATTGGATTTGTGATGACAAGCTGCTCGCGCACCCACGGCGCGGCGATCAGTGCTTAATGCCAGACACTGGACGCAAGTCCGGGCTTTCACCGGTCGATTCGCGGATGAGTCTTGTCGTCCTTGGGGCGCCCGCTATGATTGTGGTGATGCACTTTACTGTCTGACCCGATGGGACTTGGCGAAAATATCCGCAAACAAGTCGGCCGCCCGCGGCAGGCGAACCCGTTGCGCGAGCTTCAGGCGCTCAACGACAATCTGCGCAGTCTCGGCATCACGCTACCCGATCCCGATGTCCGACACGTTCGAAAGTCTGTTGGTCAAACTCAGCCGCGCCGGCGTTGATTTACCTCGTGGCCGTCTGCCTGAACGGCTTTGTGCGCGCGACGCAGGACCTCGACCTCCTCGTCGAGGCCTCGCCCGCCAATCTCCGGCGGCTGCTCGCCTGTCTGGCCACTTTCGGCGAAGGTTTCGCGCGTGAACTTTCGCCCGA
>DATDAL010000105.1:0-10708 GCA_036525415.1 Terrimicrobiaceae bacterium | reverse complement strand
TCCGAAGTCTATCTCGGCGGCAGATGGCAAGTCTTTGACGCCCGATTCAACCAGCCACGGGTCGGTCGCATTCGCATCTGCTCGGGTTACGATGCTGTGAACTGTGCCTTTACCACGGTCTATGGGCAGGCACAGCTGTCGAGCTTCCAAGTTTGGTCGTATCAGATTGATCCCAGCGAGGTAAGCATAGGTGATCCAATTGATCTCTCCAAGAGGCTTTGTGGTACGCCGCAGATTCGTTTTCCCTACGCACGCTAATTAGTGAAAAGGGGGTTGCTTTCGGCTCGGTCGTCAATTGACACTTCGCTACATTTGCCGCTTCCCCCGTTAGCCCCTCACACCCGTCTTCGACAGTTTGGAAAAAGCGATAACTGATAATCAGCGACTTACGAGTGCTCAGGGAAGTGTTGGCACTACATCTGGCTCCGACGGGGAGCGAGACGCTTTAGGCAATTTCCTGTAGAACGCGGGAGGGCGACTTCGGCAGCGCGGATGGCACCGATCAGAGTCGAGAACAAACGGACGGCGCGTGTATGGATTGATCGCGACCACAACAGAGGTCGTGTTGACAAAAGGAATTTGATGGTTGTGTCGCTTCCGGCCGTGGAAGGGTTGCGAGAAATACAGACGAAACGTTTGATTTGCCATAATATGGTTTTACTTTGCTTTTGTTTCTGGATCACTGATCCCGGTCTTCAACAACCAAGATCGCGCTTCATCCAATTACTCACGGATTGGAACAGCCCTATAAGTCACGACCTCGAATGCTTTCTTCGCTCTGTGTTGTTTGGCGGAGGGTTTGGCTGCAAATTGAAGATGAACGTGATAACTAGCGCCTTGAGAGCTAAAAGTTGAAGGAGAACCATATCTCGCTCGGGGACGATCAATACCGATTTCATACGACTCGGTGGAGCATGGTATTGCTCTCCGCCCAAAGTCAGGCACCCGGTTTCCAGGTAGCGCTCAGCGAACTTTACAAAATCTACTGGTATCCACTCTATGCGTACGTGCGTCGCCGCGGTCACGCTCCGGAGGAAAGCCAGGATCTGACACAGGGGTTTTTCCTGCATTTACTCGAGCACAAGACGCTGGGACGCGCGGATCCGCTCAAGGGCAAGTTCCGGTCGTTTTTGCTCGGGTCATTGCAAAATTACCTTTCGACCGAGGCAGCGCGAGCGCGCTGCCTGAAACGGGGAGGAGGAGTAGAGTTCATCTCCCTGGATTTACAAAATGCCGAGGACCGCTACAGATTGGAACCAATTGATACGTTGACGCCGGAAAAGCTATTTGCAGCCCGCTGGGCCGTAGCGTTACTGGGCGAGGCAATGAACCGCTTACGCATGGAATACGCGACCCCAAAAAAGGCGGCGACGATTGAGGTGCTCAAGGCCTTTTTAGATGTTGATAATAGCAAAGCTGCACCCTCGTACGAAGAAGCGGCAGCAACGCTGCAGGTCACTGTGGGGGCAGTAAAGACCCTGATCCATCGCTTGCGCAAACAGTATGCGATGCTAGTGCGCGAGGAGGTTGAGCGGACGGTCTCAGACCCCGGCGACGTCGACGCCGAGATTCATGAACTTTGCGAAGCTTTAGTAGTCGCCGAAGGATGGATTGTGCCATGAACGCCGAGCCCCGAGAGAGACAGGAGGATTTGATGGCTAGAGAAGTACGTGCCTGCAAGGTCTGCGGCGCAAATTTCTCCGCCACTGAAGAGAATGAATTTTGTCCTGTTTGCATGCTGCGAAGGGCTCTCGTCGGCGGAGTTGAGTCCGGTGAGTCTTTTTCTGAGAGGGCTCCCACGGACGCAGCGCAACGATTTGAGCATTATGAGCTGCTAATCGACGAAGACGGAAGACCGGTCGAGCTGGGTCGTGGTGCAATGGGTGTCACCTACAAGGCATTTGACGTCGATCTGCATTGCCCCGTCACACTAAAAGTCATCAGTAAAAAATATCTTGGTGACGAGACGGCGCGGCTAAGATTTTTGCGGGAAGCGCGCGCCGCCGCGAGCGTCCGACATCCAAACGTCGCCTCGGTCTTCCATCTTGGGAGGAGAGGGCGCGACTACTTCTACGCAATGGAGTTTGTGGAGGGAGAAACTCTCGACAACCTCATCACGCGCTCAGGACCGCTTGAAATTAAGCTCGCCCTGGAAATTACGATGCAGGTCGGCGCCGGTTTGGCTGCGGTGCACAAAAAGAAACTCGTTCACCGGGACATCAAACCAAGCAATATCATGGTGAGCTTTGAGGACGAGGGCGCTGTCACAGCCAAGATTATCGATCTCGGCTTGGCCAAGACGGTCGATGAATCCAGTGCTCAAACCACGATCTCGGCGACCGGTGCCTTTGCCGGAACACCAGAGTTCGCCAGTCCGGAACAAATTGTAGGCGGAGACGTGGATATCCGTTCGGATCTCTACTCGCTTGGTGTTTCGCTCTGGCAGATGCTGACCGGTCATGCGCCATTTCGGGGTACTGCCGCCGGGGTAATGTCTCAACATCGGCACGCTCCCTTGCCGCTTGAGAAACTCCAAGGCGTGCCGCAGCCAGTCGTGAGCCTCATCGAAGTGCTCCTCGATAAAGATCCCGGGCGACGTTTTCAGACGCCGGCCGAACTTCTGAAGGCGTTGCCGACGATAACGGGTGCTGTTGAAAGAGGGCCTTACAATCACCTATCAGAGCTTGGGGCAGATGCCCGATAGAGATTTCCACTCTGCAGCTCGCAAGCCGCGAGCAAGGCTGGGACCGGAGAAGATTTCGATAGCCAGATTACCCGTCACAGGAAGCGAGATTTTTGGTCGAGAGGATGATATCGATTTCCTGAATGACGCGTGGGCAAACCAGGATGTAAATGTTGTTACGATCGTTGCCTGGGCAGGTGTCGGAAAGTCCACGCTGGTTAACCATTGGCTTAGAGCCATGGCTGCTAAACATTATCATTCTGCAGAGCTCGTTTTTGGCTGGTCATTTTACAGGCAGGGCAGTAGCGGCGGGACATCGTCCACGGATGAATTTCTTGACGCTGCTCTGTCTTGGTTTGGAGATCCTAATCCCCTGATTGGAACGGCATGGGAGAAAGGCGAAAGATTGGCGAGACTTGTTGCGCACCATCGAACATTGTTGGTTCTGGATGGCCTTGAGCCACTTCAAAATCCGCCAGGTTCACAGGAAGGACGGCTCCGTGAACCTTCTCTCCAAGCACTTTTGAAGGAGCTTGCTGCTTTCAATGAGGGTCTTTGCGTAATTACTAGCCGGCTTCCGGTTGCCGATATAGCGGATCACGACTCATCCCCGCGTCGTGATCTCGAACATCTATCCAATGATGCTGGCGCGAGGCTTCTTCGAGCGCTGGGCGTCAAGGGATATGAGACGGCGTTGCGAAGCGCCAGCGACGAGTTTAATGGCCACTGTCTTGCCCTGACGCTCCTAGGAAGCTACCTCACAGATGCCTATAACGGAGACGTACGTTTCCGCAAAGAGGTGTCAGAACGTCTCACTCACGACGTGCGCCAAGGAGTTCATGCTCGGAAAGTAATGGAATCTTATCAAACGTGGTTTGGCGAGGGTCCTGAGTTGTCCGTTCTGCGCATGTTAGGTCTCTTTGACCGACCCGCTAGCGAAGAGGTGCTTGAAGTCCTGCTGCAATCACCTGCTATCCCGGGTCTCACCGAGTCCTTAGCGGATTTGAACCAGAGTGAGTGGCGAACGATTCTTGCCAAATTGAGAAGAGCAAGGCTCCTCGCTGAAGCGGATCCCCACAATCAAGGGCATCTCGACATGCATCCTCTCGTTCGTGAATACTTCGGTGAACAGCTTCGGAGTCACCAAGCCGAGGCTTGGAAGGAATGCAACAGACGGCTCTATATTCATTATCGAGCGCTTGCACCGCAGCTGCCGGATAACGTCAGAGAGATGGAACCGCTTTTCTTAGCCGTTATCTGCGGTTGCAACGCCGGCTTATTTCACGAAGCGCTGCATGAAGTTTACATTCCGCGGATTCAGCGGGGAAGCGCCGGCTTCGCTGCAAACATCCTTGGAGCTAGAGGGGCGTTGCTCTCGGTTTTAATCCATTTTTTCCAAGCCGGACGTTGGGGCTCACCCGTGCAGGTGGACGTCGAGGGGCAAAGTCTCACGAAGGACGATCAGCTCTTCATTCTCATTCAGGCAGCGCTAAACATAACTGCCATGCGAGAATCAGCACCGGAGGCCAAAATCTGCTACGAACGCGCGGAGTCCTTGTGTCATTCCCTTGATCGGCCCCTGCTCCTGTATGTGGCACTGATGGGTCAATTGCGCTATTCCGTCGTCGCTGGTAAACTGACGGCAGCGATGCTGCTTGCCAAACGGCTTTACTCACTGGCGCAGAAGCAAAATGACTCTACGCTAATGATAGGAGCGTGCACCGCGGTGGGAGGAGCGCACTACTATTTGAGCGATTTTGAAACGGCGCGGCAATACACAACGCGTGCTCTTCAGATCTGGCGCTCGGGCGGCGTACGGTCTCCGTTTCAAGAGGTCGACGCACAACCCGTCGCTTGTCTCTCTAATAAGGCCCTGCTCGAGTGGCATTTCGGAGAGATCACCTCCTGTCACGCGACCATGGCAGAAGCGATCGCCCTAGCGAAGGAGCTGAATGATATGCACGGATTAGCGGTGGCACTAGGTTATGCGGTAAAGCTCGCCCACAACGAGCGTAGTGCTGCGGAATCAGAACGCTTGGCATCGGATTTGATTGAACTGGCAACGCGCCACAGTTTTGCGCATTGGCTGGCAATTGGAGAGGTCTTTCGCGGCTGGGCGCGCAGCGCGTCGGGTAACACGGCGGAAGGCCTGCTATTGATCGAGGAGGGAATAGAGGACTACCGCGCAACCAGATCGATTGTGTGGATACCGCTTTTTCTAGCGGTAAAGGCTGAAGCCTTGCACTTCGCGGGTCGTACCTCTGAGGCTCTCCAGGCGATAACGGAGGCGGAGAAGCTGGTCGAAACATCTGAAGCGCGCTGCTGGTCTGCCGAGTTGTATCGGCTCCGTGGTGTCTTTCTAACGAAGCTGGGTGCCGACGAGGCCAAAATTGAGGAAGCACTCCGTGAAGCAATCAGGACCGCGAAGGAACAGAAGTCGATTTCCTTGATCAAGCGTGCGGAAGCAACCTACGCAGAATATCGTTGCCAAAAAGGCGAGCGCTACGACCACGGGTTCCAACCGCCTCCTTGATGTAATAAGGCGCAGACCGCAATTTCGTCTTTGGCTGCTTCAAAACCTCTCTCCGTGGCGGCCATCGTTTCCTCCAACTACTCGGAGAAGCGGGTAATACTTGGCAGCAACCTAAGGATACAGCTGGTCGATTGTGCAGGAAGCAGAACCAAGAATCCGCTGGAAACCCAATGGTGATAACCGGCCCGGCGGAGGCCGGGAGCCCGATAAAGGCTGTCTTTTTGCGCCAGAGAATCGACTTCTTTGTTGACTTTGCCGGGATCGAACAAGCGAAGTTGATTGTGTTTAGCCCGCACTAGAGCGATCCAGAAAGCACCGTCACCGCACATAATAGTTAGGCAATCGAAGATGGCATTCTCATCGTTGTTACCGATGATGAATAGCCAAAGCCACGGGTAACGAAACTTGTCCAGGCGATGGACCGATACGTCAACGTCATCCCATGTCGGGATGCGGATCTTCTCCAAGTGCCAACGCGATCCGGTTTTGCGTATCAAGCCCCTCAAGCCGCCGAACGGTACAACTCATCTGCTCGGCCCATCCAGGCTACTAACTCCCATAAAACGACACCGCGGGTCAGGTGCAGCGCTTAGGCGTTTTGCTTGGCCAGATGCTCCGACAAACGCAAAGAGAGGGCGACGAGCGCACGGACGGGGTTCGCGGCCGTGCTGATCGGCATCACCGACATGTCGCAGACATAGAGGCGCTCCGTGCCGATGACTTGGAGATCCTGATCCACCACCGAAACCGGGGCGAAGTCTTGGTCGTACCGTGGACGCGACGGCATCCGCAGCGAACCGGCCGCGTGGTGGACCGTGCCATAGCCGAAGCCTTTACCTCTGCCGTACTTGCTCTCGCCCTCCGGCTTGGCCGGCTGGCCGTCGAGACGGAACAGCGAGAAGATCTGGACAGTGATGTCGTTGAGTACGTCCCAGATCTCGTCGGGCTTTTTCCGCCAGCTGGCGAGGGCGGGAAACCGCGATTCGGCCAAGCGCTCAACTAGCTTAGTGTTGTGGAAGGCAATCTCGGGGACGTAGCCCAAATGCGGGACGGGGGCCTTCACTTCGTTGTCGTCGTCGAGGCAGTTGCCGAAACTGAATTTGATATCGATGAGGGCCTTACCCGGCCGCGGTGTGGGATCCTCAGGGTCGACAGGATCGGCAGGATCGTTCCTTCGCAGGTGCCAATACTCATGGTTAATGTTCATTTCGACGTTGAACGGGTAGCGAATCTCGTTTTTCTGGTCCTGCAACCCGAGGGAGTAGAAGATGATCTTGGCGTGGTCGTGGTCGTCGAGGTTGATGCCGCCGATGCCATCGACAAACGCGTGGATCGAGTCGGTGGTGGGATGGTCGGTCAGCCCACGGCCGACCAGGTTCTTCACGCCTGGCGACAGCGACCCGTAAATGCTGGAGCGGCGAAGCAGCTTCGGGCTTTCGATCGACCCGCCGGCGAGGACCACCTTGCCCGCCTGGAACGTCTTGGCCTGCCCGGTCAGCGTGTTGCGGACGACGAGTTCCAAGTGGTTGGATTGGTCCTGCACGTCCTCGACGAAGTGGTTGAGGAGCAGGTAGAGGCCGGGGCCGTTGCCTTTGCCGGCACTGGGGGCAAGCCCCAACTGGTTGATGAGCAACTCGGCCGTGTTGAACACGCCGGTAGACTCGGTGAAGAATTTGTCCTTGGGGGCGCCATCAGCTTCGAGGTAGGGCTGGTGCAGGGCCCGGGGCGTTTGTTTGATGGAGAAATCGGCCGCGAGCCACGAGTTTTGGAGCCGTGCCACTACCTGCTCGGCCACGCGGCCCAGCGACACCGATTGGTTCATCATCTCGCCCGCGCGGTGGAGCAGGTCCTTGTCAGCGGGGTGGAGCGGGTCCAAGACGAGATCCTGCCGCACCCGCGGGGGGAAGAAGTGAAGTTCCCAGTCTTGCGGGGTGGGGATCAATCCGGACCAGAAGATGGAGCGCCCGCCGAAGTTCAACTGTGGCTGCTCGCCGATGTAGAGTTTGTCCTTGGCCGAGTCGCCCTGCTGCCAGAACGTGCCGCAGGCGAATTTCTTCGCGACGTTGAAGTTTTGGAACCGGCAGATGTTGTACGCGTGCGTGGGGTAGAGGAACGACCCCGCTTCGAGGACGAGGATGCGGAGGTGGTCGCCGAGCCGCTCGGCGAGGTCGTCGGCGAGCACTCCGCCGCCGACGCCCGAGCCGACGATGACGATGTCGAAGTCGGTCCGCATCCCAATGTAGTGGGGGATCAGCCGCTCCCGGGCCTGGGAATCCGCCGCGACGAAATTCTCGTACATCGACGCCTGAAAACTCATGGCATGAACCCAAAGTTCAACGTGTGTGACTCCTGCGGCGCGTGCTGCTGATCCAGCACTAGAGTGTTAATGACTCTCGGCCCAACGAAGAACGTGAGGTTGTGGCGGGCTTCGTAGAGGACGTAGCTCGCTGGGTTTTCCCTGAACTTCGCGGCGTAGAGTTTGACCTGGTCTGTAGCCTGATGGGTGCCGGCGAAGTACCCCGGGCCCAGGCCCGCTCGCTGTTCCAAAATTTCATATCGATCACCCGGCTTGCGGAGGTCCGTGTTGAGGTCATCCAAGTCCTTCGGCTTCTTTTTGTCCTTCGTCACCGCATCCCAGAACTTGGTGGCGGGCCCGAAGTAGAAGCGCAACGCATCTAGGAGCATCTGCTTCTCGTCGCGGTTCTTATCCCCGTCATCGTTCAGCCGACCAACGACATTTTCCGGTTGGAGGTTGTCCAGGAACGACCCGTCCAGTCCCTTACTGACGTCGCGTGGTCCAAGATTCATGAACCCAAAGTCCAACGTGTATGACGACTGGGGCCGGTGCTGCTCATTCAGCTGAAGGGTGTTGATGACGGTTAACTCCGATCGGCCGTGTTGGAAGTCCGGCCCAACGTAGAGCATGAGTTTGTGGCTGGCTTCGTAGAGGAAGTAGCTCGGCTTGACTTCGGGGTTCTTCCGCTTGGTCGCATAGAGTTTGACCTGGCCCTTCACCACCGCCTGCCACCATTGCTCCGGCCGGAAGTAGAACCGCAGTGGGCCCAAGTCATTGTCCTCCCCCACCGCCTTCCACTGGGCCGGCCCGAAGTAGAATCGCAACGCGGCTTTGAGCATCTTCTTCTCGTCGCAGTCCAGTTCCTCGTCGTAGTCCAGCTGATCAAAGATATCGTCCGAGAGCTTGTGAGGCCCCGGCTCGTCAGACTGCGTACTGTCGCGTTGTCCCAAATCCACGGACGCAAAGTCCAACGTGTGTGACTCCTGCGGCGCGTGCTGCTCATTCAGCACTTGGGTGTTGATGACCTTTCTCTGCGGTTGGCCGTGCGTAAAGTCCGGCCCAACGTAGAGCGTGAGGTTGTGGCGGGCTTCGTAGAGGAAGTAGCTCGGCAGGCGGTCGGAGTTGCCGGTCCGCGTGTCAGTCGCGGCGTAGAGTTTGACCTGGTCTGTAGCCTGATGGGTGCGGGCGAAGTATCCCTGGTCCAGGCCAGTTTGCTGTTCCAAAATTTCGTATCGACCACCCGGCTTGCGGGCTTCCGTGTTGAGGTCATCCAAGTCGCCCACCTTGTCTTTCGTTAGGGCGTTCCACGGCTGCTGGGCCGGCCCGAAGTAGAACCGCAGCGCGCCTAGGAGCATCTCCTTCTCGCTGGAGTTCAGCGGACCATCGATATTGTCCGGTTGGAGCTTGGCTAGGATGGCCACGAAGGCCCGTATCTCATCATTATTCGGCAGCTTGGGACTGGAGATGTGATCTTCAAATTCTTTAGGTGTATCCAGGAACCCAAAGTCCAACGTGTATGACGACTGGGGCCGGTGCTGCTCATTCAGCTGAAGGGTGTTGATGACGGTTAAGTCCTGTCGGTGGAGTTGGAAGGCCGGCCCAACGTAGAGCATGAGGTTGTGGCTGGCTTCGTAGAGGAAGTAGCTCGGCAGGTGGTAAGGGTGGCAGGGGTTCTTCCGCTTGGTCGCGTAGAGTTTGACCTGATTGACATGGTCTGGAGTCGGGAAGTAGGCCTGGTCCAGGCCAGTTTGCTGTTCCAAATTGTCGTATCGTTTACCCCGCTTGCGGAGGTCCGGGCCGGGGTTCTTCAAGTCTTGCTCCATCTTGTCCTTCCCCACCGCGTTCCACCAGTTCTCCGGCCGGAAGTAGAACCGCAGTGGGCCCAAGCCCTTGTCCTTCCCCACCGCGTTCCACCACATGGCCGGCCCGAAGTAGAACCGCAACGCGTCTAGGAGCAGCTTCTTCTCGTCGCCGTTCCTTTTCTCGTCGGGGTTCAGATGACCAACGACATTGTCCGCTTGGAGCGCGGCCAGGAATTTCGCATCAGGCGGCAGCATCGGATTGGCCTCGTGTGTTCTAGAATTCAAGCAGAGGGCAATCTGTCTTGAGGCGGACTCCAATGTCAAGCGCGAGAGATGGGTGAATCCTTCGAGGACACGTCGAAAACGCTAGGCTTAGATTTGAGAACGGTGCAGCGCATTCAGCGTCGACCAAAAAATAGAGAGTGTTCATGGTTCAGTTAATAGAAAGGCATCCGAAGCGCAGAGTGTCAGACTTCCTCGGGCAACTGTCAGCGGTTCTTCGAGGGCGTTGCGGCATGAGCAGAGAGTTTCGGCTTGAATACTTCAGCGCTCGTTTCCGATAACCTGCTTCAGCGCGGAAATAACGGTTCGTGTTGGGAATTCGGAATTTGGTAGAGATCATGGTGGCTCCTTTGATTGACTTATGACGCCTTTCGCAGCTACTGGTCTTCCAATGGACGCAACTATACGCTCACATCGTGCGCTGGCCCTTTCGTGATTGTTCCATTGATCTCGTGGATCTCGATGCTCCCCGCCCGCCTTGGCGCTGGTGCGACCGCGGATTTGCAGTTGGGCGTTATTGCTGAAAAGCAAGTAATCGTAAGGGAATTCTTCTTCAAGACTAAGATCGCTTCACCCAAGTAATCACGGATTGGAGCAGCCCGAGTTTCACAAATTCGAAGAAGGAGAAATTCAGACCAGCTGAGAGAGCCGCTCGGATTCATTTGCGTAGAAGGTGTGTAGATGATAAATCGTGGGCCAACTTGGGGGGTGACAATTGAAGGGGAATCAGAACGCGCTTGGGGACGACCACTACCGAACCAGTGGAACCAGTCGATGGGCCGACGCCGGGAAAAGTGTTTGCCGCTCGCTGGGCCACAGCATTGCTGGCCGAAGCAATGAACCGCTTGCGCCAGGAATACGCGACCCGCGAAAGAGTGGCCACTGTTGACGTGTTAAGAGTTTTTTAGTATCCGCTAAACAGCAAAGATGCTTCTTCGGGGATTTCCGTGGGATTTTCTTCAAGCGGAGAGGGGGGGTTGGAGTTCGAGTTTGCCGCAGAAGAAAAGGATGCGGATTCTGTAATGGTGGAAGTTTCGGAAGCCGCGGGCGGCGGATTTCAGATCTTGAATCCTGCTATTGAGTCCCTCAGTCACCGCATTAGTGATGTGGTG
>DATDAL010000104.1:0-3992 GCA_036525415.1 Terrimicrobiaceae bacterium | reverse complement strand
TGCTCGCGTCTTTCTCGAAACGAATCGCGTGCTCATAGAGAGCGCTCGGCGGTAGGTTGTGGTGGACTTCGGTGACGGTAAGGCCATGGGCAGCGAGATCGAATGATGAGGGCTCGTGTTGCAAATGATTGATTGTATGTCGGAGTGCTTTGGTCGGAAAGCTTGTAGTATTGTGGTGGTGTATTGCTCCCTGAAACGGTTCGCTCCTGCCAGTCTCCGTGATGTGTTAATAGGCCTGAGACTCAGGTTCCTGAAAAACGAAAGCGGTTGGCATCGCCACTGTTGATCGAAAAGCCCTGAAACCATGTGCTCATATTTTTATTCGAACGTAATCTCGAATGACACATCGAATATCGTGACAAGATGATCCGCGCTCAGTTGTTCTGCGTTGCGAAAAGGCAAGTTGCTCATAAGGCTTCCCATGGGAGTTGGTCTATCCGAGAGCGAGGTCCAGGTCAATTCTCAGTAGACCTCTAAGCCAGAGTCGAGTGGCTCGCGTCGTTACGCTGGCGGAATCACTGATTCCAGCGGTCCTCCCGCCGGTCCATACGGTTTTCGACGCAGGCGGAGAAAAACGTGCAAGCCGCAGTGCGATCCGCTGAGTGGGGATAGAAGATTAGGGGGTTTTCATACAACCTAATTTTAGGCTGATGAGGGGGTTCTGGCAAGTGCAGGGAGGCCTAGCGAATCTTACTAATCAGCGATTAATCGCGCACGCGCATTAAATGTTCCCACTGGCGAAAGTCGCCTTTGAAGCCAGGTCGCTAAGCCGAACGCCTAGATGACGCGCCTTCAATGAGGATGGAGAGCTGGGGACCTGATAGTCATAATGGACGGGGGCCAGCATGGCCCGCCCCGCAGAGAAGTGTGGTCGTCCTTGCAAACCATTCGGCACTGTTCAAGCAGCCTCCGGCCAAGTCTTGTGTTAATAAGCCTGCTGGCTAATTCGCGGATTCATCCACGACGATTTAGAACTTAGCCTCTTAACATGCCTCTCGCGACTCTTTCAGAGAAGGTGTTATTGTAACGGACCAGGCTGCATAGCTGACAGGTTTGGAATGCTCTCGTTTACTCGTCTGCGTCTGGAAAATATTAATTAGCCACCGAGGACAATTGTGAGCGCAACTAGCACGGCGCCGATGCCGACCATCGCGAGGCCGGTGCGAATGCGGCGCATGCCGGCGTAGCCGGCGAGCAGGCAGCCCGCTCCGAAGAGCATCGTGATGGCGACGACATTTGAGACGCGCAACGCCAGCCTGGGGTCCTGCATGAAGAGAAACGGCACAACCACGGGGAACGTGGAGAGAAATACGAGCAGAAAGACGCCGAGGGCGCCGCGCCAATTCTCCGCTGTGAGCCGCGGCCAGTCGGTTGGCGCGGGTAGCCTCCTCAAGTGTTCGCGCACGCGCTCGAAGTCCGCGGGCTGCAACGCGGTCGCGACTGGCTCCGGCAGAGCATCGGCGATGATGCGCTGGGCGTGTGTCGGGTCAGTGGCCTCCTGTACGCTGCGTAGGATGTTTACGTTGCGCCGGCGTTCGGCGAGACAACTAATGAGGTAAAACGCCGCATCGATGATTCCCCACGCGAGATTACAGCCGATCGCGCCGAGAAGCATGAGGCGGATGTCTTCCCGCCCGACCTCCGCAATGCTCAACGCGCCGGTGAATGAGAGCACCATGATGAGTCCGAAGGCGATTTCCGAGAAACGTTCGAGTGGATTGAGGACGCTAGTTCGATTCGTGGCGGGTGTCATGATTTCAGCGGCGGGCTTTGAAAATCCTCGATCGGGTGAGCCAGCGAGGTAAAGCGGTCGAGTCCGAGATTACGAGCAGATTTCATCGCGATGAAGTCAGCGCGCTTGCGGTGTAGGGAGGTAAAGCGTCATGACGAAAATCGAATACACCATCACGGTCAAAATATCAGAACTATGGCAATACGGCTCTTGGCGTGACGCTTATGTCGAGGCAGCCAAGGACGGCCATGGCGATGCTTTCATGGATGAGAAGGGTCGGACCCGTACAGACATGGAGAGCATCTGGAGGAGCCAACTAAAGTTTGACGCCTACAGGTGGTTGGCAGCCAGGTTCGCGCCGCACAAGTATGCGGACAAGATCCCGCTGACGCAGGTGAATGTGAACGGACAACAGATGTCGCCAGGTGGCGAAACTCAGGCTACTGACGCGCCGGTGAACGTGATTACTGCGGAGGTGTTGGAAGACTTGCGGGAGCGCCGGCGCAAGAGCATCGAGAGGATCCGACAGGCAAACGCAATGGAGGTGACAGTCAAATGAAGGCACTGCGCCTTGTGCCCGCCGATCTTGGCGGTGAACAGAATTGGCGCGCGATAAGGTAAGTATGACCAGGCGGGCCGCGCGACAACTCGACGCCTATCGAGGCACCTTGTGAGTTTACCAACGGAGCTAGTTGTGCCTTGCACGGACGGGTTCACCTTCATGCTTCAAGAAGGCGCAGCGCCTCACGCAATACGTCTAGAATGCGTCCTCGATTGCCCGGAGCATTATTTACAAAAAGGGGACTTGGATGAGGTGACTTCAGAATGCGCATCTCAGGGCGTGATCGCGAAATGATGTCTTTAGCATATTCTGCTTTCCGACCGATGAGCACAACAATGCGTAAGGCCGGAAGCAGGTCAAGAAGTCGTAATAAGGAAGAGGCTCCCAATGTAACATCACGATTGTTTGCAGGTCGAATGCGCGATCCACTCCCGATATACCAGGGAACTATATTCCATGTAATTGTCCGTTCCCGCGGGATTCCTGCTTGCGCATTCAGTTCAAAAAAATTCTTCGCAGTCTCATCCGGGTTGTTACGGGAGATGAAGCCAGAAAAGACTGCCTTCGCCCCAGGGGCTTCAAGCAGAAATAATATTTCAGCGGCAGTGCCGCCATCCCAAGGGTCGAAATCTGGTACGCTGGCCCCTGGTCCGATCTCATTGCGTAGAGATTGAACGAAGTCGCGCAAAGGTACCATGTGAGGAGCAAGAAGGTCCTCGCCCCGTTTTCTGCGGGCCGTTGGATCAGCCAGAAGCTTCGGGCGATCAATCGAGGCTGCTGAGGAATGTATCATGCTCGAGTGAGAACAACATAAGTCAGGTGAAAGCCGGGCAGCAAGCCATACCAGGGAATCAAACTTCAGCTTGTTCCGCAGGACGTTTTTCATTGCCGCCGAACCGACTGCGGCCCCTTCTCATCAATGAAATAGTCTCCTTCTGAGTCGCGGCGGCAGTCAGGGTCGTTTCCGTTATCCTTGGAGACTTTGTTTGTCTAAAGGAGCCGGAAAGACAGAAGGCGGAATGACTACGTTGCTCTGTTCTAGCCCGGTCTGATCGTTCGCGACTGTCGGGTATCTTGAAAAGTCCCCAATTGGGGACTTTTTGCCAAAGAAGCCGGTGTCACGGCCATCATGATTTGCTTTGCAGGCGCGTAGAATTTCGAGGACGTTTGAGCACGCCGCAGATCGATATTTTGTAACGAACGAATGACGGAGATTCACCCCAGATTTGATGGTGTAAGGCGCGGCCCGATTGAGGCGACGGCACTAGGAAAGCTTAAACTCGAAAAGGGCGGGTTTGACGTAACCCACACCTACCGTTACGCGAAGCTCGAATCTGTGCGAGAAGGGCATGCGAAGGCTTCGCAATGAGGTTTCCAGTACCGGCTAACGAGACAGAGCGGCTTGGCGCTGTTCGCGGACTCAATATCCTCGATACCGCCACCGAAATTACCTATGATGAAATCGGGGAACTGGCCGCGGAAGCTTGCCATTGTCCAGTCGCCTATATCAGCTTCATGGACGATGATCGGCTTTGGCTCAAGGCCAAGTATGGTCTACCACCGGATTTCAACCAATGCCCGCGCGAGATCGCTTTCTGTGCAACTACAGTCTGCGGTATCGAGATGGTTGTGGCGTCGGATTTGCGGCAGGACGCGCGCTTCAGGGAAACCCCCTTCGTCACGGGCGAGCCACATTTC
>DATDAL010000103.1:0-6399 GCA_036525415.1 Terrimicrobiaceae bacterium | reverse complement strand
TCAGTCCCGAAGCGCCGTTGCCTATTCGAGACCTCATCATCATATATGGCGGCTGGCAGCCCGGCGTGGATCCACTGGCTGGCGGCAGCCCGCTACCTGAAACAGGTAGTGGCACTGCCGACTTGGTTGGTCAGATTAAAGCGGGGGGCTAAAGGGGTCGCTCATGATTTATTGACATCTCTGCGAGTAAGGGGTCACCCATGATTTATTGATATTGTCTTTTGAAACTTGCCTCAAAGAACAGTGGAGGGAACACGAAACGCAAAGCGGATGGCTATACCAGGGAGGGGAGTTGACGATCATGGAGCGACGAGCGGAGCGAATTTCTGCAGGCGGATTTCGAGCACTTCGGAGTAATCCGCGAGGGAACTGCAGAGCGCGGCCAATGGAGATTGAGGAAGGGGTTAGTGGCCGCATTGATCCAAAAGGAGACGACCGTGCGTTCGGGCTGAATTAACCAACGCTACTGTTGTCGTACGATCCGTCGGACCAGAGAGGCGATCGAACCGCGAAGAAGTTGGATCGCAGCGACCAAGAAAGATCCAAAGATGTCAATAAATCATGAGCGACCCCTTGGTCCTGTCCCTCATGATTTCTTCTGTCGCATTGCCTTAGGCTGGCGAAAGGGGTGATATCCATCTGATAGAACTTGAAAGTATTCTCCTCGCCCGGTTGATCGGCCGCCACGGTCCGGTAGCGATCCAGGACATCGGTGACGAAATCGAGCCTTTCGGCTTCCGGAATGAATTGCGTCCATTCGATGAAGGTCACTGAGCCAAAAGCAAGGAATGCCGAGCGAGACTCGAAATCCCAAGAGTTGTCCTGCGTGTGAATGCGACAGATGTGCAGACCGTCTCGTTCGGCTAATTCTCCATATTGCTCTGGCGTGAAGTGGAGATAAGGATCGCGAAACCCCTGAAAGTAACGAACCCATTTTGATGAGAGACGGGTTTCCTCAATCACATTTTCAAGACTCTTGCGCTTGCCCGCCGGAACGAGGCGCAGTTGCGCCGCGCCGTCGGGCTTCATCGCGGAGCGTATCGAGCGAAGGGCTTTGTCTTGTTCGCGTATCCAATGGAGCGCGTTCAAGGAGACGACCAGGTCGAATTCCTCCTGAAAAGGCAGACGGCGGGCGTCCGCTATTTCGAATCGAAGATTGGGCCAGCCTGCCGGTCCGTAGTGGCTCGATGCGAAAGCGACCATTGACGCCGACGAATCGACGCCGATAACAGTCCCCTGAGGAATACGGGAGGCAATCTCCGCGGTGACCCTCCCGTTGCCGCAACCCACATCCAAAACACGCTTCGTTCCATTGAGATCAAGCAGCGAGAGCACTTCCTCCGCCATCGCCTTCTGGAGCCCCGATATCCTGGCGTATTCAGACGCGGACCATTCGGTCATAGTCTTTGCATCTTGTCTACGAAGCCGCCGGAAAGCAAGCGATCGGGCGTTGGCCGGGTTTCTGTCGTCTCGGGCGTGCACTGACAAAGGAGATCAACTGATGCCTAAAGAAAGAAAGGTCCGACAATGGCCTCGGGTTGAAGGTTCAAGCCGTTCGGCCCGACCCGCGAACAGCTGACGGTCATCAGCGAACGGGCGCGCTGACCCTGGCGAGCGTGCGCAAGTGTATTCGCCGCGGCAAGGCGCGGCTGTTGAGCGGCTTTGCACTTTGCTGTGGGCTCGCGCCGAAGTAAGGTCTTCTCCCGTGGAAGCGGAGCGAAACCTCGCGATGACCGAAATCACGCAACAGAACCGCCCCGGTTCGCCACCGTGGAGAAAGCCGCCTGCCCGCCCGGTACTCTTTCCGCGAAGCGTCAGGCATCCCTTGGTTGTCCTGGCCATTTGCGTGCTTCCCCAACTTGTTCTTCTTTTCATCAACTTCCAGGCTTGGGAGTTGGGATCGGGCGAAATGACTGAGAGCCAGCGCAGCACTGCCTGGCTGATTTTTTGCATGGAGCTTCTTTCGCTCGGCTGCGGAGCCGGCTTGTTCGCCTGGCTGACGATTTTTCGCCAATCTTTCGCCCGTCCGCAGGGGCTTATTCCCCTGGTCGGCTCCCTGATCTTTCTCGCGACCGTTTTTGTTTTGGCTGATCAGGCCATCCCTCTTGCGGTGGCGGACTGGATGCTGCCTCGCGACCAATGGATGGTTAAGCAATTTGCGCTGGCCATGCCGGCGGCTCTTTTCGGTGCACTGCGTTTGCTTTGCCCGGATCAGGAAAGCCAGGACGAGAGAACAGAGTCCCTCTCTCGCGCCATCGCCATTTGCTTCGGTTTGTTCGGCGTCAGCCTGGGGTCACTTTTCGTGATGGGGCCGGCATTTGGAGCGCTTTCCGGCCGGGTTTCGAGCGCGGCGCAAATCTCGCAAACGGTCGCCCTCATGGTGCTTTCGACCCTGGCGGCTGCGGCGCTGCTAAGAGTTTCCATCAGCATGTATGTGTGGGCCCGCGTTTCCAGTCCCAGATGTCTGGCTGGTTTGACATTTTGTGTGGCGCTTATGGGGCCTCTGCTGGGCTTGACCCTTAATTTCGAGATTCCTTTTCCGGCCGACTTCCAGAGCTCCGCAATTTACGTTGTCGCGCTCCTGAACGGTCTCGTGCTCGTGCTGCCGAATTTTTCCCATCCCATCGCGCATCGCATCATTTGGCTGGCGCAGTGCCTGCTTTTCCCCTTCACGGTTTATTTCTTCGCAGTCTTCCTCCCATTTCTTTTGCTGGGACCACTCTCGCTGCTCTTTTTTGGACTGGGCATTTTCATCTATCTGCCGTCGCTGTTGTTTCTTTTGCATGGTTACAAGCTCATTGATGGGTACCGGGCAGAGGTGCGCGATGGCCAGAAGTGGGTGCCTGCGTTTCTCGGGGCAACAGCCGTGCTTGTCTGGCCGGTGGCTTACACGATTCAGGCGCGACTGGACCGGGCCTCGCTGCATCGGGCGCTGGATTACCTGCAGTATCCGAACTACGCGGAGAGCGCCCGCTTTCACGGTTCGCTCCCGGCCCTCCGGTCGTCCCTCGCGCATCTCCGGGATTTCAAGGAAGGGCTCTACCTGCCGTTCCTTTCGGATTATTACAACTGGCTGGCCTTCGACAATCTGGTGCTGCCCCAATCCAGAATGGATGCCCTGAGCACGACATTCTTTGGCCAGCCGATGGAAAAATCCATCCGCCGTCCCACGTTCTCCGCGTTCGGCATGGGACGCCGGGGAGCCCGGAACATGACTGAGGCTCTGGGAGGCGTTCAGGGCCAGCGCCCGACCACCGATGCCCGGTTGGATGCCCTGAGAATTTCGGTGCGGCCGGAACAGGGCATGGTTCGCACTTCGGCAGAACTGACGGTCCGCAATCCCACGAGTCAAACCACGGAGTATTTCACCACCATGAATGTCCCGCCGGGAGTGATGATTTCCGGCATGTGGCTGACCATTGGTACCGAGCGGGTTCCAGGCCGGATCTTCGAGAAACGCAGTGCAATGTGGGTGTATCAGAAAATTACCGAAGTCCGCCCGATCCCACGCGACCCCGCCATCCTGCGCCACACGGGGCCGAATACCGCGGAGTTGCGTGTCTATCCGGTCGAGTTCCGCGCACCACGTGTGGTCGAGGTGGAGTTTCTCTATCCCGAGGGGCTGAATCCCAGAATCGAAATTGCCGGCCACGGTCCGCTGGCCCTTGCTCCGAGCGGGAAGAGCACGGCTTCGATCGGGGTGGCTGAGGATGGGCATTTTTCGGTGGCGATTCCGGCCACACCGGCTCTGCCGGCGGTGAATCGCGACCCCTATTTGCACTTGCTGGTTGATGTCTCTAAGAGTTCCCGCTTCTCTGATCCAGGTTCCCTGCGCGATGCGATTCGCTCGGTGGCCCGCCAGTTTTCTGGGATTCGTTCCGCCCGTCTGACGTTCGTGAATTTCGAGACCCGGGATTTTCGCGGCGGGGAGATTTTGCCGGTGGACGAGCTTCTCAAGGCGTCCGACTCGGAATTGCAGCCTGCCGCCGGTGGTGGCCTGCTCGTTTTCAGGGCCATCAAGGAAGTGCTCTGGCGACAGCATCTCGCCTTAAATTCCGACGACGAAACCGCATTGAAGCGCTTTCCCCAGATCGTCCTGCTCAAAGGTACGGGTGCCACGGTATTGCCCGACGAAACGTCTAATCTCGCGGAATTCGCCCGGCTGCTGCCGGATCTTCCGGGATACTGGACGTTAGAGTTTGGAGCGAGGGAACGGGCATCATACGCTCCGCTGGACGCCGCGAATGCAGGGGCGGAGCGGAAGCCGGTGCATGTCTTTCAAGCTGGCGGTGAACGGTTTGCCGGCCGGGAGGGAGAGCCCGTGTCGTTCGTGAGCCTGTCTCCGGCGAAGGGGCCGCTTGATCACCTTGAAGTGTTTGATCCGAAATCCGGTCGATTCGCTTCCTTGGAAGAAAAGCTCGGGAAACCCGCGAACCCCGCGTATGGCCAAGTAGTCTTGCCGTGGAGCCTGGAAATGCGCCGTTTCTTCGAGCCTTGGCGTCAGAAGTCGGGCGCTCTTGGCGAACTCTTGGCCCTCTGCCGGGAAACCGGAATTCTGGTCCCGTCTGCCGCCTACATGGTCGTTGAGGATACTGCCCAGTGGAAGATGCTCGAGCGCACGGAGAAAAAGACGGTGAAAGGCCACGAGGCCCTGGCCCTCCAGCACTCCACTGTGCCCGAGCCGGGAACCTTTGTCCTCGTGATTGCCGGTATCATGTGCCTGCTCGCTTTCAGGCGCCGGGTTCGGAATCCGGTCACCGCTCACTGAGAGCCCGCCAAGAATTTCTTATCTGCCGCCCCCTCGGTGGGCTGCCGAAGGAACGGGGTTCTGTGCCGCGAATCCATCCGGCGCTCAGCTCAACCCGACCGAAACGATGTACACTTTGCCGACGAATTTCACCGGCGACGGCTCGATCGAGAACAGCTTCTGCTTGGCATGGTAGACGAAGCTATTCCGGCTCGCCTGCGGGCCACCGGCGGTCGACTGGCAGACGAGGAACTCGTCGTTGAGGCCCACGTCGATCGAAGCGATGTGCTGGAAATTGGACCAGATGATCAGGTCCTTGGCTTGCACCTCGTCGGCACTTGCGCGCAACGCCTTCTTGTTGTGGAAGAATCCGTAATGGATCGACGAGTTGGCCTTCAGTTTGAGGGAGTGGTCCGCTTTGGCGACGAAGTTTCCGACGAAGCCGTTGCAGTCGAGTCCCATATACTTATCGCAGAAGGTCTGTAGGATCCACTCCGCCTTGGCATCCGTACTGAGTATTTTGGCGCAGGTCTTGTACGGCTCGGCGCGTGACTTGCCATAGGCGGCGACAAAGGCCTCGCGATACTGGTAGACGAGCGCGAGGACCCTCTCGAAGGTTTCCGGGGGTATATCTAAAGGGGTCGCTCATGATCTATTGATATTGTCTTTTGAAACTTGCCTCAAAGAACAGTGGAGGGAACACGCAACGCAAAGCGGATGGCTATACCAGGGAGGGGGGTAAAAGGGGTCGCTCATGATTTATTGACATCCGTTGGATCTTCGTGGGCCGGTCCTCTCGTACAATGTGAAACGAGAAGAAGAACGTCTTGGCGGCCCAAAGTCTGATCCTCGGCAGCGTGCTGCGCATAAAGACCGTGTCCGCATCCGCGCGCTTGATAGTGATGTCGGTGTAGTTGCCAGCGAAATTCTTAGCCGCCGTGCCGGTCTTGCCGATTGCTTTGGCCAGGCGCTTGAGTTGGTCCTCGGTCAGAATCGGGCCCCAATCTCCCATGAATTCATCGCGGCTGGAAATGACAAAGGGGTCGCTCATGATTTATTGACATGTCTTGGATCTTTCGTGTCGCGGCGATCCAGTCCTTGCGCCGTTGCATCGCTTCTCTGATCCAACGGATCGTACGACAACAGCAGGACTTCTCGCCAATGCCAGTCTTTGGCTGATCCAATCCAAGCGCCCGTTGTTTCCCTTTGGATCAATGCAGACACCAACCCCTTTCTCCAATCTACCTTAGCCGCTGTCGAGGCATCTCTCCCTCTTCACTATCGGGCTTCTAGTCCCAGCAGGGCGCGCATAAATTCCATATGACGCGTCCCGGCCTCTTTCACACCCTCATTCAAAATCCCACGCAATTTCCAGAAGGACCGCAATAGGGGGTATCGAAATCCTGGAAAAAGCGCTCGAAATATCTTTACGGATACTTTCGATCAACTAACGTGAGTAAACTCTCTGCGGAGGCTCTAAATGTCAATTGACTTACCATTGAATGCGACCCTCAGTCCCGAAGCGCCGTTGCCTATTCGAGACCTCATCATCATATATGGCGGCTGGCAGCCCGGCGTGGATCCACTGGCTGGCGGCAGCCCGCTACCTGAAACAGGTAGTGGCACTGCCGACTTGGTTGGTCAGATTAAAG
>DATDAL010000102.1:0-2126 GCA_036525415.1 Terrimicrobiaceae bacterium | reverse complement strand
AGGGAATGGTCGACAACCCGCTTCAAAGACCACGTGGCATTGAGGCGCGTTTGCCGCATGATTACGAGGTGGTTCAAATTGCAAGGGTTACTCCGCCGCGACGTGGGCACCCTTTTGGGCGACGGAGCGCTTCATCATGAACACGAGTGCGACGAGCGGGACCGAAAGCCAGCAAAGAATTGTTGGAGTGCCCTACTCAGTAGAAGGGATGCTTCACACCGAAGCACGCGGTGGCACCCCGTATGGCGCCACGACAATTGCCGGAGGACAGAGCGAATTGCAACCAGCCGGTTTCTGCTCCTCCCTGGCCCTAACAAGCGCCCTTAGCTCTAGACAAGCTATAGGAAGTCAAGCGGGCTGGGCGCATATTTTGAGGGGTCGTAAGATTGGCCGCGGGCACAGACGGCATAGATGATGCCGACGAGTTTTCGTGCGACATGACTGATGGCCACGGCGTGATGCTTGTTCATTTGCTGTTTGTGATGGTTGTAAACTTCAGCAAGGCGGGGCTCATGTAGGCGAGCCATGCTGGCAGCCTGATAGAGAGCGGTGCGCAGGGCGACGCTGCCGCGTTTGCTCATTTTGATTTTGCCGCTCCATTGGCCACTTTTGCGCACTCGGGGGTCCATGCCGGAATAGGCGAGGATGGCATGGAGGGGACGGCGGCCTGCGAAGCGGCGCAGATCACCCAGTTCGGCGGCGATCAAAGGCCCGGTGATCGAGCCGATGCCGGGGATAGTTTTGATCGGGTGTTCCATGCGCGAGAAAAGCCTCTGGATGTGGAGATCGAGTTCGGCGAGCTGCTTTTCGAAGAACTCGAGCTGTGCGATCATCGTGCGGATGAGCAGATCGAGGGCAGGATCCTGGCGGCGGCTGGCCAGGCTTTGTTTGGCCGACTCTCGTAGTGCTTCGGCTTTCACTGTGCCGAGTCGACCATGGCTGGCGCTCAACAGCAGGCTCCCGAGTCGGCGCAGGGACAGTCGGGCGATAGCGGCCGCGCTTGGAGCCGCCTTGAGTGCAGCACGGGCCGCTTTGCTGTGATTATTGTCAAAATGCCGACCGAACTCTGGGAAGCTCAGATCGATCAATCCGGTGAGCCGGCGCTTGGCATTGGCCAGCTCATGGGTGATAAAACGCCGCTGCCGACACACAAGCTTGAGTTGCTCGGTGTCTTGGTTGCCTGGTTGCAAGGGGGTGAAATCGCCGTCACGCACAGTGCGGGCGATAAAAAGCGCGTCATCGGCATCGGTCTTGCGTCCCCGCAAATGAGTGCGGGCGTTTTTGCTGCTCAAGACTGGATTGAAGACCTGTACCTGCCAGTCGCGCTCCAGAAGAAAGCGCCACAGGCTCATCCAGTAGTGGCCGCTGGCTTCCAATCCGATAAGGAGCGCGGTCTTGTCGCCGAGTTGGCGCAGACGCGCTTCGAAGGCAGTAAAACCTTCCGCGCTTGCGAGCACTTTTAGCGGCTTGAGCAGCACGTTGCCGCGAGCGTTGATTGCCGCGGCGCAGTGGAAGCCTTTTCCAATGTCGACACCAACGAAGATGTCGATCAGATTATTGATGGAGGTGGGGATTTTCATTCATTCCTTTCTCTTCGGGGTAATTGAAGGCCCGCTTCCCATACTTGTGGCCAAATCAAGGATGTTCCCTCTGCCTGCCCGGGTGAGGCCGGGCTGGCCGAGGGCTCCTATCAAGCGATCAGGGTTCATATGAGGACCTTCGCAAATAAGCGCCGCCGCTCCTGGTCTAGGTTCAGAAGTCCTCCCGGGCTTCATGTCAGCCACGGGCTGCTTCAGTCTAGCGACACTCAAGGATCTCGACGGCGCGGAAATGATGGACCCGACGGGAGCTTGTTCACAACACAGCGGGCCGTTGTTCACAAAAGAAAAAAGACCAAAAAGAAAATCAGGAACCTTCCCCGGTTGTGGATAAGCCGGTCCCCTATGACGAAGCTGCAAAAGGCTGCTACAGCCCCACCGGCTTACCCACAACCGGTTGCTGTTCCTTATACAAGGCTAGCGCCGGGCGCCGAAGGCGGAATCGACGGCTATGTCGATATGCGCGCATACTTGCGAATTTCCATCTCTTCTGACGAGAGAAGGATTTCCTCCAGGCGGAAGGCATCT
>DATDAL010000101.1:0-2218 GCA_036525415.1 Terrimicrobiaceae bacterium | reverse complement strand
GCGCTGGTGTTCGGAGCCATGAATCCGCTTGAGTATAAAGTCTTCCAAGCCGTCTTCGGTCAGATAATGACCGTGCTGATCGCGCTGGAGTTCAACCACACCCTGCAATACGTCGTCTCCCGGGAGCAGAGCATCATTCAGACCAAAATCGTCCTGCTCATTTCGCTCCTGGCCCTCGCGCGCAAGTTTATCATTCTGGATTTCAAAGAGACGGCCGCCAACGAGCTGTTGGGCTTAGCAGCCATCACCTTGGCACTCGGAATTTGCTATTGGCTAGTGCGCGAACGCGACGATCGTCTCCAACTACAGACGAAAGGGCAACCCGAAAGAACACCCGTTTCAAAGCCACCAAGGTCTTCCCGTCCTCCCACACATTGAGCATCTCTCGGAATCATTTTGCTCAAGACGCACCGCGAGTTTTTCGGCAGCGTGACGCATGGGGAGGAAGGCGAAGAACCGTGGCCGATCGGGCTGGCGCTTGCCACACTCGCGGCTGTCACGGTGCTGGTGACGCTGGTGAGCGAGATTTTCGTCGAATCGGTGCAGGAGGCCGCGGTGGCGTTCGGGATGTCGCAGGCCTTCGTGGGCTTCGTCGTTGTCGCGCTGGTGGGCGGGGCGGCGGAGATGGGCTCTGCGTTTTCCGGCGCACGCAAGAACCGGTTGGATCTCAGCATAGGCATCGCCCTGGGGAGTGCGTCGCAGATTGCGCTGTTTGTCGCGCCGGTGCTCGTGCTCGTGAGCTACTTCATCGCGCCATCGCCGATGGACCTGCGGTTTTGGCCCGGGGCTGTGGTGATGATGCTCATCGCCACCATGACCGCCTCCCTGGTGACCAATAGCGGACGCTCGGCGTGGTTCGTCGGCGTCCTGGTGCTGATGGTGTATTCGATTTTCGCCATGACGCTTTACCTCCTTCCACCCCAAGCCCGATGACTTCACCGCCATCAACTCTTCTCGCAATCGGACTTGCTAGCTTACCTCGCTGGGTTACACGCTCGAGGACTTCAAAGTCGGGCCGCTGAAAATCATGACATCATCCGCCACCAATCGAGTTCGGGTCCTCAATCCGCTCGAACGCTTCTCGGAGATCGTCTTCGGACTCATCATGGTGCTCTCATTCACCGGCGCGTTGAGCGTTGCGGAGGTCGGGCGCGAAGACATCCGCATCATGCTCCTCGGCGCGCTCGGCTGCAATCTCGCGTGGGGAATCATCGATGCAGCGTTTTATCTCATTAATTGTCTCGCCGAACGTGGGCGCAACGCGACCATTCTGCGCAGCGTGCAGCGGGCAACCAACCCCACGCATGCGCAGCACCTCATCGCCGATGCTTTGCCGGAACCAGTCGCGACCGCTTTGCAGCCCGCGGACTTCGAGCGCGTGCGCGAACATTTGAGCAGGCTACCCACGCCAACCGACCGACCGCGGCTCACGGCGGAGAATTGGCGCGGAGCCATCGGCGTCTTCCTGCTCGTCTTTCTCTCCACGTTCCCCGTGGTTGTGCCGTTTCTCTTTATGCAGGACGCCAGGCTGGCGTTGCGTGTCTCAAATGTCGTCGCCATCGCGATGCTCTTCGGTGCGGGCTGCCTGCTCGTCAGCTACGCCGGCATGCGCCGCATCCGCACCGGCCTCGCTATGGTCGGCATCGGCGCCGTGCTGGTGGCGCTCACGATTGTCCTCGGCGGCTAATGTTTTCCACGTAGAATAACGAGAGCATTTCAAACCCGGGGGCCACGCAGCATGGTCGTTACAATAATACGCCTTCTCTGAAAGACTCACGAGAGTCGTGTCAAGGGGCTAGATTTGGATGGCTGGGCCTTCATGGGTCTCATCGAAGTGACCAGTCTTCACAACCGTGAGTTGGTCCACGGCCTAGAGGGAAAATCTGTGCACGAGACGTTCTCCGATATTTCGCGAGATACGACGCTGAGCCATGCCTACCTCGACAAGCTCAAGAGCATCTATACCAGTCCCACCTATCAGGACTCGGTCGAAGCGCACCCGCTGCGTGAAAAGGAGCTCAAGAAGGGAAACCGTGCGCGTTCGCTGAGAACAATTCAGTACCAACGAAGTCGGGCGAACCAGAGGATTCAACGTGTAGCATCCTAATTAATAACCACTTCCAGAGTATTGAAGTGGTTGCGGGGGTAGGATTCGAACCTACGACCTTCAGGTTATGAGCCTGACGAGCTACCGGGCTGCTCCACCCCGCGGTAGAAG